>NZ_JBHTFQ010000001.1:0-666187 GCF_042666235.1 Halodurantibacterium daqingense | reverse complement strand
CAAACTTTATTGCAGTCCAAGCCTTCCGGGCGAGACGACAGCGGCGACGTCAAGCCGACGTCAAGCCCCCTGAGCAATGGTCCAAAATCTCGCTTACGATGCATCCTCGCAGGGAAGACGTGTCGCGACCTGCGTCAGGCGCGCAGTTTGCTTCCTGCGCGCCTGTGCCGAACGCCAGCCGCTGCGCTGCCGATACCGGCCGATCAGCCGGCGATACGGGCTGCGAAATCGACCAGGCGGCGTGCCTGATGGGTGATGGCTGCCTTGTTCGCCTCGGTGAACTCGCCCACAGTGTGGCTGTAGCCATAGGGGTTGCCGCCCGACTCGGGAATCGAGCCGTCGGTGTAGCCCGGCGGGACGATCACGGCGCCCCAGTGCATGAACGTGGTATAAAGGCCAAGCAACGTTGCCTCCTGGCCACCGTTCACGTTCTGGGTGCTGGTCATCGCAGTGACCGGCTTGTTCGCCAGGGCACCCTTGGCCCAAAGCCCGCCAAGCGTGTCGATGAAGGCGCGCAGCTGCGACGGCGTGCCACCAAATCGGGTCGGGGCGGAGAACAGATAGGCATTGGCCCATTCCATGTCGTCGGGGGTGGCGACGGGGATATGCTCCATCCGCTCGGCCTGTTCTTTCCAGGCGTCCTGGGTTTCAACCACCTCTTTCGGCGCCGTCTCGGCCACGCGCAGCAGCCGGACCTCGGCGCCGGCGGCCTTTGCCGCCTCGGCCGCGATCTCGGCCATCTGATAGTTCGTGCCGTAGGTCGAATAATAGATGACGGCAAGTTTCACGGTCATGTTCGGGCTCCTTCGCAAATCTGTGCAGAACCTACGCCACCGGCGCCGCGCGCAACATTCCGCAGCGCCGCGCAGCCCATGTGCATGTCTGCACCCCGCCAACGCGGCGGCGCAGGAGTGGTTGCATCGCAGGCCGTTTTCGCCCCCCTCAACCCGGGTCGCGCCAGCGATTGACGATCGGATAGCGCCGGTCCAGCCAGAAGGCGCGCGGGGTAAGCCGCGTCCCGGGCGCCGCCTGGAACCGCTTGTATTCCGAAAGATAGACCAGATGCTCGACCCGCTGGACTGTGGCCACGTCAAACCCCCTTGCGACCAGTTCGGCCACGCTTTCGTCCCGGTCCACCAGCCCTTCAAGAATGGCATCCAGCACCTCGTAGGGCGGCAGGCTGTCTTCGTCCTTCTGGTCTTCGCGCAATTCGGCCGAAGGCGGCTTGTCGATGATCTGCGGCGGGATGACCTCGCCCGGCGGGCCCATCATCCAGTCGCGGTGATTGGCATTGCGCCAGCGGCAGATCGCGAACACCCGGGTCTTGTACAGATCCTTGATCGGGTTGTAGCCGCCCGCCATGTCCCCATAGATCGTCGCATATCCGACCGCGACTTCGGATTTGTTGCCGGTGGTCAGAAGCATCTCGCCGAACTTGTTCGACAGGGCCATCAGCAACAGGCCCCGCAGGCGGGACTGCAGGTTCTCCTCGGTCAGGTCGGGGGCGGTGCCGGCGAAAAGCGGCGCCAGCGCTTCCGTCACCGCCTCATGGGGGCCACTGATCGGAACGGTCTCCAGCCGCGCCCCCAGGGCGCTGGCTGCCGCCTCGGCATCGGCCAGCGACGCGGCGCTGGTATAGCGTGACGGCAGCATCACGCAGCGCAGGTTCCGCGGCCCGACGGCATCGGCCGCAATCGCCGCGACAAGCGCCGAGTCCACCCCCCCCGAGAGACCGAGAAGAACCTTGGCAAAGCCGCTTTTGCGCAGATAGTCGCGGAGCGAGTCCACCATGGCGCGATAGTCCTGCTCCCATTCATCCGGCAACGTCGCCCGCTCGCCTTGCAGGATTTCCCAGCCTGTTTCGCCCCGCCGGAAATCGACATGGGCCAGCGCAGTATCGAAGGCCGGAAGCTGCAGCGCCAGTTGCCCGCCCCGGTTCAGCGCGAAGGATGCCCCGTCGAATACCTGATCGTCCTGCCCCCCCACCATGTTCAGATAGACCAGCGGCAGGCCGGTTTCGACGACGCGCGATACCATCAGGTTCAGCCGCACGTCATGCTTGCCACGGTAATAGGGCGACCCGTTGGGCACCAGCAGGATCTCGGCGCCCGATTCGGCCTGCGCCTCGGCCACGTCCTCGTGCCAGGCATCCTCGCAGATCGGCGTTCCGATCCGCAGCGGCCCGATGCGATAGGGCCCAGAGATCTCACCCGGGGTGAAGACCCTGCATTCGTCAAAGACACCATCATTGGGCAGGTGGTGCTTGTAGATCCGCGCCTGCACCGCACCGCCGGACAGGATGCAATAGGTATTGTGAACGCGCCCCGCCTCGGTCCAGGGCGTGCCGATCCCGATCGCCGGGCCCTCGGCGCAATCGCGTGCCAGTTTCAGGACATGGGCCATCGCATCCGCCACGAAGGCCCGCTTGAGCACGAGATCCTGCGTCTGATAGCCGGTCAGGAACATCTCGGGCAGCGCCAGCATCTGCGCCCCGGCCGCGCGGGCGCTTTCCCAGGCGTTGCGCACCTGCTCAGCATTGCCGGCCAGGTCACCGACTGTCGGATTCAGCTGCGCCAGTGTCAGGCGAAAGGTCTCGGCCATGAAAGTCCCCTGCTTTGGTATCGAATATCTAGCAGCTTGTTGCGCACATGAAAGCCCGGCGGCAAAGTTGCGCCGCCCGGCCTTGCCAGCGCCGCCCCGCCTCCACTAGGCTGCGCGCCAAATGACCGGCAGGGGATACGGGATGATCGGCAAGGGCAGACTTATGATCGGCGGATCGGTGCTTGCGCTCGTGTTCGCGGGACTGGTTCACGCACAATCGGGCGAGATCATCGCAAAGCAATACGAAGACGGCAGCTTCTACGAGGGCACGTTCAAGGACGGGAAGCAGCACGGTCAGGGGCTGTACCGCCTGCCCAACGGCTATGAGTACAGCGGCGACTGGGTCGAGGGCGAGATCTCGGGACAGGGCACAGCGCGATTTGCCAATGGCAGCGTCTATGAAGGCACCTTTGCTGGCGGTGCGCCCCATGGGCGGGGCCGAATGACCTTCCCGGACGGCGGCAGCTACGAAGGCGATTGGGACGCCGGCCAGATGACCGGCGAAGGCCGCATGACCTATGCAAGCGGCCAAGTCTATACCGGCGGCTTTCTGAACGGCACCCATCACGGGCGCGGCGCGCTGGAAGCAGAGGGCGGCTTTCGCTATGAAGGCGACTGGGTCAACGGGGTTCAGACAGGAACGGCCCGCATCGTCTATGCCGATGGCACGATCTACGAAGGCGCGGTGCAGGGCGGCCAGCGCCACGGCCATGGCCGGATGGAGATGGCCGACGGCCTGACCTATGAGGGCAGCTGGGAGAACGGCCAGATCAGCGGCGCCGGCACGCTGACCCAGGCCAATGGCGATGTCTATGAAGGCACCTTCGCCGATGGACAGCGCGAGGGCGAGGGCCGGATCGCCTTCGCCAATGGCGACAGCTATGAAGGTGGCTTCCATCAGGATCGCCGGCACGGCCAGGGGATCTTCCGGTCAGCGGAAGGTTTTGCCTATGAAGGCACATGGGTCAACGGCTGGATGGAGGGCGAGGGCCGCGCCACCTATCCCGACGGGTCGGTCTATGTCGGCAGCTTCGCGCAGGATGCGCCCGACGGGCAGGGAGTCATCACCTATGAGGACGGCGGCAGCTATGACGGAAGCTGGCGCGCCGGCGTGATCGAGGGCCGGGGTATAGCGCGCTATGCGGACGGCATTGTCTATGAAGGCGAGTTTCTTGCCGGACGGCTGCATGGCAATGGGCGGATGACCTGGCCCGACGGCTACAGCTATGATGGCGACTGGGAAAACGGTCAGCGGCACGGCAAGGGCATCGCGGCCTATCCCGACGGCACGATCTACAGCGGCGATTTTGTCGAAGGCGAACGCCACGGCCGCGGCACGATCGAGATGGCCGACGGCTTCCATTATGAGGGCGACTGGCTGAACGGCGAGATCAGCGGCGAAGGTATGGCAACCTATCCGACGGGCGACGTCTATGAAGGCGCGTTTGTCGCGGGGCGGCGTCATGGTGCCGGCGTGTTGCGCTATGCCACCGGTCAGGTGGTCTCGGGTCTCTGGGCCGAGGGCGATCTGGTCTCGGTCACTCCGCTCCCGCCGGAAGGCGCGTCGCCGGCTGGCGGCGCCGACACCAGCCCGGACGCACCGGCCGCAGAGGAAGGCGCGCCGGCCTCGGTCGCGGACTGACCAACGCGGGCGATCCGCACGCAGCGCGTCTCGCACGGCGCCCGGGTCCTACCACGGCACCGGCAGGCCCGCCGAGTCGAAGAATCCGCCGGTCTGCGCTGGTCCGAGAGCGTCGAGAACATCGAGAAGCCTCCCGGCCGCCTCCTCGGGCGTGAGCTTGCCAGGGCGCGGAAAGCTTGCAGTGAAGGGGGTGGCGACCGTGCCGGGGTGAAGCGCGACACACAGCGCCTTCGGATGGCTGCGTGCAAGCTCGATCGCGGCGCTGCGCAGGATCTGGTTCAGCGCTGCCTTGGACGCGCGGTAGGAATACCAGCCGCCCGTCGCGTTGTCGCCGATCGACCCGACCCGCGCCGACAGAACCGCCACCACCGTGCGCCGGTCGCGCGGCAATAACGGCAGCGCGTGTTTCAGCACCATTGCCGGCCCGATCGTGTTCACGGCAAGAACCCGCGCCATCGCCTGCGCATCCAGCGCACGCAGCGACTTTTCGGGCCCCTGCCCTTCAGGGGCAAGCGCACCAGTCGCCACCACAACCGTCTCGATCGGGCCGAGGCGCGAAAGATGGCGGGCAACGCTGTCCTCATCGGTAATGTCGAAGCCGTTCTCTGAACGGGACAAAGGGACGACCTCGTGCCCCCGCGCCCCAAGCTCTGCCGCCAGCGCCCGCCCGATGCCGCCCGACGCCCCCACCACAAGTGCCTTCATGCCCTGCCCTTTCCTGTTCCGGGGTTTTCGCAGCAGGTCACGGCCCGGATCATTTTGCATCTTTTCTTTTGCAGATCGGGGCGGCATAGTCCGGCCCATGGCACGGATTACGCATATCATCGCGTCCAGTGGGGCAGTTCTGCCCCTGAACCGCCGTGGCCTCCTTCTCCTTAGCTGCCTCTGAGCGTGCCTTTGGGCGCGACCGCTCGGAGGTGACCAGCGCCCGGATCCGCAGCCAAGGAAACAAGTGAGACATCCCATGACCACCCCGATTGCCGAACAGGATCAGGTCCTGATCTTCGACACCACCCTGCGCGATGGCGAACAATCGCCCGGCGCAACCATGACCCATGACGAAAAGCTCGAGATCGCGGCCCTGCTGGATGAGATGGGCGTGGACATCATCGAAGCAGGTTTTCCCATCGCCTCGGAGGGCGATTTCGAAGCCGTCTCGGATATCGCGCGCCTCGCCCGCCGATCGGTGATCTGCGGGCTCGCGCGGGCCAATCCCGGGGATATCGACCGCGCCTGGGAGGCGGTGAAACATGCCGCGCGACCCCGGATTCACACCTTCATCGGCACCTCGCCCCTGCACCGTGACATCACCAAGCTGTCGCAGGATGCGATGGCCGAACGTATTCACGCCACGGTCAGCCATGCGCGCAACCTCTGCCCGGATGTGCAATGGTCGCCGATGGATGCAACGCGCACCGAACATGACTACCTGTGCCGGGTGGTTGAAATTGCGATCAAGGCCGGCGCGACCACCATCAACATCCCCGACACGGTGGGCTATACTGCCCCGCGCGAAAGCGCGGCGCTGATCCGCATGCTGCTGGAGCGTGTTCCGGGCGCCGATCAGATCATCTTTGCCACCCACTGCCACAACGATCTTGGCATGGCGACGGCCAACGCGCTGGCCGCTGTCGAGGCGGGTGCCCGCCAGATCGAATGCACGATCAACGGTCTTGGCGAACGGGCCGGCAACACTGCCCTGGAAGAGGTGGTGATGGCCCTGAGGGTGCGCAACGACATCATGCCCTACCGCACCGGTATCGACACAACCAAGATCATGAACATCAGCCGCAAGGTCTCCACCGTTTCGGGGTTTCCGGTACAGTTCAACAAGGCGATCGTCGGCAAGAACGCCTTCCTGCACGAAAGCGGCATCCATCAAGACGGTGTGCTCAAGAACGCCGAGACGTTCGAGATCATGCGCCCGGCAGATATCGGCCTGAACGATACCAATATCGTGATGGGCAAGCATTCGGGCCGCGCAGCACTGCGCGCAAAGTTGCGGGATCTGGGGTTCGAACTGGCCGATAACCAGCTCAACGACGTGTTCGTGCGCTTCAAGGCGCTCGCCGATCGCAAGAAAGAGGTCTATGACGACGACCTGATCGCGCTGATGCAGGACAGCACCACCAGCGCCGAGCATGACACGATCCAGGTCAAGCGCCTGCGCGTGATCTGTGGCACCGAGGGCCCGCAAGAGGCCGAGCTGACCCTGACCATCGACGGCGAGGACCATTCGGTCGATGCGACCGGCGATGGCCCCATCGACGCGGCCTTCCATGCGGTCAAGATGCTGTTCCCGCACAGCGCGCGGCTTCAGCTTTATCAGGTCCATGCCGTAACCGAGGGCACCGACGCACAGGCCACCGTTTCGGTGCGGATGGAGGAGGACGGCAAGATCGTCACCGGGCAATCCGCCGATACCGATACCGTGGTTGCAAGCGTGAAGGCCTATGTCAACGCGCTCAACAAGCTGATCCTGCGTCGGCAAAAGACGAAACCTGCCGCAGAGGCAGGGACGGCCTGACGCCGCACCGCAAGCCTGATCCGGCACGGGCCGGATCGGGAAGGCCGCCTGCGGCATCGCCGGCGCGTAAGCGGAGATTTCGGCCACGCGTCCCGAAGCCTCGGGACGCGTGGCGGGCGCCCGCCTGAAATCCGGAGCCGGGATAGCGGCGTCGGGTGGACGGCCGGGCGAAAATGCGCCACCCGCCGACATGCGGCCCCTTTGCGCTTTGCAGCTTTCCTGCCTATAAGGACCAGGGCCCGCGTCCGAAAGAGTCGCGGGCCATCAATTTTGGCGCATAACGGGAAGTCGGCAGGATGGTTGGGTTTTCAGGTCTGTTTTCGTCTGACATGGCGATCGACCTCGGGACGGCGAATACGCTGGTCTATGTCAAGGGCAAGGGCATCATCCTGAACGAACCGTCGGTGGTTGCCTACCACGTCAAGGACGGCCGCAAGCAGGTTCTTGCCGTGGGCGAGGATGCAAAGCTCATGCTGGGCCGCACCCCGGGCAGCATCGAGGCAATCCGGCCGATGCGCGACGGCGTGATTGCCGATTTCGACGTGGCCGAGGAAATGATCAAGCATTTCATCCGCAAGGTCCATCGGCGCACCACCTTTTCCAAGCCCAAGGTCATCGTCTGCGTTCCCCATGGCGCGACGCCGGTGGAAAAGCGGGCCATCCGCCAATCGGTGCTGTCGGCAGGTGCACGGCGGGCGGGGCTGATCGCAGAACCCATCGCCGCAGCGATCGGCGCGGGCATGCCGATCACCGACCCCACTGGCAACATGGTGGTCGATATCGGCGGTGGGACGACCGAAGTGGCGGTTCTGTCGCTGGGCGATATCGTCTATGCGCGGTCGGTCCGGGTGGGCGGTGACCGCATGGACGAAGCGATCATCAGCTACCTGCGCCGCCAGCAGAACCTGCTGATCGGCGAATCCACCGCCGAACGCATCAAGACCCAGATCGGCACCGCCCGCATGCCGGATGACGGACGGGGCGCAAGCCTTGTCATTCGCGGTCGCGACCTTCTGAACGGCGTGCCGAAGGAGATCGAGATCAACCAGGCGCAGGTGGCCGAGGCCCTCTCGGAAACCGTGCAGGCGATCTGCGAGGCGGTGATGATGGCGCTTGAGGCGACGCCGCCCGATCTTGCGGCCGATATCGTGGACCGGGGCGTGATGCTTACCGGTGGCGGCGCGCTGCTGGGCGAACTGGACCTCAGCCTGCGCGAACAGACCGGGCTCTCGATCTCGGTGGCGGACGAGTCACTGAATTGTGTGGCGCTCGGTACCGGTAAGGCGCTGGAATACGAAAAACAGCTGCGGCATGTGATAGACTACGACAGCTGAGCGCGCCCGATCCCCTCCGGCGGCACTTCAGAACGGAGCTGCTGTGGCAAACGACAAGACAGCGCAGGAACATTACGTTCGTCCGGTCAGGCGTATCCTGATCGGCGGGCTGGCGCTGTGCCTTCTGGCGTTCTTCCTGGTGTGGCGCATCGATAATCCGCGTGTCGAACAGTTCCGCGCCGCCCTTGTCGACCGCATCGTGCCCAACATGGAATGGGCGATGGTTCCGGTAACGCGGACCCTGGGCTTGATCGACAATTTTCGCGCCTATGCGCGGCTTCACGAACAGAACCAGGAGTTGCGGCGCGAATTGCAGCAGATGCGCGCCTGGCGCGAGGCCGCACTGCAGCTTGAACAGAAGAACGCCAAGCTGCTGGATCTGAACAATGTGCGCCTCGATCCGCGGCTTACCCATGTGACGGGCGTGGTGCTGGCGGACAGCGGGTCGCCTTTCCGGCAGTCGGTGCTTCTGAACGTCGGTGCCCGCGACGGCATCCGCGACGGCTGGGCCACGATGGACGGGCTGGGGCTTGTGGGGCGAATCTCGGGGGTGGGACGAACCTCGTCACGGGTGATCCTTCTGACCGATTCCGCCAGCCGCATCCCGGTGACCATCCAGCCTTCGGGCCAGCGCGCGCTTCTGTCGGGCGACAACACCCCCGTTCCGGTGCTGGAGTTTCTGGAGAAGCCGGAACTGGTGCGGC
The DNA here is from genome assembly GCF_042666235.1 of Halodurantibacterium daqingense. Lineage (NCBI taxonomy): Bacteria > Pseudomonadati > Pseudomonadota > Alphaproteobacteria > Rhodobacterales > Paracoccaceae > Halodurantibacterium > Halodurantibacterium daqingense. Next base: position 657,379 of record NZ_JBHTFQ010000001.1, on the reverse strand, counting down.
CGGGCGACCGCATCGTCTCCTCGGGCGACGGAGGGGTTTTTCCGGCCGGGCTTCTTGTGGGACAGGTGGCACAGGGGCCCGACCGCCGGCTTCGGGCACGGCTCTCGGCCGATTACGAGCGGCTGGAGTTCCTGCGTGTGCTGCGCAGCCCGGGGCTGGAACGGATCGAGGACCCCGGAAACCTCGTGATACCGATGATCGAACTGCCGCGGCCCGATCTGTTTCCCGATGGGAATGCCGCCGAAGCCCCGGGAGAGACTGCCGATGGCTGAGCAGCTTGCAACGCTGCGCTGGGCCTATCGCGGGCTTTATCTTCTGCTGGCCGCGGCGATCTTCTTCTTCAAGCTTTTGCCCATATCCAGCCTGCCGCTGGGTATTCCGGGGCCGGATGTCATGCTGTGCATCACGCTTGCCTGGGTGATGCGCCGGCCCGATTACCTGCCGGCCGCTCTGATTGCCGCGGTCTATCTGCTTGAGGATCTTCTGTTCATGCGCCCGCCGGGGCTTTGGGCCTTCGCGGTCCTGCTGGGAAGCGAGTTCCTGCGCAGTCGCATGGCGCTTCTGCGCGAGGTGAGCTTTGCGATGGAATGGATCATGGTCGCGACCGTCCTCGTGGCGATGGGCCTTCTGAACCGGCTTGTGCTCACGCTTGCGATGGTGCCGCTGGTCGGCCTGGGCCCGGCGGTTGCGCAGATCGGGATGACCATTCTTGCCTATCCGCTGGTGGTGGCCCTGTCCGGCTGGGCCTTCGGCATGCGCAAACCGGCCACCGGCGAAGTCGATGCTTTGGGGAGACGGCTGTGAGACGGTCACAGAAGGACAATGAGGAAAGCGCGCGCCGGATCACGCGCCGCGCCCTGTTCCTGGGCGGTGCGCAGGCTGCGATCATTGCCGCGCTTGGTGTGCGGCTTCGGCACATGCAGGTCGAAGAGGCCGATCAATACCGGCTTCTGGCCGAGGAAAACCGGGTCAACATCCGGCTCATTCCCCCGGCGCGGGGGCTGATCCATGACCGTAACGGCGTGATCGTCGCAGGTAACGAACAGAACTACCGCATTGTCATCGTGCGCGAGGATGCGGGCGATGTCGAACAGGCGCTGAACCATCTGCGCAGCCTGGTCGCCCTTACCGACGAAGACATCGACCGCACCCTGCGCGAGATCCGCCGCCGCAGCGCATTCGTGCCGATCACCGTGGCCGAGCGGCTGTCCTGGGAAGATGTGGCGCGGGTGGCGGCCAACGCCCCTGCCCTGCCCGGCATCACGCCCGAGGTGGGGCTTTCGCGGCATTACCCCTTTGGCGGCGACTATGCGCATGTGGTGGGCTATGTCGGGCCGGTCAGTGAGAATGATCTGGCGCAGCTGGAAAGCCCTGATCCGGTGCTGCAGATTCCGCGGTTCCAGATCGGCAAGGTCGGTCTTGAAACCCGGCTGGAGGACGCGCTGCGCGGCAAGGCGGGATCGCGGCGGATCGAGGTCAATGCCGTGGGCCGGATGATGCGCGAGCTTGACCGGCAAGAGGGCGAACCGGGCGCGAGCGTACAGCTGACCATAGATGACCGGCTGCAGAATTTCGTTCAGGCGCGTCTTGGGCTGGAAAGCGCCGCCTGCGTGGTGATGGACGTCGATACCGGCGATCTGCTGGCGATTTCCTCTTCGCCCTCTTTCGATCCCAATCTTTTCGTGCGCGGCATCGGTGTCGCGGATTACCGCGCACTGATGGACAATGACCACCGGCCGCTTGCCAACAAGACCGTCCAGGGCGCCTATCCGCCCGGTTCGACCTTCAAGATGGTGACGGCGCTTGCCGCGCTGGAGGCGGGGCTGGTGGGGCTCAATGACACCGTCTATTGCCCGGGCCACATGGATGTTGCAGGGCGGCGCTTTCACTGCTGGAAACGCGGTGGCCACGGGCGCGTGGCGCTTGTCGCGGCGCTGGCGGAAAGCTGTGACGTGTATTTCTATGATATCGCGCAGCGGTGCGGGATCGATCGCATTGCAGAGATGTCCTATCGCCTGGGGCTGGGTCAGCGGCATGATCTGCCAATGTCGGCGATTTCCGAAGGGCTCAACCCGAACCGGCAGTGGAAACGCGAACGTCATGGCCAGGAATGGCGGGTGGGCGATACGGTCAACGCCTCGATCGGACAGGGCTATGTGCTCAGCACGCCCCTGCAGCTGGCGGTGATGACGGCGCGGCTTGCCTCGGGGCGCAGTGTCTCGCCACGGCTGGTGCGGGCCATCAACGGCGTCGAGGAACCGATCCACGCCGGAAGCGATCTGGGCCTCAACCCCGAATTCCTGCGCGAGATCCGGCGCGGCATGGCAGCCACGGTGAACAGCCAGCGCGGAACGGCCTACAGCAGCCGCGTGGAAGACCCGGCGATGCGCCTTGCCGGCAAGACGGGGACCAGCCAGGTGCGCAACATCACCGCGGCCGAACGCGCGCGTGGCGTTGTCCGCAACGAACAACTGCCCTGGAACCGGCGCGATCACGCGCTTTTCGTGGGCTACGCACCCGCCGAGGCACCGCGGATCGCCGTTTCCGTCGTGGTGGAACACGGGATGGGTGGATCGACGGCCGCGGCCCCCATCGGGCGCGACGTGGCGCTTTTCGCCCTCAACGAAGGGCTGCCGCCACTGTCGGCCTATCCGGCCTCGCAACGCACGCGGATCGAGAATGAGCGGCGCGAGCTGGTGCTGCGCCTTCCCGAAACGGCACAAAGCGGGCAGACGCGGGCATGAGTTATCTTGAATATGCCGTCAAGACGGTGCCCACCGGCCTGCGCAAGGTGCTGCACATCAACTGGGCGCTGGTGATCCTGCTGACGGCCATCGCCTCGGTCGGGTTTCTGATGCTCTATTCGGTTGCGGGGGGGCGAATGCATGTCTGGGCCGAGCCCCAGATGGAACGCTTTGCCTTCGGCCTTGTTGCGATGTTTGCGGTCGCCTTCGTGCCGATCTGGTTCTGGCGCAACATTGCCGGCGTCGCCTTTGGCCTGTCGCTTCTGCTGCTGGTCGCGGTCGAGTTCGTGGGCACGGTCGGCATGGGGGCGCAGCGCTGGATCGACCTCGGTTTCATGCGCCTGCAGCCCTCGGAGCTGACCAAGATCACGCTGGTGATGATCCTTGCCGCCTATTACGACTGGCTTGACCTCCGCAAGACCTCGCGCCCCTTCTGGGTGCTGGTGCCATTGGTGCTGATCCTTCTGCCGGTGGCCCTGGTGCTGCGTCAGCCTGATCTGGGCACCGCGATCCTGCTGCTGTTCGGCGGCGGGGTGATGATGTTCCTCGCGGGGGTGCATTTCCTCTACTTCGTGGTGGTCATCGCGTTGGGGGCAGGGCTTGTCGCGGCGGTCTTTACCTCGCGCGGGACGGAATGGCAGTTGCTGAAGGACTACCAGTACCGGCGCATCGACACCTTCCTTGATCCCTCGACCGACCCTCTTGGCGCGGGCTATCACATCAGCCAGGCCAAGATCGCGCTGGGTTCGGGCGGGTGGAGCGGGCGCGGCTTCATGCAAGGCACCCAGAGCCGGCTGAACTTCCTTCCCGAAAAGCACACCGATTTCATCTTCACGACCCTGGCGGAAGAGTTCGGCTTTGTCGGCGCCATATCGCTTCTGTCGCTTTACGTGGCCCTGATCGTGTTCACCGTCGCGGCCGCACTGCGCAACCGCGACCGGTTTTCATCGCTGCTGACACTCGGGGTCTCGGCAACGCTGTTCTTCTACTTCGCCGTCAACATGGGGATGGTGATGGGGCTTGCGCCGGTGGTGGGTGTGCCACTGCCGCTTGTATCCTACGGCGGGTCTGCGATGCTGGTGCTGCTCCTGGCCTACGGGCTGGTTCAGAGCGCGCATATTCACCGACCAAGGGGACGCACATGACCGCCACCGCCTATTTCGCAGCCGGACCTGCACGCTGGGATGCCTATCGCCCGCATCTGGAACAGGCCTTTGCCGAACTGGGTCTCGACGTCTCGCTGGTGAATACGGCGCCCGATCCTGCGGCGATCGACTACATCATCTTCGCGCCGGGGGGCGATGTCGAGGACTTCAGCCCCTTCACCCGGACGCGCGCGGTGCTGAACCTCTGGGCAGGGGTGGAACGCATCGTCGGCAACCCGACGCTGACGCAGCCGCTGTGCCGCATGGTGGACCCTGCGCTGACCGACGGCATGGTGGAATGGGTCACCGGCCATGTGCTGCGTCATCACCTCGGGATCGACGGGCATATCCTGCGGCAGGATGGCGTCTGGCGCGCGGGCGAGGTTCCGCCGCTGGCCCGCGAACGCCCCGTGGCGATCCTGGGGCTGGGAGAGCTGGGCCGTGCCTCGGCCGAAGCGCTGGCCCGCCTGAACTTCCCCGTGCTGGGCTGGAGCCGGTCAGCGCGGACCATCGAGGGCATCGACTGTCATTCGGGCGATGCGGGGCTGGAAGCCGTTCTGCGCCGGGCGGCGATCGTGGTCACCCTGCTGCCGCTGACGCCCGATACCGAAAACCTTCTGAACGCGACCCGGCTGGCATGGATGCCGCGCGGCGCAGTCATCATCAACCCCGGCCGTGGCCCGATCATCGACGATGAGGCACTGCTGGCGGCCCTCGACAGCGGTCAGATCGGCCACGCGACGCTTGACGTGTTCCGCGTGGAACCGCTGCCGGCCGGGCATCCTTTCTGGGCCCATCCCCGCGTCACGGTCACACCCCATATCGCCGCAGAGACCCGCCCGCCCAGCGCAAGCCGCGTGATCGCCGAGAACATTCGCCGCGATCTGGCGGGCGAGCCGTTGCTGCATCGCGTGGATCGGGATCGCGGCTATTGATCCGGCGCCGGCAGCACCTGCAGACGGGGATGCGGCGGCAAGGCGCCCTGCGGGCTTGGGCAATCCCGGGTCCGACAACGCCGCGTCTGGCAAACATCATGCGCTGGTGCGGCATGACACCCGGTAATGACTGCCTTGGCACCGACTGCACCTGATCCACCCGCCGCATTGCAGCCAGCCGCGACGGCCGGAAACCACCGGGAGTCGCGCCGATCGAGCCGTTCGTCGGTCCCGCCGGCGCGTTCCACCCGCGGTGCGGTTGACGGGGCGGAAGGGTCCGCTACGCTGAGCAGTTGATGATTTCCCCGGAGCTTGCCCGTGCCCTCGCGCCAACCCACCGCTTTCGTGACCGGATCCGCCGGCTTCATCGGCTTCCATCTCTGCCGGCGCCTTCTGAACGATGGCTATCGGGTCGTTGGCCTGGACGGGCTGAGCGATTACTACGATGTGCGCCTCAAACAGCGCCGCCACGAGATTCTGCGCCAGAGCGCCGCCTTTTCGGGCCACGAGGCGCAGCTTGAGGAACCGGGCCGCATCCTGTCAATCATGGCGGCAGAACGGCCCGATGTGGTGATCCATCTTGCCGCGCAGGCCGGGGTCCGCCATTCGATCGAGGCGCCGCGCAAATATGTGGAAGCGAACCTGATCGGCACGTTCGAGCTTCTTGAAGCCGCCCGCGCCCATCCCCCGGCGCATATGCTTCTGGCCTCCACCTCCTCGGCCTATGGCGCGAACACCGCCATGCCCTATGCCGAGACCGACAAGGCCGACAGCCAGATGTCCTTCTATGCTGCGACCAAGAAGGCCAATGAAGCGATGGCCCACAGCTATGCGCATCTTTACGATCTTCCGGTCACGATGTTCCGCTTCTTTACCGTCTATGGGCCGTGGGGCCGGCCCGACATGGCGCTGTTCAAGTTCACCCGCGCGATCCTGCGGGACGAGCCGATCGACATCTACAATCACGGCGACATGATGCGCGATTTCACCTATGTCGATGATCTGGTCGAAGGGATCCGGCGGCTGATCGATACCCCCCCCGTCCGGCCGAACGGCGAACCGCCCAAGGGCGACAGCCTGTCGCCCGTGGCGCCCTTTCGTGTGGTGAACATCGGCAATGGCGCGCCCGTCAGGCTTCTGGATTTCATCGAGGCGATCGAGGGTGCCACCGGCAGAACGGCCCTGCGCAACTACATGCCGATGCAGCCGGGCGATGTTCCCGCCACCTGGGCGGACACGACGCTGATCACCTCGCTGGTCGGGCCCCTGCCCCGCACCGACATCCGCGACGGCGTGGCCGCCTTCCTCCGCTGGTACAGGGACTACTACGGCGAATGACCAGACTGCACGCGCCGGCTAACGGCGCAGGGCGGATCCAAGCGCAACTGACAGGGCAAAAAGCACTGCGGCCACGGCCACGATGCTGGGGCCGGCAGGCGTATCCCACTGGAGCGATGCGCCAAGCCCGCCCAGCACCGCGATCACCCCGATCACCACGGCAAAGGCGGCCATCGCCTCGGGCGTGCGGGACAGGCTGCGGGCCGTCGCCGCCGGGACGATCAGCATCGCCGCGATCAGAAGCGCGCCGACCACCTTCAGCGCGACCGCCACCACCAGCGCCAGCGCCACCGTCAGGACCAGACGTTCCCGCCCCGGCCTCAGGCCCGAGGCATGGGCCAGATCCTCGCTCAGGGTCGCGGTCAGCAGCGCCTGCCAGCGCCAGATCAGCAGCGCCACCACCGTTGCCGCCCCCGCGGCGATCACAGCAAGATCAAGCCGCGAAACCGCGAGGATGTCGCCAAACAGATACGCCGTCAGATCCACGCGGACATTGGGCAGGAACGACACCGCCACAAGCCCGAAGGCAAGCGCCGAATGCGCAAGCACGCCCAGAGTCGTGTCCATTGTCCAGCCGCGCCCCGAAAGGCTGGCCACCGTCAGCGCCATCAGCAACGCCACCACCAGCGTTCCGGCATAGACGGACACCGAAAAGGCCAGCGCCAGCGCCACGCCCAGGATCGCGGCATGGGCGGTTGCATCGCCGAAATAGGCCATCCGCCGCCAGACCACGAAACACCCCAGCGGACCCGTCGCAAAGGCAACCGCCATGCCCGCCAGCGCCGCGCGCATCAGAAAGTCGTCCAGCATCAATCGGCCTTTTCCGGATGAGAATGAGTATGCCTGCCCCCCGAGCAGCCGCCCGGATGATCGCCTGCATGCTGCGGATGTCCATGTGCCGACGCGGCGCCCGCGGAAAGATCATGCGCATGATCGTGGACATGCTGGTAAAGCGCCAGCGCGCCGCCGGTGCCAAGGCCGAAAAGCGCCCGGTATTCGGGCGCGTTCGACACCACGCTTGGCGCGCCCTCGCAGCAGATATGCCCGTTCAGGCAGATGACACGATCCGACGCGCTCATGACCACGTGAAGATCATGACTGACCAGCAGCACCGCGCAGCCCAGTTCCCGGCGGACATCCTCGATCAGCCGGTAGAAGGCGGCGATCCCGGGCTGATCGAGGCCCTGCGTCGGCTCGTCCAGCACCAGGATTTCGGGCTGCGACAACAGCGCGCGTGCCAGAAGCACCCGCTGGAACTGCCCACCCGACAACCGCGTCATCTGCCGCTCGGCAAGATCACCCACGCCCGTCCGCGCCAGTGCGGCCTGCGCCGCCGGGGCCGAAACGCGGCGGGGCAGCGACAGAAAGCGCCGCACCGTCATCGGCAATGCCGGATCGATGTGCAGCCGTTGTGGGACATAGCCCACGCGCAGCTGCGGCTTGCGCCACACCCGTCCCTCCTGCACCGGCTGGATGCCCAGCAACGCGCGCAGCAAGGTGGACTTGCCCGAGCCGTTAGGCCCCACAACCGTCACGATCTCGCCCGCCGTAAGGGCAAGCGAGACCCGCGCCAGAACCGGCAGGTCCCCATGGCGGACGGTGACGTTCTCGGCCTTGATCAGGGTCATGCGCCGCGTTCCTGGCAGGCCGTGCAAAGGCCGAGGGCCTCGATATTGCTGCGCTCGATCCGGAAGCCCGCCTCGTGCGCCGCGCGGTCGAGGGCCGCGCGCACCGTTTCGCCCGCCGCCTCGGCAACCATCTTGCAGGCCCGGCAGATCAGGAAAGCCGGTTGATGCGCCTGTCCCGGATGCATGCAGGCCGCAAAGGCGTTCAACCGGCGGATGCGATGGACAAGGCCCAGTTCGGCCAGAAACTCAAGCGCACGATAGGCCACGGGCGGCTGGTTTCCGAACCCGTCGGCAGCCAGCCGGTCCAGCACGTCATAGGCCCCCAGCGCCTGATGCGATTCAAGCAGGATCTCAAGCGTCCGCCGTCGCACCGGGGTCAGACGTGCCCCCCGCTCACGCGCCAGCGTCTCGGCCCGGGCAAGCACGTCCTCGGCGCAATGGCTGTGATCGTGCTGGGCAAAGGCAAGCCCGGCATCGGGAGTATCATCGGACTGGGTCATGTTACCGCTCTTGACACGTTATGCTATAACATAAGATAGATGGCCCATCCCGCCAAGGAGGACTTTCATGCGTTATACCATTACCCTCGCCACGGCCAGTGCCGTCGCGGCGCTGACAACCGCTGCGGCAGCGGATGTGCCCAAGGTCGTGACTGACATCCCCCCCGTTCATGCCCTTGTGTCACAAGTCATGGGCGATCTCGGCACCCCGCTTCTGCTGCTGGACGGCAGCGCCGATGCGCACAGCTTCCAGTTGCGCCCGTCGCAGGCAGCGGCGCTGGCTGGCGCCGATCTGCTGTTCTGGATCGGTCCGGAAATGACCCCTTGGCTTGAACGCGCCGTGGCCGGCACCGGCATCAGCGGCACCTCGGTCGAGCTTCTGCACGTCCCGGGCGTCCGGATCCGCAGCTATGGCGCAGATGGGGAGCACGACCACGACCACGACCACGACCACGACCACGACCACGACCACGACCACGACCACGACCACGACCACGACGATCATGCACATGATCAAGGGCATGACCACAACCATGATCATGACGATGCGCATGCCCATCACGACCACGAAGAAGATGATCACGGACGCGACAACCACGGGCACAGCCATGACGGCCTTGATCCGCATGCCTGGCTTGATCCCGGCAACGCCCGCCTCTGGATCGAGGCGATTGCGTCCGAACTTGCGGCGCGTGACGCGGAGAATGCCGACACCTACCGCAGCAATGCTGAAACGGCGCTGGCCGGGATCGATGCGCTCGAGGTCGAAGTTTCCGCCATGCTCGAGGGCGTCCAGGGCCGGCCTTTCTACGTCTACCACGACGCCTATGGCTATTTCGCCGATCACTTCGGCCTGACGGTGGCCGGTGCCATCGCCGACGGCGATGCGGCCACGCCAGGGGCGGCGCGCCTTGCGGCGCTGCGCGCGGAGATCGCCCAGGGCAGCGGCGTCTGCATCTTTCCGGAAGTGCAGCATGATGCCCGTCATACGCAACAGCTTGGCGAAAGCGACGAGATCCGCATCGGCGGGGCGCTCGACCCCGAGGGAATGCAGCTTGCGCCCGGCGCGGGACTTTACGCCGATCTGCTGCGCGGACTGGCCACCACGATTGCGGATTGCGTGACGGCCAACTGAGCACCGCTTCCGCACCGGCGCCAGCCATGCTAGGCAACGGCCGGAACCTGGACCGGGGCGGACGGCATGACGGGCTTTGCATCGACGGACTGGATCGCAGTGGCGTGGGGGGAACACCCCCGCGCCTTTGCGATGACGACAGACGGTCAGATCATGGCGGAAGCAACGCTTGATTCGGGCGCCGCGCCGGAGAACCGGCTTGAGCCTTTGATCGGCCCCTGGCAGGCGCAGGGGCTTGCCGGCCCGGTGGTGATCGCCGGGATGGCGATGCCCGCCCTTGCCCGCCCCGTGCCTTGCACGCCGCTGGAGGCGCCTGTTGCGAACGAGGCCGGCCACCATCTTGTGCCAGGGTTGCGTCAGTCCCGCCCCGCCCCCGGTCTGACCCGGGGCGCAGAGACCTGCATCGCCGGCTTTCTTGATCGCGAACCCCAGTTTGACGGCGTGGTCTGCCTGCCCGGGGACGGGCCAGGTGACACGACGCTTTGGGCACAGCTGAGTGCCGGCGAGGTGGTGAGCTTCCAGTCCTTTCTTACGGTGCGTCTGATCAGCCAGCTTCTGCCCCCGGAGGACGAACCCGGCTGGGATGACGCGGCGTTTCTTGCCGCAGTGGACGACGCCCGATCGCATCCCGAACGGCTTGCTGCCCGGCTGGCGCAGGTCGAGGCTGAAAGCCAGCTTCAGCTGATCGGCCCGCCAGCGGCACGTGCGCGATATACCGGCCTTCTGATCGGGGCGGAACTGGCGGCAGCGCGGCCCTATTGGCTGGGGCAACAGGTGGCAATCCTTGCCGCCTCCCCTGCCGCCGATCCCTACCGTCACGCGCTGGCGGCGCTAGCCGTGCCGCTGCGTCTGATCTCGGCGACCGAGATGACGCTTGCGGGACTGACCCGCGCCCACCGCCTGCTGCGGGGCCAACCATGACCGTCCGGCGGCTTCCCTTCGGCATCACCGCCGATGGCCGCCCCGTCGAGGCGGTCCATCTGCAAGCCGGCGAGTTACGCGCCGTCGTCCTGACCTGGGGGGCCGTTGTGCAGGATCTGCGGCTTGCCGGTACGCCCTGGCCGCTGGCTCTGGGCAGCGATCAGCTTCAGGCCTATGAAGGCGTCATGGACTATTTCGGCGCCGTCGTCGGGCCGGTTGCCAATCGGATTGCCGGGGCCGAGGCCCGGATCGCGGGCCGGCCCTGCCGGTTCGAGGCCAATGACGGGCAGAATTGCCTGCATGGCGGCACGTGGGGCAGCCAGCGTCAGATCTGGGAGATCGAGGCAGTCGGGCCGGATCGCCTCACGCTCGTCCTGCGGCTGGCGGACGGGCACGGGGGATTTCCTGGCAATCGGGTGATCCGCGCCGCCTATCTGCTGGAATCACCCGCCCGAATGACGTTGCGGTTGATGGCGCAAACCGATGCACCGACCCTGATGAACCTTGCCAGCCACATCTACTGGAACCTTGACGGGCGGCCGGATATCGCCGGGCATCATCTGCAGGTGGCCGCCGATCACTATCTGCCAACGCGCAATGGCTTGCCGATCGGCGAGATCGCGCCGGTCACCGGCGCCTTCGATCTGCGCTCCGGCCGCAGCCTGACCCTGGAGGAACAGTTCGACCATAACTGGTGCCTTGCCCGCAGTCCGCGTGATCTGACGCAGGTTGCGGAACTGCGCGGCACGAAGGGCGTGCGGCTTCAACTGGAAACAACCGAGCCGGGGCTTCAGGTCTTCGACGGCGCGACGCTGGATACCCGTCCCTTCATCGGCCACGCGGGGCAGCCCTACGGCCCCCATGCGGGGATCGCGCTTGAACCGCAACGTTGGCCCGATGCGCCGCACCACCCGGAATTCCCGCCGGTGACGCTGGACGCGGGCGCAAGCTACACGCAAACGACGCGCTTCACCCTCAGCCGGAGCTAGCAGCGCGGAACCAGCGGATGATGGCTGCGCGTTCCTCCGGCTCCATGTAGGACAGGTTGGCGGGCGGCATCGCATGGGTCAGACCCGCCTGCAGATAGATGTCGCGCGCCGCGCGCGCCACCTGCGCTTCGGTCTCCAGCACCACGCCCTTCGGCGCCCAGTGCAGCCCCTGCCACACCGGTTCGGCCGCGTGGCACATCGAGCATCGGCCCACCACGATTTCATGCACCTGGTCAAAGCCCTCGGCCTGCGCAAAGCGCAGCGCGGCCCCCTGAAGCCCGGCCTCGGCGCGCTGGTGGAACATCGGGGCGGTGGAAAGCCACATGATGATCAGGAACAGGATCACCGTTGCACCCCAGGTCCAGTGCGGGCTGCCCTTCCCGGCGTGACGCGTGTTGAACCAGTGCCGGATCGTTACCCCCATCAGGAACACCAGCGCCGCGATCAGCCAGTTGAACTGGCTGGCAAAGGCCAGCGGATAGTGGTTCGACAACATCAGAAACAGCACCGGAAGCGTCAGATAGTTGTTGTGCGTCGAACGTTGCTTGGCAATCCGGCCGTATCTTGCATCCGGCACACGCCCTGCCCGCAGGTCCGCCACAACGATCTTCTGGTTCGGGATGATGATCAGGAACACATTGGCCGACATGATCGTGGCAGTGAAGGCCCCCAGATGCAGCAGCGCCGCCCGCCCCGAAAACACCTGGGTATACCCCCAGGCCATCGCCACAAGGATCACATACAGCAACAGCATCAGCCGCGTGTTGTCATTGCCGAGGCGGCTCTTGCAGATCGCGTCATAGGCAAGCCAGCCGAACCCCAGCGAGGCGAGCGAGATCAGAACCGCCTGCCAGACAGGAATATCAAGCACATCGGGATCAACCAGATAGAACTCGGCCCCGAGGTAATAGACCAGCACCAGCAGCGCGAAGCCCGACAGCCAGGTCGCATAGCTCTCCCATTTGAACCAGATCAGGTGGTCGGGCAGACGCTCGGGCGCGACGAGGTATTTCTGGATGTGGTAAAAGCCGCCCCCATGAACCTGCCATTCCTCGCCATAGGCGCCGGCCGGCAGGTCGGGCGATTTGCGCAGCCCCAGATCCAGCGCGATGAAGTAGAAGGATGAACCGATCCAGGCCACCGCGGTGATCACATGCAGCCAGCGCACCGCGAATTCGATCCATTCGCCCATCACTGCCAGATCATACACTGCCTGCCCCTTTCGTTTGCCCGAAGCTATACCAGCCCGGACCTTTTTGTTAATTCGTCAAATGACGGATCACTTTCAAAAATCGGGCGCGAATTTCCATGAGCTATGTGAAAAACATCCGCATGTTCCTGCGCGTCTATGATCTGGGCAGCATGAGCGCCGCAGCGCGCGACCAGCGCACCTCACCCGCCGTCGCCTCGGCGCGGATCGCGGAACTGGAGCGGCACCTGGGCGTGCGGCTGTTCAATCGCACCACGCGCAGCCTGCAGCCAACCGAGAATGGCCGCATCTTCCATGACGGCGCCCGCAAGGTGCTGGAGGCGATCGAAGAGGCCGAGGCCGCCGTGGTCGATGCGACCCGCAACCCGCGCGGCACCCTGTTCGTTGCGGCGCCGCTGGGCGTCGGGCGGCGCTTCATCGCGCCGCATGTCCCGGCCTTCAAGGACGACTGGCCTGCGATCGACGTGCGGCTGCGCCTGTCCGACCGGCTGATCGACGTAACGGCCGAAGGGCTTGATCTCGCCTTCCACATGGGGCCGTTGCCGGACAGCACCCTGCGGCTGCGGCGGGTGGCAGATTGCCCGCGCATCCTGTGCGCAGCACCCGCCTATATTGCGGCGCGGGGGATGCCGGTGCGGGCGGCGGATCTGCGCGATCACGACTGCCTGAACCTGCGTTTTCCCGGCGCGCGCGAGTTTCAGTGGACGCTGCAGACGCCCGAGGGTCCAAGACGCTTCGACGTGACGGGACCGTTCGAATCCGACGACGGCGATGTCCTGACTGGATGGGCACTTGACGGGCGCGGCATCGTGTTGAAACCGGTGTTCGAGGTAGCGGATCACCTGCGATCGGGGGCGCTGGTACCGGTTGCACGGCAGAGCCCGCCCCTGCCGACGCAGCTTGTCGCGCTGACACCGCCGCGGCGCGACCGCGATCCCAAGACGCGGCTGTTCAGCGACTTCATGGCGGCGCGCTGCAAGGCCGAACTGGCGCGGCAGATCGTGGGCATCGACCTTGGGGCGCTTCAGCTTCCGCGATAGGTGGAATAGCCATAGGGCGACAACAGCAGCGGCACATGATAATGGCCCTCGGTCATGCCGAAGCGGATCGGCACCTCGTCCAGAAACAGCGGCTCTGCCCCCGCCTGCCCGGTTGCGCGCAGGTAATCCCCGGCGTGAAAGACCAGCTCGTATCGGCCCGGCGTGAACGCCTCTTCGGGCAGGATCGGACCGTCGGTGCGGCCATCGGCATTCGTCACCCGTTCGGCCAGACTCTCGCGCGCACCCTCCAGCCGGTGAAGCGTGATGCGCAGCCCCGCGGCGGGGCAGCCGCGCGCTGTATCAAGCACATGGGTCGTCAGAAATCCGGGCATCTTTCCTCCATCTTTCGGGCATCATAGCGGCAGCGACGGCAAAAGCGCCATCAGCATCGGAAAAGGTCTTTCACGAATTTCGTGATAATGATCTTCATTCCCTTGCTCTAGACCAAGATCAAAGAGGGAGCCCGCGATGAACCGATACCCCCGCAACATGCAAGGCCACGGCCGGACGCCGCCTGACGCGCAATGGCCGGGTGGCGCGCGGATCGCCGTGTCGGTCGTCGTGAACTATGAAGAGGGCGGCGAGAACTGCATCCTGCATGGCGACGCCGGCTCCGAAGCCTTCCTGTCGGATATCGCCGGCGCCGCGCCCTGGCCGGGGCAAAGGCACTGGAACATGGAATCGATCTATGAATACGGCGCGCGCGCGGGTTTCTGGCGGCTGCACCGGCTGTTCACGGGAATGGAGATTCCGGTCACCGTCTATGGCGTTGCAACGGCGCTGGCGCGCAGCCCCGAACAGGTTGCCGCGATGAAGGAAGCCGGGTGGGAAATCGCCTCGCACGGGCTGAAATGGGTGGACCACCGCGACATGCCCGAGGACGAAGAGCGTGCCCAGATCGCCGAGGCGATCCGTCTGCATGCCGAGGTGGTCGGCGAGCGCCCGCGCGGCTGGTATACGGGCCGCTGTTCCGCCAATACCGTGCGTCTTGTGGCCGAGGAAGGCGGGTTTGACTGGCTGTCCGACACCTATGACGACGACCTGCCCTATTGGCTTGAGGTGGGCGACCGCGACCAACTCGTGATCCCCTATACGCTGGAGGCGAACGACATGCGCTTTGCCACCGCGCCGGGCTACATCACCGGCGAACAGTTCTTCCAGTATCTCAAGGACAGTTTTGATACGCTTCACGCCGAAGGCGGACGGATGTTTTCCATCGGGCTGCATTGTCGGCTGATCGGGCGCCCCGGCAAGATCGCCGGCCTGAAGCGGTTTCTGGAGTATGCGCGGGGCCAGGAGGGCGTGTGGTTTCCGCGCCGTATCGACATCGCCCGCCACTGGGCAGTGACCCATCCGCATCAGCGGCGCGAACGACCCAGCCAGATGGACCGCGACCGGTTCGTTGCCCGCTTTGGCGGGATCTTCGAGCATTCCCCCTGGATCGCAGAACGGGCATGGGCGCTGGAGCTTGGCCCAGCCCATGACACCGCCATCGGTGTTCACAGCGCCCTGACCCGGATCTTTCGCAGCGCGAGCCATGAGGAACGGCTGGGCGTCCTGCGCGCGCACCCCGACCTTGCAGGCAAGCTGGCCGCCGCCCGCCGCCTGACCGCCGAATCCACCGCCGAACAGGCCAGTGCCGGGCTTGACGCGCTGACGGATGCCGAACGTGCGTCCTTTCAGCAGCTGAATGCAGACTATGTCGCCAAGCATGGCTTTCCGTTCATCATTGCGGTGCGCGACAACACCAAGGGCTCGATCCTTGCGGCCTTCCGCACAAGGATTGCCAATGACACCGCGACGGAGTTCGAAACCGCCTGCCGAGAGGTCGAACGCATCGCCGAACTGCGCCTGAAGGACATGCCATGAGCAACTATCACTTCCCCGAAGGTGGCCTGCCGCCGCAAACCGCGATCCACACCGGCCGCGCTGTGTTCACGGAAGCCTATGCCGTGATCCCGCGCGGGGTCTTTTCCGACATCGTTACCAGCTTCCTGCCGGGCTGGGAGAAAACCCGCGCCTGGATCATCGCCCGGCCGATGTCGGGCTTTTCCGAAACCTTCAGCCAGTATGTGATGGAGCTTGCCCCGGGAGGCGGATCGCGCAGCCCCGAACCCGACCCGAAAGCGCAGGGTGTGATCTTTGTCACCGATGGCGAGGTCTGGCTGTCACTGGACGGACAGGAACATGAGCTTGGCCCCGGCGGTTATGCGTATGTCCCGGCCGGAACGGCGTGGCGACTGCGGAACGGCAGCGACCATCCCGCGCGGTTCCACTGGCTGCGCAAACGCTATGAACCGGCGCCGGGCGTGCCCGCCCCGACAGCCTTCGTGACCAACGAGACCGAGATCGCCCCGACACCTATGCCGGGCACCGAGGGCCGCTGGGCCACAACCCGCTTCGTCGATCCCGACGATCTGCGCCACGACATGCACGTCAACATCGTGACCTTCCAGCCCGGCGGAGTGATCCCCTTCGAGGAAACCCATGTGATGGAACACGGGCTGTTCGTGCTGGAAGGCAAGGCGGTCTATCGGCTCAATCGCGACTGGGTCGAAGTCGAGGCGGGCGATTTCATGTGGCTGCGCGCCTTCTGCCCGCAGGCCTGCTATGCCGGGGGGCCGGGGCGGTTCCGCTATCTGCTCTACAAGGATGTGAACCGGCATGTGAAACTCGGGGGCGCATGGGAAGGGCGCGGCGCGTGACGGAGCGTCAGATCATTGCGCGGCCCCTGACTCAGGCGGATTTCGCCCCCTTCGGCGATGTGCTGGACGCCGGGGGCGAGGCCGACCGCATCATCAATCAGGGGCTCTGCGGGCGCTATCATGACCGGGCGCGGCTGGATTTCGGCCCCGGCGGACGTGCCGGTATCAGCCTGTTCCGGGCCGAGCCCCGCACCCTGCCCTACCGGCTGGAGATGGTCGAACGCCACCCCGAAGGCTCGCAGGCCTTCATCCCCATGTATGAGGCGCCGTTTCTGGTGATCGTCGCGCAGGATCACGGCGGGCAGCCGGGCAACCCGCTGGCCTTCGTCACCACCCCCGGGCAGGGGGTGAACCTGCATCGCGGCACCTGGCACGGGGTTCTTACGCCGCTATCTGCACCCGGCCTCTTTGCCGTCGTGGACCGGATCGGTGCAACGCCGAACCTGCAGGAACATTGGTACGAGACGCCGTGGCAGGTGGTTCTACATCCGTAGCGCCATGTCCAGCATCCGGCAGGAAAAGCCCCATTCGTTGTCATACCAGCCAAAGACCCGCAACATCCCGCCCCGCGTCACCCGGGTTTCCGGCAGGGCCATGACGATGCTTTCGGGGCGCGCGCGCAGATCGGTCGAGACGAGCGGCGCCTCGGTCCAGCCAAGCACGCCGCCCGCCGCCTTCAGCACCGCGTTCACCTGATCGGCCGTCGGCACAGCGCGCAGCATCACCGTCAGATCCACCGCTGAAACGCTGGCCGTCGGCACCCGCACCGCGCTTCCCTCGATCCGGCCGGCAAGCTCCGGCAGAACCACGTCGAGGAGTCGCTGCGCGCTGGTCGTCGTCGGCACCATCGACAGGGCCGCCGCACGGGAACGGGCGTAATCGGCGGCGGGCGCATCCACCGTCGGCTGGCTGCCGGTGTAGCAGTGGATCGTGGTCATGTAGCCGGTTTCCACCCCCCATTCCGCCTCGATCAGCCGGACCAGCGGCGCAAGTGCGTTCGTGGTGCAGGAAGCGTTGGAGACAACCGCCTGATTGCCCAGCAGATGGTCGTTGGCGCCGATGACGATGGTCACATCCGCCGCCCGGGACGGCCCTGACACCAGCACCCGCCGCGCCCCGGCCGTCAGCCCGCGCCGAGCAACCTCCGCCGTATCGGCGCGGCCGGTGCATTCCATGACGATGTCGATGCCGGCCAGGTCGAGCCGGGAAAGATCGGGCTCGCGGGTCAGGGCAATCCGCCGGCCGTCCACCACCAGCGCCCCTTCCTCCAGCATCACCTGCCCCGGATAAGGGCCGAAGACGCTGTCATACTGGAACAGGTAGGCACACATTTCGGCTGCGGCGATGTCGTTGATCGCCACCACCTCGACGCCGGACGCGCGGCCCTGCAGCCAGGCGCGCAGCACTGTCCGCCCGATCCTTCCGAATCCATTGATCGCCACCCTGACCATGACTTCCCCCATGCCTGTGCTGGGGGAAGTGCTAGACCCGCGTCAGCACAGGTGCAAGATCAGCCCTGCAGGGTGCGGACGCCGATATCGCCTTCCTGCCGCGCCTTCATCGCCGCAACGGCGGCAATGCTGGCCGCTGCGGTGGTGAAGTAAGGGATCTTGTCATAAAGCGCGACCGCCCGGATATCGCGGCTGTCCTCGACGGCCTGTGTGCCCTCGGTCGTGTTCAGGACCAGCGTTATATCGCCGTTCTTGAGCCGGTCCACGATGTTCGGTCGGCCTTCATAAACCTTGTTGACCACCTCGCAGCCGACGCCGGCCTCCTTGAGGAAGGTGGCCGTGCCGCGGGTTGCCACGATGGTGAAGCCCAAGGCCACCAGATCGCGGGCGGCATCGGCCATCGCGGCGGTCTTGTCGGCGTCCTTGACCGACAGGAACACGCGGCCCCCTTCGGGAAGATGCGTGCCCGCGCCCATCTGCGCCTTGAGGAAGGCCAGCGCAAAGGTGCGATCCCAGCCCATGACCTCGCCGGTCGAGCGCATTTCGGGGCCAAGCAGCGTGTCAACGCCGGGGAAGCGGGCAAAGGGCAGCACCGCCTCCTTGACCGAGAACCAGGGCGTGATCGGGTCGGCAAGGGTCAGCGGATCGGCGAGCGGCAGCGGGTCGTCCGGACCCACGCCCGCCGGATAGGGCGCGCGCATCGGGAAGTTCGACAGCGGCTCACCGGCCATCAGCCGCGCGGCGATCGATGCGATGGCGCTGTCGGTGGCCTTGGCGACAAAGGGCACCGTCCGGCTGGCGCGCGGGTTCACCTCCAGCACATAGATCGTGCCATCCTTGATCGCGAACTGCACGTTCATCAGGCCGACGACGTTCAGCCCCAGCGCCATCGCGCGGGTCTGGACCTTCAGCTCCTCCACGATCTCGGGCGAGAGCGAATGGGGCGGCAGGCAGCAGGCCGAGTCGCCCGAATGGACGCCCGCCTCTTCGATATGTTCCATGATGCCCGCGACATGCACGTCCTTGCCATCGCAGAGCGCATCGACATCGACCTCGATCGCACCGGCCAGATAGCTGTCGAGCAGCACCGGGTTCTTGCCCGAGACATCCACCGCGTTGGTGATGTAGCGTTTCAGCTGGTCCATGTCGCGCACGATTTCCATCGCGCGGCCGCCCAGCACATAGGACGGGCGGATGACCAGCGGAAAGCCCACGCGTTCGGCGATCTCGATGGCCTGCGCATCGGACGAGGCGATGCCGTTCACCGGCTGCCGGAGGTTCAGATCGTTCAGAAGCTTCTGGAACCGCTCCCGGTCCTCGGCAAGGTCGATCGCATCGGGGCTGGTGCCGAGGATCGGGATGCCTTCTTCCTCCAGCGCGTTCGCGAGTTTCAGCGGCGTCTGGCCGCCGAACTGCACGATCACGCCGTGCAGGGTGCCGTTTTCCTGTTCGACCCGCAGGATCTCCAGCACATGCTCCAGCGTCAGCGGCTCGAAATAGAGCCGGTCCGAAGTGTCGTAGTCCGTCGAAACCGTTTCCGGGTTGCAGTTGACCATGATGGTCTCATAGCCGGCATCGGTCAGCGCGAAGCAGGCATGGCAGCAGCAATAGTCGAACTCGATCCCCTGCCCGATCCGGTTCGGGCCGCCCCCCAGGATGACCACCTTCTTGCGGTCCGATGGACGCGCCTCGCATTCCACCTCGCCCATCACGGGATGTTCGTAGGTCGAATACATGTAGGGCGTCTGGGCCTCGAACTCGGCCGCGCAGGTGTCGATGCGCTTGAAGACCGCCGTGACGCCCAGGTTGCGGCGGGCGCGGCGCACCTGCCCTTCGTCCCGGCCGGTCAGTTTCGCCAGCCGCGCATCGGTGAAGCCATACATCTTGAGCCGCCGCAGCCCGGCCTCGGTCGCGGGCAGGCCCTTCTTGCGGATCTCGGCCTCAAGGTCGATGATCTCGCGGATCCGGGCAAGGAACCACGGATCGAAGCTGGTCGCGGCCTGGATCTCGTCATCGCTCAACCCGTGGCGCATGGCCTGCGCGATCAGGCGCAGCCGGTCCGGGGTCTGGGCGCTGATCGCCTTGACGATGGCCGATTTCTCGGGGGCACCCTCGATGGCGATCTCGTCAAAGCCGGTCAGGCCGGTCTCCATCGAGGCCAGTGCCTTCTGCACGGATTCGTGGAAGGTGCGCCCGATCGCCATCGCCTCGCCCACCGACTTCATCGCGGTGGTGAGTTCGGGCTTGGAGCCGGGGAACTTCTCGAAGGCGAAGCGGGGGATCTTGGTCACGACATAGTCGATGGTAGGCTCAAAGCTGGCCGGCGTGACCTTGGTGATGTCGTTGTCCAGTTCATCGAGCGTATAACCCACGGCGAGTTTTGCCGCGATCTTGGCGATCGGGAAGCCCGTGGCCTTGGAGGCGAGCGCCGAAGAGCGGCTGACGCGCGGGTTCATCTCGATCACGACCATCCGCCCATCGGCCGGGTTGATCGCCCATTGCACGTTGGACCCGCCGGTTTCCACGCCGATTTCGCGCAGCACGGCAATCGAGCCGTTGCGCATGATCTGATATTCCTTGTCGGTCAGCGTCAGCGCCGGGGCAACGGTGATCGAATCGCCGGTATGCACGCCCATCGGATCGACGTTCTCGATGGAACAGACGATGATGGCATTGTCCGCGCGGTCGCGGACCACCTCCATCTCGTATTCCTTCCAGCCCAGCAGCGATTCATCCACAAGGATCTGCGCCACCGGCGAGGCATCCAGCCCCGAGCGGCAGATGCGTTCATAGTCGTCACGATTATAGGCGACGCCGCCGCCGGTGCCGCCAAGCGTGAAGGCGGGGCGGATGATCGCAGGCAGGCCCACATATTCGATGGCGGCCATTGCCTCGGCCACGCCGGCATTGATGTCGTACTTGCCATTGGCAAGCTTCGGCGCGGCAATGATCGTGGCCTTGGGATTTTCCAGGCCGATCCGGTCCATCGCCTCGCGGAACAGCTTGCGGTCCTCGGCCATTTCGATGGCTTCGCGATTGGCGCCGATCAGTTCCACACCGAACTTGTCCAGCACGCCCATGTCGGCCAGCGCGAGGCTGGTGTTCAGCCCGGTCTGCCCGCCCATGGTGGGCAGCAGCGCATCAGGACGCTCGGCCTCGATGATCTTGGCGACGACCTCGGGGGTGATCGGCTCGATATAGGTGGCATCGGCCAGTTCCGGGTCGGTCATGATCGTGGCGGGGTTCGAGTTCACGAGGATGACCCGGTAGCCTTCTTCGCGCAGCGCCTTGCAGGCTTGCGCGCCCGAATAGTCGAACTCGCAGGCCTGCCCGATGACAATGGGCCCGGCGCCGATGATCATGATCGACTTGATATCGGTTCTTTTCGGCATGACGGCCCCCATTGCGAAAATCCTCGCGGGTTATAGCCATGCGCGCTTGCGGCGCAAGCCCATAAGGGCGGATCGGTCGCGCAGCCGTGATGGCGACAGCCCGCCGCCCCGCTATATCTGAGCCATTCCTTCCCCGGCGGGAGAGAGCCCCACCCAAGGACGAGCCCGATGAGCACCACGAGCATCCCCCGCCCGCCCCGGAAACTGCCCCGGACGGGCCTGCGCCGGCTGCGGCTCTGGGCCGAGCTGATCCTGCTTTACCTTCTCGTGCCACTCACGCTGGCGCTGGTGCTTCCGGCCAGCTGAATGTTCCCGGTGCTTTTCGGGGCTACGGCGCTGGGGCTTGTGCTGCTTCATGTCACAAGCGATTTTTGCTGGTCAGAGCTGCTGCGCGGCTGGCGCCGGATCGGCTGGCTGCCTGTCGCAACCTTCGCAGTCCTGACCTTCGCCGTGGCGACGGCGGTAATGATGCTGACGAACCCCGGCGGCTATTTCTGGCTGGCACAGAACCGGCCTCAGCTCTTGCTGGCCATCGCCCTCCTTTACCCGGTATTTTCGGCGCTGCCGCAGGAGATCGTGTTCCGCCCGCTGTTCTTCCGGCGCTATGCGGAACTGCTGCCGGGCACGCCAGCCGCGATCCTTGCCAATGCCGCGCTGTTCGCACTTGCGCATCTTCTGTACTGGAACTGGATCGTCATTGCGATGACCTTCGCGGGCGGTCTGGTCTTTGCCTGGGCCTATGAGGTGCGGCGCAGTTTCCCCCTTGCGGTGGTTCTGCACACGGTTTCGGGGCTGATCATCTTCGCCGCGGGGCTGGGGATGTTCTTTTATACCGGCAACATCCAGCGGCCGTTCTAGCCCTCTCCCTTGACTTCTCAGCCTGCAAAGGGTGTATCGGCGCGGATACCGGAACACCCAAGGGGGCGCCTCATGCACGCTTATCGCAGCCATACCTGCGCGGAACTGAACAAGGCCCATGTGGGCAATGACGTGCGGCTTTCGGGCTGGGTGCACCGGGTGCGCGATCATGGCGGCGTGCTGTTCATCGACCTGCGCGACCATTACGGCATCACCCAGGTTCTGGCCGACAGCGACAGCCCGGCCTTTGCCGCGCTGGAAAAGGTGCGGGCAGAATGGGTGATCCGGATCGACGGCACCGTCAAGGCGCGCGACGAAAGCCTTGTGAACCCCAAGATCCCGACGGGTGAGATCGAGGTCTATGCCCGCGCGGTTGAAGTCCTTGGCCCGGCCGAGGATCTGCCGCTGCCGGTTTTCGGCGAACAGGACTACCCCGAGGAAACGCGCCTCACCTACCGTTTCCTTGATCTGCGGCGGGAAAAGCTGCATCGCAACATGATGCTGCGGTCGAACGTCGTGCGCAGCTTGCGCAACCGGATGTGGGACGCGGGCTTCAACGAGTTCCAGACCCCGATCATCACGGCGTCCAGCCCTGAAGGCGCGCGCGACTTCCTCGTGCCCTCGCGGCTGCACCCGGGCAAGTTCTATGCGCTGCCGCAGGCGCCGCAGCAGTTCAAGCAGCTGATCATGGTCGCGGGCTTTGATCGCTACTTCCAGATCGCGCCCTGCTTCCGGGACGAAGACCCCCGCGCCGACCGCTCGCCCACCGACTTCTACCAGCTTGACCTGGAGATGTCCTTTGTCGAGCAGGAGGACGTCTTTGCCGCCATCCAGCCGGTGATCCACGGCATCTTCGAGGAATTCGGAGGCGGCCGGAAGGTCGATACGAACTGGGAGCGGATCGCCTACAAGGACGCGCTGCTGTGGTACGGGTCCGACAAGCCCGACCTGCGCAACCCGATCAAGATGCAGGTGGTGAGCGAACATTTCCGCGGCTCCGGCTTCGCGATCTTCGCGAAACTGCTGGAGAACGAGGGCACCGAGATCCGCGCCATTCCCGCGCCAACGGGCGGCAGCCGCAAGTTCTGCGACCGGATGAACGCCTTTGCGCAAGCTCAGGGCCTGCCCGGCATGGGCTATATCTTCTGGCGTGAGGAAGGCGGCCAGATGGAAGCCGCCGGCCCGCTGGCCAAGAACATCGGGCCGGAGCGGACCGAGGCGATCCGCCAGCAGCTTGGCCTTGGCGTGGGTGACGCGGCCTTCTTCCTTGGCGGCAAGCCGGAGCAGTTTGAGGCCGTCGCTGGCCGTGCCCGCAACGAGATCGGGCGAGAGTTGGGGCTGGCCGAGACGGATACCTTCCGCTTTGCCTGGATCGTCGACTTCCCGATGTATGAGAAGACGGACGAAGGCAAGATCGACTTCAGCCACAATCCGTTCTCGATGCCGCAAGGTGGCCTTGAGGCACTGAATGGCGACCCGCTGAAGGTGCTCGGCTACCAGTATGACCTTGCCTGCAACGGATACGAGTTGATTTCCGGCGCGATCCGGAACCACAAGCCCGAGATCATGTTCAAGGCGTTCGAACTGGCGGGCTATCCCAGGGAAGAGGTCGAAAAGCGGTTTGGCGGCATGGTCAAGGCGTTCCGCTATGGCGCGCCGCCCCACGGCGGCTGTGCGGCGGGCATCGACCGGATCGTGATGCTGCTGGCGGATGAGGCGAATATCCGCGAGGTCATCATGTTCCCGATGAACCAGCGCGCCGAAGACCTGATGATGGGCGCGCCCAGCCTGCCGATGAACGAGCAGCTGCGCGAACTGGGCCTGCGGGTGATCCCGAAGGACTGAGCTGCATCACATGGGGAAAATCTTCAGCGGGTGTGAACCGGAAGGCTTCGCGCCCGTTGCCTTTTCGGCGTAGATGCAAAACGAACCCACCTGCGGAGGCCGGCCATGACCGATCACCTTGCTGGCAGCCCCCTGCCCGACTGGACTGCACCGGCACGCCCGGGTGCCGACCCCATCGAAGGGCACTACGTTGTTCTTGAGCCACTGAATGCCGAGGCCCATGCCGGCGACCTGTTCCAGGCCTTCTCGGCGGCCGATGACACGCTGTGGCAATTCATGGCACACGGGCCGTTCCACTCGGCCGCCGTTTTCCACCGCTGGGTCAAGGATGCCACAGCCCGGTCCGACATGGTCTATCATGCGCTGCGCGACACCGCGACCGGCCATCCCGGCGGGGTCGCCGCCTTCATGCGGATCACGCCCGAACACGGGGTGATCGAGATCGGCTCGATCACGCTGGCACCGCAGATGCAGCGAAGCCCCGCCGCCACCGAGGCCTTCGCGCTGATGATCGGGTGGGCTTTCGACGCCGGTTATCGCCGGGTGGAATGGAAATGTGACGCCCGCAACACGTCCTCGCGCCGCGCGGCACAGCGGCTTGGCTTTTCCTACGAGGGCACGTTCCGGCAGCACATGGTCATCAAGGGCCGCAACCGCGATACCGCCTGGTTCGCCGTGACCGACCAGGACTGGCCTGCCCTGCGCGAAGCCTATGGCGCCTGGCTGCGTCCCGGCAATTTCGACGCCGAAGGCCGCCAGATCGAGCGGCTTTCGGACATGACCAGCCTGGTACGTGTGGCCAGCGACCCGACGCTTTAAACCCGGTTTGGCGGCACCTGACCGGCAAAAAAGGCGCGCAGGTTCTCAACTGCCATCAGGCCCATCGCCTCGCGCACTTCAAGCGCCGCGGTGCCCAGATGCGGCAAAAGCGTGACGTTCTCCCAGCCGCGCAGCGCCGCTGGCACCACGGGTTCATGTTCATAGACATCAAGCCCCGCACCGCCGATCCGCCCCGATTCAAGCGCGGCGATCAGCGCCGCCTCGTCCACCACATCGCCCCGGGCAATATTGACAAGGATCGCATGCGGCTGCATCGCGCCCAGCACCTGCGCACCCACCAGATGGCGCGTGGCCGACCCTCCGGGCACGGCGACCACGACGATATCGACCGACGCGGCCAGTTCGGCGAGGGTTTCCATCTGCTGCGCCGGCACCCCGGGATCCGCCACCGCCGAGCGATTGAAGAACGACACCTCCATCCCGAAGCCGAAGTGGCAGCGCCGCGCGATGGCCTTGCCGATCCGGCCCATGCCGATGATGCCCACCTTCTTGCCGCTGACATGCAGGCCCAGCATCTGCGTCGGATGCCAGCCCTGCCACTGGCCCGAACGGACCAGCCGTTCGCCCTCGCCCGCGCGGCGTGCGGTCATCAGGATCAGCGTCATCGCGATATCGGCGGTGGCATCCGTCACCGCGCCGGGGGTATTGGTCACGACGATCCCCGCCGCCCGGGCCGCATCGACGTCGATGTGGTTGTAGCCCACCCCGAAATTGGCAAGAATCCGGCACCGCGGCTCCGCCACAGCCTGCAAAACCTCGCGCGAAAAGGCGTCGCCCAGCGTCGCTAGAATCGCATCCTGTTCGGCCAGCGCGGCGCGCATCTCGTTTCGGTCCAGCGGCGTGGTAAGCGGCCGGGCCGTCACCTCGAAACTCTCCCGTGCCGCGGCGATCACGCGGTCAGGCAGAGG
This sequence comes from Halodurantibacterium daqingense, assembly GCF_042666235.1. Taxonomy (NCBI): domain Bacteria; kingdom Pseudomonadati; phylum Pseudomonadota; class Alphaproteobacteria; order Rhodobacterales; family Paracoccaceae; genus Halodurantibacterium; species Halodurantibacterium daqingense. Next base: position 631,795 of record NZ_JBHTFQ010000001.1, on the reverse strand, counting down.
GCGGGTGATCAGGAGCCGCGGCATCAGAACATCCGCCCGCCCAACGGCACCTCGAGATCGGGCGACAGGAGCACAACCTCGCCCGCAGCATCGGGCACACCAAGAACCAGAACTTCCGAGCGGACCGGCCCGATCTGGCGCGGCGGGAAGTTCACCACCGCCATCACCTGCTTGCCGATCAGGTCCTCGGGCCGGTAATGGGTGGTGATCTGGGCCGAGGAGCGTTTCTCGCCCAGGTCCGGGCCGAAATCGACCCAGAGCCGATAGGCGGGCTTGCGCGCCTCGGGGAAAGGCTCGGCCCGGGTGATGCGTCCGACGCGGATCTCCACGCGGGTGAAGTCGTCATAGCTGATGGTCATTGCCCAAGCTCCCGGCTGCGATCCGCTGCCGCCTGAACGGCGCGCTGCAACAACGCCGGAAACCCGGTGTCAGGATCCATCAGAACGGCAAGCGCGGCGGCGGTGGTGCCAGCGGGGCTGGTGACGTTCTCCCGCAGCTGCGCCGGCGTCTCGGCTGCTGTTTCGGCAAGCTGGCCGGCGCCGCCGACCGTTGCAAGGGCAAGGCGCATCGCCAGATCCTCGGGCAGGCCCTGGGCCACGCCAGCGGCGGCAAGCGTTTCGATCAGGTGAAAGACATAGGCAGGACCCGACCCTGACACTGCGGTCACCGCATCCATCTGCGCTTCGTCCTCCAGACGGACCGTCTGACCCACGGCCGACAGAAGCGTCTCGGCCAGATCAAGCGCGGTTTCGTCAGCATGGGCATTGCCCACAAGCGCGGTGATACCGCGACCGATGGCGGCAGGCGTGTTGGGCATCGCGCGGATCACCGGCGTCCCCGTGCCAAGAACCGAGGCGAAATGATCCAGCGAGGTTCCCGCCGCGACCGACAGGAACAGGGTAGGCCCGCCGCCCATCGCCTTCAGCGTGGGCAGCGCAGCAGCCATCATCTGCGGCTTGACGGCCACCAGAACGATCGCAGGAGCCTGCGGGAGGGGCTCGTTCACATGGACCCCCTGGTGCAACAGCCACTCCGAGGGATTGGGGTCGCTGACCCAGATCGCCTCAGGCGGAAGCCCTCGATCAAGCCACCCCTGCAGCATGGCGGAACCCATCTTGCCGCATCCAAGCAGCACCAGGCCGCGCGCCGAAATATCATTGAAAGTCATGGCACCCCCTTCGCACGGGGGCAGACTAGGCGCGGCCGTAAGCCTCTGCAATAGCGACCTGAAGCGCATCGGCCGGCGTGCGATCCGCCCATGCAACAAGCTGGAACGCCGGATAGAACCGCTCGCAGGAACTGACGGCGCCGCTTATCAGGCGATCCACCTGTTCGGGGCCAGCCATCTGCCCCCCCGCCAGCACGAGACCATAGCGCCAGACCATCAGGCGCTGCCCTGTCCAGAAGCTGAAGCCCCCACCCCAGCACAGATCGTTGGCGCCGTTCAGCGCCTCGTAAAGCGCGGGCAGGCGGTGTTCGGGGGGTTCCATCTCGAAGGTGCAGATCAGGCGCAGCATCTCGTCTCGGGCCGACCAGGCAAGGGTGATGGAATAGGTGCGCCACTGCCCTTCGACCGCCATGGCGATCTGGTCATCGGTCACACGATCAAATTCCCAATCATGGTGCTCGGCCAGAGTTTCGACGATGTCGATCGGGTGGATATCGTCACCATAGAGGAATTCTTCGGAAATCGACATGCCTGGCCCCCTTATGTGTAGCTTCTTGCAGGAGATGCCCACAACAAGCTGGGTCTGCGACAAGGTCCGGCGCAGTCTGACCGTCACCTTACAAGATATGGTGTGCCCAAAGCATCAGGCTGTAAAGTCATTTGTGGAAATATTCCTGTGGACAACCACCCGGAAGAATACAGCCCCGGCAGACGGGGCTGTGGTGAACGCGCTGCCCGACCCGTCGCAACGGGTGACGCGATCAGGATTTCGGCTTGTCCTCGGTCTTGGCAGCAGCCTTGGCGGCGGGTTTTGCCGCCGTCCTGGCCGCGCTTTGGGTCTCTGCCATCAGGTCCGGCTTCGCCTCCAGCACATCAAGCCGTGCCTTCAGCGCCTCGTTCTCTTCGCGGGCCTTCTGCGCCATCGCGCGCACGGCGTCGAATTCCTCGCGCGTGACGAAATCGCGGTCAGCCATCCAGCGGTCAATCATGCCCTTGAAGGCGGTTTCCGCCTCGGCCTTTGCACCTTGGGCCACGCCCATGGCGTTGGTCATCAGCTGCGACATGTCATCCAGGAACTTGTTGCGCGTCTGCATGATGGACTCCGTTGGCTTGGCCGGTCTGACGGTCAGGGGACTGGGTTTTCCGAGCGTTCCGATATATATGGGCGCGGCTGCAGGAAACCGCAAGGTTGACTTGCGTGCCGGCCCGGGGGCAGACACGGGCGCGCAATCAGGAGTCCGCCATGCTCGCCGCCATTCCGTTTCCCGACCTGAGCCCCGAGCTGTTCACGATCCGCTTCGGAAACTTCGAGTTCGCCCTGCGCTGGTATGCGCTTGCCTATATCGCCGGGCTTCTGTTCGGCTGGCGCCTGGTGGTGGCGCTGATGAAGCGGCCGGCGCTTTGGCCCGGTCAGGTGGCCCCGATGCAGCCGGCACAGGTCGAACAGCTTCTGACCTGGGTGATCCTGGGGGTGATCCTTGGCGGGCGCCTGGGGTTCGTCCTGTTCTATCAACCGGGCTATTACATCTCCTACCCGTCGCAGATCCTGCGGATCTGGGAGGGTGGAATGGCCTTCCACGGCGGCTTTCTGGGCGTGGTCGTCGCTACCATCCTGTTCTGCCGCCGCAACGGCATCCCGATGCTTCAAACAGCCGATGCCATGGCGGTCGCCACCCCGATCGGGCTCATGCTGGGCCGGCTTGCGAACTTCGTGAATGCCGAACTCTGGGGGCGGCCCACGACCCAGCCCTGGGGCGTGATTTTCCCGGGTGAGGCGGCGCAATCCTGTCCCTGGGACTGGGTCGGGCCCTGTGCGCGCCATCCTTCGCAGCTGTATCAGGCCATGGGCGAGGGGCTTTTTCTGTTTCTTCTGCTGGCCTTTCTGGTCTGGCGGTTGGGCTGGCTGCGTCAGCCCGGCCGGGTTCTGGGGGCGTTTCTGGCGGGCTATGGGCTCGCGCGTTTCGTGGTCGAATTCTTTCGCCAGCCCGACGCGCAGTTCGTGGCACCCGGCAATCCGCTGGGCCATGCGCTGCAACTGGGCGAGGCGGGCTTGACGATGGGCCAGCTTCTGTCGCTGCCGATGATCGCGTTCGGGATTGCGCTGATCCTGCTGGCCCGGCGCCCAGCCAGCGCCGCCGCATGACGGCGCTGACGAGGATCCTCGCGCAGCGCATCGCGGCTGCGGGGCCGCTGAGCATTGCCGACTACATGGCCGAATGCCTGCTGCATCCCGACCACGGCTACTACACCACACGCGAGCCCTTCGGCACCACCGGCGATTTCACCACCGCGCCCGAGATCAGCCAGATGTTCGGCGAGCTTCTTGGCCTTTGTCTTGCGCAAGCCTGGCTGGATCAGCAGGCCCCCACCCCCTTCGCCCTGGCCGAGCTCGGCCCCGGCCGTGGCACGTTGATGGCCGACATCCTGCGTGCGACGCGTGGCATCCCGGGCTTTCGCGACGCGCTGCAACTGCATCTGGTCGAGGCATCGGGGACCCTGCGCGCACGGCAGAAGGCGACGCTCGCAGGCCATCATGTCATCTGGCACGACGAGGTCACGACCCTTCCGGACCTGCCGCTGTTCCTGATCGCCAACGAATTCTTCGACGCGCTGCCGATCCGGCAGTTTCTGCGTCAGGGTTCCGGCTGGGCCGAACGTCAGGTGGGCTGGCGCGAGGGTCGTCTGGCCTTCGGCCTTGCGCAACCGGCACCGCAACCGGCGCTGGACCATCGTCTCGCCGATACGGCCGAGGGCGACATGGTCGAACACTGTCCCGGCGCCGCGCCGATCGTGACGCAGATCGCCGCGCGCATTGCCCGCCGCGGCGGCGCCGCGATCGTCGTCGACTATGGTGACTGGCGCAGCAGCGGCGACAGTCTGCAGGCCCTGCGCCGCCATCAACGCGACGATCCGCTGGCCCATCCCGGAGAGGCCGATATCACGGCCCATGTCGATTTCGAGGCCCTCGCCCTTGCCGCTGCCCCGTCTTGTCGCGTCTCGGCCATGGTCGCGCAGGGCGCCCTGCTTGAACGGCTGGGGATCAGTGCCCGCACCCGCACGCTTGCGGCCGGATTAAGGGGTGCGGCACTTCAATCCCATCTCGCGGCCCATCGGCGCTTGACCCACCCGGAAGAAATGGGAAACCTGTTCAAAGCGATTGCCCTCGGCCCCAAGGGCAGCCCCTTGCCGCCGGGATTTACCGAATGAGCCTCGAGATCGTCACCTCCCCTGCCCTTCGTGGCGTCACGCACGGGTTCTTCACCCGGAAAGGGGGCGCGTCGTCCGGGGTGTTTGCCGGGCTGAATTGCGGCGCCGGGTCGTCCGACATGCGCGAGGCCGTCGCCATCAACCGCGACCGCGTCGCGGCTGCGCTGGAGGTTCCGCAGAACCGGCTTGCCATGGTCCATCAGGTGCATTCGGCCGATGTGGTGACCGTCGCCGGCCCGCTGCCCGATGCCCCGCGCGCCGATGCGCTGGTCACGAACAAGCCCGGGATCGCTTTGGCCGTGCTGACCGCCGATTGTCAGCCGGTTCTCATGGCCGACCGGGACGCCGGCGTGATCGCGGCCGCACATGCCGGCTGGCGCGGGGCGCGGGATGGCATCCTTGAACGGACGGTTTCCGCAATGGAGGCCCTTGGCGCACGCCGCAGCGCAATCACGGCCGTCATCGGCCCGACCATCAGCCAGCGCGCCTACGAGGTCGGCCCCGAGTTTCTGGACGACTTTCTCGCCGACACTCCGGACAACAGTCGCTTCTTCACCAACGGCGCCGGAGACCGCTATCTGTTCGACCTTCCGGGCTACGGACTGCACCAGCTGCGGGCGGCAGGCGTCGGCCGGGCCGAATGGACCGGGCATTGCACCTATTCCGACCCGCAGCGGTTCTATTCCTATCGACGGTCGGTGCACGCCGGCGAAGCCGACTACGGGCGCCTGATCTCGGCGATCCGGCTTTAGACAACGGACTCAGGCCGACCGGCCCAAACGTTCTTCCAGAACCTCGAATGGCAGGCCCGGTTCGTCCTTGGCGCAACGGATAACAAGCGAGGTCTTGACGCTGGCGACATTCTCGGCCGCCGTCAGCTGCTGGGTGAGGAAGGTCTGGAAGGTCGAAAGATCGGGCGCCACGCATTTGAGGATGAAGTCGATCTCGCCGTTCAGCATGTGACATTCGCGCACCAGGGGCCAAGCGCGGCACTTCGCCTCGAAGGCGGCCAGATCGGGTTCCGCCTGGCTGTGCAACCGCACCATCGCAAAGACCTGAACCTCGAATCCCAGCTCCCTTGCGTTGATATCGGCATGATAGCCGCGGATATAACCCGCCTCTTCCAGCGTGCGGACCCGGCGCAGACAGGGTGGGGCGGAAATGCCCACCCGTTTGGCCAGTTCGACATTGGTCATCCGTCCGTCGGCCTGCAATTCGGCGAGGATCATCCTGTCGATCGGATCAAGCTTCGAACTGGCCATGTCTGCTCCTTGTTCTTGGCACGGAACTTACGGCGACATGCCGACCCGCGCAATAATATTTCCTGAACACCGCCCGATCCTGACGGTTGCGTCACCGCGACGGCAACAGGCAGGTGCCGGAGGGCCCCGCCGAATTTACCCTTCCCGTGCCGGGATGCCGCGCATATATCCGGCGCAATAGCAGAAGAGGGTTCGTCATGGCGGATACGCGACACACAAGGGTTTTGATCATCGGTTCGGGACCGGCCGGATATACCGCCGCCGTCTATGCTTCAAGGGCGATGCTCAAACCGATCCTCGTGCAGGGGATCCAGCCTGGCGGGCAGCTCACCATCACCACCGACGTCGAGAACTGGCCCGGTGATACCAGCGTGATGGGCCCGGACCTGATGGCACGGATGGAAACCCATGCCCGCGAAATGGGCGCCGAGATCGTGTCGGACCACATCTCTTCTGTTGATCTGTCGGTGCGGCCCTTCGTGGCGCAGTCCGACAGCGGCACCACCTATACCGCCGACGCGCTGATCCTTGCTACCGGTGCGCAGGCCAAGTGGCTGGGCCTTCCCTCCGAAGAAAAGTTCAAGGGCTTCGGCGTCTCGGCCTGCGCCACATGCGATGGCTTCTTCTATCGCGGAAAAGAAGTCGTGGTGATCGGCGGCGGCAACACGGCTGTGGAAGAGGCGCTCTTCCTGACCAATTTCGCCACCAAGGTGACGCTTGTTCATCGCCGTGATTCGCTGCGCGCCGAAAGGATCATGCAGGACCGTCTGTTCGCCCATCCGAAGGTCGAGGTTCTGTGGAACCACACCGTGGAAGAGGTGCTTGGCGACGAAAACCCTTTGGGTGTGACAGCAGTGCGTGCGAAGGATGTCATCACAGGCGTCACGCGTGACATTCCCTGCGCCGGCTTCTTCGTGGCAATCGGCCATGCGCCCGCCTCGGAACTGGTGCGCGATCAGCTGGAAACCCATCATGGCGGCTATGTGAAGGTCAAGCCGGGCACCACGGAAACCTCGGTCCCGGGGGTCTTCGCGGCCGGCGATCTGACCGACCACGTCTATCGCCAGGCGGTGACAAGCGCCGGCATGGGCTGCATGGCGGCACTGGATGCTGAACGCTTTCTGGCCGGACTGGCGGAATAAGGCCGGCATTTGCGGCAATTCTGCGCCAGTCTGGCGGTTTCCACCGCAAATCTGGCCCATCTCGCTTGAAAGCGGTGCGCAACTGCGTCTAAAGCGCCTGCTGAGGGCGGGCGCATCCCGCAGGTCATATCCGAGAGTATCATGTCAGCACCCAATCTTGTTCCGATTCCCGAGCTTTATGTTTCGTATGATTCAGCGCAGAAGCTGAAGGTTGAGGCTGGTGATCTTGTGTCCTGGGATCTGACGCCGCGTCAGGTGTGCGATCTGGAGCTTCTGATGAACGGCGGGTTTTATCCGCTCAAGGGGTTTCTGACCGAGGCGGATTATGACGGTGTGGTCGAGAACATGCGGCTGGCGGATGGCACGCTCTGGCCGATGCCGATCACGCTGGATGTGAACGAGGATTTCGCGGCGAAGGTCGAGCCCGGCCAGGACATCGCGCTGCGCGACCAGGAGGGCGTGATCCTTGCCATCCTGTCGGTGACCGACAAGTGGGAGCCGAACAAGGCGCGCGAGGCCGAGAAGGTCTTTGGCGCCGACGATCTGGCCCATCCGGCGGTGAACTACCTGCACCACACGGCGGGCAAGATCTATCTGGGCGGCCCGATCACCGGCATCCAGCAGCCGATCCACTATGATTTCAAGGCCCGCCGCGACACGCCGAACGAGTTGCGCGCCTATTTCCGCAAGCTGGGCTGGCGCCGCGTCGTGGCCTTCCAGACCCGCAACCCGCTGCACCGGGCGCATCAGGAACTGACCTTCCGCGCCGCGCGCGAGGCGCAGGCCAACCTGCTGATCCACCCGGTCGTCGGCATGACCAAGCCGGGCGACGTGGACCACTTCACCCGCGTGCGCTGTTATGAGGCGGTGCTGGACAAGTATCCGGCGGCGACCACCCACCTGTCGCTGCTGAACCTTGCGATGCGCATGGCCGGCCCGCGCGAGGCGCTGTGGCACTGCATCATCCGCAAGAACCACGGGCTGACGCATTTCATCGTCGGGCGCGACCATGCCGGCCCGGGCAAGAACAGCGCGGGCGAGGATTTCTACGATCCCTATGCCGCGCAGGACATGGTGCGCCAGTACCAGGACGAAGTCGGCATCGAGATGGTCGATTTCAAGCACATGGTCTATGTCGAGGAAAAGGCGCAGTATTATCCGGTGGATGAGGTGCCCGAAGGCTCGACCGTGCTGAACATCTCGGGCACCGAACTGCGCCGCCGCCTGCGCGAGGGGCTGGAGATCCCGGAATGGTTCTCCTTCCCCGAAGTGGTGAAGGAACTGCGCCGCACCTCGCCGCCGCGGGCGCAGCAGGGCTTTACGGTGTTCTTCACCGGCTTCTCGGGCTCGGGCAAATCCACCATCGCCAATGCGCTGATGGTCAAGCTGATGGAAATGGGCGGCCGCCCGGTGACGCTGCTGGACGGCGATGTGGTGCGCAAGCATCTGTCGTCGGAACTGGGCTTTTCCAAGGAACACCGCGACATCAACATCCGCCGCATCGGCTATGTCGCCTCCGAGATCACCAAGAACGGCGGCATCGCGATCTGCGCACCGATCGCCCCCTATACCGCGACCCGTCGCTCGGTGCGCGAGATGATCGAGGCCTATGGCGCCTTCGTCGAGGTCCATGTCGCAACCTCGATCGAGGAATGCGAGAAGCGCGACCGCAAAGGCCTCTACAAGCTGGCCCGCGAAGGCAAGATCAAGGAGTTCACCGGCATCTCCGACCCCTACGAGGAACCGGCAAACCCCGAACTCCGCCTCGACACCGCAGGCCTCGAAGTCGACCACTGCGCACACCAGGTCCTGCTCAAACTCGAAAGCATGGGCCTCATCAAGGCATGAAACGCAAAACGCCGCCGAAAAACGGCGGCGTTTGATACCCGATATGACGCCGCCGGAAACGGCGGCGTTCTGTTTTGCCCGACGTTCTGCGACGGGCTGAAGGAAAGCTCAGTGCGCGTTGACCGGCGCAAGATCATTCTGACGCGCAAGCGCAAAGGCCAGCCGGCGGTCGCGCACCAGCGCCAGGCGCTCGCCATTGGCACCATGCACGGCATAAAGCGTCGCGATGCCACTCGCCTGTTCGCGGATTTCCTGCGGCAGATCCGCCACTGCGATCGGGCGCACATAGACGATGCGATTGTCGGCGTCGGCGCCAAAGTCGAATTTCGTGTTCATGTCAGCCTTCCTTTCAGCCCCTGGAGATCCGGATCGTCTGCACCACGCTTTCTGGTGCCGCGCGTTTCAGATCGATGTGAAGCAGGCCATTTTCCATTGTGGCACCTGCCACCTCGACACCTTCGGCCAGAACGAAGGCGCGCTGGAACTGCCGCGCGGCAATGCCTCGGTGCAGGAAAACACGGTCTGCCCCGTCATCGCCCTGCCGCCCCCGGACCACAAGTTGCCGATCCTCCACGGTGATCGAGAGGTCTTCCTCGCGGAAACCGGCCAGCGCGAGCGTGATGCGATAGGCATGTTCGCCGCATTGCTCGATGTTGAAGGGCGGATAGCCGTCATTGCCGGATTTGGCGGTCCGTTCAACAAGGCGTTCCAGCTGATCGAAGCCCAGAAGGAAAGGATGGGCCGTAAAGGTCAGTTTCGTCATGTGGCAAGCCCTTGAAAAGCGACGTTGCAGAACGGCCCCGGAACCGGCGGCCTGACGTCAATATGGGAAGGAAAACGTCCTCCTGCAAGATCACCGCATCTTCCACGGCTTCCCCGAAAGCAGGAATGACGCTAAGGTAGTCGCCACGGACATAGCGACTCCCTGCCCGTCTGAACGAAGGCAAGCCATGAACGCCCCGATCGAAATGAACAGCGAAGAGGTTCTGCGCATCAAGCTTGAGGTGCTGCGCCGCGAACACCGCGATCTTGACGACGCAATTCACGCACTGGAAGGCGCCACGCGCCCCGATCAGCTGACGCTGCGCCGGCTCAAGAAACAGAAGCTTGCGCTCAAGGATCAGATCGCCCGGATCGAGGACATTCTGACCCCGGACATCATTGCCTAAGGCGGTGTCGCCGCTATAGTGCCCTTCCTGAAAACCGACCGACACAGGGCAGCATGGCAGAGATAAAGGTGGGGATCATCATGGGCAGCCAGTCGGACTGGCCCACGATGAAAGAGGCGGCGCTGGTTCTTGACGAACTTGGCATCACCCATGAGACGCGCATCGTTTCGGCACACCGCACGCCGGACCGGCTGTGGGACTATGGCCGCGCCGCGGCCGGGCGCGGGCTGCAGGTGATCATTGCCGGCGCGGGCGGGGCCGCACATCTGCCCGGCATGATGGCCTCGAAGACGCGCATCCCGGTGATCGGCGTTCCGGTTCAGACACGGGCGCTGTCCGGCGTGGACAGCCTTTACTCCATCGTTCAGATGCCCAAGGGCTATCCTGTCGCGACCATGGCCATAGGTGCCGCGGGCGCCGCGAACGGCGCCTTGCTGGCAGCCGGCATTCTTGCGCTGCAGGATCCTGCGCTGGCGGCCCGCCTCGATGCCTGGCGCGCGGCGCTCAGCGCCTCGATCCCCGAGGAGCCCGCCGATGACTGAGCTTGCTCCCGGCGCCACCATCGGCATTCTTGGCGGCGGCCAACTGGGCCGGATGCTGTCGGTCGCAGCCGCCCGCCTCGGTTTCCGCTGCCACATCTACGAGCCCGCCCCGCAGCCGCCCGCCGGCGATGTGGCGCATCGGGTCACGACGGCACCCTATGACGATACGGCGGCGCTGCACGCCTTTGCCGAATCGGTTGATGTCATCACCTACGAGTTCGAGAACATCCCCACCGCGGCGCTGGACCTGCTGGAAGCCCTGCGCCCCATCCGGCCGAACCGCCGCGCCCTTGCGATCAGCCAGGACCGTCAGAGCGAGAAGAGCTTTCTACAGGAACTGGGGCTGCGCACCGCGCCTTTCGCCGCCGTTGACGATGCCGAAGGGCTTCAGGCAGCACTTTCGGGCATCGGCACCCCCGCCATCCTCAAGACACGCCGCCTGGGTTATGACGGCAAGGGACAGGCGCGGATCATGGACCGGGACCAGGCCGCGGCGGCGCTTGAGGCAATGGCCGGCGCGCCGGCGATCCTTGAGGGGTTTGTTCGCTTCAGCCACGAGGTTTCGGTGATTGCCGCGCGGGGCCTGGGAGGCGACGTTGCCTGCTTCGATCCGGGCGAAAACGTCCACCGCGAGGGCATTCTGCACACCACCACCGTGCCCGCCCGGCTGACGGCGGCACAACGCACCGATGCCATCCTGCTTGCCGCACAGATCCTGAACGCGCTGGATTACGTCGGCGTCATGGGGGTAGAGCTGTTCGTGACCGATCAGGGCCTTGTCGTCAACGAAATCGCGCCGCGGGTCCACAACTCGGGCCACTGGACGCAGAACGGCTGCGCGGTCGATCAGTTCGAACAACACATCCGGGCGGTCGCGGGTTGGCCGCTGGCTGATGGCTCGCGCCATTCGGATGTCGAGATGCTGAACCTGATCGGTGACGACATCGCCCGCCTGCCGGATCTCGCCCGCGCGCCAGCCACCGCCATCCATCTTTATGGCAAGGGTGAGGCCAGGCCAGGCCGCAAGATGGGCCATGTGAACCGTATCATTCGTCCTGCGGCGCGCTGAAAACGCGGGCCACGGCCTCGGTCAAGGTCAGGTCGTGGTCGAAGCGTCCGTTGCGCAGAAACTCCAGAACCTGCGCAATGACCAGCGGATTGAGCATCATGAAGGTATGGGTGACGGGCAGCACGATGTGATCGTCCATCCCCTCGACCCGCGTACTCTCGACCGAGACCTTGCCATCATCCGGCCCCTCGATCATTGCCGAATAAAGCGGGTTGAGCGAGCGCTGCCCGGCGATGACACCCAGTTCGAACCGCACGGCGCCCAGCTGGTTCGGGATGCTGTCCTCGTCGGTGCCCAGTTCCAGCCCTGCCGGGCCATTGAGCCAGACAAAGGGATCGAGCGTGCCCAGCGTATCGACAAGCTCGGTGCCCTTGTTCGGCGGGGCCAGCATCACCACTCGGCCCATGTTCCTGGGTCGGTGATCCTCAAGCCAGTAGCGCAGGATCACGCCGCCCATCGAATGGGTCACGAAGTTGACCCGTTCCTCTCCGCATTGCGCGATCGCCTCGGGCACATAGGCCGCAAGATCCTCGATCGGCATCAGTGTGGATGGATAGCCGTCGTTCACGACATGATAGCCCTGTGCCGCAAGCGCCTCGGCCATAACGACCAGCGAGGCTTCGGTACGGGCAAGCCCATGCAACAGCACGATACATTCTGCCCGTGCAGGCTGGGGCAGCAACAAAAGCAGGAACAGGGCAAACCGGATCATGCCCCCTATCTAGGCGTGCTTTCGCGGCGCGACCAGCCCGGCACTGCATCCGCTGGCGCCCCGGAAGCACCAGGTTGATGATCGCCCGGCACCCGATCCGTCTTCGGCCTCCGCGCTTTCGGCCCGATGCCTCAGGCGCGGATGGTCTGTACGCTCTCGAATATCTCCAGCTCGGGCGGGCCGAGGTAGATGTTCGAATGGCCCCCCGCGCCTCGATGCGCCGCCCGGAACGCCTCGGACCGCGTCCAGTTCTCGAAGGCCTCCCTGTTTTCCCACAGCGTGTGCGAGGCATAAAGCACATGGTCCCCCTTGTCCGCGCCCTTCATCAGATGGAAGGCCACAAAACCCGGCACCTGCGGAAGCTGGCTGTCGCGGTTTTTCCAGATCGTCTCGAATGTTTCTTCCGCGCCGGGTTTGACCCGGAACCGGTTCATCGTCAGGTACATCGGCTGCCTCGTGTCAGACTGGGTGGCCCTGCGGTCGACGACCGCGGCCCGGGCTGGCAATCCGCGTCAGTTCAGGGCAACATCGGCCAAAGGTCAAGTCCCCACCGTGCCGCAGGGGGGCGCAGCAGAAAGGTGGCTTGATGAAACTCTTTGCCGGATTGGGCAATCCTGGACCGAAATACGCAGGCAACCGGCACAACATAGGCTTCATGGCCTTAGACCGGATTGCCGCCGATCACGGCTTCGGCCCCTGGCGCAACCGGTTTCAGGGTCTGGTCGCCGAAGGCCGGCTTGGCACTGAAAAGGTCGTTCTCCTGAAGCCCGAAACCTTCATGAACCTTTCCGGCCAGTCGGTGGGCGAGGCCTTGCGCTTCTACAAGCTGACCCCGGATGACCTGACTGTGTTTCATGACGAACTTGACCTTGCCCCCGGCAAGGTGCGGGTCAAGCAGGGCGGCGGCCATGCGGGCCATAACGGCCTGCGCTCGATCCACCAGCACCTGGGAGAAGGCTATTACCGCGTCCGGCTGGGTATCGGCCATCCGGGCCACAAGGATCGCGTCTCGGCCTATGTGCTGTCCGACTTTGCCAAGGCCGATCAGGACTGGCTTGACGATCTCTTGCGGGGGCTTTCGGATGGGGCTGCAGCCCTTGCGCGGGGGGATGCGGCCGGGTTCATGAATGCCGTGTCACTGCGCATGGCACCGCCGCGTTCCTCGACCACGTCAGCCCGACCCGGGGCCGCGACAAAGATGACTGTTCCGGCAGAGGCGGCCGCCGAGGGAAAGGTCCCTGACGCCGCGCCGCCTGCGTCGCCGCTGCAGCGCCTCATCGACAGGTTTCGCTGATGGCCCGTGCCCCCTCTCTGAACGTCCTCGGCGGCCCGCTTGAAAGCTGTTCGACCGATCCGATGACCGGCTTCTTCCGGACCGGCTGCTGCGATACCGGGCCGCAGGATACGGGCCGGCACACGGTCTGCGCCATCATGACGGCCGAGTTCCTGGCTCTGTCGAAATACCTCGGCAACGACCTCTCCACGCCGCGGCCCGAGTATCGATTTCCGGGGCTCAAGCCGGGAGATCAGTGGTGCCTCTGCGCCGCGCGTTTCCTGCAGGCGCACGAGGAAGGCGCCGCCCCGAAGGTGCGCCTCGGGGCCACCCACCTGCGAACCCTTGATATCGTGCCGCTCGAAATCCTCGAGCAGTACGCCGCGACCTGAGCCGCGCGTCAGCGCGGCCCGGCCCAACGGGATGAGGTGCGTCAGCACCGAAGACGGGCGGGAGCGCCCCGCCCCCGGCTAGGCCGTCAGATCAACGTTCAGTGCCTTGGCGACGGTAAAGATGTCCTTGTCGCCGCGCCCGCACATGTTCATCACGATCAGATGATCCTTCGGCAGCGTCGGTGCGATCTTGACCACATGCGCCAGAGCATGGCTCGGCTCCAATGCGGGGATGATCCCCTCCTGCTGGCAGCACAACTGAAAGGCAGCCAGCGCCTCGGCATCGGTGATCGAGACATATTCCGCGCGCCCGATGTCATGCAGCCAGGCATGTTCGGGCCCGATGCCCGGATAATCAAGGCCCGCAGAGATCGAATAGCCCTCAAGGATCTGCCCGTCGTCATCCTGCAGCAGGTAGGTGCGGTTGCCATGCAGCACGCCGGGCCGGCCTCCCGTCAGGCTGGCGCAGTGCTGCATCTTGTCGTCCACACCCTTGCCGCCCGCCTCGACACCGATGATCCGCACCTCCTTGTCGTCGAGGAAGGGAAAGAACAGCCCCATCGCGTTCGATCCGCCGCCGATCGCGGCGATGATCGTGTCGGGCAGCCGGCCCTCGCGCTCCAGCATCTGTTCCCGTGCTTCCTTGCCGATGATCGACTGGAAATCCCGCACCATCGCCGGATAGGGGTGCGGCCCGGCAACCGTGCCGATGCAATAGAACGTGTCATGCACATTGGTCACCCAGTCGCGCAGAGCGTCGTTCATCGCATCCTTCAGCGTGCCGCGCCCGGAGGTGACCGGGATCACTTCGGCGCCCAGCAGCTTCATGCGGAAGACGTTCGGCGCCTGCCGCTCCACATCATGCGCGCCCATGTAAACCACGCATTTCAATCCGAACCGCGCGCAGACGGTGGCCGTCGCCACACCGTGCTGGCCGGCCCCGGTTTCGGCGATGATCCGGGTCTTGCCCATCCGCCGCGCCAGCAGGATCTGGCCCAGCACGTTGTTGATCTTGTGCGCGCCGGTATGGTTCAACTCGTCCCGCTTCAGATAGATCTTGGCGCCGCCCAGATAATCGGTCAGCCGTTCCGCAAAATAAAGCGGGCTGGGCCGGCCGACATAGTGTTTCCACAGGTCGTCCATCTCGGCCCAGAAGCTGTCGTCGGTCTTGGCATGCTCATATTCCTCCTCAAGCGCGAGGATCAGTGGCATGAGCGTCTCGGAAACGAACCGGCCTCCGAAATTGCCAAAGCGGCCCTGTTCGTCCGGGCCGGTCATGAAGCTGTTCACCAGATCTTCGGCCATCTCATTCTCCCTGTGCTGCGCTGATGAAGCGCGCGATCATCTGTTCATCCTTCTTCCCCGGGGCGCGTTCCACACCCGAGGAGACATCCACCTGCCCTGCGCCCGTCAGCCGGACTGCCTCGGCCACGTTTGCGGCCGTCAGACCCCCTGCCAGCATCCAGGGTCGCGGCCACCGGCGCCCGGTCAGCAGCCGCCAGTCAAAGGTCAGCCCGTTCCCGCCCGGCAATTCCGAATGTCGCGGCGGCTTTGCATCGATCAGAACCTGGTCCGCCACAGCCATATAGGCGTCAAGCTGGCCAAGATCCCCCGCATCGGCAATTCCAACTGCTTTCATCACTGGAAGGCCATAGCGCCTCCGCACCGCTGCCACGCGTTCAGGTGCCTCGTGACCATGCAGTTGCAGCATGTCGATCGGCGCCTGCGCAAGGATTGCATCCAGCGCCGCGTCATCGGCATCGACCGTCAGCGCAACTTTCACCAGCCCCGGCGGCGCCGCAAGGCAAAGATCCCGCGCTTCGGCCGGTGACACGTTCCGCGGCGAGCGTTCGAAGAACACGAGGCCGAGATAGGCCGCCCCCGCTCGGGCCGCGGCCTCGATGTGGTCGGGGCGGGTCAGCCCGCAGATCTTGACGCGAATGTCCTGTGCCATGCGCCGGATCTAGCGTGCCCGCCGGTCATCCTCAAGGAGTGCGAGCACATCATCACGGGGTTCTGTCCCCTTTTCGCGGATCTGGCTCACTTCGGCCTCCAGCCGGCTCAGCCGTCGCTTGGCCTGTGTCGCCTCCGAGCGGATCCGGTACTCGCGCAGCCATTCCCAGATGAAACCGATCAGCAGGCCTGCGGCCACGCCGCCAAGGATGACCACAAACAGCGGCAGGTCCACCGTCCAGTTGTTGCGCGCCAGCCCCGCCAGATCGTCGGGCAACAGCCGCAACGTGACCGGGCCGCGATTTGCCAAGGCGACCGTGAGAAGCGCCAGCCCCAGCAGCGCGAGAACAACAATCTTGACGTATCTCATGTTTCGGCAGAGTCCTTGCCGTTAAGGCGATCGCGCAGAAGCTTGCCCGTCTTGAAGAACGGCACGCATTTTTCCTCGACATCAACCGCATCGCCGGTGCGAGGGTTCCGCCCCAGCCGCGCATCGCGCTTCTTGACCGAAAAGGCGCCGAAGCCGCGCAACTCCACCCGGTCGCCGCGGGCCATAGCCTCGATGATTTCCTCGAAGATCGTGTTCACGATCCGTTCGACGTCGCGTTGATAGAGATGCGGGTTTTCTTCGGCAATTTTCTGGATCAGTTCCGAACGGATCATGATGGCCCCCCGTGCGCGTCTTGGGACAAAGCGCTGCTTTGACAGACTATAGGCGGAAAACCCCACAGCACAAATGAAAAGCCATTGGAAAGACGGGAGAATCCTGAACCTTTGCCAATCAGGCATCCCGCCGCGGCCAAGATCGGCGAAACTTTGCCGGTCTGCCGCGCCCCCATGGGGCCACAAAGAAAAACGGCCCCGCCGAAGCGGGGCCGTTTCGTTACCGAAGCTGCCGGATCAGTTCCGGTCGCCCTTCAGTGCCGCGCCAAGGATATCCCCCAGCGATGCACCCGAATCGGACGAACCATACTGTTCCACGGCCTCTTTCTCTTCCGCGATCTCGCGTGCCTTGATCGACAGACCCAGACGGCGGGTCTTGGCATCAACGTTGGTCACGCGCACATCGACCTTGTCACCGACCTGGAAACGCTCGGGGCGCTGCTCCGAACGTTCGCGGCTCAGGTCGGAGCGGCGGATGAAGGACTTCATGCCGTTGTATTCGACCTCGATGCCGCCGTCCTCGATCGCGGTCACGTTCACCGTGATGATCGAGCCGCGCTTCACACCGTCAATGGCTTCCGAGAAGGTGTCTTCGCCCAGAGCCTTGATCGAGAGCGAGATACGCTCTTTCTCGACGTCAACCTCAAGCACTGCCGCCTGGACGACATCGCCCTTGCGATAGTTCTGGATGGCATCTTCGCCGCGCTGATCCCAGGACAGATCCGACAGGTGCACCATGCCGTCGATATCGTTGTCGAGGCCAACGAACAGACCGAATTCGGTGATGTTCTTGACTTCGCCTTCGATGGTCGAGCCGACCGGGTGGGTTTCGGCGAACACTTCCCACGGGTTGCGCATGGTCTGCTTGAGACCCAGCGACACGCGGCGCTTGGCGCTGTCGATTTCCAGCACCATGACGTCCACTTCCTGCGAGGTGGAGACGATCTTGCCGGGGTGCACGTTCTTCTTGGTCCAGGACATTTCCGAGACGTGAACCAGACCTTCGACACCGGCTTCCAGCTCGACGAACGCGCCGTAATCGGTGATGTTGGTCACGCGGCCCTTGTGAACGGTGCCCAGCGCATAGGTGCGCTCGACCGCATCCCACGGGTCTTCCTGCAGCTGCTTCATGCCGAGGCTGATACGGTGGGTGTCCTTGTTGATCTTGATGACCTGAACTTTCAGGGTCTCGCCGATCGACAGGATTTCCGACGGGTGGTTCACGCGGCGCCAGGCCATGTCGGTGACGTGCAGCAGGCCGTCAACGCCGCCCAGGTCAACGAAGGCACCATATTCGGTGATGTTCTTGACCACGCCGTCCACGACCATGCCCTCGGACAGCTTGCCGATGACTTCGGCGCGTTGTTCGGCACGCGATTCTTCCAGAATCGCCCGGCGCGAGACAACGATATTGCCGCGACGACGGTCCATCTTCAGGATCTGGAACGGCTGCTTCATGCCCATCAGCGGGCCCGCATCGCGCACGGGGCGCACATCGACCTGGCTGCCGGGAAGGAAGGCCACGGCGCCGCCGAGGTCAACCGTGAAGCCGCCCTTGACGCGACCGAAGATCGCGCCTTCGACACGCTCTTCTTTCTCGTAGGCTTTCTCGAGGCGATCCCAGGCTTCTTCACGGCGGGCTTTCTCGCGGCTGATGACCGCTTCGCCGCGCGCGTTCTCGACCCGGTCCAGGTAAACCTCGACCTCGTCGCCGACCGCGATCTCAGGGTTTTCGCCGGGATTTGCGAATTCTTTCAGATCGACGCGGCCTTCCATCTTGTAGCCGACATCGATGATGGCCTGGCCCGCCTCGATGGCGATGACCTTGCCCTTGACAACCGAACCTTCGTCCGGCGTGTCGATTTCGAAGCTTTCTTGCAGAAGGGCTTCGAATTCTTCCATGGTTGCTTTAGCGCACATGCGTCAGTCTATCCTTTTCAAGTGCTTTTCACTGGCCATGCGGTTGGCTCCGCCGGTCTTTGTTCCGTCTCGAAGGGCGCCATAGCTGACAAACACAACAGGGCCGTGGTTCAACCGCGACCCTGCCCCATCCGTCTTTTTATGGCTTCGCACGCCTTTTCGACTGCCGTGTCTATAGAGAGTTCTGTCGTGTCGATCAAGACCGCATCTGCCGCCGGCCGCAGCGGAGCCGTGGCGCGGGCAGTGTCACGGGCATCGCGGGCGCGCAGATCATCCAGCACCTGGGCTTCGGTGATCACGTCGCCCTGGGCGCGCAGTTCAAGCCAGCGGCGATGCGCGCGCACCTCGTCACTGGCGGTAACATACAGCTTCACCTCGGCATCCGGGCAGATGACGGTGCCGATATCGCGCCCGTCCAGGACCGCGCCCCCCGGCTGACGTGCGAAATCCTGCTGGAACCGGACCAGCGCGGCACGCACCTCGGGAATGGCTGCGACCTTGCTTGCCGCCTCGCCGGCGCCGGCGCTGCGCAGGTCACCCCGACCCAGATCCGCGGCCGAAAGCGTCTGTGCGGCCCGCACGGGGTCCCCGCCCTTTGCCCCCACGGCCCGGTAAAGCAATCCGGTGTCCAGATGTGCAAAGCCGAACCGCTCGGCCACGGCACGGCTGAGTGTTCCCTTTCCGGCAGCAGCGGGGCCGTCGATGGCGACAGTAAAGCTAGTCACGGTCAATATCGGCCCCCAGGCCGCGCATCAGCGGCTCGAACACCGGGAAGGACGTGGCGATCGGCCCGCCGTCGTCCACACGGATCGGCTGGCGCGCGGCAAGGCCAAGGCACAGGAAGCTCATGGCGATACGGTGATCCAGATGGCTGCGCACGGTGGCGCCGCCCGGAACGCCGCCCGCGCCAAGCCCATGCACGATCAGCAGGTCGTCATCCTCTTCGATCCGCACACCGCAGGCCTCGAGCCCCCGCGCCATGGCGTCGATGCGGTCGGATTCCTTGACCCGAAGCTCCTTCACCCCGCGCATCACCGTTGAACCTTCGGCTGTGGCGGCAAGCGCAGCCAGAACCGGATATTCATCAATCATGCTGGCGGCCCGTTCCGGCGGCACCTCGATCCCCTGAAGCGGCCCGAAGCGGACGCGCAGATCGGCAACCGGCTCTCCGCCCTCTTCGCGCGGGTTTTCAAAGCTGATGTCAGCACCCATTTCCACCAATGTCAGATAAAGACCATTTCGGGTAAGGTTCTGGCTGACCCCGGGCACGAAAATATCGGATTCCGGCACCATGAGCGCGGCGCAGACGGGGAATGCGGCCGAGCTTGGATCCCGCGGAACGGCCACCGTCTGCGGCCGCAGCTCGGGCTGGCCGGTCAGGGTGATGATCCGGCCCTCAGGTCCATCCTCGACGCTGACCTCGGCGCCAAAGCCACGCAGCATGCGTTCCGAATGGTCCCGCGTCGGCTCTTTCTCGATCACCACCGTCTGCCCTGGCGCGTTCAGCCCCGCCAGCAGCACCGCCGATTTGACCTGCGCCGAGGGCATCGGCGTGGTATAATGAATCGGAACGGGTGCCGCGGCCCCGACCAGCGTCATTGGCAGCCGCCCCCCGCTGCGCCCATGCGCCTGGGCACCAAAAAGTGCAAGAGGGTCCGTCACACGCCCCATCGGCCGCTTGTTGAGGCTCGCATCCCCGGTGAAGGTCGCGGTGATGGGGGTCGTCGCCATCGCGCCCATGATCAGCCGGACGCCAGTGCCCGAGTTGCCACAGTCGATTACCTGATCGGGTTCGGCAAAACCACCGACGCCGACACCATGCACCGACCAGCTTCCCGGCCCATGGCAGACCACTTCCGCTCCGAAGGCCCGCATCGCCTTGGCCGTGTCCAGAACATCCTGCCCTTCCAGCAGGCCGGCGATCCGGGTTTCACCGACGGCAAGCGCGCCCAGGATCAGCGCGCGATGCGAAATCGACTTGTCACCGGGAACCTCGGCCGTGCCGCGCAAGGGACCGGAGGCGCGGGCTGTCATCGGGATCGGTTCGCCGTGGCCGGACATGGGGCACCTTTCGCTGAGTGTCGGAGGCGTGATAGCGCAAGCGTCCGCCCCGGTCCAGCGTCAGAGCCTGCGGAAGGTCAGGTAGTGCGGCACGCGCCCCTCGCGCAGCGCTTTCTGTTCGTACCGGGTCGAAATCCAGTCGAACCACGGCTGATGGATGTCGCTTTCCACCCGCGCAAACCCGGCCTTCGGAACTTCGCGCAGTGCCTGCCGCACATAGTCGGGAATGTCGGTCGCGATCCGGAACAATGCGTCGGGTTTGAGAACGCGCGCCAGCGGAACAAGATGCTCGGGCGTGACAAAGCGGCGCCGGTGATGCCGCCGCTTGGGCCATGGGTCGGGATAAAGCAGAAAGGCGCGGCTCAGGCTCGCATCCGGAAGGACATCGAACAGGTCCCGCACATCACCGGGATGCACGCGCAGGTTCCGGACCCCCGCACGACGGATCTTGCCGAGCAACATCGCCACGCCGTTGATGAACGGCTCGCAGCCGATGATGCCCACGGCGGGGTGCAGCGCGGCCTGATGCACAAGATGCTCACCACCGCCAAAGCCGATTTCCAGCCAGAGATCGCGATCATCCCCGAATAGCGCCTTCGGGGCGATCGGCCGGCGCTCGGGGTTTTCCTCGCGCCGGATGCCCGGCGGGGCAAGCTCCGAAAGATCATTGGCAAGATAATCGCGCTGGCTCTCCTTCAGCGTCTTGCCATGCCGCCGGCCATAGAAATTGCGCCATCCCTCGGCGGTCTGATCGTCGCTGTGATCGCTGTCGGTCATGCTGCTGCCCTCGAAACCGGCGCGGGTTATGCTGAGGCGAGGGCGCAGGGTCAAGCCCCGCACCCCCCTTTTGGCCCTCAGATCGCCTTGCGCAGGGACTGAACCAGATCGGTTCTTTCCCAGCTGAACCCGCCATCCGCCTCGGGCGCGCGGCCGAAATGGCCATAGGCCGCCGTGCGTTGATAGATCGGACGGTTGAGGCTGAGGTGCTCCCGAATGCCACGAGGCGTCAGGTCCATCACCTGGGCCACGGCGCGCTCGATCTCGCTTTCGTGAACTTCGCCGGTGCCGTGAGTGTCGACATAGATCGACAGCGGCTTGGCCACGCCGATCGCATAGGACAGCTGCAAGGTGCAGCGCTGCGCCAACCCGGCCGCGACGACATTCTTGGCCAGATAGCGCGCGGCATAGGCTGCCGACCGGTCAACCTTGGTCGGATCCTTGCCCGAAAACGCGCCGCCCCCGTGCGGGGCCGCCCCGCCATAGGTGTCGACGATGATCTTGCGGCCGGTCAGGCCCGCATCCCCGTCCGGCCCGCCGATGACGAAAGTGCCGGTGGGGTTCACCCACCATTCGGTCCGTTCGGTCAGCCAGCCGTCGGGCAGGACCTCGCGGATATAGGGTTCGACGATCGCACGGATGTCGTCGCTGGTCTGGCTTTCATCCGCATGCTGGGTGGAAAGCACGAGCGACGTCACCTCGACCGGCTTGCCATCCTCATACCGCAGCGACAGCTGGCTCTTGGCATCGGGGCGCAGCGTCGGCTCGGCGCCGGATTTGCGCGCCTCGGCCAGACGGCGCAGAATCGCATGCGCATACTGGATTGGCGCCGGCATCAGATCGGGCGTTTCGTTCACGGCATATCCGAACATGATGCCTTGATCGCCCGCGCCGTCCTTTTCGACACCCTGCCAGATATGCGCCGATTGAGGATGCAGCATGTTCATCAGCCGCAGCGTGTTCCAGTGGAACTCTGTCTGCTCATAGCCGATGTCGCGCACGCAGTCGCGGGCGATGCTGTCGATCCGCCCCATGAACTCGGACAGGCGGTCCGGATTCGACAGGCCCACTTCGCCGCCCACGATCACGCAATTGGTCGTCGCGAACGTCTCGCATGCAACGCGTGCATTGGGTTCCTCTGTCAGAAAGGCATCGAGGATGGCGTCGGAAATGCGGTCGCAGACCTTGTCGGGGTGCCCCTCCGAAACCGACTCGGAGGTGAAGACGTAATTCTTGCGGCTCATGGGGAAGTGCTCCATTGGGTTAAACCACGCCACGCCAGGAAGCCGTTGTGACGGGTATCCGCTCAACTAGCCCGCCCGCAGCAGCGGGTCAACCAGAGTTGCGAAACCGGGTAAAGCCCAGCGCAACGAAGCTTGCCAGCAGCAGTAACCCTATTGGCAGATCGCCCAGCACCGCGTAGGGCGTTGGCGCAAGCGCCCCGGGCACTTCGGCGTCAATGAAGCCATGGCTGTCCAGCGGCAGCGACTGATGCAGCCGGCCCTTCGCGTCGATCACCCCCGAAACACCGGTATTGGCTGCCCGTATCAGCGGCAGGCCCTGTTCCACAGCGCGCAGTCGCGCCTGCGCAAGGTGCTGATAGGGGCCGACCAGCCGTCCGAACCAGGCGTCATTCGTGGCCTGCAGGATCCAGTCCGGCCGCTCTGGCGCCCGCAGATCCTGCGGAAAGACTGCCTCGTAGCAGATCAGCGGCAGCACCCGGCCCAAGGGCCCCAGATCCAGAACCGCGGGGCCGGGGCCGGCGGAATAGCCCTGCCCTTCGCGCGCGGCAAAACCACGCAGGCCAAAGCCATCCAGAAGGTCGCCGAAGGGCACATACTCGCCGAAGGGCACAAGGTGGTGCTTGTCATAAAGGGCCTGCACCCTTGCCTCCGGGTCGATCACCGCCAGGCTGTTGTAGAAGCGCCGCCCCTCGCGCCGCTGGATGCCCAGCGCAACCGGCACGCCGCCCGCTGCTTCGGCAATGATGTCGAGCCCCAGCTGATCTTCGAGCAGGAAATTCACCGCCGTTTCAGGCCAGAGAACCAGATCCGGCGCACCGCCTTCGCGCGCGGCCGACATCTCGAGCTGGCGCTGGAAGAACAGCGCCGCCATGTCGGGATCCCATTTCAGGTGCTGGGCCGCGTTGGGTTGAATGATGCGGACCGTCACCCCCTGCCCCGCCGGATCGGGTTCGGCGAGCCGCAAGAGACCGCCTCCCCAGGCCAGGCCCAGAAGCACCGCGGCGACCGGGAGCCCGCGGTGCAGCGACCGGATGGGAGCCGCGGCCACAAGGAGGGTGAAAAAGCTGAGCCCCGCCGGCCCCACATAGGCCGCCAGCTGCGCCACGGGCGTATCGATCCAGACATGTCCCAGCAGCGCCCAGGGGAAACCGGTCAAGGCATAGCCCCGCAGCAGATCGGCCGCCGTGAAGGCAAGGGCCAGCGCCACTGGCCCGCCCGCCCATGCCCCGAGGGCCGCCGCCCCGGCCCAGAACAGCCCCAGGCCAAGCGACAGGAACACCAGCGCGAAGGGCGCCATCCAGCCGTCGCGCGCCGCATCGACAAGGAACGGTTCCACGATCCAGAACATGGCGGCGGCAAAATAGGCCGTGCCGGCAACCCAACCCAGCCAGGCGGCCCGTGCCGCGCCGCCTGTCAACCTGTGGAGCAGAACCGAAAGCGCCGGCAGCGCCAACCACCAGAGCCCCCAGGGCGCCTGGCCCAAGGCCAGCGCCGCACCGCAGGCAGCGGCCAGTCCGGCCGGCGCAAGGCCGGGCCATGTCCGGGGCTTGCGCACGGTCAGCGCGCCGCAACCGCTTCGGGAAGGCGCACACGAAGGCGCTTGATCCGGCGCGGATCGGCATCGATCACCTCGAACTCGACACCGCTTTCGTGACGGATAACCTCGCCACGCGCGGGCACGCGGCCCGACAGGACAAAGACCAGCCCGCCCAGCGTATCGACTTCATCCTCGTCACCGCCCGCGACAAGGCTCAATCCGATCTCATGCTCGAATTCGTCAAGCGGCGCCCGGGACTGCGCGATATAGACACCAGGCTTTTCCAGCACCCACAGGCCGCCCTCGGCGGTGTCGTGTTCGTCGTCGATATCGCCGATCACCTGTTCGATCACATCCTCGATCGTGACCAGGCCATCGACCCCGCCATATTCGTCGATGACCAGCGCCATGTGGGTGCGTTCGCTCTGCATCTTCTGCAGCAGCACGGCAAGCGGCATCGAGGGCGGCACGAACAGGACCGGCCGCAACAGCCGCCGCAGTGTGAACCGGCCACCACTGCCGTTGAATCCGTGCTGAAGCGCGAAATCCTTGAGCAACACCAGCCCCAGCGGGTGATCCAGCGTATCGCGATAGACCGGAAGCCGGGAAAAACCGCTTTCGCGAAACACCTCGACCAGCTTGTCCCGGGTGATGTCTTCGGGGACGGCCGTGATCTCGACCTTGGGAACGGAAATATCCTCGACCCGAAGCCCGGCAAGGTTGTTCAATCCGGGCAAGGCCACGCCTCCGGCCCGCACAGACGGCGGCTCATCCGCCTCGTCCCCATCCGGTGGGGCAAGCGCACCCAGCAGGCGACCGAAAAAGCCCCGCCCGTTCTCTGCGCCATGTTCCTCATGATCCAGCGCGCCTTGCGCTGCCCTAGACCCGTCAGCAGATTCGCCCATCGTTCCTTTCCAACTTGTCGGGCATGTCGCCCGCATCCCCATATGGGTCACTCAGGCCCAATCCTGCAAGTATCCGGACCTCAAGCGCCTCCATCACCACGGCATCGCTGTCGCGGATGTGATCGAAACCCAACAGATGCAGCATACCATGCACAAGCAGATGGGTCACATGGGCGTCGAAGGCCTTCCCCTGTTCCTGCGCCTCGCGCTGGCAGGTGTCATAGGCGATGGCGACATCGCCCAGTTCCTGGGGCATGCTCGGATCACCCTGCGGCAGATCAGGCATTTCCCCTTCGGCGGCCGCACGATCCTCGGCCGGCCAGGAGAGGACATTGGTCGGCTGCGGCTTGCCGCGAAAGTCGGCGTTGAGCGCGGCGATCCGGTCATCATCGCAGCCCAGCAGGCTGATCTCGAACCCGGCGGGATCAAGACCCAACCCTGCGAGAGCCGCACGTCCCGCGCGTTCGGCCAGCGTCTCAAGCCCTGCCCGGTCCCATCGCGGGTCCTCGATCACCGTGTCAACCAGTTGAAAGCTCATCCTCGCGCTCATAGGCCTCGATGATCCGGGCGACAAGGGGGTGGCGCACCACATCGCGCGCGGTGAAGTAGTTGAAGGACACGCCCTTGACCCCTTTCAGGATGCGTTCGGCCTCGGCCAGCCCCGATGCGACCCCGCGCGGCAGATCGACCTGGGTGCGATCGCCGGTGATGACCATGCGCGACCCTTCGCCCAACCGCGTCAGGAACATCTTCATCTGCATCGAAGTGGCGTTCTGCGCCTCGTCCAGAACCACGAACGCATTGGACAGGGTGCGCCCGCGCATGAAGGCCAGCGGCGCGATCTCGATCCGCTTTTCCTCGAACAGCTTCTGAACCTGTTTCGAGGGCAGGAAGTCGTTCAGCGCGTCGTAGAGCGGCTGCATGTAGGGATCGACCTTTTCCTTCATGTCGCCGGGCAGAAAGCCAAGCCGCTCTCCGGCCTCGACCGCCGGACGCGACAGGATCATCCGGTCAACATGACCGCCGAGGAACATGGTCACCCCAACCGCGACCGCAAGATAGGTCTTGCCGGTGCCGGCCGGGCCGATGCCAAAGGCCATCTCGTTGGTGAAAAGCTCCTGCACATAGGCCTTCTGTGCCTCGGTGCGCGGCTCGATCACCTTCTTGCGGGTGCGCAGCTCGAACTTGCCGGCATTGAACATCTCAAGCTGTTCGCCGCCGGAAAGCGGCGCCGGAACCGTTCCCATGCGCAGGATGGCGTCGATATCGGCGGGTTCGAAGGGCCTGCCCTCTTCCAGTCGGGCATACAGCGCCTCGAGCACCATGGAGGCCTGCATCCGCGCCCCGTGATCGCCCATCACCGCAAGCCGGTTGCCGCGCCGATGGATGTTGACCCCGGTTTTCTGCTCGATCATCGCAAGGTTGCGGTCATATTCGCCGCACAGATCGATCAACAAACGGTTGTCTGCGAATTCCAGAAGCGTTTCCGTCGCGTCTTCTGGTCGGGGCGGGGGTGGCAGCGCGCTGATGCCCAAGAAAGACTCCTTTCAAGATGCCTGATTCAAAGGTGGTACCGCTGCGCCCCCAAGGCAAGAAAAGACTGCACGACGGCCGAACTTTGCCGCAAGCCGCACATCAATGCCACAGAGGGCCTCAGACCAGGCCAAGAACCTCGCCCGCAAGCGAGTTGGGACCCGAGGCGAGAATGCGCACCCGCGCGATATCGCCAATCGCCACCGCATCGCTGGTCACGTGAACCGCGTGCAGGTATTCGGATTTGCCGACCATCTGCCCGGCCATGCGACCCGGCTTTTCGAACAGCACCTTCACCTCGCGCCCCACCATTCCTGCCTGCGTCGCACGCTGCTGTTCGGTCAGCAGGGCCTGAAGCTGTTGCAGCCGCGCATCGGCCACATCGGGGGCAACGCCCGGTCGTTCCGCGGCAGGCGTGCCCGGGCGGGCCGAATACTTGAACGAATAGGCCTGTCCATAGCCCACGGCCCGCACCAGATCGAGCGTCGCCTCGAAATCCGCATCCGTTTCGCCCGGAAACCCGACGATGAAATCCCCCGACAGCAGGATATCGGGGCGGGCCGCGCGCAGCCGGTCGATCAGACGCAGATAATCGGCCGCGGTATGCTTGCGGTTCATTGCCTTCAGGATCCGGTCCGACCCGGATTGCACCGGAAGGTGCAGATAGGGCATCAGCTTGTCGCAATCCCCATGTGCGGCGATCAGGTCATCGTCCATGTCGTTGGGATGCGAGGTCGTGAAGCGGATCCGCGCCAGCCCATCGATGCGCGCAAGGTCCCGGATCAGCCGCGCAAGCGTCCAGGCCCCGTCCTGCGCCGCGCCGTGATAGGCGTTGACGTTCTGCCCCAGCAGCGTGATCTCGCGCACGCCGCGTTCCGCCAGGTCGCGTGCCTCGGACAGGATACGATCGACCGGGCGCGAGACTTCGGCCCCGCGTGTGTAGGGCACCACGCAGAAGGCGCAGAACTTGTCGCATCCTTCCTGAACCGTCAGGAAGGCCGTCGGCGCGCGGTTCGGCAAGGGGCGCCGGGGAAGGTGCTCGAACTTGTCCTCGGCCGGAAACTCCGTATCCAGCGCCTTCTGCCCGGCGCGCACCTGCGCCTCCATCGCCGGCAGCCGGTGATAGCTTTGCGGGCCCACGACCAGATCCACCACCGGGGCGCGGCGCATGATCTCCTCGCCCTCGGCCTGCGCGACACAGCCGGCGATGCCGATCTTGAGATCAGGGTTCAGATCCTTGAGCGGCTTGAGCCTGCCCAGTTCAGAATAGACTTTTTCCGACGCCTTTTCGCGAATATGACAGGTATTGAGCAGGATCATGTCCGCCGCTTCGGCGGTGTCGGTCATGACATAGCCCTGCGTGCCCAGGGCTTCGGCCATGCGCTCGCTGTCATAGACGTTCATCTGGCACCCGTAGGTCTTGATGAAGAGTTTCTTCGGCTCGGCCATGATCCCTCCATGCGCGCCCGGCAGGATCGCCGGGCCTTGCGCGTTCAGTCTCAGCGCCGCTCGTCTACAGAAAAGCCGAAGCACTCGCAACGCTTGCAATGCGGCAGGCGCTGCGCAAAGTTGGCGGCAGACATTCGAAGCGAGCTTGTATGATTTACAATAATCTGTCCGATTTCCTGACCCGCGGCAAGGCTTCGCTGGCCAAGGGGCCGGTCGCGATCATTTTCATCGAGGACATGACCGAGGTGGAATCGACCCTTCGGCACCATCGGACCCTTGGTTTTCCCACGCTGGCTGTCCTCAGCCCCTTCCCGCTTCCGGACCTGCCCGAACTTGCCCCCTGCCTGCATGAAATCCGTCATGATGTGCATCAGGAGGGCGCCGTTCCCCAGGCCGTCAACCGGATCAGCGAAGCTGCACCGGGCGTCTGGATGTACTACTGCTTCAACGCGGAATACCTGTTCTTTCCCTTCTGCGAGACGCGCAGCATCCGCGAGTTCGTCACCTTCCATGCCGAGGAACGGCGCGATGCGGTGCTTGCCTATGTGGTTGATCTTTACGCCGGCGATCTGGAGCGTTTTCCCAACGCGGTGGATCGTGACGGCGCGCTGATGGATCGGTCAGGCTATTTCGCGCTGGCGCGGACGGACCCTGACAACCACAACCATCCGAAGGAACGGCAGCTCGACTTCTTTGGCGGGCTGCGCTGGCGGTTCGAAGAACATGTGAACCCTGCCCGCCGCAAGATTGACCGCATCGCGATCTTCCGGGCGCAGAAAGGGCTGGAGCTGCGCGAGGATCACACCTTCAACATCGAGGAATACAACACCTACGCCTGCCCCTGGCACAACAACATGACAGCGGCAATCGCCTCGTTCCGGGCAGCGAAGGCACTGCGCACCAATCCCGGATCAGCCGCTGCGATCCGCGACTTCCGGTGGTACAAGTCCGTGCGCTTCGACTGGCATTCGCAACAGCTGATGGACCTAGGCCTGATGGAGCCGGGACAATGGTTCTGAAGTGACCCGCCGGCCTGGGCGGCCCCGTCAGCGGCGGCGCAGTCGTATCACCACATCGACGCGCGCGATCTCGGCGCCTTCCGGGGCCTTTGGCAGACGCGTGATCTCGAGTTCTTCCGCCGGGGCATCGGTCAGTTCGGAGGTATCTTCCCAGAAGAAGTGCGGATGATCGTCCATGCGCGTGTCGAAATAGCTTTTCGATCCGTCCACCGTTACCTCCTGCATCAGTCCCGCCTCGCAGAAGGCGCGCAGCGTATTGTAGACGGTTGCCAGCGAAACCTGTTCGCCCCCGTCCCGCGCCGCAGCATAAAGGCTCTCGGCGGTCACGTGGCGGTCATGGCCGTCGCCCACCAGCAGCGCGGCCAGCGAGACACGCTGCCGCGTCGGGCGCAGCCCGGCCTGGGCAAGCCAGCGGCTGCCGCGTTCGGCGGCATCGTCATGCGTGGCGTCCGAATGGGTAGCTTGCAATGCCATCTGTGCAACTTTCCTGTTCATACCACGTTATATAAAGGCCGCGCCGATGCCTTTTCAAACGAAAACAGGTGTCCGGCGCACCCGGGCCCTCGCGGACGCACCCTTGCCACTGCTCGGATGCGGGTGATAGAGGGAGAGAACTTCTGAATGTTGCGACCAAAGGAACCCGGCTGAATGCCCGATTATCCGACAAGCTTTGACAAGGCCGCCCTGCTGAAATGCGCAAGGGGGGAGCTGTTCGGGCCAGGAAATGCCCAGCTTCCCGAGCCGCCGATGCTGATGATGGACCGGGTGACCGAGATCTCTGCCGACGGCGGGATTCATGGCAAGGGCCATGTCGTGGCCGAGTTCGACATCACGCCGGACCTCTGGTTCTTTGCCTGCCATTTTCCCGGCGATCCGGTGATGCCGGGTTGCCTTGGGCTGGATGCTTTGTGGCAGCTGACGGGATTCAACCTGGGCTGGCGCGGCATGCCGGGCCGTGGCCGCGCCCTGGGCGTGGGCGAGGTCAAGTTCACCGACATGGTGACGCCCGCAACCCGCCTGATCACCTATCACGTCGATTTCACCCGCGTCATCGACCGCAAGCTCAAGCTGGGCCTTGCGAATGGCCGGATGTTCGCCGATGGCAAGGAAATCTATACCACGACCGACATGAAAGTCGGCCTTTTCACCGATTGACGCGCCCCTGGGGGCCGGATCCTGGGGCAAGAATGAGGAGGACAGACATGCGCCGTGTCGTCGTCACCGGAATGGGCATCATATCGCCCATCGGAAACAACGTATCCGAAGTCGAGGCGAGCCTGCGCACAGGCCGGTCGGGTATCGTCTTTGCCCCGGAATATGCCGAGCACGGCTTCCGCAGCCAGATCCACGGCATGCCGCAGATCGTGCTCGAGGATCACATCGACAAGCGCAACCTGCGCTTCATGGGGCCTGGTGCCGCCTACAACTTCCTCGCGATGGAACAGGCGATTGCCGACAGCGGGCTCGAGGAAAAGGACGTTTCGAACGAACGCACCGGGCTGATCATGGGGTCAGGAGGGCCGTCCACCTCGAACTTCTTCCAGGCCCATCAGACCGTGATCGAGAAGGGCAGCCCGAAGCGGATGGGTCCGTTCATGGTCACGCGCTGCATGTCCTCGACGAACTCGGCCACGCTGGCCACGCCGTTCAGGATCAAGGGCGTGAACTATTCGATCACCTCGGCCTGCTCGACCAGCGCGCATTGCATCGGCAATGCGGTGGAACAGATCCAGCTGGGCAAGCAGGATGTCGTCTTTGCCGGCGGCGGGGAAGAGCTCGACTGGACGCTTTCGTGCCTCTTCGACGCGATGGGCGCAATGTCGTCGAAATACAACGACAGCCCCGCAACCGCGAGCCGCCCGTTTGATGCCACGCGCGACGGATTTGTCATCGCCGGCGGCGGCGGTGTGCTGGTTCTGGAAGAACTCGAACATGCCAAGGCCCGCGGCGCACGGATCTATGCCGAGGTGACGGGCTATGGCGCGACGTCGGATGGCCATGACATGGTGGCCCCCTCGGGCGAAGGCGGCGAGCGGTCGATGCGGCTGGCCGTCGCCACGCTGCCCGAGGGACGGCGCATCGATTATATCAACGCGCATGGCACCTCGACCCCTGCTGGCGACGTGACCGAGGTGCAGGCGGTGCGGCGTGTCTTCGGCGAAGGCACCACGCCGCCGATCGCCTCGACCAAGTCGCTGACCGGCCACAGCCTTGGCGCCACCGGGGTGCACGAGGCGATCTATTCGCTTCTGATGCTTCAGGGTGGCTTCATCGCCGCTTCCGCCAATGTGACCGAGCTTGATCCGGCCCTGCGGGAGGACGAGATCGTGACAACGCTGCGCGAGAATGTCGAACTCGATTCGGTTCTCTCGAACAGCTTCGGGTTTGGCGGCACCAACGCCACGCTGGTTTTCAGCAAATATCTCGCTTGATCGGGGACAGGATCGCATGGCCGAATTGATGAAGGGCAAGCGCGGGCTCATCATGGGTGTCGCAAACGAGCGGTCGATCGCCTGGGGCATCGCCCGGGCGATGGCCGCCGAAGGGGCGGAACTTGCCTTCAGCTACCAGGGTGAAGCCTTCGGCAAACGGGTCGAGCCGCTGGCCGCATCGGTCGGATCATCGATCCTTGTGGATGTCGATGTCACCGACGACGCCTCGCTTGACCGCGCCTTTGAACGGCTGCGGGAGGAATGGAACACGCTGGATTTCGTTGTCCATGCCATTGCCTATTCCGACAAGAACGAGCTGCACGGCCGCTTCATCAACACGAGCCGTGACAACTTCAGCAATTCGCTTGTGATTTCGTGCTATTCCTTCATCGACATTGCCCGCCGCGCGTCAGAACTGATGCCCGAGGGCGGCACGCTCCTGACGCTGACCTATCAGGGTTCGAACCGGGTGACGCCGTTCTACAACGTCATGGGCGTGGCCAAGGCGGCGCTGGAATCGGCGGTGCGTTATCTGGCCAATGACCTCGGCCCGCAGGGGATCCGCGTAAACGCCATCTCGCCGGGACCGATGAAAACGCTTGCGGGTGCCGCCATCGGCGGCGCGCGCCGCACCTATCGCACGACCGAAATCAACGCCCCGCTGCGCAGCAACGCAACCCTGGAATCGGTAGGCGGAACGGCCGTTTATCTGGCATCCGATTACGGCGCCCATACCACCGGCGAAATCATCCGGGTGGATGGCGGCTATCACGTGCTGGGCATGGCTCAGGCTGAACATATCTGATTGCGCGGGCAACTGCGAGGTCCGGGAAAGGTTCTGCGCCTTCCTTGCGCGACGCGTGATTGCCACGCCATCATCATCAGGTCGGGCCGCTTCGGCCCGGCCCGACGCCTGGAAAGATGCGGTTTCCACCCTTGTTTCAAAGCGGCGCCGCAGCCCCTGCCGCTGCAACAGATCAGCCCCGGAGCCGTTGCCGGCCGGATATGGCCCCCTGCATGTCACCGGCCCTTCCGGCCCTCTCTGTCCCCCGGAAGGGCTCTGGCAGGCCCCGAAACGCCGGACGCATCACAACAGCCAAGACTGCCACGGTTCGCGAGTCGTTGCGGGGCAGCCCGGGTGCCGCTGCCACCCGGTAGCCTGCGCCGCCACCCCGACCCCTTGCGGCGGAACGGTGGTTGGCGGCCTCTCGCCCCAGCCGACCGATCTGGGCTGCGCCGCTGCCCGGGGTCAGTGGCGCAGCCCAACGTGCTTCGTCAGAGTCCCTTGGACCGGTAGCTGCGCGCCACCCGCTCGATGGCAACCATATAGGCTGCGACGCGCAGGTCGCTGACCTCTTCGCGGCTGTGCCAGACCTCGCGCATCGACTGGTAGGCGGTGCGCATCGTGTCATCCAGCCCCGACCGCACGAGATCCAGTTCGCTCGCGCCCTGCATGTACTTTCGCTTGAAGTCGGGCGACAGCTCCCACCCCAGGCCCTTGTCGGCCGAAAGCCGCTCCAGCTCATCCACCAGAAGCTGATAATGTGCCTCTTCCGAGCGGCGTTGCATCCGGCCGAAGCGGATATGCGACAGGTTCTTGACCCATTCGAAATAGGACACGGTCACCCCGCCGGCATTGGCGTAAAGATCGGGAATGACGACCGCGCCCTTGCGGCGCAGGATTTCGTCCGCCCCGGCGGTGATCGGGCCGTTCGCTGCCTCGATGATCAGCGGGGCCTGGATTCGCGCGGCATTGGTGAGGTTGATTACCCCTTCCAGCGCCGCGGGGATCAGGATATCGCACTCGGCCTCCAGCAAGGCGGCGCCGTCTTCCACATAGGTGCCGAAGGGGCAGTCACGTACGCCACCGTGTTTCGCGATCCAGTCGCGCAGCGCGGGAATATCAACCCCCTCGGGATCAACGATCGCGCCGTCACGCTCGATCACCGTGGTGATCCGCGCCCCATCCTCCTGCGACAGGAACAGCGCGGCGTGGTAGCCCACATTTCCAAGGCCCTGCACGATGATCCGTTTCCCGTCCAGGGTACCCGACAGCCCCGCCTTGGCCACATCCTCGGGGTGGCGGAAGAATTCGCGCAGGGCGTATTGCACGCCGCGCCCGGTCGCCTCGACGCGGCCTGAAATGCCGCCGCCGTGCAGAGGCTTGCCGGTGACACAGGCGCGCGCGTTGATGTCGGTGGTGTTCATCCGCGCATACTGATCGGCGATCCAGGCCATCTCGCGTTCGCCGGTGCCCATGTCCGGGGCGGGCACGTTCTGGCTGGGGTGGATCAGGTCGCGCTTGATCAGCTCATAGGCAAAGCGGCGGGTGATCTGTTCCAGTTCGTGTTCGTCATACTGGCGCGGGTCGATGCAGAGCCCGCCCTTGGAGCCGCCGAAGGGTGTTTCGACCAGCGCGCATTTGTAGGTCATCAGCGCCGCCAGGGCCTCGACTTCGTCCTGATGCACGTTCGGGGCATAGCGGATGCCGCCCTTGACCGGCTCCATATGTTCGGAATGCACGGCACGATAGCCCACGAAGGTCTCGATCTTGCCGCGCAGCCGAACACCGAAGCGGACGGTATATGTGGCATTGCAGACCCGGATCTTCTGCTCGAGCCCGGGCGACAGATCCATCAGCGCAGCTGCGCGATTGAACATAAGATCCACGGATTCCCGAAAGCTCGGCTCGGCGACGACGTTCATACGACACTCCTGTTCATTGGCGGTTTCGGCCGCACGGTGAGCCTAGGCGACAAAGCTGAAGAAAACACCCCAAAAGCACAAAGATCAGGCACCGACAGATTTGCGCACCATGTCCCAGTAGATCTGCCCTACCCGCGCCCGCGACAGCCGCCCACCTTCGCGATACCAGGTGGTGACGCCGGTCAGCATCGCGATCAGCGCCAGCGTGGCCAGCTTGGTGTCCGGCACCGCAAAGATGCCTTCGTCCACGCCCTCTTTCAGGATGGTTTCCAGTTCGGTTTCATAGGCCTTGCGCAACGCCTCGATCACGTCGAAATTCGCGGGTTCAAGGTTGCGAAGCTCCATGTAGGAGACAAAGACGGCATCGGGCCGTTCCAGGTTGAACCCGATGTGAAAGCGACAGAACGCCTCGAGCCGCGCCATCGGGCCGTCGCCCTTCGGCTCTTCCGCCCAGGCGGACAGAAGATCATCCATATGGCCCTTCATCAGATCGAACAGCAGGCTTTGCTTGTCGCGGGTGTAAAGATAAAGCGCCCCGGCCTGCACCCCCACCTCGGCTGCAAGGCCGCGCATCGACACCGCCGCATAGCCCTGCCGCGCGAACAGCCGCAGGGCCGCTTCGCGCACCCGGGGGCCGGTGATGTCGGAATGCGATCCGGTCTTGCGTGCCATGGCCGCAACCTAAACAAATCGGACCGTGGCACAATGCAAATCGCGCGGCAGATCGGCGATGTGCGTGTCGCGGCCGCCAGTGCCACGGGCCGGCGTGGATCGGCCGGCAGCCTTGCCCCCTGCCCCCCGCGCCCTGTAAGCTCGCGATCTCTGCCAAGGATGACCGATGCCCCGCTTTTCCGCATTTTTGCCGCTTTGCCTGTGCCTTGCAGGCTGCGCCGCGCCGCCAGACGGGGACTACCCCGCGCTGGTGCCGCTTGAAACGCTGACCGCACGGGCCGATGATGTCTCCATCGCGCCGGCGACGGCCGAAACGCTTGAGGTCCGCGCGGCGGCCCTGCGGGCACGCGCTGCCGCCCTGCGCCGCCCCGTTCTGCATCCCGACGAACGCTCGCGTCTGGAGGGCGCGCGCTGAGCGGTTCAAGCCGCGTTGCGCCGGATTGCGCAACAGGCTAACAACCCAGCGACAACCCTGATCGACGGAGACCCATCATGTCCGAACCCTTGCGCCTTGGCATTGCTGGCCTGGGAACCGTCGGCATGGGGGTGGTGAAGATCGTCCAGAACCACGCCGCGCTGATCGAGGCGCGGTCGGGCCGGCCGGTGACCATCTCGGCGCTTTGTGCCCGGGATCGCACGCGGGACCGCGGAGTTGATCTGTCGGCCTATGCCTGGGAAGACAGCGCCACCGCCGTCGCAACGCGCCCGGATGTGGATGTATTCGTCGAGTTGATCGGCGGCGACAATGGCCCCGCCAAGGCGGCGACCGAGGCCGCGATCGCCGCCGGCAAGGATGTGGTGACGGCGAACAAGGCCCTTCTTGCCCATCATGGCCAGACCCTTGCCGAAATGGCCGAGGCCGCGGGCCGGGTCATCCGCTTCGAGGCGGCAGTCGCGGGCGGCATCCCGGTTGTGAAAGCCCTGACCGAGGGCATGGCGGCGAACCAGATGCGCCGCGTCATGGGAGTGATGAACGGCACCTGCAACTATATCCTCACACGGATGGAGAATGCGGGCCTGCCCTATGACGAGGTTTTCGAGGAAGCCCGCGCGCTGGGTTACCTCGAGGCGGATCCGAACCTTGACGTGGGCGGCATCGACGCCGGTCACAAGCTGGCCCTGCTGGCCGCGATTGCCTTCGGAACCCGGGTCAGCTTTGATGCGGTTGAACTGGAGGGCATCGGGCGCATCGCGATCGAGGATATCCGGCACGCTGCCGACATGGGCTATCGCATCAAGCTTCTGGGGGTGGCGCAGATGACTGGCCGCGGCCTAGAACAGCGGATGAGCCCTTGCCTTGTTCCCGCCGACAGCCCGCTGGGCCAGTTGCAGGGCGGCACGAACATGGTGGTGCTGGAAGGCGACAGCGTGGGCCAGATCGTCCTGCGCGGCGCGGGCGCGGGCCAGGGGCCGACGGCCAGTGCAGTGATGGCCGATGTGATCGACATCGCGCGCGGCACGCGGCTTTCCACCTTCGGACAGCCCGCCGCCCGCCTGACGGAACCCACGCCCGCCAAGGCCGCCGTGGCCGCCCCCTTCTATCTGCGCATGACCCTGCTGGACAAACCCGGCGCGCTGGCCAAGGTGGCCGCAGCCCTGGGCGATGCGGGTATCTCCATCAACCGGATGCGGCAGTATGGGCATGATGAAACCACCGCGCCCGTACTGATCGTCACCCACAAGACCACCCGCGACGCCATTGATCACGCACTTCGCAGCTTTGCCGCGACGGGGGTGGTGCATGGCGATCCGGTCGCGATCCGTATCGAGGCCGTCTGACTTTTCGTACCCAGTGACCAACCAGAGGATATTCCCATGACCGCTCCTGTAGAATTCCATGACCGCATGTTGTCGCTGGGCCTCGCCCGAGTGTCCGAGGCCGCCGCCCTTGCCTCGGCTCGTTTCGTGGGTCGGGGCGACGAGAAGGCGGCAGATCAGGCGGCAGTGGACGCGATGCGCACCCAGCTGAACATGCTGGACATCAACGGCGTGGTGGTGATCGGCGAGGGCGAGCGGGACGAGGCCCCGATGCTTTACATCGGCGAAGAGGTCGGCA
The DNA here is from genome assembly GCF_042666235.1 of Halodurantibacterium daqingense. Taxonomy (NCBI): domain Bacteria; kingdom Pseudomonadati; phylum Pseudomonadota; class Alphaproteobacteria; order Rhodobacterales; family Paracoccaceae; genus Halodurantibacterium; species Halodurantibacterium daqingense. Next base: position 595,084 of record NZ_JBHTFQ010000001.1, on the reverse strand, counting down.
CCGGCAACGGCCCCGCCGTGGACATCGCCCTTGACCCGCTGGAAGGCACGACCCTGACGGCCAAGGATATGCCGAACGCGCTGACGGTCATCGCCATGGGGCCGCGCGGCTCGATGCTGCATGCGCCCGACGTCTACATGGACAAGCTGGCGATCGGCCCCGGCTATCCCGTGGATGTGGTCAGCCTTGACATGTCGCCCGCCGAACGGGTGCGCGCGCTGGCGGCCGCGAAAAGCTGCGATCCGGCGGATATCACCGTCTGCATCCTTGAGCGCCCCCGGCACGAGGATCTGATCGCCGAGGTCCGGTCGACCGGGGCGGCGATCCGGCTGATCACCGACGGCGACGTGGCAGGGGTGATTCACTGCGCCGAAGCCGAAGTGACCGGGATCGACATGTACATGGGGTCTGGCGGCGCGCCGGAGGGCGTTCTGGCAGCGGCCGCACTGAAATGCATGGGCGGGCAGATGTGGGGGCGCCTTACCTTCCGTGACGATGAGGAACGCAGCCGCGCCAGCCGCGCCGGCATTACCGACTTCGACCGCATCTACACCCGCGACGAGATGGTGACCCAGGACGTGATCTTTGCCGCAACCGGTGTGACCGACGGCTCGATCCTGCCGGGGATCAAGCGCGAAGTGGGCTGGTTCACACTGGAAACCGTATTGATGCGCTCCAAGACAGGATCCGTGCGCCGGATGACCTACCGCACCCCGGCGAAGTGAGGACGCCCGCCTTTCTGGGCGTCGAGGCTTCGGCCCTTGGCCGGCGCTGGGTCGGCCCCGGCGCCGAGGACGACAGGCTGGCCGAGGCGATGGCCCAGCAGACGGGTCTTCCGGGCGCGCTCTGCCGCATTCTGGTGCGCCGCGGCGTGTCCGCGCCCGAGGCGGCGGGCTTCCTCGCCCCTGCCCTGCGCGACCTGCTGCCCGACCCGCTGGTCCTGCGCGACATGGGCGCCGCCGCGGCACGTTTCGTGGCAGCGGTGCAGCGCGGTGAACGGATCGCGATCTTTGCCGATTATGATGTGGATGGGGGCGCCTCGGCCGCGCTTCTTCTGTGCTGGCTGCGGCAGATGGGCCGGCAGGCCACGCTCTACATTCCCGACCGGATCGACGAAGGCTATGGCCCGAACGTCCCGGCGATGCAGATGCTGGCCGAGGCCCATGATCTCATCATCTGCGTCGATTGCGGCACCCTGAGCCATGAACCCATCGCTGCGGCCAAAGGCGCCGATGTGGTGGTGCTCGATCACCATCTGGGCGGCGAAACCCTCCCCGAGGCGCTGGCCGTCGTGAACCCGAACCGGCAGGACGAGGACGGCAGCCTTGCGCATCTTTGCGCGGCGGGCGTCGTTTTCCTGATGCTGGTCGAAGCGAACCGCCAGCTTCGCGGGGTCGGCACCCGGGGCCCGGACCTTCTGGCCATGCTCGATCTGGTGGCGCTGGCGACGGTGGCGGATGTGGCGCCGCTGGTGGGCGTGAACCGCGCGCTGGTGCGCCAGGGGTTGAAGGTCATGGCGGGGCGCCAGCGGCCCGGTCTTGTCGCCCTTGCGGATGTGGCGCGCATGGACGCGGCGCCCAATGCCTATCATCTGGGCTTCCTGCTGGGGCCGCGCGTGAACGCGGGCGGGCGGATCGGCCAGGCCGATCTGGGCGCGCGGCTTCTGGCCACCGAGGATCCGCACGAAGCCGAGGCGATGGCCCGCCGCCTGGACGAGCTGAACACCGAACGCCGCGAGATCGAAAACCGCGTTCGAGAAGAGGCGATGGCCCAGGCCGAGGCACGCGGTGTCGATGGCCCCCTTGTCTGGGCGGCGGGCGAGGGCTGGCATCCGGGCGTGGTGGGCATCGTCGCGGCACGGCTGAAAGAGGCGACCAACCGCCCCGCCGTGGTCATCGGCCTCGACAACGGAATCGGCAAGGGATCGGGCCGTTCGGTGACGGGCGTTGATCTGGGCGCGGCGATCCAGCGTGTCGCCGCCGAGGGGCTTTTGCTCAAGGGCGGCGGGCACAAGATGGCCGCCGGCCTGACCGTGACCCGCGAGTCGCTGGAACCGGCGATGGCGCGACTTGCCGATCTGCTGGCCCGCCAGGGCGCGGGCAGCATGGGGCCGCAGGATCTGCGGCTTGACGCCTTGCTGATGCCCGGCGCGGCAACGCCCGAACTGGTTGAGCAGATCGAGGCCGCGGGTCCCTTCGGCGCGGGCGCACCTGCCCCGCGCTTTGCCTTCCCGGACGTTGCGCTGACCGGGCTGCGGCGCATGGGACAAAACCATCTCCGGTTCTGCTTTACCGACGGTATGGGCGCCTCGATCGACGCGGTCTGCTTCGGTGCCTTCGACTGTGCGCTGGGTCCGATGATCGAGGGCCATGGCGGGCGACGGTTCCATGTCGCAGGCCGGCTCGAGATCAATACCTGGGGCGGACGCAACCGGGTTCAGCTCCGGCTTGAGGATGCGGCACTGGCGTGATCACGCGCGTCAGGATTTCGCAAGAATCGGGCTTGCACGGCGCCGCGCCCTGCCCTAAAAGCCGCGTCACGCCAACATGGCCCGTTCGTCTATCGGTTAGGACGCCAGGTTTTCAACCTGGAAAGAGGGGTTCGATTCCCCTACGGGCTGCCATGGTTTCCTTGCATTGCAATGGGCTGGCTGCTGGGCAGATCTCTCATGCCCATCCGTGCAACGCAATTCTCCAGCGAATGGGCGCAGGCTGCAAAGCGGTGCCCCGGCGATGAGCAGAAGACCACGCCGCGCCGCGCGAGATGATCGCAGAAGATTCTGCACCATGGACAGGCGTTTCGCCTGCAAGACACGACATCCGATGTCGATCGCATCCTCCTCCCTCAGAATGACGGCCTTCGCCGTGATCAATGCCCCTGCCAAGATGAACGCCAAACCTGTGCCAGACATGATATCATGAGAAATGTTCTCCATGGGCCCTCCCAAGGGTCAGCACGATATCCAGGGCGACGAGATGCGCGAGCAATGTCTCTGAACGCCCTGATTCTCGAGGCCGTCGATGCGCGCCGGTCGGGCGCAGAATACCCCAGGGGCGTATCGGCGCGCGGTCGCGCGAAATAACCCGGGTGATGCCAGATCGAAGCACGGTAGCTCGAAGACGACGCTGTCGTGATCCTGATCCCATGGGCATGCCTGCAACACCGACGCGCAGCGGACCTTGTCGCCGGCGGCTTCGCAGCCTTTGGATGACACTTGGAAACCATGTTCCGCGCGGAGGCCGCTGCAACATGCTCGGCCCGGAGAGCGTTCTGACAATCTGTCAGGCACCATCAACCTATCTTGGGGAAAGTGGCAGCCCGTAGGGGAATCGAACCCCTCTTTCCAGGTTGAAAACCTGGCGTCCTAACCGATAGACGAACGGGCCACGCTGGCGTGACGCGGCTTTTAGTCGAGCGTCGGGACCAGCGCAAGACCTTTCGCTCGGCGTCCAGGCAAAAAAACGCGCGATACGGGGCGGTTGCGGCGGGCGCAGAGGCGCGAGGCCGCGCGGCATGTCGCGCGATATCCACGGCAATGGGCTTGGCAGGGCGTTGCCACTTCGGAGCCGATGCGATGCCACGCCTTGATGGCACCCGCCCGAGAGGGTAAGCCCCGATGAAGACCAAACAGCACGGGATGCAGGACGTGACACGCTTTTCCATCGTCGTGCCGATGAAGAACGAGGCCGGCAACATCGCAGCCCTGGTCGATGAAATCGAGGCCGCCTGCACACCGCTGGGTCCGTTCGAGCTGATCATCGTCAACGACGGGTCCACCGACACGACCGAAACGCTGGCGCGCGACCTGGCGCGGGCGCGGCCCTGGCTGCGGGTTATACGGCACGAACGCTCGGGCGGGCAGTCTGCGGCGGTTCATTCGGGCGTGCTGCACGCCCGGGCGCCGATCGTGGCCACGCTGGACGGCGATGGTCAGAACCCCCCCGATCAGCTTCCGGCGCTGCTGGCGCCGTTGCTCTCGCCCGGGGCGCCGGCGGATCTGGCACTTGTGGCCGGCCAGCGACAGGGGCGCAAGGACACCTTTTCCAAGCGGATCGCCTCGCGTCTTGCCAACGGCTTGCGGGCAAGGGTGCTGGGGGACGGGACGCGCGACACCGGCTGCGGGCTCAAGGCCTTTCGCCGCGAGGCCTATCTGGCGCTGCCCTTCTTCAACCATCAGCACCGCTACCTGCCGGCGCTCTTCGCCCGGGACGGCTGGACCATTGCCCATGTCGATGTGACCCACAGGCCGCGACAGGCGGGACAATCGAACTATAACAACCTGCAACGCGCCCTTGTGGGCGTTCACGATCTTGTCGGCGTGGCCTGGCTTTTGCGGCGGCGCAAGCTGGTGCGGCCGATCGAGGTAACGGAAGGACAAGACCCATGAGCATCCAGCACCTGTGGTCCATCTTGAACGTGAACAGCTGGACCGAGTTCTGGTGGGTCCTGATCGGTCTGACCGGCCAGCTTCTGTTTACCGCCCGGTTTCTGGTGCAGTGGCTGGCCTCGGAACGTCAGCGGCGCTCGGTCATTCCGATGGCATTCTGGTATTTCTCGCTCGGCGGTGGCATGGTCCTGTTCAGCTATGCGCTCTACCGCGCCGATCCGGTGTTCATCCTGGGCCAAAGCACCGGCCTCGTCATCTATTCGCGCAATCTCTGGCTGATCCATGCCGAAAAACGTCACGCACACTGACCGCCGCTGGCTGAGCCTCGCGCTGCTGGCCATCCTTGGCCTGACGCTGTGGCGCGTGGCCCTGCTGCCCTTCTCCGGCATCGACCTGTTTGTCGACGAAAGCCAGTACTGGCTCTGGGGCCGGGAACTGGCCTTCGGTCATTATTCCAAGCCGCCGATGATCGGCTGGGTGATCCGCGCCACGACCTTCCTGACCGGCGCCGAGGAAGGGTTCGACATCCGCCTCGCGCTACCGATCCTGCACGGTCTGACGGCGGTGCTGATCCTGATCCTGGCCGAAGAGCTTGTGGATCTGCCCACGGCTGCCGTCGCCGCAATTAGCTATGCCACGCTGCCGGCCGTGTCGCTGGGCAGCATCCTCGTCTCGACCGACACGCCGATGCTGTTCTTCCTTGCGGCCGCGCTGGTGTGCTGGGTCAAGCTGCGGGCCGCGCCGTCGCTTGGCGGGGCGCTGCTGCTGGGGGCGTGCCTCGGTCTGGGCATGATGTCGAAATACGCGATGGCCTACGTGTTTGTCGGGCTGGGGCTGGTCGTGGCGCTGGTCCCGACATGGCGGATCGCGCTGCGCGACGGGGTGGTTGCGCTTCTGGTGGCCGGGCTGGTCGTGCTGCCGAACGTTCTGTGGAACCTCCAGCATGACATGGCGACGCTGCGCCACACGGCCGATAATGCCGCCTGGCAGGGGCTCCAGCTGAACTGGGGCAATGCGCTTCGTTTTCTTGCGGAACAGTTCGCCGTCGCCGGGCCGCTGGTCTTCGCAGCGATCCTTGCGCAGATCCTGTTCCTGCGTCGGACCTGGGAGGACGAGGATACACGCGCGCTTCTGCTGCTGGCCCTTCCCGCCCTGACGGTGGTGCTGGTCCAGGCGCTGATCTCGCGCGCCTATGCCAACTGGGCGGTGGGCAGCTATGTCGCGGGTGTGGTGCTGGCGGCGGTCTGGCTGTCGCATCGCGCACCGCGACTGATGATCGCATCGCTGGTCATCAACGGGCTGATCGCGCTGGCCTTGCCGGTTGCGGTGACGCAGGCCGAAACCCTGCGCCGCCCGGACGGAGTTCTGCTCCTCAAACGGCACCTTGGCCAGGAAGCCATCAGCCGCCGCGCGCTCGACGCCGCCCGAGAGTTGGGCCTTGACGTGATCGTCGCCCATGACCGCGGCCTGCTTGCCGATCTGTTCTACAGAACGCGCGACGGGGGGCCTTCGATCTATTCCCTGCCTCTGCGCAACCCGGTGCCGCATCACTACGCGCTGCTTTATCCGATCCCGCCTGGACTGGACCGGCCGATGCTCTACCTCACCTTCTCCGGGCAGGCACGCGCCTGCGACGATCCCGCAGTCGAACAGCGCGAAGTGCTGGGCTGGACCGCCGGCCCCGGCACGGCCGAGGGGCAGCGGCTGAGCCTGTTGCAGGTGCCGCCCGGCTGCTGGAACTGACCTGATCTGGACGAAGGCGTTCAGAAGCGGATAGATTGGGTGGACATGACCAACAGGCGGCCCCGGCCGCGGGGACGAACGTGCAGGCAGAAGACGGCTTCGACATCACGCAGACGGATCGGGGGATTGCGCTGACCGGTGCGCTCACGCTGCATGTCGCCTCGGCGCTGCACCGCGATCTTGCACGCACCCAGGCGGCCGAGATCGACTTGTCGGGCGTGACACGGATGGATACCGCCGGCGCCTACGTTCTGGCCGACCTGCGTCGCCGCCGCAGTGCCGATGGGACCGATCTGCACCTTGTGGGCCTTGGCGACCAGCGAGCCGCCCTTCTCGACACGGTCGCGGAAACCCTGCCCGATCAGACCGAACAGCCGCCGCGCCGCATGACGGCAACCGACCGTCTGGCAGCCCTGGGCGAGGCGATGGCCGGCGCGGCGCGGTACCAGATCGAACTGACGGCCTATCTCGGCATCTTCCTGGGGCGGCTTGTTCACAACCTGCTGCATCCGCGGGAATTGCGCATCACCTCGGTTGTCCATCATTGCCAGGAGGTCGGGCTGAAGGCCGTGCCCATCGTGGCCTTGATGGCCTTCCTGATCGGGGTGGTGCTGGCCTTCCAGGGCTCCGCCCAGTTGCGCCAGTTCGGCGCCGAGGTTTTCGTTGTCGACCTGATCGCGATCTCGATCCTGCGGGAACTGGGGATCCTGCTGACCGCGATCATCGTCGCGGGGCGCACCGCCTCGTCCTTCACCGCCGCGATCGGCGCGATGAAGATGCGCGAGGAAATCGACGCGATGCAGACGCTTGGCGTCAACCCCGCCGATGCGCTGATCGTGCCGCGCATTCTGGCCCTGCTGCTGATGCTGCCGATCCTGGGGCTGATCGCCAATGTCATGGGGATCTTCGGCGGCGCGCTGATGGCCTGGCTCGACATGGGCATTTCGCCCGGCATGTTCCGGGCGCGGCTGGTCGAGGATACGGATGTCTCGCATCTGCTGGTAGGCATGATCAAGGCGCCGGTCTTTGCGGTCATCATCGGCGTCGTCGGTTGCCAGGGCGGCATGAGCGTCAAGGGCGACACCGAATCCCTTGGCCGCAGGACATCGCAGTCGGTGGTCTCGGCCATCTTCACGGTGATCGTGGCGGATGCGCTGTTCTCGATCTTCTTCCAGAGGGTCGGAATGTGAGCGAGGATCTGGCCATCCGGGTGCGCGGGCTGGTGAACCGCTTTGGCCCCCATGTCGTCCACGACGGGCTGGACCTTGATGTGCGGCGCGGCGAGGTTCTGGGGATCGTCGGCGGATCGGGCACGGGGAAATCGGTTCTGCTTCGATCGATTGTCGGCCTGGTAAAGCCGGCCTCGGGCACGATCGAGGTGTTGGGCACCGACCTGCGCACCGCCGATCCCGAGACCCGCCGCGCCATCGAGTTGCGCTGGGGGGTGATGTTTCAGGACGGGGCCCTGTTTTCTTCGCTGACGGTGCGCGAAAATGTCGAGGTGCCGCTACGCGGCATCGAGGGGCTTGATCCAGACCTGCGCCGGGCGCTGGCCGACATGAAGATCGCCCTGGCCGGCCTGCCTGCCAAGGCCGCCGACAACTACCCGTCCGAGCTTTCGGGCGGGATGCGCAAGCGCGCGGGCCTTGCGCGCGCGCTTGCGCTTGATCCGGAAATCGTTTTCCTGGATGAACCCACGGCGGGGCTTGATCCGATCGGCGCCTCGGCCTTCGACGTTCTGATCCGTCAGCTCAGCCAGACGCTGGGGCTGACGGTATTTCTTGTGACTCACGATCTGGACACGCTGCACGCCTGCTGCGACCGGATCGCAGTGCTGGCCGAAAAGAAAGTGCTGGTGACGGGGACCATGGCCGATATGCTGCAGGTCGATCACCCTTGGGTCCACGAATATTTTCACGGGCCCCGCGCCCGCGCCGCACAGGATGCGCGCGAACCAGACGGAAGGGCAGGATAGCCATGGAAACACGCGCGAACTACGTTCTGATCGGGGCGTTCACGCTTGCCGGCTTTCTGGGCCTCTTGCTGTTCTTCATGTGGTTCGCCCGGTTCGAGCTGAACCGCCAGTTCGCCTATTATGACATCCGCTTCGAAACCGTTTCGGGCCTTGCCGCAGCGGGCACCGTGCGGTTTTCCGGGCTTCCTGTGGGTCAGGTCGTGTCGATGGGGCTTGATCCCAGCGGGGATGGCCGGGTGCGGGTGCGCATCGAGGTGGCTGCCGGAACCCCGGTGCGCGTCGACAGTATCGCGACGCTGGAATCTCAGGGTGTGACCGGCGTCTCCTATATCGCGATCACGCCTGGAAGCCCTGATGCGCCGCTCCTGTACGATGCAACAGATGAGGTGGTGCCGCTGATCCGGGCGGGACGTTCGGTGTTTCAGACCCTGACCGAGGATGCGCCCGATCTGATCGCCGAAGCCGTAGAGGTCATCCGGCAGGTGGGCGATCTTCTGGGGCAGGAAAACCAGCAGCGTGTCGCCAATATCCTGAGCAATCTGGAACAATCCTCCGGCGCGCTGGAGCAGGCGCTGGACGACTTTTCCGGAATCGCCGGCAGCATCTCGAGCGCGACGGGCGACATTGCCGATTTCACCTCGAACCTGAGCGAGATCGCCGAGGTCGCCACCACGACACTGCGCACGGCCGATACGGCACTCGAGGCATTCACCCGTTTTGCCGGCCGGGCCGAGGATACGCTGGATGCGGGCACGGGTGCGCTTGAGGCCGCCGAAGGGGCCTTCACCGAGGGCCAGCGCCTGATGCAGAACGATCTGCAGATCCTGATCGCCAACCTGAGCGAAGCTGCCGCCACGGTGCGCGGCGAAATTGCCCTGCTGTCAAGCGATGCGCGTGGAACGCTTGCCCAGTTCAGCGACGCCGGAGCCGCGGCGACGGCTCGGCTGAACCAGGCCGAGGCGACACTGAATGCCGCGAATGAAACGATCAGCGCCCTGAACCGGACGCTGGAAACCGTAGATGGCGCGGCGGCCCGGTTCGATACGCTGCTGGCAGACGAGGGCACCGCCCTTCTGAGCGAGGCGCGCGACGCGATCGCGGGCGCGAACACGCTGATGGACAACCTCGGCCGCATGGCGGAAACCGATCTGCCGCTGATCCTGTCGGATGTGCGCGCGACAAGTGAAACCGCGCGACAGGCGATCACCGATCTGAGCGCGGATCTTTCCGGTTTTACCGGCCGGCTTGATGGGCTTGCCGATGATGCCTCGGAGGCGTTCACCGTCGCAACCGAGACCTTTGCAAATGCGAATGAAACGCTTGTGGCGATTGAAACCGCGATGGCCGCGGCCGAAGAAACCCTTGCCACCGCCGATCAGGCCTTTTCCAGCGCCGACCGGGTGATCAACGACGAAGTGGGGGCGATTGCCGCTGATCTTCGCGCGACCCTGGCACGGATCGATGCCGCCGTTGCGCAGGTTGCCGATGATATTCCCGCCGCCACCGCAGATCTGCGGGCGATGCTGGCCCGCGCCAGCTCGACCATCGACGAGGTCTCGGGCGTGATCGTCACCTCAGGCGGCTCGATCCAGACCTTCGCCGCCACGGGCTTGCCGCAGTTCTCGCGGCTCGCCGAAGAGGCCCGTGGCCTTGTGCGCACGCTGGAACGTCTGACCAGCCAGATCGAGCGTGATCCTGCACGCTTCTTCCTGGGCCGCCAGACGCCCGAGTTCAGACGCTGAAAGGAATAGACGCCATGATGACCCGCTTTCTTCGTCCCCTTGCAGCGCTGGCGCTTGTGGCGCTGCTTCCGGCCTGTGCGGCGATCTCGGCCCTGGGTGACGCGGCCGAACCGCCCGATGTCTATGATCTGCGCCCGGCGCAGCTGGGCTTTGCGGCAAGTGGTGCCACGGGCCGCGACCTGGTGATCGAAGAGCCGAACGCGCGCGGGGCCCTGGATACCGACCGGATCCTGATCCGGCCCAATCCGCTGCAGGCCCAGTATCTGCCGAATGCACGCTGGTCCGATTCCACCCCCGCCATGGTGCAGACCCAGCTTCTGCGCGCCTTCGAGGATGCCGGCGCCTTGCGCTATGTCGGGCGCAGGCCGCTGGGCCTGTCGGGCGACTTTGCGTTGATCTCGGAGCTGACCGATTTCCAGGCCGAGTTGCAGCCGGACGGCCGCAGCGCGATGGTCCGCATCCGGCTTTCCGCGCGGCTTGTCCGGGAAGACGATGCCAGTATTCGCGGGGCGCGCGTGTTCGAGGCGACGGCCGCTGCCGCCTCGACGCAGACGCTGGACCTTGTCGCAGCCTTCGACGCGGCGGCCGGGCAGCTTGTTCCAGAGCTGACGGCCTGGGCCCTGCAGGCGATGGGGGTTGGCCTGCGTCAGGCGGTGCCCTGATCCGCCGCGGCCATCGCGGTCGCCACGACCGCGTAACCCGCATCGTTCAGGTGTATCGCATCCGACCGAAGCGACCGTGGGATGCGCCCTGCGGCGATATCGCTTGCGTCCCCCGCGGTGCCATCTCCGGCAGCCTGCAGCGCTCCGACAAGATTGACGAATCGCACCCCGTAGGCCGCAGCAAGATCCGCGTTCAGGGCCTGGATCATCGCCACGCCCGAAGCGGTGTCGTTCGCGCTGGGGAGTACTGCCCCCACCAGGAATCGTCCATGGCCGAGATGCGCAACCATGGCCGCTATATCGGCCTTGACGCGGGCGGGATCGGAGAAATTGTTGCGGCCGGCCCAGATCCAGGCGTCGTGATCGCGCAGGCTGACGGATTTCTCCGGCACGAACACGCTGTCTGCAGCAAGGGTGACCCTCGGCCCGGGGGTGCTGCGCGCGAAGGTCCAGTTACCGGCGGCATCGGTTGTGATCGTTCCGGAAACCCCGCCGATGCTGCCGTTGATACTGCCGCTGAAGGCGCCGCTGTTGGTCAGGACATTGACCGACTTGGCGCCCAGCCCCACCTGAGATCGGGTACTGATCCGCATGTCGCGGATGCGATAGGTGCCGACACGGGTATGGGGCATGACCAGCAGGCTGTTTGCGGTAGGTAAAAGGGCAGTGCCGACGGTGAAGGTCAGGCTCTTGCGTCCGCCAGATGAGAACCCGAGCGTCGCAGACCAGTCGCCCGAGGCATGGCCGGCCGAAGGGGCGTTGGCCAGCCCCACCTCGACCCAGCCACCGCCACCCAGATCGATGTCGAACTCTACCGTGCAGACAGTGCCTTGCGGCAGCGTTTCCCCCAGCCAGACCTGGGCCCCGGTCTGAGGTGTGCCCAGCGCCTCTATGACCAGGGCGCCGTTCTCGGTGCGAACCTGTGCCGGCGGGTTGGCGGCCGCCCTGCTCATCCAGCCCTGCAGCCCGCCAGAGAAATCCCATTCGCGCGCCAGCCGCAGAGGCAGCGGCCCCGTGGCAGTCACCAGGATCGGCACCGCGCCCTGTCGTGCCGCAATCTGCGTGGAGGTCTGGCCACCAATCCCTTCGTTGAGAATGGTACGCGGCGGCGTGAACAGACCGGAGGCGACAGCCGGATAACGTCGGCCCGCGCCCGTCACCCCGGCCCCTGCCGTCAGACTGTCTCCCCAGGCGACGACCGGTGGTTGCAGGTTACGGATGCGGTGCCGACGGCTCGCGGTTTGGACGGCAAGGCCGGTAAGGCTTGCACCGATTGCCAGAAACATGAGGGACCTCCGGTCGATGGGGAACTTCGCCCGGCCAGAGGCAGTTTGCGCCCCGTCTCCAGCCCGGCCATGGCGCCCAATCTGACGCAGAACCACTAACGGGCGCTTGTGCCACCGCATGGGTTGTTAATTATCTGGCAAGCTTTCGCGCCGACTCGGTCCGGTTCGACGGCGCAGCTGGCGGGCGGGGTTCCCGGCATGCACCGTCCAGTCTGGCAGATCGCGAAATGCAACGCCCCGCGCGCCCAGCACCGCCCCCTTGCCGACGATGACGCCCGGGCCTACGAAAGCCTCGGCACAGATCCACGCGTGATCGCCTATCCGGATCGGCTGTGTCACCAGCGCAAATCCGGGATCATCGACGTCGTGGCTGCCAGAGCAGAGATGCGCGCCTTGCGAGATGACGGCACGCCTCCCGATCTCGATACGGTCCATGCAATAGATCGTGCAGCGCGGCCCGATCACCGATTTCGCCCCCATCGACAGGTTGCGCGGCAACCAGATCCGCGCCGAAGCATAAACCACTGCATCCGGCGCCATCTCTGCGCCGAAGGCGCGCAGAATCAGGCGGCGCCAGCGCCATGCCGGCGGCGGCGTCCAGCGGGCGCACAGCATCCACACAAGCTGGAACAACGCGCGCGACAGCCTGTGCCGCAAGGTGAAGGTCGGCACGCCGCCAAACACGCCCGTGCCAGCATTGCGCAGCCCCTGGGTCATGCCCGCACCTCCGCCGCTTCCGCCAGCACCTCGGCCAGGGCATCGGCTGCGCGATGGATGTGAAACCGGCGCGCATGGCTTTGGCGCGCAGCGTGTCGCATGCCATTTCGGGCGTCAGGTTCCAGCGCGCGCCACCTTTCCAGCAACTGCTCCACACCAGCGGCGGTATCCGGCGCGACAAGGCCTGCCGCATCGGCCACGATCTCGCGCCAGATATTCACCTTGTCCGACAGAAGGACAGGTGTGCCACAGGCCAGCGCCTCGGCCACAGCGATTCCGAAGTTTTCCTGATGCGAGGGCAGGATGAACGCTTCGGCCCCGGCCAGGGCATCCCACTTGTCCTCACCAGTCAGCATCCCGGGCCAATGCACGCGCCCTGCAAGGCCCAGTGCTGTGGCCTGCTGCTGCAACTTCCGAATCAATCCGGCCTCGCCTTCGGGGCCGGCCATCACAAGCTCCAGCCCTGCACCTGCACGCGCAAAACCCTGGAGCAGAAGATCGCAACCTTTCTTGGAATGCACGCGCCCCATGAACAGCAGATACCGGCCCAGCGCGGGAAGACGCCTGCGAAGCCGCACCCCCGCAGACGGCCGTGCCGTTGGCCCCGCCGCGCCATAGGGAATCACCTGCGCCGGATATCCCGGGCCGAGAAACACCCCCTCTGCATCCAGACGTTCCTGTTCCGAGGTGAACAGGACCGCATGAGCCCGCGCCAGAACCCGCCCCTGCCCCGCCCACCATAACACCTGTTTGGCAAGATGCTTGGCCGGGTGGGCGCGTCTGAACCACGGGTCCATCATCCCGTGCGGAAAGACGACATGCGGCAGCCCCGCCTGGATCACCGCTGCGCCCCCGCCCACCGAGGCATGGTTCCAAAGCCCGTGCACCACCGCAACGTCGAACCGTCCGGCATTCATCGCGATCCAGCGCCCCACGGAGCGAGTGTATCCGTATTTGCGCGCCACCGGCCCCATGCCATGCACCGGAACCGCAGAAGGGCCGGCAAAGACACCGGGCGGATCAAGGCAGATCACCTCGGTTTCGTGGCTCAGCGCCGTCAGCCTTTCGGTACTGCGGCAAAGCCCCTCCACCGGGCCGCCCTGCCGTGGATCCATGCTGGCAATGATGCGCAGAAGTTTCATCCGCCCTCCTTCAGAAGCTGTCGCAGATTCTTGTCCAGATTCTCGCCCAGATAGGTGCCGCGGATCTTCCTCAGACCGGCATGGGCCAGGCGCCGCGCGCAGGCGTGATCCTGCGCCAGCCGCCTCATGCAGGCAGCGAGCTGTGCGGTATCTGCCGGGTCGACGATCAGCCCGTCGCGACCATCGTGCACGATCTCGGGTGCCGCGCCGGCGTTGCTGCAGATCACCGGCAGGCCATGCGCCCAGGCCTCGAGATAGACGATCCCGAAGCCTTCCTTGCTGGACGGCAGAACGAAGGCCTGTGCCGCATCGTAAAGCTCGGCGAGCCGCGCGTCGGGGACGCGGCCATGAAAACACACCCGCGCCGATAGTCCGAGATCCTGCGCCAGCCGTTCAAGCCCGGGCCGAAGCGGGCCGTCGCCGACGATCTCCAGCTTTCCCTCGGGCAGAAGCGCCAGAGCGCGCAGCACCTGATCCACGTGTTTTTCCCGATCATGCGCGCCCAGCCGCGTCACCGTCAGGAAGCCGTCGCGGCCTTCCTTTTCCGGCCTCGGGACATCAGGCAGATCGATCGTATTGGGGAAGATCCGGAACCGGCCCGGCGCCAGCCCATAGGCCTGGGCCATGCGCCCAGCGGTGTGGTGGCTTACGGCCGCAATATGGGTCACGCTGCGCAGCATGAGGCCTTCGCCGAAGCGCCGGCGGCGAAAGGCGGGTTCGCCCCAGACCTCGACGCCGTGGGCGAACAGAACCAGCCGAAGACCCGGGCGCAGGCGCTTGGCAAGCCAGGCCAGCGGCAGAAGGTTGACATGACCGATCAGAAGCACATCGCTTTTTGCCGCGCAGGCAAGGAAGGTCAGGAGCGTGCCCGGACGCAGGGTCCGCGCCAGGGGGCGCAGATGCGGGGGGATGTCCTCTGCCCTGTCGCCACGCAGAAACAGGCGCAGATGCCAGGCCTCGGCTTCGGCCTGACGCATCAGGCTGGTGACCAGTCTCTGGTTGAAGCGTTGCAGACCGCCGGTTCCGGAATAGGTCGAAAGGGCAAGGAACAGGATCCGCAACCCTCGGTCAGGCGTCAGCCCGCGGCCCGTGCTGCGCAACGCAACAACCGCCGGAAGGACGGTGGCCATATGCGCCACCAGAACCAGCAGGGCCAGTCGGACGGGCTGCGGATCAACGACGGCGATGGCCATCGCCAGCAGTGCCGCGGTCAGAAACCACCGCGCAACATGACGATGGGCGTTGACGGCCGCCACTGCTGAAAAGGCGGTCGTCCAGCCGATCTCGGCCACCACCGCCGCAACCAGAAGGCCGGCAAGCCACGGCTCGGCAACAAGCGTGCCCCGCGACAGATAGGCCACGCCCGCCGGAAGCACCACCGGCGCAAGGAAAAGATAGAGCGCGGTCCCGGCAAAGGCGGCCTGCAGGTGCCGCCGCGTCAGCGTCTGAAAGCGCGCTGCATCCCTTTGCCCGAAGGCGCGGCTGTATTCGGGTGTGAAGGCCTGCACCAGCATGTTGCCCCCGGCGATTCCCAGCCGCGCGACGGTCCGGGTCACCGAATAAAGCGCAATCACCGCGGGCTGGGCCACTGCCCCCAGCAGGATCACCGGGGCGTGCAGCAGAAGCGCATGCCCCAGCGGCACCGCCATATAGCTCAGCGAAGGGCCGGCAAGGGCGCGCAACTGTTCGGCCTGCGCCTGACGGACCCCCAGCCGAAGCCAAGGCGCCACCTGCCGGAGCCAAAGCCGTGTCACCACCAGAGCGCCCACGCGGGCAAGAAAGCCCGCAACTGCCGCCGGGACAAGCCCCGCCCCGGTCAGCGCCGCCGTCAGAACCGCCGCCGCCTCGGCCAGCCGTGCCGTGGCGGCAAGGCCCGCTTCGGTTGCCGCACGCCCTTCGCAGCGCAATCCGGCGCAGGACAGAAGGAAGAACTGGTAAAGCAACACCCCGCCGATCTGAAGCGTCAGAACCTGCCGGGCCGTGGCTTCGGAGTCTGCGCCCAGGTTGAACAGGGCGGCAAGCGGCAACAACCAGACCAGCGGCAGAAGCGCCGCCAGCAGCGCCCCGGACACCAGCAGAAGCAGCAGGAAAACGCTTTGATAGACGCGCTGCGCCCCGTCGCGGTCTCCGCGGGCAACCTGCATCGACATCTCGTTCTTGGCGACGAAGGTGAACCCGAAGTCGCAGAAGGCAAGGTAGGCGGGCACTGCCGTCAGCAGCAACCAGACGCCATAACGCTCAAGCCCCCAGGCCCCGATCAGCAGCGGCACGCTGCCCAGTTGAACGGCAAGCGTGACCCCCTGGCTGTACCCCTGCGCGGTCATGTTGCGGCCAAGCGCGCCCATTTCACGCCCCGGCGCTTTGCGGGACCCGAAGCCTCTGGGGGCCACGCCGCGCCAGAAGCCACAGGACGATCAGCATCAACACGAACGGGCGCAACGCAAAAACCGCCAGGGCATCAAAGGTCATCTCTGGCAGGATCCATCCTTGGGCCAACAGGAAGATGCCGATCGCCCGATGCGCAAGCGGCCCGAAGATCAGGTTACCGGTCAGCATCAGCGGAAAGGCGATCAGAACCGGCAGCAGCACCACGCCCCACATCCCCGCCGCCGCCAGCGCGCTGGCGGTAAAGCCGATGACCGGCCGGGCCGCGTTTCCGTATTGCCGGATCCCGTGTTCCCAGGCGACCAGATCCGCGCCGACCGCGTTGGTTTTCTGGATGAAGAGCGAAGGCAGAACCCCTTCCGCGATTTCCCGCAGAAAAGGCGTCAGGCCGATCGGCCCGTTCTGCGCCAATCCCCGCAGCACCTGATCAATGGGCAGGATCAGCATGAAACGGTCAAGGCTGCGGGTGCTGGGCCAGATATAGCTGCCGTTTTCCGACCAGGCATAGCCAAAGCCTGTCAGGAACTGGGCCTCGGCCAGCCGCAGGGCGCCGGGGCTGAACCGATGGTCCACAAGGATGTTAAAGGCAAGCTCCAGCCGACCGACGAGGCCCAGCCCGGCGGTCTGCCCGCGCATCAGATGAATCAGCGGCGCCACATAAAGCAGAAGAACCGCCCCGGCCACCGCAGCGCCAATCGCCATTGGCAAGCCGGGACGCTGGCGATAGATCAACAGCCCCGCCGCAAGAACCAGCACGAATTCCGCGAATTCGCGCCGCGTGTTGCTGGCAAGCGCCATCAGCAACAACGCGGCCCCCGCCGCAGCCAGCACCGCCCGCCCGCCCTGCCCGCGCATCGTCCGCGACACCCCAAGCGCCAGGGCAAGGATCAGCAGGAAGGTAAAGCTGCCAAAGCCGCCAAACCCCGGCCCCTGCTGCAGCACCGCGTCAACCATTCTGGGCCTCAGCGCCACATGAAGGCCAAGAATCAGAAGCCCCGACCCGAGCAGCGGCAGGAACAGGCGGCCCTGCAGCTCGGGGTTTTCGTAACAATCCGTCAAGGGAAACCGGGCACGGCCACGCGCGACAGTCCGCGCCGCAGCCGCCAGGCACCAGAGCACCAGAAAACCCGACAGCATGACGCCCGCGGCTTCCTGCGGGTGGTGCAGGTTCGTTTGCAGCGGCTGTCCCAGCGCGCCCTTGATGATCAGGGGCAGGAACCCGGAGTATAGCGCGCCCCCCGCCACCAGCAGATCACCGAACCACAGTCGCCCCGCCACCAGCCGATAGAACCCGAGCATCGAGATCAGGGCCATCACTGCCAGCATGAACGGATCAGAGCCGAGCCCGATGTGCCATGCGACCAGAAGGCCACAGGCGATTGTCAGTGCCCCTGGCCCTGCCACGACCGCCCTC
Organism: Halodurantibacterium daqingense; assembly: GCF_042666235.1. NCBI lineage: Bacteria > Pseudomonadati > Pseudomonadota > Alphaproteobacteria > Rhodobacterales > Paracoccaceae > Halodurantibacterium > Halodurantibacterium daqingense. The sequence continues at coordinate 577,631 of NZ_JBHTFQ010000001.1, read as the reverse complement.
CCGCCTCTGGCGCATGTTGGGCAAGAAGCGCTTCGGCATCCGCTTCGAAGCTGTCCAGAAGGCGCACACCATCCCAGCGCTCCTCGGCTCGGGCACGCGCCGCCTTGCCCAGCCGGGCGCAGAGCGCTGGATCCATGACCAGATCGCGTATGGCCTGCGCAAAGCCCTCCGGGTCTCCGGGCGCGGCAAGAAGGCCACAGCCGCTCACCTCGGAGGCAAGGGCAGTTCCGGGCGCAGCCGTTGCCACCACCGGCCGGCCCGAAGCCAGCATGTTGGTCAGCTTCGAAGGCAGCACAAGATCGGCAGCGCCCGCGCTTTGCGGCAGCAGATGCACCGTTGCCAGCGACAACAGGACCCCCAGACGATCCTTCGGCTGCAGCGGCTGGAACACGACGTTCAGACCTTGGCACAGGTGCTTCAACCGGGGCAGGAAGGGGCCGTCGCCGCAGACCAAGAAGGTCAGATCCACGCAGTCGCCAAGCCGCTGCGCCGCATCGGCAAGGAGCTCCAGCCCCTGCTTGTTGGCGATGTTGCCAGAGTAGAGCGCCACGTACCGGGTTCCGACCCCCAGCGACTGCGCAAGGCTCTGGTCGCGGGGCTGAGGTGTGACAGTTGCAAGATCTGCCCAGTTCCGAAGCTCTCGCAGCCGATCCGGCGCCACACCCTTGGCCTGCAACCGATGCAACATGGGCACGGAGATGGTGCTGACCCTGTCGAAGCGCCGCAGGATCCAGCCTTCATAGCCGCGCGCCAGCCGCGCGATCCAGCCGTTTCCGGGAAGCAAGCCTGTCGCAAAGGCCGCATCGACCTCAAGGTCCTGCACATGCAGCCAGGTCCGCGCCCCTGCCAGCCGCGCCATCAGAATCCCGGGCAGGGCCGAGATCAGCGACGGCGCGATCACCAGAACCAGATCGGGCCGCCGGCGCAGGATGGCCCCCACAAGGGCCGGCAGGGCCGCTGCCGCGAAGCTTGCATGGTGCAACAGGCGACGCGCGCCGCTGGGCCGCGCCGGAACATACAGCGGACAGCGCAAGATGCGCAGGCCGCCGCCGTCGCTTTGGCTGTATCGCCAGCGGGGATACCCCTGGAACACCTTCCAGCCGGGATAATAGGGCTGCGCCGTGACCACCTGCACCTCGTGCCCCCGGCGGGCCATTCCTTCAGCCATGTCGGCGGTATAGCGGCCAATGCCGATCATCTCGGGCGCGTAGTTCAGGCCAAGGATCAGCAGCCGCATTCTTTTGCCCGCCAGGCGGCATATGTCTGCGCGATCCCCACCTCAAGCCCGCGCGCCCCGGACCAGCCCAACCCCTCGATCAGGCTGCAATCAAGGCGCTTGCGCGGCGTTCCGTCAGGCCTGCTTGTGTCGAACCGCAGCCGCGCCTCGCAGCCCACGATCCGCGCGATGATCCCGGCAAGTTCCCGGATCGACACTTCATGCCCCGAGCCGATGTTCACCGGCACCGCGCCGGAATAGTGGCGCATCAGGAACACCAACGCATCGGCAAGGTCATCGACATGCAGGAACTCGCGCAGCGGCGTTCCGCTGCCCCAGATGGTCACCTCGCTTGCGCCCGAGATTAGCGCTTCGTGAAACCGCCGCAGCAGGGCCGCAAGAACATGGCTGCTGTCCGGGTCGTAATTGTCCCCGGGGCCATAAAGATTCGTGGGCTGCGCCGAGATGAAATCCGCCCCATGCTGCCGCCGATAGCTTTCACACAGCTTGATGCCGGCGATCTTGGCGATCGCATAGGCTTCGTTGGTCGGTTCAAGCGGGCCGGTCAGAAGCGCGCTTTCCGGGATCGGCTGCGGCGCAAGCCGCGGATAGATGCAGGACGAGCCGAGAAACAACAGCTTTTCCACCCCTGATGCGTGGGCCGCGTGGATCACGTTCGCCGCGATCATCAGGTTGTCATAGAGAAAATCGGCAGGCCGCGTCGCGTTGGCAAGGATCCCCCCCACCCGGGCGGCGGCAAGAAAAACCACTTGCGGACGTTCGCGGCCTATCCAGCCCCGGACCGCCGCAGGATCGGTCAGATCGCAGTCCGCGCGGGTCGCCGTCAGCAGGGTGACCTCTTCGCGCGCCAGCCGCCGCACCAGTGCTGCCCCGACCATGCCGCGGTGCCCGGCAACCCAGATCCGCTTGCCGGTCAGATCGAAGGTCATTCGAACCGGTCCCGGCGCGCAGCCTCCTGCCGAACCGCGTCCAGATCACTGGCGACCATTTCCGCGATCAGCGATGGCAGGGTCGCGCTTGGCTCCCATCCCAACCGTTTGCGTGCCTTGCTTGCATCTCCGACCAGCAGGTCAACCTCGGTCGGGCGGAAATAGCGCGGATCCACCTCCACCAGAACCCGCCCGGTCGTGGCGTCAAGGCCGCGTTCCTCCACCCCGCTGCCACGCCATTCGATCGCCATGCCCACGACGGCAAAGGCCGCTTCGACAAAGGCGCGCACGCTTTCGCTTTCGCCGGTCGCCAGGACATAGTCATCGGGCTGATCCTGCTGAACGATGCGCCACATCCCCTCGACATAGTCGCGCGCATGTCCCCAGTCGCGGCGGGCATCCAGATTGCCCAGATAAAGCCGCTCCTGAAATCCCAGGCTGATGGCCGCCACGGCACGGGTGATCTTGCGCGTCACGAAGGTTTCGCCCCGCAAGGGACTTTCGTGGTTGAACAGGATCCCGTTGGAGGCGTGCATGCCATAGGCTTCGCGGTAGTTCACGGTGATCCAGTAGGCGTAAAGCTTGGCCACCGCATAGGGCGAGCGGGGATAGAATGGCGTCGTTTCGCATTGCGGCACCGCCTGCACCATTCCGTACAGCTCGGAGGTTGAGGCCTGGTAGAAGCGCGTCTGCCCCTCGAGCTTGAGGATCCGCAGCGCCTCCAGAAGCCGCAGCGTGCCCAGCCCGTCGGCATTGGCGGTATATTCCGGCGTCTCGAACGACACCTGGACATGGGACTGCGCGGCAAGGTTATAGATCTCGTGCGGCTGCACCTCCTGCACCAGCCGGATCAGGTTGGTGCTGTCGGTCATGTCGCCGTAATGCAGGCGAAACCGCACATCGGGTTCGTGCGGATCCTGATAAAGATGGTCGATCCTGGCCGAGTTGAACGACGAAGCACGCCGCTTGACGCCGTGAACCTCATAACCCTTCTGCAGCAGCAGCTCGGCCAGATAGGCCCCATCCTGACCGGTGACACCGGTAATCAGCGCGCGTTTTCCCTGCCCCGGGGGCGCTTCAGGGACGTGCATAGACATCCTCGTACCGCGTGATGTCATCCTCGCCCAGATAGCTGCCGGTCTGCACCTCGATCAGCACCATTGGCAGCTTGCCGGGATTTTCCAGGCGATGCACCGCGCCCAGGGGGATATAGACCGATTCGTTTTCGCTCAGCAGGCGTTCTTCGCCGTTCAGGGTGATCCGCGCTGTCCCGCAGACAACCACCCAGTGTTCGGAACGGTGCATGTGGCTTTGCAGGCTCAGCACCCCGCCCGGACGCACCACGATCCGCTTGACCTGGAACCGGTCGGCGGCGGCAAGGGTTTCGAACCACCCCCAAGGTCGGTGGTCGCGCGCAAACGCCTCGGCTTGGCGCGCGCCCTTTTCGCGCAGCGCCGTAACAGCCAGCTTGACCTCCTGGCCCCGGGAGCGGTCTGCGATCAACACCGCATCGGGCATCGCCACGGCGATCATGTCGCGCAGGCCGATGCCCACCAGTTCCAGCCCTTCCGACTCGGACCGAAGCAGGCTGTTCCTGCAATCGATGGCCGTCACCGGACCCAAGACGGCCATGCCGTCGGCATCTGGCGACATCTCGCGCCAGATCGCGTCCCAGCCGCCCAAGTCCGACCAGCCACCACTGAAGGGCACCACCGACAGGTTGCCTGCCCGCTCCATCACCGCATAGTCGATCGAGATATCTTCGGCCCCCGCCCAGGCGTCGGGGTCAAGGCGCAGGAAGCCAAGATCCGGGCGCGCGCGCTCGACGGCGGCCGCGACCGGTTCCAGCAGTGCAGGACAATGGGCCTCGAAGGCCTCCAACAGGACCCGAGCCGAGAACAGGAATATCCCCGCGTTCCAAAGATAGCTGCCTGCCGCCAGCATCGCAGCGGCCTGCGCCGCATCCGGCTTTTCCACGAAACGGCGCAGCGGCACCGGGGAACCGGGCGCCGGATCCTCGCCAAGTTCAAGCCAGCCATAGCCGGTTTCGGCATGGGTGGGCCGGATGCCGAAGGTGACGATCCGCCCCGCCCGGGCAGCGGGAACAGCTGTCGCCACCGCCGCACGAAAGGCCTCCGGGTCGGGCATGACATGGTCCGAAGGCGCAACCAGCATCAACGCATCGGGGTCCGTCCGGGACATGTGCAGCGCCGCGGCCAGAATGGCGGGACCGGTGTTGCGCGCCGAGGGCTCGATGAGAATCGTCCCCGGATCCACCCCGGCCTCGAGCAGCTGTTCACCCACGACAAAGCGGAAATCGCTGCCGGTAACAACGACCGGCGCGCCGAAACCCACGCTGGCAAGCCGTTGCGCCGACGCCTGGAACAGGCTCTGGTTTCCGATCAGACGTGTGAACTGCTTGGGATAGCTTTTGCGCGAGACGGGCCAAAGCCGTGTCCCCGACCCACCGCAAAGCAAGACTGGCGTGATCATCATCAGGTTCTCCCGCAGGCCCAGGGAACAGGGCATCTGCGGCACAGTGCCGTCTTTCATACAGGCCTGCCAGCCGGATTGTCGAACCTCTTTCCGACGTTCGAGGACCTCTGCATCAGCCGCACTGGAAGAACCAACCATTCCTGCCCTCCTGGACCCGATCCGATTTGCACAACTTTAAATTGTATTTCATCCATCCATGCAAATGTTTTTCATGCACCTCGACGCGCCGAGCCGGGTCCGGACCTGCTGCCGAGCAATTCTCGACCCCGTTAGTCGCCACTGCGCCATCGTCATGGATCAGGGCCTTCTGGCTGGCAAAGCCGGCCCTTCACGGAGACGGGATGAGCAGGCCGCACCCTCTTCCCGGCGGGGGCGGGCTCGGCTATATGCGGCGCATGTCCACGAACCCGCCCAACCTCCGCCCCGATCTGGCGCCCGCGCCGGTCTTTGACACGACCCGCCGCGACAGTGCGCGTTCGGGCCAGCCGACCATCGGCATGGTCAGCCTTGGCTGCCCCAAGGCATTGGTGGACAGCGAACGCATCCTGACGCGCCTGCGGGCCGAGGGTTACGCGATCAGCCCCGATTATGCGGGGGCGGATGCGGTGATCGTGAACACCTGCGGTTTCCTCGACAGTGCCAAGGCCGAAAGCCTGGAGGCCATCGGCGAGGCGCTGCGCGAAAACGGCCGCGTCATCGTCACCGGCTGCCTGGGGGCCGAGCCCGACTATATCACCGGCGCGCATCCCCGGGTGCTGGCGGTGACCGGGCCGCATCAATATGAACAGGTGCTGGATGCGGTGCATGGGGCGGTTCCGCCCAGCCCCGACCCGTTCATCGACCTGCTGCCGGCCTCGGGCGTCAGCCTGACGCCGCGCCATTACAGCTATCTGAAGATTTCCGAAGGCTGCAACCACAAGTGCAAGTTCTGCATCATCCCCGACATGCGCGGGCGTCTGGTCAGCCGCCCTGTCCATGCCGTCCTGCGCGAGGCGGAAAAGCTGGTGCAGAACGGGGTGCGCGAACTGCTGGTGATCTCTCAGGACACCTCTGCCTACGGCGTCGACCGCAAGCATGACCTTCACCCGTGGAAGGGCGGCGAGGTTCGGACGCATATCACCGATCTGGCGCGCGAACTCGGGCAACTCGGCGCCTGGGTGCGGCTGCATTATGTCTACCCCTACCCGCATGTGCGCGACCTGATCCCGCTGATGGCCGACGGTCTGGTGCTGCCCTATCTCGACATCCCCTTCCAGCACGCGCACCCCGATGTTCTGAAACGGATGGCGCGGCCGGCGGCGGCGGCGCGGACGCTGGACGAAATCGCCCGCTGGCGCGCCGACTGCCCCGATATCACGCTGCGGTCGACCTTCATCGTCGGCTATCCCGGTGAGACGGAGGAAGAATTCCAGACCCTGCTCGACTGGCTGGATGAGGCGCAGCTGGACCGCGTCGGCTGCTTCAAATACGAAAACGTCGCCGGGGCGCGGTCGAACGCCTTGCCCGGCCACGTGCCCGAAGAGGTCAAGCAGGACCGCTGGGAACGCTTCATGGAAAAGGCGCAGGCGATTTCCGAGGCAAAGCTCGCCGCCAAGGTCGGGCTGCGGATGGACGTCATCATCGACGCCATCGATGCCGAGGGTGCGACCTGCCGCACCAAGGCGGATGCGCCGGAAATCGACGGAAACCTGTTCATCGACGAAGCATTCGAGGCGCTGAGTGTCGGACAGATCGTGACGGTCGAGGTTGAAGAGGCAGGCGAATATGATCTTTGGGGCCGTCTCGTCTGAGCGGGATCAGAACTCTCGCCATCAAAGACATCGCGGCAGGGCTATCAACCTATTGTCTGCGGGCAGGCCTCCTCAAGGCCCAACTCGTCGCCATGATCACCCGCATCGTCGGAGAGCACCGCCATTGCCGCCGCTGCGGGCGAGTTTCCTTCGTATTGCAGGGCGAAGATCATGACGCCGATCGTCTTGTTGCCACTGGGTGTGCCGGGGCATTCGCGCCGAAAAGCCCGGCCGCGTGGGTGAAATCGTGATTTCCGCAGTTCTGCGCGGCGCCGGCCATCAGTCGCGCGTGGCTGCGGGCTCCGCCCCGGCCTCCGTCAGCTGGCGGCCCCTCGTGAGACCTCGTGAGACGGCGGGCTTCCTGACTGGCCGGGTTCATTCGCCGGGCGGGCGCAGAGGCACAGACGTTCCCCGGCGGCCGCGCCAGACCCATCGCCCGAACCGCAAGCCGCGCGAAGTCTCCGCCGTATTCTCGGCATAATACCGCGACCTGCGGGCCGACTCGTCCTCCTGATTCAGGGCAAGGCACAATGCCGCTCCGGGGCGCATCGCCTCCTGCAGTTGTGCAACGCTCTGGCGCAGATCGCCCTGCGCCCTCTCGCCGGCACGGACCACCAGCACCACCGCATCCGCCAGCGGCGCGATATAGCGCGTATCGACAACCGGCAGGACGGGCGGGCTGCCCAGCACGATCACCTCGAAGGGCGCCCGCGCCTCGCCCAGAAGCGCAGCGAATCCCTCCGAGGCAAGCGAATGTCGCGCGCGCCCCACCCGGGGCGCACGCGCATTCTTGCGAAGGACTACATCCAGTAGGGATGAACCCCATAGTGGCGATGTGTCCGCTCTTCCCAGTCGCGGTTGCGATACCAGTCCGCGTCGCGGGCCGGCGCGCCTTCGAGCTGCTCTTGCGTCAGATCCGTCACATATCCGTCCTGGGTGATGTCGTAGCGCAGCTTGCCCCATGGGATCGGGTAATGATCTTCGCCCATCCCCAGGAAACCGCCGAAGCCCATCACGGCATAGGTTACCTTGCCGGACACCTTGTCGATCATCAGATGATCGATATGGCCCAACTTGTCGCCCGCAGGGCTGTAGACGTTGGTTCCGTTCACGTCGTTCGATGAAATCAGGCTTTGGCCAGAGGTTTGCATGTTGTTCTCCGTCGTTTCGAAGTCATGCCAGTCAACCCCTCGCCCGCGGCTATGTTCCGTCTCGGCAAGCCGATGCGCGGAACCTGGCCGGCGTCGAACGGACCTTGCGGCAGCTCGGCCTCAGCCGATGTGGCCGAGATAATGCCGAACGGCCTCCTGCACATGGCGGAAACGGTCGCCACCCAACCGCACCCCGCCGTACCAGCGGGTCACCACGATCAGATGATTGGTCACGGAGTCGCGCTCGAGCATCCGCAGGATCACGGCACCCGCACCCGCCTCGCCATCGTCGCCCTTCAGCGGCGTGATCTGCCCGTCTGCCTCAAGCAGCACGGCCCAGGTATTATGCGTGGCCCTGGCGAAGCGCTTGTCGCGCAGAAGCGCCTTCAGAAAGGCCTGAACGCCGGAGCGGCCGGTTACAGGGCCGCCGCTCATCGCATAGCGCGAACCCCGATCGCTGATGATGTTGTCGAACTGGCGCATTGGGGAGGTCATATGGCCTCCCTGGGCACAGAACCAGCCGGAAAGACGTGGGTCAGGGCTTCAGGCGCTCGAACAGGGCTTCATTGCGGCAATAGGCGGGTGCGGCCTCTGCACCTGCGCGATGATCCTCGAGCCAGCGATCGCAAGCGCTTTCGCTGCCGCAACCACAGCAGCGCAGCACCGCGCCGCGCAGTTCCTGGCCGCTCAGCCGCCCCTCGACCAGCGCCACCCCAAGATCGGCACCCAGCACGTCGCCCATCCGGTTCACAAGGCCCGCGTGAAGATCAAGCTTGGTCAATCCGAACATTGTCATCCTCCGTCATCCGCATTTGCCCAAGGGTGCGGCCGCAGCGACGGACGGGCCATGATCCAGATCAAGTCAGCGCAGTTGAGCCACCGTGCGCCGCACCACCTCGGCCCGCTGCGCATTCGGCGGATGGGTGCCCAGGAAGCGGTTGCCGGGATCGGGGATGCGGCTGAAGAATTCCGCGCCGCGTTCGGGATCGTAGCCCGCCCGCCAGGCAAGAATCGTCCCGAGTGCATCAGCTTCAAGCTCGAATTCGCGGCTGTAGCTTCGGGCGCCGATGGTTGCGCCGGCGCGTTCGAAATCGCGCACGGCCTCGGGCGAGGCACCGCCAAGCGAGGCAAGCGTGCCAAGGATCATGGCGCCCGTCACCGCCGACTGCTGCGTTCTGGGTATATGGCCGGCGATGTGATGGGCGGCCTCATGGCCAAGGATGAAGGCAAGCTCGTCCTGGTTGCGCGCCTCGGCGATCAGCGCCAGCGTGAAACCGATGACGGGACGCCCGTTGCGATCCAGCGTCTGAAAGGCGTTGGCTGGCGCGCCCGGCGTGCGATCCACCGTGATCAGGAAGTCGCAATCAACGTTGCGCGTGCGCGCCAGGCATTCCCGCTCGGCTACAGGTTCCATCCGGGCGACGACGGCGGTGAAATTGCGCGCGGCCGTTTCCGCGTCAAGCCGCTGCACCGGCTCGGGTTGCGCCACCGGCACGGGACGCGTCGATGGTGCAGGCGCAGGCACTGCCACCGGCAGCGGCGCACAGCCCGCAAGTATCCCCACCAGAACGAGCGCCATGCCCCGGATCATCATCTGCCTCATGCCTTGTTGATCACCCGTTTCTAGCACGCCCTCCTGCACGGAAAAGCCCCGGCGCACTCAAACTCGCGTCAACGCCATGTGTGTGCAGCATGTGGGGGCTTTTCAAAGCGCGCATCCCGGCCCATGCTGGGGCCATGTTTAGCATCGAGCACGATTTTGACGCGACTGTCATCACCCTCGTCGATGAAGGGGCTGCCCCCCTGCAGGAAGACGTGATCCTGCAGGCCTTCGAGGAATGTGTGACCGTTGAACAATACGACCCGCGCAAGGATGAGGTCGTCCGCATCACCCTTTCAAACGCCCAGGTGCGCGAGCTTGCGGCGGCACTGAACCTGCCCGAGGGCGTCTATCGCCTGACCCCGCGCCGCGAGGGCTGAAACCGGCTTTCCGCGCCACCGTCAAGATGCGGGGCACAACGAAGGAAAACGGCCTGCTGTTCCTGTGCCCCCTTACAGCAGGCGAAACAGCTTGTCGCGATGTTTCGCGCCGCGCAGCAGTTCCAGCCGGCCTGGCGCCACCCCAAGGGCGTCGGCCAACAGGCGGGTGACCGCACGGTTGGCCTTTCCGTCCTCTGGGGCACAGGTTACCTGGACGCGGATCATCCCCACCTCGTCAATCCGCACCAGGTTGCGCGCAGCCCTCGGGGTGACCCGCACCGCAATCTGCCCCGAAGGCTGGACAAGATGGCGAAGGTCAGGCGTGGGCATCGCGACGGTCCGGACTGGTCAAGGGCGCTCGGCTTCCTTAGGCTGGCGCGAAACAATCGCGGGCACAAGCCGGAGGCGAAATGGCAACAGGATTTTTCTGGGATGAACGCTGCTTCTGGCACGGCGGCGGCAACTATGCCTTCACCCTTCCGGTGGGCGGACTGGTTCAGCCGATCGCCGCAGGCGGCTTGCCCGAAAACCCTGAAACCAAGCGCCGGCTGAAGAACCTGATCGAGGCCACCGGCCTGATCCGGGATCTGGACGTGCGCGGCGCCGCACCGGCCTCGGACACCGACCTTGGGCGGGTCCATCCCGAAAGCTACCTTGCACGGTTCCGCGCCTTGTCGGATGCCGGCGGCGGAGAACTGGGTCCGCGCGCACCGTTCGGGCCGGGCGGGTATGAACTTGCCGCCCTCTCGGCCGGGTTGGCCCAGGCGGCATTGCGCGCCGTTCTTCGGGGCGAGGTGCAGAACGCCTATGCGCTGTCGCGGCCGCCAGGGCATCACTGCCTGCCCGATTACCCGAACGGTTTCTGCCTTTTGGCCAATATCGCCGTCGCCATCGAGGCCGCCCGTGCCGAAGGGCTGGCCCGCCGCTTTGCAGTGGTGGACTGGGACGTGCATCATGGCAACGGCACCGAGGCGATCTATTATCGCGACCCGGACGTGCTGTGCATCTCGCTGCACCAGGAGGCGAACTATCCCCTGGATACCGGCAGTATCGAGGCGCGCGGCGAAGGAACGGGGTTCGGCACGAACCTGAACATCCCGCTGCCGCCTGGTACAGGGCACGCAGGTTTTCTTGCCGCCTTTGATCGTCTGGTTCTGCCGGCACTAAAGCACTTTGCTCCGGATGTGATCATCGTTGCCTGCGGCTATGATGCCTCGGCCGTTGACCCGCTGGGCCGGACGCTGGCCACTGCCGACACCTTCCGCGAGATGACGCGACGCATCATGAAGGCTGCAGAACGTCTGTGCGATGGCCGGCTGTGCCTTGTGCACGAAGGCGGCTATTCGGAGGTGCACGTGCCTTTCTGCGGCCATGCCGTGCTGGAAGAGCTTTCCGGCAGTGCCGCCACCGCCCCCGACCCATTGGCCGCAACGCTTGCCGCGCGACAGCCCGGCCCCCGCTTCGATGCCATGATCGACGCGCTGCTGAGCGATTACGAAACGTTCCTCGCAACGTCCCCCGACACCACCGAACCAGACCGGAGAGACTGATGCCCACCCCCAATCCTGCCGCGCTCGAGTTCCTCCTCACGCGGCGGTCGCGCCCGGCCAAGACGCTGGCCCTGCCCGTGCCGGACCGCGCGGCGCTGGAGCAGATCCTGACTGCGGCCGCCCGCACCCCTGACCACGGCAAGCTGGAGCCCTGGCGCTTCATCGTGCTGGAAAAGGTCGCGCTGACGCGGCTTGCCGCGTTGGCCCGCAGTCGGGGCGCGTCGCTGGGCCTTGCACCCGAGCAGATTGACAAGGGGACGGCACAGTTTGCCGATGCAGATCTGGTGGTGGCGGTGATCGCCGCGCCGCAGCCCTCGCCCAAGATACCCGAGATCGAACAGATCCTGTCCGCCGGCGCGGTCTGCCTTGCGCTGCTGAATGCCGCGCTGGCTTCTGGCTGGGGCGCGAACTGGCTGACCGGCTGGGCCAGCCAGGATCGCGACTTCGCCACCGCAGGGCTGGGCCTGCAGCCCCATGAATTCGTTGCCGGGCTGATCCATATCGGCACCGAGCGCTCGGCCCCGCCGGACCGCCCGCGCCCCGATCTGGCCCGGATCACCACCTGGATGACGGAATGATCCTGATCGACATGCTCCGCGCCCTGGGCCAATGGTCCGACCCGCGCTTTCGCCGGGTGATCTGGCTGGGACTCGGGTTGTCACTGGCGCTGCTGGTGGCGGTCTATGCGTTGCTCCTGGGGCTGATCGGCTGGTTTGTGCCGGCGCAGATCGATCTGCCGCTGCTCGGCCCCTTTGGAGGCCTGTCTGCCCTTCTCTCGGTGGGTTCGCTTCTGGTGATGCTTGCCCTGTCGCCGATCCTGATGATGCCCGTGGCCTCGGCCTTTACCGGGTTTTTCCTGGACGATGTGGCCCAGGCGGTCGAGGACAGGCATTATCCCCACCTTGCCAAGGCCCCCGATGTGCCGCTTTATGACCAGTTGCGCGACGGGTTCAATTATTTCGCGCTGCTTGTGGGGGTGAACATCCTGGCCGGCGGCGTCTATCTGTTCAGCGGCCCGTTGGCGCTGCCGGTCTTCTGGGCCGTCAACGGTTACCTGCTGGGGCGCGAATATTTCCAGATGGTCGCCATGCGCCGCCTTGGGCGCCGAGGCGCCTCGGATCTGCGTGCGGCCAACTGGTTCACAATCTGGGCTGCCGGCACGATGATGGCCGCCCCGCTCAGCATTCCGATCGTGAATCTGTTTGTTCCGGTCCTGGGCGCGGCCAGCTTCACCCATCTGTTCCACCGGCTCAGTCCGGCAGCGGCGCCATCCGTCCGAACCAGTCAAGATCGCGGATGGTAATTCCCCCCCAGACGATGATCGAGGCGATCATGCACCACAGAACGATCGTCACCAACGTCGCGATCTTCATCTTGCGGGCGATACGGGCATCCGAAGGTGCCGACGAGGGCGTGCCCGGCACGACTGATCCGGCCTCGCCCTGCGACACAAGCCGCAGCGGAAGCACCACGAGAAGCACGAGAAACCACAGGACTGCGAAAAGAACGGCACCGCCGGTAATGGTCATTCAGATTTGCTCCAGTTCCACCAGCGTGCCGGTGAAATCCTTTGGGTGAAGGAAAAGAACCGGCTTGCCGTGGGCGCCGATCTTCGGCTCGCCTGAACCGAGGATACGCGCGCCCTTTGCAATAAGCTGATCACGCGCGGCGAGGATATCCTCGACCTCATAGCAGATATGATGGATCCCGCCCGAGGGGTTCTTTTCCAGAAATCCCGCAATCGGGCTGTTGTCGCCCAGCGGGTGCAGAAGTTCGATCTTGGTGTTCGGAAGGGTAATGAAGATCACCGTCACCCCGTGCGCAGGTTCATCCTGGGGCGGCCCTACATCGGCGCCCAGCGTGCCGCGATACTGTTCGGCCGCGGCCGCGAGGTCGGGCACGGCGATGGCAACGTGATTGAGACGGCCGATCATGACTCATGCTCCGCTGAAACCTGCGTCGGTTATGGGCACTGCGACTGCGCCGCGCAAGGGACCGAAGGACGCAGGGCGCCGGCGACGTTAACGATTCATTGACCTTCAACAAGGTTAAATGTGCCGTGACCAAGCGGAAAGGCGATTCCCATGACAGATGATCTTGGCGCGCTGATGATGACAAACACGCTGCCGTGCCGCCCGACACGTGACAAGCCGCTGATGGGCCTCACCCTGCTGGCCGTCGAAGACAGCCGCTTTGCAAGCGAGGCGCTGCGGCTTCTGTGCCGGCATTCCGGGATCCGGTTGCGGCGGGCAGACTGCCTTGCGGCGGCCTACCGGCATCTGGGCGTCTATCGTCCAGGGGCGGTTCTGGTGGACATGGGCCTGCCCGACGGGTCGGGCATCGATCTGGTCCGGGATCTTGCGCGGGCGCGGCCAAGGGTGCCCGTTCTGCTTGCCACCTCGGGCGACGTCACGTTGCAGGGGCCGGCGATGGCCGCGGGTGCAGACGGATTTCTGGCCAAACCGGTTGCCTCGCTGGCGGCATTCCAGGCCGCGATTCTGGAACAGCTTCCGGACATCACCAGCGGGCCGCGCAGCATTCCCGTGGAACCTCTGGCACCCGATCCGCTTGCGCTGCGCGATGACTTCAGCCGCGCGCTCGCGGCTCTGGAAGCGCCCGGGGGGCAAGCCTCGCTGGACTACGTCGCACAGTTTCTTGCCAGCCTGGGCCAGTCCGCGGAAGATCTGGTGCTGCGCGATGCGGCCCGCACAATCAGCCGCGACCGCGCCCTGGGGCGCGGCGCCGGCCGCGAAACCCTGCATCTGGCCGGAATGCTGCGCGAGAGGCTCAACCGTTACACCGCGATCTGAGCGAGGGGTCGCTGCCAGCCACCGCCTCACGCCAGTGCCGGCGGCAAAGCGAGACATAGGTTTCGTTACCACCTATCTGAACCTGGGCGCCATCCGTCACTACCCGCCCGTCGCCATCCTTGCGCACCACCATCGTGGCCTTCTTGCCGCAATGACAGATGGTCCGAACCTCGCGCATTTCATCCGCAAGTGCCAGCAGCGCGGCCGAACCGGGAAAAAGCCGTCCCTGGAAATCGACCCGCAACCCATAGCACATGACCGGCAGAGCAAGATCGTCCACCGCCCGCGCCAGTTGCCAGACCTGATCGGGTTCCAAAAACTGTGCCTCGTCCAGAAAGACACAGGCGCAGGCACTCGCGGAAAGCCGCGCGGTCAGACGCTGAAACAGATCATCCCCCGGCGCAAATGTGTCCGCCGTTTCACCGATCCCGATTCGTGATGCTATCCGTCCCGCCCCCGCCCGATGGTCAAGTTGCGCGGTGAGAAGGTAGGGTTCCATTCCCCGTTCGCGGTAATTATGCGCCGCCTGCAGCAGAATCGTGGATTTGCCGGCGTTCATGGTCGAGTAGTGGAAATAAAGCTTGGCCATGCGGGCTGATATCCCGCCGTGACCCTATACTGCAAGGTCGCCATGCGCACCCGACGATCAGACGGCAGGCAGCATGTTCCGGACCAGCCATTGCGGCCTGCAAAGAAGCGTCCGCACGGGAACCTCCCCGCGCGGACTGTCAGTTTCAAGCGGCGCTGCGACGGCGCTGCGGCCGGCTCTGATTGCGCCCGCCGAATTTCTGCCCGGCACCGGCCCCCGAAGGGCCGACCCCTTGACGACGACCCTGCGGGGCCTTGGGTTTTTGTGCAGGCTCATGGCGCATCTGGGCCATATGCTCTCCGCCCACCACCGGCAACGCGATCTTCATCAGCTTTTCGATCGCGCGCAGTTCGCCCACTTCGGCGGGCGAACAGAAGGCAACGGCGCGCCCCTCGGCCCCGGCCCGGGCGGTGCGGCCGATCCGGTGCACGTAGTTTTCAGGCACGTTCGGCAGATCGAAGTTATAGACATGCCGCACACCCGGGATATCGATCCCCCGCGCCGCGACATCGGTTGCCACCAGCACCTTGATATCGCCGTTGCGGAACGCCTGCAGCGTGCGCTCGCGCTGGCCCTGGCTCTTGTTGCCGTGGATCGATCCCGCGGCAAAGCCCCAGTGATCCAGCAGCTTCATCAGCTTTTCGGCGCCATGCTTGGTGCGGGAAAAGACCAGCGCCAGCTCATCGGCATGTTCTGACAGGTAGCCGCGCAGGACTGTGGCCTTGTCGCCCTGGGGCGTGAAGTGCACGCCTTGGGTGATCTTGTCCGCAGCCTTGCCGGGCGGCGAAACCTGCACCCGCACCGGCTCGCGCAGATAGGTGGTGGCAAGTTCTTCCATCTGCTTGGGCATCGTGGCCGAGAACAACAGCGTCTGCCGCTTTTCCGGCAGCAGCCGCGCGATGCGGCGCAGGGCATGGATGAAGCCGAGATCAAGCATCTGGTCGGCCTCGTCCAGCACCAGATAGCGGGTTTCGGCCAATGTCAGGGCCTGCCGTTCCAGCAGGTCCAGGAGCCGGCCGGGCGTCGCAACCAGAACATCGGTGCCGCGGGCCAGACGTTCCATCTGCTTGTTGATCGAGGCGCCGCCCACCACAACGGTGGTGCGGATATGGCTGCCGTGGCCGAACTTGCCGATATTGTCGGCAATCTGGTTCACAAGCTCGCGCGTTGGCGCAAGGATCAGCGCGCGCACGGTCCTGGGCTGCGGCGCCTTGCCGATCTGCATCAGGCGGTGCAGCAGCGGCAGGCCAAAGGCTGCCGTCTTGCCGGTGCCGGTCTGGGCCAACCCCATGAGATCGCGCCCCTCCATCACATGGGGGATCGCCTGGATCTGGATCGGCGTTGGAATGGTAAGCCCTTGACGTTCAAGTGCTTTCAGAAGGTTGGCGTGGAGCCCGAGGGCTTGGAAATCAGTCAATGTCTGGCCTTTCGCAGGCGGCCCGTGCCGCCAAAAGAGAACGCCCCGGCCGGACGCTCCGGACAGGACAAGCATGGTCGCGGCCAGCACCTTGGCGGCCGCAGGACCCCTGCGTGACATGGGAACCCGGAAGTGGCGCATCGCGCCGCACCGACGACTTTCGCGCAAGCGGCGCGGGCTGCTCACGCGGCAGCGGACGTCTGGTCTGGCCTCACATGGGGCTTTTGCGGCCCGAGGTCAAGCAAAAGCACGGCACAACTTCGCGCCCAGACGCAAGAACCCCGCCAGGGGGCGGGATTCTTGCGCCTGCGCGCGTGCAACCGGTCACGGCCAGGAGTGATGCGGATGCTCAGCGATCGTCATCGTCATCGTCATCTTCGTCAACCTGAGGCAGGTTGAAGAAGCTGTCGGCATCGCTGAAATCGGCCGGGCTCTTGTCTTCTTCCTTGCGGTCACCCAGCGTGAAGTTCTCGAACCCGGCGATGGACGAGGGCATCTTGGGCTCGGGCGCCATGCCCAGTGACTGTTCGGTGCTTACAAGTTTGCGGCGCTCGTCATCCGACATCACGACGCCCTCGGTCGCGCGCTTTTTCGCGGCCTGCTGGACGGCCGTGTCCAGTTCGGACTGACGGCAAAGCCCCAGCGCGACCGGATCGATCGGCTGGATGTTGTTGATGTTCCAGTGCGTCCGTTCCCGGATGGACAGGATCGTCGGCTTGGTGGTGCCCACAAGCTTGCCGATCTGCCCGTCCGACAGCTCCGGATGGAATTTGACCAGCCAGAGAATGGCCGCCGGGCGGTCCTGACGCTTGGAAAGCGGCGTGTAGCGCGGCCCACGACGTTTCTCCTCGCCCACGGCGGCGGCGTTGAACTTCAGCCGCAGCCGGTACATCGGATCGGCCTGACCCTTTTCGATCTCGATCGGGTCAAGCTGGTTGTTGGCGATCGGGTCGAAGCCCTTGACGCCGGCGGCGACATCGCCATCGGCAATGCCCTGCACTTCCAGCTCGTGCATGCCGCAGAAATCCGCGATCTGCTTGAAGGACAGGGTCGTGTTGTCCACCAGCCAGACCGCAGTCGCCTTGGCCATCAGAGGCTTGTTCATCGGATCACTCCTTCGCATATCTTTCCCGCGCCGGGAAAACGGCTGCGGCGGGTCGCCCCTTTCCGCGCATCCTCGTTTTCGGGGAATTCACCGGGCTATATAGACGCGGGCCGCGCCAGTGCAAAGCAAAAAAACTAGGCCACCTTCAGGACAATCTTGCCGATGTGCTCCGAGCTTTCCATCCGGGCATGGGCCTCGGCCGCGCGCTCGAGCGGGAATTCGCTGTCCAGGACCGGCGCCACACGCCCCGTCGTCAGAAGCGGCCAGACCTGCACCTCAAGCTCGCGCGCGATACGGGCCTTGGCCAGATCGGACTGGGGGCGCAAGGTTGATCCGGTGATCGAAAGGCGCCGGGTCATCATCTCGGCCAGGTTCAGCTCGACCTTGGCGCCCTGCAGGAAGGCGATCTGCACCAGCCGCCCCTCGTCCGCCAGCGCCCGCAGATTGCGCGCCACATAGCTGCCGCCCACCATATCGAGAATCAGATGCGCGCCGGCTTCATTGCGCATGACCTCCACGAAATCCTGGTCCCGGTAGTTGATCGCCCGTTCGGCGCCCAGACGTTCGCAGGCGGCGCATTTTTCGCCCGAGCCTGCCGTTGCAAAGACACGGGCCCCGAAGGCACGGGCCAGCTGAATCGCGGTTGTGCCGATCCCCGAGGAACCTCCGTGCACCAGAAACCGCTCGCCCGCCCGCAGCTCGGCCCGCATGAAGATATTGGACCAGACGGTGAAATGGGTTTCCGGAACGCAGGCGGCGGCGCGCAGATCCATGCCGCGCGGAAGAGGCAACGCATGTTCCGCTGCCGTCACCACATATTCGGCATAGCCACCACCGGGCAGCAAGGCGCAAACCTGATCGCCCTCTTCCCAACGCGCTACACCCTCGCCCACGGCCACGACCGTTCCGGAAGCCTCGAGACCCGGCAGATCCGAGGCGCCGGCCGGTGGCGCATAAAGCCCGGCCCGCTGCAATGCGTCCGGCCGGTTCACCCCGGCAAAGGCCACACGGATCAGAATCTGTCCTTGGCCCGGGCGCGGCACGGGACGTTCGCACAGGCGCAGCGCCTCGGGACCGCCGGGGGATGAAATCTCCACGGCGCGCATGGTCTCGGGTAGGTTCATGATCACTCCTGCATCTGCCCGCGCCATATACCCGGCAAATCGGCGGGCGGGAATTGTGCGGGCGCGCGCACCTGACGCGCAAGCCAGTTCGGCCCCGCCATCAGCGGCGCAAGCAGGGCATTCTTGCCGATCCCTGCCTTCAGCTTCTCAAAACGCATGACATCCTCGATCCTGCGGTCGATGAACTCCCAGGTCGCCTGATGGCCGACGCTGTCGTCGCCCAGCCAGAACAGCACGGCCGAGCCATAGACGCCCGACAGGATCGCCCGCTTGGAATACCAGTTCAGATCGTCGGACGTATCGCCCAGCGCCGTCCAGATCCGGTCGGCGGTGCGCCAGAGCGCGCGGGCCCCATCTGCCGAATGCTGCGGCAGGGCAAAAAGCGTTGCGCCGCGCCGCACCGCCTCGCGGTCCTCGATTACCTCGATCCGCAGCCGCACCGCCGCCGCCACCCGGTCCCGGAACCGCAGGGCCGACAGGTCTTCACTGCGCAGCCGCGCCAGCATCGCCAGGTCACCCCGTTCGTGATAGGCCAGCGCGAGATCGGGCGCGCCACGCGGAAACAGGGCCCGAACCAGGCCCGGTTCCACCCCTGCATCGACCGCGGCGGCCCGCAGTGTCGCCTCGCTCCAGCCGTCGAAGGGCACATGGACAAGCGCCGCATCCAGCAGCCGCTCCCTGAGATCGTCCGTTTTCTTCGCATCCGGCATCCGGGTCTCCATTCATTCGGCGGGACGGTAGACAAGCTAGTGCGTCTTTGCTATACGGCCACGTCCTGCGATTTACTCGTAACTCTAACTTAGGAAGGTGGTGAAAACCACATGCAGGTAAGTGTTCGCGACAACAACGTCGATCAGGCGCTTCGTGCGCTGAAGAAAAAGCTTCAGCGTGAAGGTGTGTTTCGTGAAATGAAGCTCAAGCAGCATTTCGAGAAACCGTCCGAGAAGAAAGCCCGTGAGAAAGCCGAAGCGGTCCGCCGTGCGCGCAAGCTCGCGCGCAAGAAAGCGCAGCGCGAAGGAATGCTTTAAGCCTTCCCGGCAGCGAACAGGCGGCGTGCCGTCCATGATGACCCCCGTGGCCCGGCCTCGGGGGTTTGTCGTTTCCGGAACCTGCTACAGCGGAATTGCGGTGGTCTTGCAGACCGTGCGCAACGCGAAGGACGACTGCATCTGCGCGACCCCGGGCAAACGCGACAGATACTGCCGATGGATCCGGGCGAAATCCTCGGTATCCTCGGCCACGATCTTGAGCAGATAGTCGGCCGTGCCGGCCATCAGATGGCATTCGAGCACATCGGGAACGCGGGCGACCTCGCGCTCGAAGGCGTCAAGCACGTCATCCGCCTGCCCTGACAGTGTTATTTCAACGAAAACCGTCGTGGGGCGGCCCAGCTTGCGCGGATCCAGCAGCGCCACGTAATCCCGGATGAACCCCTCCGCCTCAAGCCGCTGAACGCGGCGATGGCAGGCCGAGGCGGACAGGTTGACGCGTTCGGAAAGATCCGCGTTCGAGATCCGCCCCTGCTTCTGCAGGACAGAGAGAATCCGGCGGTCTGTGGCATCAAGGTTCATGACGGCGCAACTTTCTTCGAGCCAATACGATTTTGTTCGCAGCTTTTACCATGAATTCCCGCGCAGACCATCTGCGATCAGAATCCTCTTGCCCGCCACCTGCGGCATAATGGCGCAATAATAACCGACAACAGGAAGGACGTCCCATGAAGATCGGTTGCCCGAAGGAAATCAAGGCCCAGGAGTTCCGGGTCGGCCTCACGCCCCATGCGGCGCGCGAGGCCCTGGCCCACGGCCACGAGGTAATTGTGGAACGTGGTGCCGGCGTCGGTGCCGGATTTACCGACGAGGATTATGTCGAAGCTGGAGCCCGCCTCGCCGACACTGCTGAAGCGGTCTTTGACGAGGCCGAGATGATCGTCAAGGTAAAGGAGCCACAGGCGGTTGAACGCAAGCGCCTGCGGGATGGGCAGATCCTGTTCACCTATCTCCATCTCGCCCCCGATCCGGAACAGACCCGCGATCTGCTGGACAGCGGCGTCACCGCCATCGCCTATGAAACGGTGACGGATGCCAGTGGCGGCCTGCCACTTCTCGCGCCGATGTCCGAGGTTGCGGGCCGGCTTGCCCCGCAGGTCGGAGCCTGGACGCTGCAAAAGGCCAATGGCGGGCGCGGCGTGCTGCTGGGCGGTGTGCCCGGGGTTTCGCCCGCGCGGGTCGTGGTGATCGGTGGCGGGGTCGTGGGCACCCATGCGGCGCGGGTCGCGGCCGGCATGGGCGCGGATGTCACGGTGCTGGACCGGTCTTTGCCGCGCCTGCGCTACCTGGACGATGTGTTTTCGGGCCAGTTCAAGACGCGCTATGCCAGTGCCGGCAACACCGCAGAGCTGGTGGCCGAGGCCGACATGGTGATCGGGGCCGTTCTGATCCCGGGCGCCGCCGCGCCCAAGCTGGTAACCCGCGCGCAACTCGCCGACATGAAGCCGGGGGCCGCGATTGTCGATGTTGCCATCGATCAGGGCGGCTGCTTTGAAACCTCGCGCGCGACGACGCATCAGGACCCGATCTACGAGGTGGACGGGATCCTGCACTATTGCGTCGCGAACATGCCCGGCGCAGTCGCCCGCACCTCGACCCTGGCCCTGGGCAACGCCACCATGCCCTTCATGCTGTCCCTGGCCGACAAGGGCTGGAAACAGGCCTGCGAGGATGACCCCCATCTGCTGAACGGGCTGAACACCCATGCCGGCAAGCTGACCTATCACGCAGTTGGCAAGGCGCTCGGGATTGACGTGCTCTCTCCGCGTCTGGCGCTCAAGCTCTGACAGGACGCGGCGTCGTTGGGGTGGGGTGACATTTTTCTACTGTCACCCCCGCGAACGAGTCGCTAACTAGAGTTCGGACGCTTGGAATGCCCCAGTGGGGAAGAAAAGGGAGAAACCGCCGATGAAGGTTCTTGTGCCCGTGAAGCGGGTGATTGACTACAACGTGAAGGTTCGCGTCAAGGCAGACGGCAGCGGCGTGGATCTTGCAAACGTCAAGATGTCGATGAACCCTTTCGACGAGATCGCCGTAGAAGAGGCGATCCGGCTCAAGGAAAAGGGCGCGGCGACGGAAGTCGTGGTCGTGTCGATCGGCGTGAAGCAGGCGCAGGAAACCCTTCGCACGGCACTGGCAATGGGCGCCGACCGCGCCATCCTGATCGTCGCCGCCGATGATGTGCACCAGGACATCGAGCCGCTGGCGGTGGCCAAGCTGCTCAAGGCCGTGGTCGAGGCGGAGGCGCCCGGGCTGGTCATCGCCGGCAAGCAGGCGATCGACAATGACATGAACGCCACGGGACAGATGCTGGCGGCGCTGCTGGGCTGGAGCCAGGCGACCTATGCCTCGGAAGTGGCGGTCGAGGGCGATCATGCCGTGGTCACCCGCGAGGTGGACGGCGGCCTGCAGACCATCCGCGTCAAGCTGCCCGCGATCATCACCGCCGACCTGCGCCTGAACGAACCGCGCTATGCCAGCCTTCCGAACATCATGAAGGCCAAGAAGAAGCCGCTCGAGGAAAAGACTGCCGCCGATTACGGCGTAGATGTGTCCCCGCGGCTTTCCGTGGTCAGCACCGTGGAACCGGCAGGCCGCAAGGCTGGCATCAAGGTCGGATCGGTGGATGAGCTGATTTCGAAACTCAAGGACGAAGCGGGGGTGATCTGATGGCTGTTCTTCTTCTGGCAGAGGTCAACGGCGCTGATCTGGCGCTTGATGCCACCGCCAAGGCCCTGACCGGCGCAAAGGCGCTGGGGGATGTCACGGTTCTGGTCGCGGGTGCGGGTTGCGCCGGCGCTGCCGAAGCCGCCGCCAAGCTTGCGGGCGTCACCAAGGTGCTTTGCGCGGATGATGCGGCCTATGGCAAGGGCCTGGCCGAACCGCTGGCCGATCTCGTGGTCGGGCTGGCGCAGGGCTTCAGCCACATCGTCGCGCCCGCGACCGTCAGCGCGCGCAACGTTCTGCCCCGCGTCGCGGCACTTCTTGACGTGATGGTCATCAGCGATGTGACCGCCATCATCGACGCCGACACGTTCGAGCGCACGATCTATGCCGGCAATGCCGTGCAACGGGTTCGCTCTGCCGATGCGATCAAGGTGGCGACGCTGCGCACAACCAGCTTCGAGCTGGCGGGTGAAGGCGGCGCGGCACCAGTCGAAACCGTCTCTGCTGCCGGCGATCCGGGCCTTTCGGAATGGGTCGAGGACAAGGTCGCGGCCTCGGACCGGCCCGAACTGACCAGCGCCGGGATTGTCGTCTCCGGCGGGCGCGGGATCGGTTCGGAAGAAAACTTCGCGATGATCGAGAAGCTGGCCGACAAGCTGGGCGCGGCCGTCGGGGCAAGCCGTGCCGCCGTCGATTCGGGCTATGCCCCGAATGACTGGCAGGTTGGCCAGACCGGCAAGGTCGTGGCGCCGATGCTCTATATCGCCGTCGGCATTTCGGGCGCGATCCAGCATCTTGCCGGGATGAAGGACAGCAAGATCATCGTCGCCATCAACAAGGACGAGGAAGCGCCGATCTTCCAGGTCGCCGATTACGGCCTTGTGGGGGATCTGTTCCAGATCCTGCCAGAGCTGACCGAAAAGGTCTGATCCCGGGGGTCCGCCGTCCCGGCGGGCCGCCCTCACCACCGGCCGCCGGGCGCGCCGGCTTCGGAACTGACAGAACAGGCAAGAGGGATCGCAGATGGACATCCGTTCGGTAGGTATCGTTGGCGCCGGTCAGATGGGCAATGGAATTGCCCATGTCTTTGCCATGGCCGGGTACGAGGTGCTTTTGACGGACATTTCGCAGGCGGCGCTGGATGCGGCCCTGTCGCTGATCGATCGCAATCTGGAACGTCAGGTCAGCCGCGGCAAGATCACCGCCGAAGATCACGCCGCCGCGCGCGGCCGGATCCGCACGACCCTCACGCTTGCCGAGCTTGGCCAGTGCGACCTCATCATCGAGGCCGCGACCGAACGCGAAAGCGTCAAGGCCGCGATCTTCGAGGATCTTCTGCCGCATCTGAAGCCCGAAACGATCCTGACCTCGAACACCTCCTCGATCTCGATCACCCGACTGGCCAGCCGCACCGATCGCCCCGAAAAGTTCATGGGCTTTCACTTCATGAACCCGGTGCCGGTGATGCAGCTGGTGGAACTGATCCGCGGCATTGCCACCGACGAGGAAACCTACACCACCCTGCACGCCGTGGTGCAGAAGCTGGGAAAGACGGCCGCAAGCGCCGAGGATTTCCCGGCCTTCATCGTCAACCGCATCCTGATGCCGATGATCAACGAGGCGGTCTATACGCTTTACGAAGGCGTGGGCTCGGTTCGCTCGATCGACGAATCCTTGAAACTTGGCGCAAATCATCCGATGGGCCCGCTTGAGTTGGCGGATTTCATCGGCCTCGATACCTGCCTTGCCATCATGAACGTGCTGCATGACGGACTTGCCGACACCAAGTATCGTCCCTGCCCGCTGCTGACCAAATATGTCGAAGCCGGCTGGCTGGGCCGCAAGACCGGGCGCGGGTTCTACGACTATCGCGGCGAGGTTCCGGTTCCGACGCGCTGAGCGTCAGAAATCCTCGCCGAAACGATTGGCCACCAGCGCCTCGAGCTCGGTGGCCAGCTGTTCGGCCTGCGGCCCGGCAGTCTCGATCTCGATCGAGGTGCCGCGTGCCGCGCCCAGCATCAACAGGCCCATGATCGAATCGCCCGACACGCTCATGCCGTCGCGGCGAACCTCGACGCTTGCATCATGCGCCTCGACCACCTCGACAAACCGGGCGCTGGCGCGGGCATGCAGCCCCTTTTCGTTGATGATCCGCAATTCGCGCGTGATGCTCATCCGCCCTGCCCTCCGCCGATGTCCATGCTGTTTATATACTTGCGCCCCGCCTCGAGCGCGGCTTCCACCGCAGTGGCCACCGGCTGCCGGCGCGATTTGGCCAGTTTGATCAGCATGGGCAGGTTCGCCCCGTAGAGGATCCGCCGCTTCGGGCGCATGCAGGCCATCAGCGACAGGTTTGACGGAGAGCCGCCGAACATGTCGGTCACCACGATGACACCATCACCTTCATCAACCGCCTCGGCCGCACGGCAGATCTCGGCCTGTTTGGCGGCGCGGTCGTGGTCGTCCTCAATCGCGATGGCGACCACGCCCTTCTGCCTGCCGACCACATGCTCGACGGCGGCAAGATACTCTCTCGCCAAACCACCATGTGCGACGATCACGATGCCGATCACGCCCTTTCACCTGCCACAGTTCCGGGGACAATTCCGCCCCGCCGTTCCAATTCCCTGTGACGTTTAGACACCTGCCAACCGCCCTCTGCAAGGGTTGCGGCAAGTTTTTCGGCCATTGCGACGCTGCGATGCTGGCCGCCGGTACACCCGAAGGCGATTGCGACATGGGTTCGACCTTCTTCCAGTTGCGCAGGCAGGACAAGGCCGATCAGATCCCGCACCTGGTCAAAGAACGGTGCAAAGCGCGGATCCTGCGCGACATAGGCCGCAACCTCGGCATCCTGCCCGTTCAGCGGCCGCAGCGTCTCGTCCCAGTAGGGATTCCGCAGGAAGCGGCAGTCGAATACCATGTCCACGCCGCGCGGCACGCCGCGCTTGTAGGAAAAGGAATGCACCGAAACCGCGAGCCGCGCCATCGTGCCATTGTCGAACCATCGTGCAATCTCGGCCCGCAGATCATGCGGCGACATCTCCGAGGTGTCGATCAGCACGTCGGCCCTGGTCCGGACCGGGGCCAGAAGATCGATCTCGCGCGCGATGCCAAGCGCCGGCTGTTCGGCCGGTGACAAAGGATGACGGCGGCGCGTTTCCGAATAGCGCCGGATGAGCGTATCGGGGCTGCAATCGAGATAAAGCACTTCGGGCTGGGTTTCGGGCCCCCGCGTCAACCGGTCGATCAGCTCGATCATTCCGGTTGCGCTGAAATCCCGGTTGCGCACATCGACCCCCAAGGCCAGTGGCCGCGCAATCGGCGGCCCGTCCAGCAGCCGGGGCACCAGCGACAGGGGCAGGTTGTCGATCGCCTCATATCCCAGATCCTCCAACGCGTTGATCGCGGTGGAGCGGCCGGCACCGGAAGGCCCGGTGACCAGCACCAGGCGCTGCGCGCTTGGTTGTGACGGGATCAGTTCGGTCATCTCAGGCGCTCCGCCCCTCTTTCAGATACTGCAGCACGGCCGCTGGAAAGGCCGCGTGATCGACACGCCGGACGAGCGGGATCCTGCAGCCAAGCACCTGATGCTCCCGCGCGGGCGGCAGGCGCTGATCCTCAGCGTGATCCAGATCGACCGCAAGGACAAGCGGAACCGGCCCCTGCGGCACCGCGGACAGAAGTCCAAGCCCCCGCGCTTCGATCAAACCCGCGAGAGGCGGCGGCACCGAGGCCAGCAGCCTGCCTTCCCGGCGCACAACGACGGTGCGGTCATCCGCCACAAGCCCCGCCCCGAAAGCCATCAACTGAAGGGCAAGCGACGACTTGCCGGCACCCGAAGCGCCGAGGATGAGAAGCCCGCGCCCGCCCCATGCGACGGTGCTCGCGTGCAGGATCGCGGTCGCGCCGGGCTTCACACCGTCCTCTTGCCCGGCAGAAGCCACTCCTGGGGCCCCCGGGTTCCGCCTGCTTGCTTCGTTCGACATCGCCCTGATCCGGTTTCCTGTCGTTCCCAATCGTCCCGATCCCCGGACACAAGGCAAGCCCCGGCCGATCGATGCGCAACTTCGTGAGGCGAATCAGCCGCGTTGCGCCTCTTCAGCACAGCCGAACTGTGGTAAGCTTTAGTTAATATGCGCGGGCTTCTGCACATGGTTGCGCTAACCTGAAAATGGTTGCGCTAACGCAGCCAAAGCGTCCTGTTCCTTCGCGGAAACGACATGTTATAGGCCATGGGTCGGCACCCTTCACGGCTGCCGACCGGTGCTCCTTCGGCCCGGAGCGCCGAACTCTGATCTGTCAAAGCCGCCTCGACAGGCGGAACCGGGAGCTTGCAGATGACCAATGGACGCGTAAACCCAGCCCACCGCCTTGAAGATCAGGGCATCTCTGGTCTGGGCAATGTCTATTACAACCTCATCGAGCCCGCGCTTGTCGAAGAAGCGCTCAAACGTGGCGAAGGCACCTTGGGCAAGGGCGGCGCACTTCTGGTGACGACCGGCACCCATACCGGCCGCTCGCCCAAGGACAAGTTCGTTGTGCGGACGCCCTCGGTGGAGCATTCGATCTGGTGGGAAAACAATGCCCCCATGACGCCCGAGGCATTTGATGTGCTTCATGCCGACATGCTGGCCCATATGAAGGGCCGCGATTACTTCGTGCAGGATCTGTTCGGGGGCGCAGATCCCGCCTACCGCCTTGATGTGCGCGTCATCACCGAACTCGCCTGGCACGGGCTGTTCATCCGCCACCTGCTGCGGCGCCCGGCGCGGGATGAGCTTGACGGCTTCGCCCCCGACTGGACGATCATCAACTGCCCCAGCTTCACGGCCGATCCGACACGGCACGGCTGCCGCAGCGGCACGGTGATTGCCCTGAACTTCGACCGGAAGATGATCCTGATCGGCGGGACGGCCTATGCCGGCGAGAACAAGAAGTCGGTGTTCACCTTGCTCAACTACCTGCTTCCGGAACAGGGCATCATGCCGATGCACTGCTCGGCCAACCACGCCCCGGACAGCCCCGATGACACGGCGGTGTTCTTTGGCCTTTCGGGCACCGGCAAGACAACGCTTTCCGCCGATCCGTCCCGGGTGCTGATTGGCGACGACGAACACGGCTGGTCGGATCGCGGCACCTTCAACTTCGAAGGCGGCTGCTATGCCAAGACCATCAACCTCAGCGCAGAAGCCGAACCGGAAATCTTTGCCACCACCGAGAAATTCGCGACGGTGGTCGAGAACATGGTTTTCGATCCCGAGACAAAGGAACTGGATTTCAACGACGACAGCCTGACGGCGAATACCCGTTGCGCCTATCCGCTCGAATATATCTCGAATGCCAGCGCCACGGCGCTGGGCGGACACCCGAAGAACATCATCATGCTGACCTGCGACGCCTTCGGGGTTCTGCCGCCCATCGCGCGGCTGACCCCCGCGCAGGCCATGTATCACTTCCTGTCGGGCTTCACCTCGAAGGTTGCCGGCACCGAACGTGGCGTGACCGAGCCCGAGCCTACCTTCTCGACCTGCTTTGGCGCCCCCTTCATGCCGCGCCGCCCCGAGGCTTACGGCAAGTTGCTGCAGGAAAAGATCGCGGCCCATGGTGCAACCTGCTGGCTGGTCAACACCGGCTGGACCGGGGGCGCCTATGGCACCGGCAGCCGGATGCCGATCCGCGCCACACGCGCGCTGCTGACGGCGGCACTGGACGGCTCGCTCAACACAGTGCCATTCCGCAAGGATCCGAACTTCGGCTTCGAGGTTCCGGTCTCGGTGCCTGGGGTCGAGGATGGTCTTCTTGATCCGCGCGGAACATGGTCGGATCCCGCAGCCTATGATGCACAGGCGGCGAAGCTGGTGGCGATGTTTGCCGACAACTTCGCGCAATACGTCCCCTATATCGACGAAGACGTGAAGGCAGCCGCCATCGGCTGACATCATTCGCCCCGGCCAAAGGCCGGGGCAAGCGGCGCGGGCAGAGTGTCTTCCCGCTACAGGCTGCAACAGACCGGACCAGCCTCCAGGCCGCAGCCGCGCCCCCTGTCACACTGCGCCGTTCGCCCGAGTAATGACAGCAAGCTGCGCGAGATCGGTCACGACACCGGCGGCACAGTAACCGGCACCGTCTGACGCGCCGTTTCCAGCGCCTTCCTTGCCTGGCTGTGACGCACAAGGGCACAACGGGGCCCGCGCCCAGAACTCTTTCCTGCAGCCCCGCCATCGATGAGGTGCGCCGGGAGGAATCGCGCAGCGCAGCGTCTGAGTCAGGGACGCCGCCGTACCCGCCGCACCGCGGTCACTGCCCACGCGGCCAGGGCCACAAGCACGGCACGGGCGCGGCGGCTCAGATCTCCAGCGCGCGGCGGATCAGATTCAGCCCCGTGAGGGCCAGGACCACAAGTGTCCAGCGACGGAAGCGCAGCGCGTCAAGCCGGTCCTGGACGCCGTAGCCCAGCCAGAGCCCCAGCATGCCCGGAACGACCAGCAGGGCGGAAAACGGCACGGTCACCGCGTTCATCACCCCCGATTGCAGATGCGCGAGCAGAAGCACCACAGCTCCGATCAGGAAGATGACCCCCTGGACACGCACCGTCTCGGCCTTCTCCGCGCCGATTGAAATCAGGTAGACCAGAACCGGCGGCCCCCAGACACCCGAGATCCCGCCATAAAGCCCGCCGATGATCCCGGTCATGTACTCGGCCCTTGCCCGATGCTCGACCCGGAAACGCAGGTTCCGCCCCATGAGCTGTGTCACCGCGAACAGCACGATCGGCACACCGAGAATCATGTACATCGCCGCGGCGGGAATCATCAGCACGAATTGCGCGCTGACGATGATGAACAGCGCGATCATTGCGATCATGCGTCGATAGGCGACCACGGAGTGCCAGGCCGCTGCCGGACCCTGCCGGAACGCCTGGCTGATGTTGGTGACGAGCGTGGGCAGGATCAGTGCCGCCAGCGCCAGTTCGGCCGGCATGAAGGATCCGAAGCCCGAGATCATGATCATCGGCATCGCGAACCCGACCGCTCCCTTCACGAATCCCCCGAACAGGGTCACAGCAACTGCGAGCCAGAAGGCCCAGGGCTCCAGCCCGCCCATGAAGAAATCCATGCCTCATCTCCTGTTTGCCGCTGCTTATAGCGACTCGCTCGAGAGGCGACAGGGCGAATTTCTGCGGCACCCGGGAGGCCGCGCACCATGCCGCCAGTGCTAAGTGGTGCCGTCTCCGCCGCAGTTCGGACAGGCGCCCGTTCGGCCGCTGGCCGGAAGATACCGCCGCCTGGCGCCGAGGCGGCCGTTTCCCGCCGGCCGTCCTGCCCCAGCCTCGGTGTCGAACACCAGGCGGCGGCGGGGTGTCAGCGCGCCCGCCGATCAGGACGCGTGAGCTGCGCTTGCCGCGGTGCCCTGCAGCCTGGACACGCCACAGCGACCGCCGTGGCACGACGGCTTGCATGACGAACCGCCTGTCATTCGCCGCGCATCATCGGCCGCGACAGCAGATCCGCAAGACGGTGCCGTGCCGCGGGCAGCGGCCGATCGCCCAGAGCCGGCGCCAGGCGATGTTCGAGAAAATGCCCGGTAAGCGCGAGGCCGGCGGCAAGTTCCGCACCCTCGGCCGGTCCCTGCCCCATCAGGCAGGCCGGCAGCGGCAAGAGGCGCGGCGCCCATTCCCCCGCGCCGTTCCGGCTCACCGCCCTGCCGGTGCGCGGCGAAACATAGGCCAGATCGTCATGGCCGCCTGTCACTGCACACCGTGTCAGGTCCAGCCCGTAGCCCAGCTCCTCCAGCAGGCCCAGTTCCCAGCGCAGATAGGCGACGGGCCACGGCGCACCCTGAGAAATCAGGTCCAGCAGCGCTTCGGTGCCGGAATAAAGTGTCGGATGCGCCTCGCGCTCTGGCAAGGCAAAGGAAAGCAGCGCGCAGATCGCGGACAGCCCCGCAAGGGCCGTTCGATCACCCAGGATCATCGGAGCGCGCGCACGCACGGGTTCAACGGTAAAGGCGCCAAGATGATCCTCGAGCCGGGCGCGCCACGTCACGGAAAGCTGCGCACCTGGTTGAAGGATCGGAGCAAGACGCCGCCCGCCCCCGCCGCGCACGACGCCGGCGTGGCGCCCGTGGCTGGGCGTGAACATCTCGATGATTGCTGCCGTTTCACCATGCTTGCGCATGGCCAGCAGCACGCCCTGATCCTGCCATTCCATCGGCCCACTATGCGCGCCAATCCTGAAACGGCAAGTCTGCCCGATACCAAGGTCAAGCGCGCCGGATCCGGGTCGGGCGGGCGCGAGTGATCGTCATGCGGCTCTGCGCGCGCCGCTTCGGAACATGACGCCGCCTCTGGCCCTTAACCCTTGCGCAACTTGTCGGTTGAGACCCGCCGCGCCCTTGTCCATTCTGGCGGCGTTCAAGCGAGGCCCCATGACATCTGCCGACCGCCAGCCCCTGCCCGCCCCCGCGCGGGCCTGCGCCGCCCTTTTGGCCGGGGTTGGCGGCTGCGGCTTTGGGCTGCTGCTTCTGGCGCTGGAGGCAGCCGGGCATCCGGCCGGCTTGTTGGGGCGGCTCTGGTGGCTGCTTGGCTTCTATACGGTTCTCGCCAATCTTGCCCTCGCCATCCTGATGCTGCGGGCCGCATTCGGCGCCCCGGTTTCGGCGCGGCAGGCGGGTGGGGTCACCCTGTCGATGCTGGTGGTCAGCACCGTCTATCACTTTGCACTGCGATCGCTCTGGGATCCGGAGGGGCTGCAGTGGCTTGCCGATCTGATCCTGCACAGCCTGACGCCGGCCTTCGCGCTTGGCTGGTGGATGCTGTTCGCTCCGAAAGACGGGCTGGGGCTGCGCGATCTTGGCGCATGGCTTGTCTGGCCGCTCGCCTACGCGATCTACATGTTCCTGCGTGCCCTGCTGACCGGGTTCGCCCCCTATCCGTTTCTGGATCCCGCCGCGCTTGGCTGGACTGTGACACTGCCCGCCGCCCTTCTGGCCGGCACATTCGTCGGGATGGGGCTGGGGCTGATCGGCCTGTCACGAATCCTGCCTCAGTCGCCGAGGCCGGGTTCGTCCAGCAGCGTGCGCCCGGCACGATCCTCAAGCTCCAGCAGCCAGAGATCAGGGTCGCGCTGACGCTGGCGGGCCAGGGCCGCATCAACGGCCTCCTCGGCGCCTTCGGCAAATACCATCCAGCACCGCGCCCCCGTCATCGGATCAAAGCTGCGCTGCCAGGCCCGGGCCTGCCCGTCCAGCGTGGCCACCTTCACCAGAACCGCACCTGCAGTTTCATCGCCCCGCGCCGTGACATATGCCGGGATAGTCGCCAGCCGCAGCCGGGCAAGATAGGCCTGCACCCAGAACCCGGCCGTCAGACGCGCCACTCAGTTCCCGTCCTTGAAATCCAGCCCCATTTCCGAATACCGCTCGGATTCCTCCAACCAGTTCGGGCGCACCTTGACCTGCAGGAACAGATGCACCGGGCGGCCCAAAAACTCGGCCATCTCGGCGCGCGCGGCCTGGCTGATGGCCTTGATCGTTTCGCCGCGATTGCCCAGCACGATGCCCTTGTGGCCGTCACGCATCACGTAGATCAGCTGGTCGATCCGGGTCGAGCCATCGGGGCGATCTTCCCATTTTTCGGTCTCGACGGTCAGCTGATAGGGCAGCTCCTCGTGCAGGCGCAAGGTCAGCTTTTCGCGGGTGATCTCGGCGGCGATCATGCGCATGGGCAGATCGGCGATCTGGTCCTCGGGATAAAGCCAGGGACCCTCGGGCAGGGCCGCAGCCAGCCATTCCCGCAGATCAGAAACCCCATGGCCGCGTTCCGCCGAAATCATGAAGGTCTTTTCGAAAGGGAAGGCCTCGTTGAGCTTCTGGGCAAGACCCAGCAGCACCTCGGCCTGCACCCGGTCGATCTTGTTGATCGCCAGCGCCACCGGACGTTCGCCCACGCGTTCGCGCAGCGCGTCGATGATCGCCTGGGTGCCCTCGGTCAGGCCGCGATGCGCCTCGACCATCAGAACGACGATATCGGCGTCGGCAGCCCCACCCCAGGCGGCAGCGACCATCGCCCGGTCCAGCCGGCGGCGCGGACGGAAAAGGCCGGGCGTATCGACAAAGACGATCTGCGTCTGGCCCTCCATGGCAACGCCCCGGATCCGGGCGCGCGTGGTCTGCACCTTGTGCGTGACGATCGAGACCTTTGCCCCGACCATCCGGTTGAGCAGCGTGGACTTGCCCGCGTTGGGCTCTCCGATCAGGGCGACAAAGCCGGCCCGGGTGGTCTCAGTCATCCTTGTTCTCCATCCGCGCCAGAAGCGCCTTTGCGGCGGCCTGTTCGGCCTGACGCTTGGCCCCCGCACTCGCCTGTTCCATCTCGCCAGAGGCAAGCCGCGCCTCGACCGTGAACACAGGCGCATGATCGGGCCCCGAGCGCGCAATTTCAACGTAAACCGGCGGCGGCAGGCCCCGACCCTGCGCCCACTCCTGCAGCGCAGTCTTGGCGTCGCGGGCATCCGCCTCGACCTGGCCGACCCGGTCACCCCAGATCCGCAGCACCAGGGCACGCGCCGCCTCGAAACCCGCATCGACATAGACGGCGGCGATCACCGCCTCCATCGCATCGCCCAGCAATGCTTCCTTGCGCCGCCCGCCCGACATCATTTCGGACCGGCCCAGCTTGAGCACCTCGCCCAGACCCACCTCGCGCGCCACGGCCGCGCAGGTTTCCTTGCGCACCAACGCATTGAAGCGCGGGGCAAGCTGCCCCTCGGTTGCGCGAGTATCTGCCGCCAACAGGGCCTCGGCCAGAACAAGGCCCAGCACCCGGTCGCCCAGAAACTCCAGCCGCTGGTTGTCGGGCCGGGTCGGCGACGACAGCGAGGCATGCGTCACCGCCTGAACCAGAAGCCCGGCATCGGCAAAATGATGGCCGATACGGTCCTGGAACGCACGAAGATCGGCCGCCAGTTTCACTCGACCGCCTTGAAGAACCGGTCGGAGCGCCAGGTCCAGAAATACAGCATCGAGCGGCCGGCCGAGGAAAAGACGATCCGGTCCGCGCGGCCGATCAGGTTTTCGAAGGGCACGAAGCCCACGCCGCCGACGGCCTGGGCCACGCGGCTGTCCTGGCTGTTGTCGCGATTGTCGCCGACAAAGAAGAAATGCCCCTCGGGCACGGTGAACAGCGGCGTGTTGTCGGCCGCGCCACGTTCGTCGATATTGAGGATATTGTGGCTGCGCCCGCCCGGAAGGGTTTCACGGAACCGCGACTTGACGCAGATGCCGCCTTCACCGACGGGGCTGTTCTCACAGCGCGGATGGGTGCCCAGCGGGCCCTGGCGCTCGAAGACTTCTTCGAACTGGCCGGCAGGTTCTTGCGGCACCGGCTCGCCGTTCAGGATCATCACGCCGTCGCGCATCTGCACGGTATCGCCGGGCAACGCCACCAGACGCTTGATGTAATCTGCCCCCGACACCGGATGGCGGAATACCACCACATCCCCACGCTCGGGCTCCGAACCCAGGATGCGGCCGGTGATCGGGCAGATGGCAAAGGGACAGGAATAGCGGGAATAGCCATAGGCCATCTTGTTGACGAACAGGAAATCGCCGATCAGCAGCGTGTCCTTCATCGACCCCGACGGGATCCAGAACGGCTGGAAGAACAGGGTGCGGAAAACGCCTGCGATCAGCAGCGCATACACGACCGTCTTTATGGTCTCGACAATGCCATTGTCGCTGCCTGCCTTGCTTGCCATGGAACGTCCTGCCTGTTGTGATGGGGGCTTCATGCGGCGCGGGGCGCGGGGAGTCAAGCTGAAGGCCGGGCCTCGATCACCACGAAGGCCTGCGCCCAGGGGTGATCATCGGTCAATGTCACGTGAACGATTGCCTCATGGCCCGGCGGGGTCATTGCAGCCAGCCGGTCCGCAGCCCAGCCCGTCAGATGCATGACCGGTTGCCCGCTGCGAAGATTGCTGACGCCCATGTCCTTCCAGGAAATCCCCATGGCAAGCCCGGTTCCCAGCGCCTTGGAACAGGCCTCCTTGGCCGCCCAGCGTTTTGCAAGGGTGCCGGCCTCGTCGGCGCGGCGCGCGGCCTTGCGCAACTCGATCTCGGTAAAGACACGCGCGCGGAACCGGTCGCCGAACCGCTCCAGCGTCGCGCGGATCCGGTCGATATTGGCCAGATCGGAACCGATGCTAAGGATCATGACGCCCGCGCCGCATCCATGCGCCGGCGCATCTCGGCGATGGCCGGAGCGAGGCCGGAAAAGATCGCCTCGCCAATAAGGAAATGCCCGATGTTGAGTTCAACCACATCTGGCAGCGCGGCGATCGGGCCCACCGTGTCGTAGCTCAGCCCGTGGCCGGCATGAACCTCGAGCCCCAGCGCGTGCGCATGGGCGGCCATGTCGCGCAGCCGCGCGAATTCGGCGTCCCGCGCCACGAACTGGCCTTCGGCATGCAGATCGCAATAGGCGCCGGTATGCAGTTCGACCACAGCCGCACCGATCCGCGCCGCGGCGTCGATCTGGTTCGGGTCCGCCCCGATGAAGATCGACACGCGGCACCCGGCATCGCGCAAGGGGGCGATGAACTGCGCAAGGCGCGCCTCGTCGCGCGCCACTTCAAGCCCGCCCTCTGTCGTCCGCTCTTCACGCCGCTCGGGCACGAGGCAGACAGCATGCGGTCGGTGGCGCAGGGCGATCGCCTGCATTTCCTCGGTGGCCGCCATCTCGAAATTCAGCGGCAGGCTCAGCGCCTCCATCAGCGCCGCGATGTCGCGGTCGGTGATGTGGCGCCGGTCCTCGCGCAGATGGGCGGTGATGCCATCGGCGCCCGCTTCCGCCGCCAGTCGGGCGGCGCGGACAGGATCGGGCCAGGTGCCGCCCCGCGCGTTGCGCACCGTGGCCACGTGGTCGATGTTAACCCCCAGCCTCAGGGGGGCGGCGGGCGTCTGCTGGGTCATTGCCTCACTCCGATTTGGGCGGCGTCTCGTGCTCAACCTGCTCCACATGGGCGGGATCGGCAAGCTGTGGATCCTGCGCTGCAATCGCTTCGCGCAGCTTGTCGATCCGTTCGCGCAGCTTTTTCTTCCGGCGTTTCTGATAGGCGCCGATGACCGGCAGGCTCAGGTAATAGCAGGCAAGGCCGGAAATGATCCCGGGAAGGATACCGCCGATCAGATAGGGCAGGAACACGCGCCAGAAGAAGCGCGAAAGATTGTCCCAGTTTGCGACATCGTCGGTCACGGTGGCCTGCACATTGTGCCAGAATTCGACCGAGGCGCGGGCAAAGGCCGCCACCACCTGCGGCAGCGGCATCATGCCCGAATTCCCCAGCATCCAGTTCCCGAGCTCGATCGAAACGGTCATGATGATCGGGAAGGTCAGCGGATTGCCGAAGAACGTTGCCATCAGCGCCGCGATGATGTTCCCGCGCAGGGCCCAGGCCACCAGTGCCGCCAGAATGAAGTGAAACCCGAACAGCGGCGAAAACGACACCAGCACACCGGCAAAGATGCCCCGCGCGATCCGGTGCGGCGCATCGGGCAGACGTCCGAGCCGGTGGCGCATGTAGCTGAGCGCCCGGCGCCAGCCACCGCGCGGGTAGAAGAACTCGGTCACGGCCCGTCCCCAGGAGCGTTTGGTGCGCCGTCTGAAAACCAAGCTGTCCCCTTTCCGGCCCGGTCAGGGCTTTCTGCTCAGATCCCGGTGGCGCGACAGTTGCGCCACATCGCTTTCGGCCTCCAACGCCGTCATGACCGCGTGCAGATGTTCGACATCCCGCACATCCACCTCGATCAGCAGCCGGTAGTAGTCGGGCTTGCGATCAACAAAATGCAGATCCGAGATATTGGCCTTCTGCTCGCCTATCAAGGTGCATACCCGACCCAGCACGCCCGTGTCGTTGCTGATCGTCACATCCAGCGTCACCGTATGTGCGACGGGATGTCGCCCCCCCTGCCAGTGCAGATCGACCCAGCGTTCGGGCTGCTCCTCGAATTCCTCGAGGGCTGCGCAATCGATGGCATGGACCACGACGCCCTGCCCCCGATAGGTGATGCCGACGATCCGTTCGCCCGGCACGGGCTGACAGCAACTGGCACGGCGGAAGGATTGTTCGGGCGAGAGTCCCACCACCGGGCGCTTGGCGTCCACCTCGTCGGGGCGGCTGGCCGCCAGCTCGGGGTAAAGTGTCTCGATCACGCGGCGGGCGGTGATTTCGGCACTGCCCAGCCGCGCGAGCAGTTCGACCTCGTCCGCGAGGCCAAGCATCCTGGCGGCGGTGCGCAGGGCCTTGTCGCTCACCTTCTTGCCCACATGCTCAAAGGCAACCCGCGCCAGTTCCTGCCCCAACCGGATGAAGCGCTGGTTGTCCTCTTCGCGCAGGGAACGGCGGATCGCGGCCTTGGCACGGCCGGTAACCACGATGTCGATCCAGCTTGCCTGCGGGCGCTGCCCCTCGGCGGTGATGATCTCGACCGACTGCCCGTTCTTGAGCCGCGTCCAGAGCGGCACGCGCAGCCCGTCCACCTTGGCCGAGACGCAGGAATTGCCGATGCGCGTGTGGATCGCATAGGCGAAATCGAGCGGCGTCGCCCCGCGGGGAAGCTGGATCACATCGCCCTTGGGGGTGAAGCAGAAGACCTGATCGGAATACATTTCGAGCTTCACATGCTCGAGAAACTCGTCGTGATCCTCGGCCTGGTCGAACCGTTCGGTCAGGGTGGAGATCCATTTGGCGGGATCGACGGCAAAGGGGTTGGCGGTGCGCTCCCCGTCGCGATAGGCCCAATGTGCCGCAACGCCGGCCTCGGCCACCTCATGCATCTGCCGTGTGCGGATCTGCACCTCGACCCGCTTGCCGTCGCGCCCCGAGACGGTCGTGTGAATGGATCGGTAGCCGTTCGACTTGGGCTGGCTGATGTAATCCTTGAACCGCCCCGGCACGGCCCGCCAGCGGGTATGGATCAGCCCCAGCACGCGGTAGCAATCCGCCACGTCACGGGTGATGACCCGAAATCCGTAGATGTCGGAGAGACGGGAAAACCCCAGCTCCTTCTCCTTCATCTTGCGCCAGATCGAATAGGGCTTCTTGGCGCGCCCATAGACGTCGGCCTCGATCCCGGCCTTTTCCAGTTCAACGCGGATATCGTTGGTGATCTTGTGCACCACATCGCCGGTTTCACGCTGCAGCGTGATGAAGCGGCGGATGATCGAGTTGCGCGCCTCGGGGTTCAGCACCCGGAACGACAGATCTTCAAGCTCCTCACGCATCCACTGCATGCCCATCCGGCCGGCAAGGGGTGCGAAGATCTCCATCGTCTCGCGTGCCTTCTGCGCCTGCTTTTCCGGGTGCATGGACTTGATGGTGCGCATGCTGTGAAGGCGGTCCGCCAGCTTGACCAGGATCACCCGCAGGTCACGCGACATGGCGATCAGAAGCTTGCGCATGTTCTCGGCCTGCTTGGCCTCGGAACTGGAAAGCTGCAGATTGGTCAGTTTGGTGACGCCATCCACCAGATCGGCGATCTCGCTTCCGAAAAGCTCGGAAATCGCGCCCCAGGTCGATTTGGTATCTTCGATCGTGTCGTGCAGAAGCGCGGTCACGATCGTGGCATCATCCAGCCGCATCTCGGTCAGGATGGCGGCAACGGCAACGGGATGGGTAAAATAGGGCTCGCCCGAGTGGCGCTTCTGCCCTTCGTGCATCTGCGCGCCATAGGCATAGGCGCGGCGGATCAGGCCTTCATTGGTACGCGGATTGTAGTTGCGGACCAGGGCGATCAGGTCTTCGACGTCGATCATCTGGGCCGCATCCTGTCCGGGCGCCGAAGGCGCGCCCTCAGCCCTGCCCCTGTGCTTCCATCAGCGCGCGAAGCAGCTTTTCCTCGGACATGTCGTCCTGGGCGGGCCGGTCGGGCTCAGATCCCATGAGAAGCGCCATCTGGTCGTCCTCGGGCTCGTCCACCTCGATCTGGGTCTGGTTGCTTTCGATAAGACGTTCGCGCAGCGCCTCGGCCGATTGGGTTTCCTCGGCAATTTCGCGCAGGGCAACGACGGGGTTCTTGTCGTTGTCGCGGTCAACCGTGATGGGGCTGCCAGCGGCGATCTCCCGGGCGCGGTGCGCGGCGAGCATTACCAGTTCGAACCGGTTCGGGACTTTGTCAACGCAATCTTCGACCGTCACGCGGGCCATGGGCGACTCCAGTTGCTGGGCGTTATGGAAAAGCCCTTTTAGGGACTCGCTTCTGCCTTGACAAGCGAAGAATCCGGCGCTTCACGGCTGCGGGAGCATCCGCACCTCGGCACGATCCGTCGCAGGGAGGGCCGCAAGCATCTGCGCCACGGTTGCACCGATGACCGGATGGCGCCAACCGGGTGCAACATCGGCCAGCGGAACCAGCACGAAGGCGCGCTCCTGCATCCTGGGATGCGGCAGAATCAGCCGGTCCGGCGCGCAGCGTTGCTGATCTTCGGGCGTCAGCCCGCGCCAATGGGCCCATACATCCCGATCGGGCAGAACCCGATCCCCGCAGGCGATCAGATCCAGATCAATGGTGCGCATTCCCCAGCGTCCGGCGCGCATCCGGCCCAGATCCTGCTCGATCGCATGCAGCCGCTGCAACATGTCCTCGGGCCGGATCTGCGCCTCGATCCAGACGGCGGCATTGACGTAATCCGGCCCCGCGCCGGCGGGAAAGCAGGGTGTTGCATAAAGCGCACTTGGTCTCACGCGCGTTGCGATATCGCCCAAGCGGCGAATCGCTTCCTGAACAAGCTCGGCCGCCCCGAGATCCTGCCACGGCTGGTTCGAACCGATCGCGATCAGGAATGTGGGATTTGTAATACCGATTTTCGTGTTAGATATTGTCATTCGATCTTGCGACACCCGAAACTTTGCCTAGTGTACCGCACGTCCTG
This sequence comes from Halodurantibacterium daqingense, assembly GCF_042666235.1. Taxonomy (NCBI): domain Bacteria; kingdom Pseudomonadati; phylum Pseudomonadota; class Alphaproteobacteria; order Rhodobacterales; family Paracoccaceae; genus Halodurantibacterium; species Halodurantibacterium daqingense. The sequence continues at coordinate 538,807 of NZ_JBHTFQ010000001.1, read as the reverse complement.
CCAATTCCGCATCGACAAACGCCACTCACGGTCATTGTTTGGCAGACTTTGCCACTCTGGAAGGGTTACCTATGTTTTACAAGGATGAACGGCTTGCGCTGTTTATCGATGGTTCGAATCTTTATGCTGCGGCAAAGGCCCTGGGGTTCGACATTGATTACAAGCTGCTGCGTCAGGAATTCATGCGGCGCGGTAAGCTGTTGCGCGCCTTTTACTACACGGCGCTGCTTGAGAACGACGAGTACTCGCCCATTCGCCCGCTGGTCGACTGGCTCCACTATAATGGGTTCTCGATGGTCACGAAACCGGCCAAGGAATATACCGACAGCCTTGGTCGCCGCAAGGTGAAGGGCAACATGGACATCGAACTGGCCGTCGATGCCATGGAACTTGCGCCGCGCGTCGATCACATCGTCCTGTTTTCCGGGGATGGCGATTTCCGTCCCCTGGTCGAGAGCCTTCAGCGTCAGGGTGTAAGGGTGTCGGTGGTCTCGACCATCCGCAGCCAGCCGCCGATGATCGCGGACGAACTGCGCCGCCAGGCGGACAATTTCATCGAGCTTGACGAGCTGCGCGATGTGATTGGCCGCCCGCCGCGCGAACCCCGTCAAGAACGCGACGACGCGGAGACAAGCGATCACTGACCGCTTGCGGCGGGGCCAGAACGGCCCCGCGCGCCTGACTGCTCTGGACGCGCGGCACGGTTCGTCTTACCTCAGACCCCAGCCCACAGCCGGAACCGCCATGACCAGACCCAACCTCACCCTCTATCTTGCTGCGCCGCGCGGCTTTTGCGCCGGCGTTGATCGCGCCATCAAGATTGTCGAGATGGCGCTGCAGAAATGGGGGGCCCCTGTCTACGTGCGGCATGAGATCGTGCACAACAAATACGTGGTCGATGGGCTGCGGGCGCAGGGGGCGGTCTTCGTCGAGGAGCTTGACGACTGCCCCGATGACCGTCCGGTGATCTTTTCGGCGCATGGCGTGCCGAAGTCGGTTCCCGCCACCGCCGAGGCGCGCAACATGGTCTATGTCGATGCAACCTGCCCGCTGGTCAGCAAGGTGCATATCGAGGCCGAGCGCCACCACCAGAACGGGCTGCAGATGGTGATGATCGGGCATGCCGGCCACCCCGAAACGCTGGGCACCATGGGCCAGTTGCCCGAGGGAGAGGTGCTGCTGGTCGAAACGCCGGCGGATGTCGAAACCCTGACCGTCCGTGATCCATCGCGCCTTGCCTACATCACGCAGACAACGCTTTCGGTGGATGACACTGCGGAAATCGTCGCGGCACTGCAGGCACGGTTCCCCGCGATCGTCGGCCCGCACAAGGAAGATATCTGCTATGCCACGACCAATCGGCAGGCGGCGGTCAAGGAAATCGCCCCGCGGATCGACGCGCTTCTGGTGATCGGCGCGCCCAATTCATCGAATTCCCGTCGTCTGGTCGAGGTTGGCCGCGCCGCCGGCTGCGCCTATGCCCAGCTTGTGCAGCGCGCAGCCGATATCGACTGGCGGGCGCTGGAAGGCGCGCGGGCCGTGGGGCTGACGGCGGGTGCAAGCGCCCCCGAAGTGTTGGTCAACGAAGTTATCGACGCCTTCGCACAGAGGTTCGACCTGCGGCAGGAACTTGTCGAAACCGCGGTCGAGCGGGTCGAATTCAAGGTGCCGCGCGTGCTGCGGACCGGCGCATGACCGACCTGATTGCCTTCACCGATGGTGCCTGCAGCGGTAACCCCGGCCCCGGCGGCTGGGGCGTGCTGCTGACCGCGCGCGACGGCGACACCGTTCTCAAAGAGCGTGAACTCAGCGGCGGCGAGGCCCTGACCACCAACAACCGGATGGAGCTGATGGCAGCCATCATGGCGCTGGAAAGCCTCAGTCGGCCCTCGACCATCACCGTGGTGACCGACAGCGCCTATGTGAAGAACGGCATCACCGAATGGCTGTGGGGCTGGAAGCGCAAGGGCTGGAAAACCTCGACCAACAAGCCGGTAAAGAACGATGATCTCTGGCGGCGGCTGGATGCGGCGCGCGAACGCCACGAGGTCCGTTGGGAATGGATCAAGGGACATGCGGGACATCCGGAGAACGAGCGCGCCGACGCGCTGGCGCGGGCAGGCATGGCACCCTTCAAGCCGGCGCGGGCCGTGCCGTGACGCTGGTCCAGTTTCTTGATCATGCGGCGGTGCTGGTCTTTGCCCTCACCGGCGCCCTTGTGGCCAGCCGCGCCCAGCTGGATATCGTGGGCTTCATCTTCATCGCCTGCCTGACGGCCGTGGGCGGCGGAACGGTGCGCGACGTCATCCTCAACCGCGATGCCGTCTTCTGGGTGACCGAGCCTACTTTCATCGCCCTTGCCTCTGCGGCAGCGGTGCTGGTCTTCTTCACCGCGCATCTGCTGGAAAGCCGCTACCGCGCGCTTTTGTGGCTGGATGCCTGCGCGCTCGCAGTCGCGGTTCCGGCCGGGGTGGGGGTAGCGATCGGTATGGGGCAGCCCTGGCCGATCGTGCTGATCATGGGGGTTGTAACCGGCTGCCTTGGCGGGCTGATGCGCGACGTGGTCTGCAACGAAGTGCCGCTTGTCCTGAAGCAGGGCGAGCTTTACGTCACCTGTGCCTTCGCCGGGGCCGGCGCCGCGCTTGTCGTTCTGACCCTGACGGATGAGCCACGGTTCGCACTTCTGGCCTGTGCCTGCGTGGTCTTTGCGCTGCGCGCGGGCAGCCTTGCCTTCGGCTGGAGCCTGCCGGTCTATCGCAGCCGCCCCCCGCGCCATTAGGGCATGGGCCAAGGCCCTTGCGGACCAAGCCGCGTACCAGGTGGGATGGACAGGCCGCGCAGTATTTCGCTGACCGGCATCGGGCGCTTGCCCTCACGCTGCGCCACCGTCACTGCGACGGCACCGCTGCCGCAGGCAACCACCAGCGCCCCCTGCCCCGTCTCGACCACCTGCCCGGGCTCCCCTCCCGCAGATGCGGCAACACGGCTTTCCAGCAGCTTGATCCGCTCCTCGCCCAGCGTGCACCAGGCCCCGGGAAAGGGCGACAGGCCACGGATGCAGCGATCAACCTCCGCCGCCGGCTTGCGCCAGTCGATCCGCGCCTCGGCCTTGTCGATCTTGGCCGCATAGGTCACGCCATCCTCGGGTTGCGGTTCCGGCACCAGCCCATCGATCCGCCCCAAAGCCTCAAGCACCAGCCGCGCGCCCATGGCCGACAGCCGGTCATGCAGGGCGCCGGTGGTTTCCGTGGGTCCGATCGGCGTCGCCTCTCGCAGCAGCACCGGGCCGGTATCAAGCCCCGCCTCCATCTGCATGATGCAGATCCCGGTCTGGCTATCCCCGGCCAGAATGGCGCGATGGATCGGCGCCGCGCCCCGCCACCGCGGCAGCAGCGAGGCGTGGATGTTCAGGCAGCCATGGCGCGGCGCATCCAGAACCGGCTGCGGCAGGATCAGCCCATAGGCGACCACCACTGCCACATCAGCCCCAAGCGCCGCGAACGAGGCCTGCTCCTCGGGCGATTTCAGGCTGACCGGATGGCGCACCGGCAAGCCCAGCGCCTCGGCCCGCGCCTGAACCGCGCTGGGGCGCGGTTTCTTCCCCCGTCCCGCGGGGCGCGGCGGCTGGCAATAGACCGCGATCACCTCATGGGCCCTGTGCAGCGCATCCAGCACCGGAACCGAGAATTCGGGCGTGCCCATGAACACGACCTTCATCCGCGCCTCCGCAGCTTTTCGGCCTTGGCGATCAGCATCTTGCGCCTGAGCGGCTTGAGATGGTCGAAATACATCCGCCCCTGCAGATGGTCGATCTGGTGCTGCACGGATGTCGCCCAGAGACCGACGAAATCCCGCTCTTCGACTGCGCCCTCGGCATTCAGGAACCGCACCGTCACCGCGCGCGGGCGAGATATGACCGCGGACACCCCCGGAAGGTTCGGGCTTGCTTCCTCATGTTCGCGGAACTGAACCGAGGCGTGAAGGATCTCGGGGTTGGCCAATACGACCGCCTGCCCCCGCGCGTCGGAACAATCCACCACCGCCAGCTGCTGCATGACGCCGATCTGGGGTCCGGCAAGGCCATAGCCCGGCATGGCGTCCATCGTCTCGATCATGTCGGCCCAGATCGCGCGGATGTCATCGGTAATCGCTGCAACCGGCGCGGCGGCCGTCCGAAGCCGCACATCGGGCCAGGGCACGAAGGGCCGGATGGTCACGCCCGCGCCCGTTCGCGCTTCAGCTTTTCCATCTTGCGCGTGATCATCTGCCGTTTGAGCGGCTTGAGGTAATCGATGAACAGCCTGCCGTTCAGATGGTCGATCTCGTGCTGAACGCAGGTGGCCCAGAGCCCATCGAAGGTTTCTTCCTGCCAGGCCCCGTCAAGGTCAAGCCAGCGCACTCGCACCTCGGCCGGGCGCTCGACCTCGGCATATTGGTCCGGGATCGACAGGCAGCCTTCCTCATGGATGTTGCGCGCCTCCGAGGCCCAGGTGACCTCGGGGTTCACAAGCACCATCGGGCGCGGCGGTGCTTCCGGGTCCTTGACGCAATCCATCACCAGGATCCGGCTCATCACGCCGATCTGCGGCGCGGCAAGGCCGACGCCCGGGGCGTCATACATGGTTTCCAGCATGTCCGCCGCAAGCGCACGTACCGCGTCGGTGATTTCCGGCACGGGGTCGCAGACCTTCTTCAGGCGCGGGTCGGGGTGAATGAGGATCGGTCGCAGCGTCATGCAGCGGATTTACGGTGCAGGCGGCGCTGTTGCAAGGGCCCGCATGGGTGATGACATTCCGGCCGCCGCCCGGCAAAGTGGCGCAAACAGCGAGGGATCAGCATGAATTTCGACGAGATCATCGAACGCCGCGGCACGCATTCGGTCAAATGGGACGGAATGGAGGCCGCCTATGGCGTTCCGGCCGCAAGCGGCATTCCGATGTGGGTGGCCGATATGGATTTCCGCCCGCCCGCCTGCGTGACCTCCGCCCTTCAGGGGATGATCGATCACGGGATCTACGGCTATTACGGCGATGACAGCAGCTATCGCGCGGCAATCCAGTGGTGGATGCAGAGGCGGCACGGCTGGACCATCGCGCCGGAATGGATCTTTACCACGCATGGGCTGGTCAACGGGACGGCGCTTTGCCTTGATGCCTTCACGGCACCGGGCGACGGGGTGGTCCTGTTCACCCCGGTCTATCACGCCTTCGGCCGCGTGATCCGCGCCGCCGGGCGCGACGTGGTGGAATGCCCGCTGCACCTGGCCGATGGCCGCTACCAGATGGATTTCGAGGCCTACGACGCGCAGATGACCGGGCGCGAGAAGATGGTCATCCTCTGTTCACCCCACAATCCCGGCGGCCGTGTCTGGACGCGGGAGGAACTTGCCTCCGTGGCGGAATTTGCGCGGCGTCACGATCTGATCCTCGTGTCGGACGAAATTCATCACGACCTGGTGTTTGGCGGCCATGCCCATGTGCCGATGGCGCTGGCGGATCCGGGGATCGCGGACCGGCTGGTGATGATGACCGCAACAACCAAGACCTTCAACATTGCCGGCGCCCATGTCGGCAATGTCATCATCGCCGATCCGGACCTCCGGGCGCGCTTCGGGCGGGAACTGGTGGCGCAGGGGATCTCGCCCAATTCCTTCGGGATGTTCATGGCCGAAGCGGCCTATTCGCCCGAGGGGGCGGCCTGGGTAGATGCGCTTGTGGAGTATCTTGAGGGCAATCGCGCGATCTTTGACGCAGGCATTGCTGCCATTCCCGGACTGCGCTCGATGCCGCTCGAGGCAACCTATCTGGCTTGGGTCGATTTCAGCGCTACCGGCATGAGCCACGACGAAATCCTTGCCCGCGTGCAGCAGGAGGCGAAGATTGCCGCCAATCACGGCGCCACCTTCGGAAGGGGCGGAGAGGCGTTCCTGCGCTTCAACTTCGCCACGCAGCGGGCGCGAGTGACCGAGGCCGTGGCGCGGCTGCAGGCGGCCTTCGCTGACCTTCAGTAAGGTCGCAGGTCGCTCGCAGGCGCAGTGGTGGCCGGCTCTGGGTAGGACACGACGTTCCTTCGCAAGTTCCCGAACCGGAGCGATCGCCGGGAACGGCCCAGTTCCTCAGGGCAGGCGCGCGACACCGCAGGTCGTTGGATCCTGCAGACCAGGTTCGTGAAGTCCTCGGGCGCGGAGTTCCGAAGCGCGCCGACTTCGGGCGGTTCAGTTCCGTCTGCAGAACGCGGGAACACCAGTGCCTGAAACGCCGCTCATGCCCGGCCCGCCTTCTGCCTTGTCAAACGGCGGCCAGGCCCCCGCCCTGACCGCCGCAACAGATGGGCCGTCTGGCACAGGTTCCGGCGGTCAGGCGACGGATCCGGTCCGGCGCGGCAATCCCGGTGGCTGCTCACGCCCGCGGGCGATGGCGCAAGGCGCGCTGCCTCGTGACACCTGCACCACGACGATCAGGGCCACCCTGGCCGATGAGGTTCCGCGCGGCGTGAACCCCGAGGAATGCGCAGGGCCCGCGATCGGGCACGACGATACGGCAAGCTCGCGCCCCTGAACCGGCCGACACAGGACCCATCGCCCATGCCTGCCTTCATGACATGGTGTTTCTGCGCGCCATGGGTGATCCGGCAGTCAGAACCGGGGCAAGAGACCCGAAGGTGCCTCGGTCTCACGGATGAAGTCGATGGGGGGGCGATCGCTGGCCAGGGTGGTGCGCTTGAGCTCGCAGATCACCTCGTCACCCTCTTCCAGCGAGGCAACGATCAGGCACTGGCAGAGATGCCGCGGCCCGTCATAGATATCGACCAGCCCCCGCAACTGGGGCGCTAGCCGCCCGTCCAGCGCGAAGCCGCCGTCCCACCAGCGCAGAATCGGGTAGACCGCCCCGCCGACATGCACGCAAAGCCGCGTCCGACGCATGCTCCTCCGCTGGGCCACGGCAAATCCGTCACGCAATTCCTTGGGAAGATATTCCAGCATGGCAGCAGCTCCGATTCCCTCTTTGTTCAGGATGGGCCGCAGAGTGTGAAAATCAAGTAAACTCGCACCGTTGCATGCCCCGCCGACCGGAAAACGCCGCGCCCGTCCCCGGGTTCCATCATCGCTCTGTGCATTTGCGCGCCGGACCTCTGCGGTTGCCGGGAATGGACGCGAGGCGTGGAAGGGCTACCCTCGGTCAGAACATGGATTGCAGCGGGAGGATCAAGATGGGCCAGTTGGTCGAGGGCGTCTGGAACGCCGAATGGTATGATACGAAAAGCACCGGTGGCAGGTTTGTCCGCTCCACCTCGCGGTTTCGCAACTGGATCACCCCTGACGGCAGCCCCGGCCCCTCGGGCGAAGGCGGGTTCGCGGCCGCCTCGGGGCGCTATCACCTCTATGTCTCCTATGCCTGCCCCTGGGCACACCGGACGCTCATATTCCGGGCGCTGAAGGGGCTGACCCCGCATATCGGCGTGTCGGCAGTTCATCCTGACATGCTGAAGGACGGCTGGACCTTCGGACAGGATTTCCCCGGCGCGACCGGGGATGATCTGTACGGCCTGCCCTTCCTGCGCGACATCTACATCCGCGCCAAGCCGGATGTTTCGGGGCGAGTGACCGTGCCGGTCCTCTGGGACAAGGAGCACGGAACCATCGTGTCGAACGAAAGCGCCGAAATCATCCGGATGCTGAACAGCGCCTTCGACGGCATCACCGGCAACACCGATGACTACTGGCCCGAATCCCTGCGCGACCGGATCGAGGAGATCAACACCCGCGTCTATGACGGGTTGAACAACGGCGTCTATAAGGCCGGATTTGCCACCAGTCAGGCCGCCTATGACGAGGCCGTGCATGGCGTATTCGATACGCTTGACTGGCTTGAGGATCATCTTGGCCGGAACCGGTATCTTGCCGGCGACCAGCTGACCGAGGCCGACTGGCGCACCTTCACGACCCTGGTGCGGTTTGATCCGGTCTATCACCTGCACTTCAAGTGCAATCGGCGGCGGATCATCGACTATCCCGCGCTCTGGTCCTATACGCGGGCGCTGTATCAACGCCCGGGCGTGGCGGAAACCGTGCGCTTCGATCACATCGTGCGCCACTACCATTACAGCCACGATACGATCAATCCGAACCGGATCATCCCGATCAACCCGGATCTGGATTTCAACGCGCCACACGACCGCGGCTGAGCCTGTGCGGCGACAGGCGCCCACAAGGGGCGAGGGCGCACGGACCCGAAAGGGTGGAACCGCCGGCCCAGCAGCTTGAACCGTGCCCGTGCCTCTGGGACAAGGCCTGCCAGACGCCGGGCGCGGGACAAGCGCGCCTCGCCGGCGCGCCCACCATCGACGCTGGGAGGTGTGACGCCCGAGGGCATGCAGCGGCTCCGCGGGGAATCCGCAGCAACAGGACGGACGGGCTACCACAGCTCGCCTGCGGAACCGAACCGATCAGCTGGCGCGCATCGCCGAGCGCGAGTCACCTGCGCGAAACGGGACAATGACCTCGCGCGAACGGGGGCAATCAGGCCTGCTGCAGAGCATGCGGACATCGCCGCATGGGCGCACAGCCATCTGAACATCGCAGTGTTCACGGATCACCGGCTGCGGGTGAAACTGCCGCGCGGAGCTTGTTCCGGGACAGTCCTCGCGCGGGCAGGCGCGGCCGGGCACGTTGGCGATGGGCCAGCAGACAGCCCCGCCTGCGGATGACCGGATTCGGCCGTGGCGCGTCGAACACCCGTTCGGCCGATCCGGCACATGGCTGGTCCGCCTGTCGGCACCGAAGCCGCATGTTCGCAAGATATCGCGCGGCATCCAGGCGATGTTGGCGGCGACGAAAGCCAATGGTTCCACGGCCGCCGCATGACGACGCTCCTGACCTCTTCACGCGACCATACGGGACGAAAGGAAGGGCGGCAGACTCAGGGGCAGGTGATCGCCGGCCTCCGGTCAGGCCAGCAACGAGGAGACAGAACCATCGCACGGCGCGCAAACCTGGCACGGGGCCTTGGGATCGGCACTATTCGTCAGCCAGTGCGTGGACGGCGGCACACGGACCTGACACAAGCAAGGCTCCGCTCAGACGCACAGAGACCTTTGGTCAGACCGTGCGGCATCCGCGAAGGCGCCGAAGGCCGGAGCGATCTAGGCAACCAGGCTTTCAGCCTTGCGCAGATCGACGCTCACGAGCTGGCTTACCCCCTGTTCAGCCATGGTGACCCCGAACAGCCGGTCCATTCGCGCCATCGTCACCGCGTGGTGTGTGATGATGAGAAACCGGGTTTCGGTCCGTCGGGTCATTTCGTCCAGCAGGTCGCAGAAACGGGTGACATTGGCATCATCCAGCGGCGCATCGACCTCGTCCAGCACGCAGATCGGCGCAGGATTGGCAAGGAACACGCCAAAGATCAGCGCCAGCGCCGTCAGCGTCTGCTCCCCGCCAGAGAGAAGCGACAAGGTGGCCAGCTTCTTGCCCGGCGGCTGGCACATGATCTCGAGTCCTGCCTCAAGCGGATCGTCGGATTCCACCAGCACGAGCCGTGCCTCGCCCCCGCCGAACAGATGGGTGAACAGCGTGGCGAAATTGGTGTTCACCTGTTCGAAGGCCGCAAGCAGCCGTTCTCGCCCCTCCCGGTTCAGCCCGGCAATGCCCGAGCGCAGCTTCTTCACGGCCTCCTCAAGATCGGCCTTTTCGGAACTGAGCGTATCGTATTCGCCCTGCACCTCGCGTGCATCTTCTTCGGCGCGCAGGTTCACCGCGCCCAGCGCATCGCGCGCGCGGCGCAGGCGCGCCACCTCGGTCTCAAGATCCTCGACCCCGGGCATCGCCTCCGGCTCTGCATCCAGCGTTGCGAGAAGAGCTTCGGGCGTCAGCTCGGTGTCCTCGCGGATCCGTTCGGCTGCCAGGGCACGGGTTTCCAGGGCGGCCTCAAGCCGCGCCTCGGCCCGGGCGCGGGCCTCGCGCGCCTCGCCGGCCAGCCGCTCGGCCTCACGTTCGGACCCAAGCGCCGCTTGCAGCGCCGTCTCGGCCCGGATCAGAGCCTCGGCGGCATTCACGCGCCGCGCCTCGGCCTCGGCGACAGCTTCGGCCAGTTCGGCGCGGCGCGCAGCGATCTCGGCAGGTGCCGCCATCGCCTCGGCCAGATCGCCTTCGGCTGCAACCTTGCGCGCCACCAGATCGGTCGTGCGCCGCTCGGCGGTCTCAAGCCGATTGCGCCAATTGGCCAGCTCCCTGGCCACTTCCTGCGCGCGGCGCACCCGTGCCTCGCCCTCGCGGCGAACTTCGTCATGAGCCGACCGGCGGGTCATCATCGTCATGCGGGCTGCCTCGACAGCGATGCGCACAGCCTCGACCTGCGACCGTGCCGCCTCCAGATCGCCAAGATCCTCGACCGCCGCCGCCGCCTCGGCAAGGCGCAGCCGGGCCGCCCCGGCCTCATCCTCGTGGCGGCGAAGGGCAAGCCGCGCCGCCTCAAGCTTTCCCGCGGCGATCGACCGGTCGGCCTCGGCGCGCGACAGGGCGCGATTCGCATCGCTCAGACGCCCATCCGCTGCGCGCCGATCGTCGCGCGCCTGCTGATCGGCGCGAGAAAGCTCGGCCAGCCGAAGCTGACGCGCCTCATGCGCGGCCTGCGCGGTTTCGGCACGGGCGGTCGCCTCTTCAAGCTCCCGCTCGAGCACTGCAAGTCGATTGAGTTGCTGAAGCCGCAGCGCCGCGGCCGAGGGCGCATCCGCCGCCGCAGCCCGCAGCCCGTCCCATCGCCACAGATCCCCCCCAGGGGATACCAGCCGCTGGCCGGGACGAAGGGACGACTGAAGCGCCGCGCCTCGTTCGGCATCGACCAGGCCGATCTGCGCCAGCCGCCGTGACAGAACCGGCGGCGCCGTGACATGCGCGGCAAGCGGCAGGGCGCCGTCGGGCAGGGCCTGCTGCTGATCATAATCCGGCAGCGTCACCCAACCCGATCCTGCGCCCTCGGTGACGGATGCACGAAGATCATCGGCAAGCGCCGCGCCCAGCGCCTGCTCATAGCCCGGTGCCACACGCAGCTGGTCAAGAAGCTGCGCCCCCGCCTGCGCTTCTCGGTTCACCAGCCGCGACAGGGCGGAAAACTCGGCACGCAGGGCATTGGCCTCACCCTCGGCGCCGGAACGTGCGGCGCGGGCCTCGGATTCCGCGCCCTGCGCCTCGGCCCGCGCGCCTTCGGCCTCGGCCAGCCGCGCCTCGGTTTCGCCGGCAAGATCCTGCGCGGCCCACTGCGCTTCTTCGGCTGCGGCAAAATCCGCATCCGCGCGCGCCTGCGCCGATGCGGCGGCCTCCTGCGCCAAACGTGCGCGCGCCGCCTCCTGTTCGGCCCGCTCAAGCGTTGCCCTAACATCCGCGAGCAGCCGATGCGCCGACTGGTGGCGGGCAGACAGCCGCGCGACATCCTCGGTCACCTCGCTCAGCGTGCTTTCGCGCTCCGACAGGATGGCGGCCGCAGCACGCGCGGCCTCGGCCGCCCCGGCAAGCCGCTCTTCATGCCCTTCGGCCGCGCGGGCAAGCTGGTCGCCCTCCCACTCCAGCCGCGCGATCGTGTCACCGGCGTCGCGGTTCAGCCCGGACTCGCGATCGATGTCCCGCGCGATCTGCGCCACCTGGGCGCGCAGCGCCTCCAGAGCGGTATGGGCACGCGTTTCTTCGTCGTGAAGCAGGTCCCGTTGGGCAACGAGGCGTTGAAGGACGGCCACGGCAATCGCCTCCTCCTCGCGCAGCGGGGGCAGGGCCTGCTCTGCCACAGCGCGGCAATCAGCGTCCTCGCGCGCCTGCCCCTCGGCCCTTGCTGCCTGCTGCGCCGCCGCGCGGGCGGTTTCCTCGGCCTGCCTGCGCGCCAAATCAGCCTCGCGCCAGCGGCGAAACAGCAGCATCCCCTCGGCGCGCCGCAACGCCGCGCCCACCTCGCGGTAGCGGGCGGCCTGACGGGCCTGACGGGCCAGCGATTGCAGCTGTGCCGCAAGAGCCTCGGTCACATCCTCGATCCGGGCAAGGTTCGTCTCGGTGGCATTCAGGCGCAGCTCGGCCTCGTGACGTCGCTGATAAAGGCCCGATATTCCCGCCGCTTCCTCCAGGATGCGCCGGCGCGCCTTGGGCTTGGCGTTGATCAGCTCCGAAATCTGCCCCTGCCGCACCAGGGCCGGCGAATGCGCCCCGGTCGAGGCATCGGCGAACAGCATCTGCACGTCCCGGGCCCGCACATCCCGGGTGTTGACCTTGTAGGCGGATCCCGCATCGCGGGTGATCCGGCGCACGATCTCAAGCGCATCGGCATCGTTGAACCCCGCCGGGGCCCGGCGGTCGGCATTGTCCAGCGTCAGCACAACCTCGGCGTAGTGCCGCGCCGACCGGGTGGCCGTGCCGGCAAAGATCACGTCTTCCATGCCGCCCCCGCGCATGGCCGAGGCGCGGTTTTCACCCATCACCCAGCGCAGCGCCTCAAGCAGGTTCGACTTGCCACACCCGTTCGGGCCGACAACCCCGGTCAACCCGTCGGCGATCACAAGATCGGTGGGATCCACAAAGCTCTTGAAGCCATTGAGCCGCAATCGGGTAAAGCGCAAGTTCGGTTCCGTCAGTCAGGGCAGTCCGCTATCCTTGGGAAAGCGGCCGGCAAAGTCAACCGGACAGCGCCACATCTGCCCGGGGCGCAGGCGCTTATCCACAAGATCTCTTGTCATTCAGACGAGGCTGAACCAGAACAGGCGAGCTCGCGCGTCCGCCGCGCGCAGCGCGGCACGGCCCAACGGGATGAGGCGCGTTGCGCGCCGAAGACGGGCGGGAGCGCCCCCGCCGCCGTCCGTCACAGCGGGCAATCGCACGTTCACCCTCGCTCACCCTCGAAGGCTCCCATGCGCTACACGATCACAGCCTCGTCGCCACTTACACCCAAAAGCCGCGCCCTGATCGACGACAGCCAGCACTTCCTGCAATCCGTCTTCCCCCCCGAGGAGATCTTCAGCTTTTCCGCGGAAGAGCTTGCCACCCCGAACACGACCTTCCTGGTCGCCGCCGATGATGAGGGGCCGCTGGGCTGCGTCGCGCTGGTGAACATGGACAGCTATGGCGAAGTCAAGCGCCTGTTCCTGCGCGACCGAGCCCGCGGGAGGGGAATCGGTCGCGCGCTGATGGAGGCCCTGGAAGCCCGTGCGCGCGCGCTGGGCCTTCCGGTCCTGCGGCTCGAGACCGGACCGGCCCTTGCGGCGGCCTGCGCCCTCTACCAGGCGATGGGCTATCGCCCCTGCCCGCCCTTCGGCGGCTATCCCGACATCCCGTCGAACCTGTTCATGGAAAAGACCCTCACCGCCCCCTGATCGCATCGGGAGCGCGAGCACATTCAAAGCCACCACAGGCAGCCACGGCGGTGCCATTCGGCACCGCGCCCGGTCCACCAGCAACGCAGCATCTGGGCGCGGGACGTGCCTGATCCTTCGTCCGAACCCGGCGGCAGTGACGCTGAACCTCCCGTGTCGGAGGGAAACGCGTAACGCGGAGGTCCCGGCAGTCTGCCGAAAGCAAGCCCGTCCGGCCGTTACGCCTTGCCCTGCGCGTAACAATCGCCTGCCAAGGCCACCGGGAACCATGACGAACAATGTCCGCGCTGCACGCCCGGCTCCGCCGGGCGTGCAGCGCCACCGGTTCAGGCGCCGGCCAACGCCTCGGCGCGGGTTTCGCTCAGGGTCTTGCCCGGGGTCAGCATGTCGGGGTCCAGCCGCAACTCGATCACCGAGGGCAGGCCCGAAGCCTCGGCCCGGGCAAAGGCATCCGCGAAATCCTCGGTCCGCTCGACCACTTCGCCGTGGCCGCCATAGGCCCGCGCAAGCGCCGCGTAATCGGGGTTGAACAGATCGGTGCCACTGACCCGGCCGGGATAATGCCGTTCCTGATGCATGCGGATCGTGCCATAGCGCCCGTTGTTCGCCACGATGGTGATGACCGCAGCGTCATGCTGGCGGGCCGTGGACATCTCGTTCAGCGTCATCTGGAAGCAGCCGTCGCCGGCCATGCAGATCACGGTGCGGCCCGGATGTTCCAGCTTGGCCGAAATCGCGGCCGGAAAGCCATAGCCCATGCTGCCGCTGGTGGGCGCAAGCTGCGCCGGAAAGGCCCGCGCACGATAATAGCGATGCAGGAAGGCGGCGTAGTTTCCGGCACCGTTGGTGACGATCGCATCTTCGGGCAGATGGTCGCTCAGCCAGCGCATCACCTGCTCCAGCTGCACGGCGCCGGGCGTCGGCACGGGCTGTGTCCAGGCCTCGTAATCGGCGCGCGCGGCACGGGTCCATCCCGACCAGACCGGCTGCCCCGGCCCTGCGCGGCCCGCAAGCCGCGCGATCACGTCGGGTGCCGGGGCGGCAATGGCCAGATCCGGGCGCCAGACCCGGCCCAGTTCATCAGGATCGGAATGCACATGCAGGATGGTCTTGCCCGGAGCGGCCGGGTCCACCAGTTCGTAACCATTGGTCGCGATGTCGCCAAAGCGAGAGCCGAGGATCAACAGGCAATCGGCCTCGCGCAGGCGCTGCGCAAGGCGCGGGTTCATGCCCACGCTCAGATCGCCCACATAGTTGGGGTGGCGGTTGTCCATCCGGTCCTGCCGACGGAAGCTGACCGCAACCGGCAGATCGAAGGCGCGGGCGAACGCAGCCAGCCCTTCGGCCGCGGCGCTTGACCAGACCGACCCGCCTGCGATGACCAGCGGCCGTTGCGCCTGGGCAAGCCGCTCCAGCAGCGCGTCGATCTGGTCCTCGCAGACCGAGGCGGGCTGCACGGCACGGGCCGGAATGTCGGGCACCTCGGCGCTGCCGCTCAGCATGTCTTCGGGCAGGGCCAGCACAACCGGCCCAGGCCGCCCCGAGGTCGCCACATGGAAGGCGCGGCTGATGTATTCGGGCAGACGCTCGATCTGGTCGATTTCGGTTGCCCATTTGGCGATGCCGCCGAAGAAGGCGCGGTAATCCACCTCCTGAAAGGCTTCGCGGTCACGATGGGCGCGGGCGATCTGGCCGACAAACATGATCATCGGCGTGCTGTCCTGACGCGCCACATGCACCCCGGCCGAGGCATTGGTCGCCCCCGGTCCCCGGGTGACAAAGACGATGCCCGGCTGGCCGGTCAGCTTGCCATGCGCTTCGGCCATCATCGCCGCGCCGCCTTCGTGACGGCAGACGATGTTTTCGATCCCGCTGTCATGCAAGCCGTCCAATGCGGCCAGAAAGCTCTCGCCCGGAACCGAGAACACCCGCCGCACCCCATGGATTGCCAGTTGATCCGCAAGGATCTTTCCGCCGTGTCGCATCATCATGCACCTTCCCGCTGTTTCGCGCCACTCTGCGTCAAGGGTCGGAGCGGGGCAAGAGGGCGCGCCGCGCGATCAGAGGCTCGCCTCGACCCGGAACTCCGGCGGGATGCGGTCGTGCCCTTCCAGCAACAGGTCGGCCATGACCCGCGCCACCCCCGGCGCCATGCCAAAGCCGATCTTGAAGCCGCCATTGGCGATGAAGTGCCCCGGCCGGCCGGGCCAATGGCCCAGCATGGGCGCCCTGCTTCGCGCGCGCGGCCGCACGCCTGCCCAGCGCGCCACCACCGGCGCATCGGCCAGCACCGGACAGGCAGCACGGGCGCGCTGTTCCAGAACGTCAAGCTGCGCGTCGGTCGAGGACGGGTCGCTGAACTCCCGCTCGCTGGTCGAGCCGATCGCGACCGTGCCGTCGCCATGCGGCACGATGTGAAGGCCCTCGACGAACAGTTGCGGCAGATCCTGCGCCGCATGACGAAGCGCCAGCGCCTGCCCCTTTACGCCCGTGCCCAGCGGACGGTTGAGCGCTGCACCCAGATCGGCCAACCCCTCGACGCCGGTCGCCCAAAGCACAGCGCCATCCGGCTTGCCGGTCTCCGGAATGGTGCCGATCACGATCTCGCCGCCAAGGGCCTGGATGGCCGCGGCAAGGGCGGCGCCGGCCTGTCGGGGATGCAGACGGGCGCTCAGCGTGTCGTGGATCAGAAGGCCCGTGGGGCTGGCAGGCGCCCAGGTGCCGAAACTGGCCGCCTCGACCACGCGCCACTGCGCCGCACCGCGCCACAGAAGCGCCGCCTCCTCAGCCCGCGCCCGCGCGCGCTCCACCGCGTGCTCATCCGCCAGGGGTTGCAGCCGCCCGGTGCGGGCATAACCCGGATCCCGCCCCGAAGCCGCCGCCACCCCGGCCCAGAAATCGGGGGCAAGCAGCAGGCTTTCCAGCTGAAAGGCCTTCTTGTCGTTCCAGTTTTCGGGCACATGCGGCGCCAGCGCGCCGACAAGCCCCCCGCTGGAGCCTGCACCGATTGCCGTTTTCTCGATCACCCTGACACGGGCGCCCCGGCGGGCGCATTCCCAGGCCACGGACAGGCCGAAGATGCCCGCCCCGTGCACTGTCACATCGGCCATTGCCATTGCCTTTTCCCATCCCCATTGTCGCCGCGAACGGGTTTAGGGCAAATCAGCATGAGCGACCAGAAGGCTGCATTGGAGTGGCGCGACGGAGACATCCCGGTTTCAACCCGGTTCGACGATCCCTATTTCTCGCTTGCTGACGGGCTGGCGGAAACGCGCCATGTGTTTCTGGCCGGAAATGACCTTCCCGCCCGGTTCCGCCCGGGGTTCCGGATTGCGGAACTGGGTTTCGGGACCGGGCTGAACATGCTGGCCGCGCTGATCGCCTGGCGCGCATCCGGGCAGCCGGGGCGCCTGATCTACACCAGCTTCGAGGCCTTCCCGCTGTCTGCCCCCGAGATCGGCCGCGCCCTGCGCGCCTTCCCCGAGGCCGAGGCGGTCGCCGCCCCGTTTCTGGCGCAGTGGGCCACCGGCGCGCGCCAGATCCTGCTGGACGACCTGGAGGCCGAGATCCTCATCGGTGATGCCCGGGAGATGCTGCCCCGATGGGGCGGCCAGGCGGATGCCTGGTTTCTGGACGGTTTTTCACCGGCCAAGAACCCCGAACTCTGGTCCGGGGATCTTCTGGCCGAGGTCGCGCGACATACCGCCGCCGGCGGAACCTTTGCCACCTATACCGCCGCTGGCAGCGTCAGGCGCGCCCTGTCGGATGCGGGCTTTGCGGTCGAACGCCGCAAGGGCCACGGCAACAAGCGCCACATGAGCACGGGACGGCTGAATACCGATGACTGAACAGAACACGCGCCTCGGCATCTGGCTGATGGTGGCAACCACGCTGGTCTTTGCCCTGCAGGACGGCGTATCGCGGCATCTGGCCGAGGAATACAACGTGCTGATGGTCGTGATGATCCGGTACTGGTTCTTCGCGGCCTTCGTCATCACGCTGGCCGCGCGCAAGGCCGGGGGCGTTCGCAAGGCGGCGGCGACGCGGCAGCCGCTGGTCCAGATCTTTCGCGGCCTGCTGCTGGCGGCCGAGGTCTGTGTGATGGTGGTCGCCTTCACACAACTGGGGCTGGTGGAAAGCCACGCGGTCTTCACCTCGTATCCGCTTCTGGTCGCGGCCCTATCCGGGCCGGTTCTGGGCGAAAAGGTGGGCTGGCGGCGCTGGACGGCGATCGGCATCGGCTTTGTCGGCGTCCTCATCATCCTGCAACCCGGCGTCGCGGTGTTTTCGCCGCTGGCGATGATCCCGCTGCTCGCGGCCTTCATGTTTGCGCTTTACGGGCTGCTGACGCGCTATGTGGCGCGGCAGGACAGTTCGGCCGTCAGCTTTTTCTGGACGGGCGTCACCGGGGCGGTGGCGATGACCGTCACGGGCCTGTGGTTCTGGGAACCGATGCAACCGGGCGACTGGGTCTGGATGGGCGTTCTGTGCTGCACCGCCGCGCTTGGCCACTGGCTGCTCATTCGCTGCTACGAGGTGGCCGAGGCCAGCGCCGTGCAGCCCTTCGCCTATCTGCAACTTGTCTTCGTCACGATCCTGGGCATCACCGTCTTCGGGGAAACGGTGCAGCTCAATGTGGCGATCGGCGCGGCCGTGGTGGTCGGCGCCGGGCTGTTCACGCTGTGGCGACAGCGGGTGCGAGGCTGAGGCGCCCCCTCAGCGCGCCTTCATCTCGGTGCTCATGGTGATCGGCACCGGCCCGCCGGCAAGCCGGGCGCGATAGATCATCCGGGATTCCATCACCCGCATGATGTAGTTGCGGGTTTCGGTGAAGGGCACCATCTCGACCCAGTCGATCACGTCCACATCGGGATGGCGCGGATCGCCCAGCGTTTCGACCCAGCGGCGCGGGCGCCCCGGCCCTGCGTTGTAGCCCGCCGCCACCAGCACCGGGTTCGAGCCGAACTCGCCGATCAACTCGGCCAGGTAGGCGGTGCCCAGCCGCGCATTATAGGCCGGATCGCGCGTGAGCCGCGCCAGGTCATAGGGCTCGCCCAGCCTGCGGGCCATCATCTCGGCCGTCCCGGGCATCACCTGCATCAACCCGCGCGCACCCGCCGGGCTGATGACCGTGTGGTCGAACTCGCTTTCGCGGCGGGCGATCGCAAGGGCCAGTTCGCGCCGGATCGGCATCTGCATCTCGCCCAGTTCCGTCAGGGGGAAATAGGGCCGGTGCAGGATGATGCCGCGTGCCGCCGCCTGCTTGGCAATCAGGACCGAGGTGTTCGCCTCGCCGATTTCCAGCGCCATGTCCGCAAGCTGCCCAAGTGCCGTCTGATCGAGCCCCTCGGCCAGATGCAGCATGAACCGCCGCGCAAGGGCGTGATCACCGGCACCGTGCAGCATCAGCGCCGCCTCCATCACGGTCGAGCGAAGGAAGCCTGCCTGCCGCCAGTCCCCGTAATCCTCGGTTCCGGCAAGGGCGGGATCCATCGGCAGGCCCGCCCTCTCGGCCGCAAGAAGGCCGTAGTAGCTTGTCTGATGCTGCGCGCCGAAAGCATAGGCCGCCTGGGCAGCGGCGCTGTTTCCCATCGCCTCGTGGGCGCGGCCCTCCCAATAGCCGGCACGCCCCAGGCTGATCGGGCTGCTCACAGCTTCGCGCAGGCGCGTAAAATGCTGCAGCGCCGTCTGCGGATCATCAAGCCGCCGCAGCGCGATGAAGCCGGCCAGCCATTCGAGATCGGCAAAATCTCCCCCGCCCTCAAGATGATGCTGCGCGGCGATGCGATAGGCGCGCACGGGATCGCCCTCGCGCATTTCGCGCCGCGCCAGCAGCGCCCGCCGATGGGCCCAGGCAGCCGGATCGCCGAGGGCCGCGGCCGAGGTGCTGTATTGCAGGATCAGATCCGTGGCGCCGTCATAAAGATCGTGAAACATCCGCCAGGCAAACCGGTCATGGGCCAGCCCGGGATCGTCAGCCAGCGCAGCCGGCACCGCCGCGATCAGCGCATCCACCCCCGGCACCCGTCCCTGCAGCGCCAGCCGCGCCTCGGCCAGCCGCCGCGGCCCCTCGGGCACAAGCGCCAGCATCCGCTGGGCATCCGCCCGCCGCCCAAGCCGCAGCATCGTTGCCAGGCGCGCCTCGTGATGCGGGGCAAGCGCCTCGGGGAAAAGCGCGAGCAGGTGGCCGTGTTGTTCCTCGCTCAGCGTGAAGCCCTGCCAGAGCCGCACAGCCTCCTGTTCGGCGCGAGTAAGCTGGCCCTCGGCCCGCAGCGCCTCGATCAGGGCAAGCCCGCCGTCGGCTGTGACCGGAAGCGCCTGCGCGAAATAGTCCAGGATCTCGTCGGGGCCGCGCGCCGTCGTCGCCATGGCTTCTTCGCCCTTCTGGCGCAGGAACGGCAGGCCGGGCCAGTCGGGGCGCCGCGCGAGAAAGGCCGAAACCTCGGCCACTGTGCCCTCGCCCGCGCGCAGCCGGTGCCATTCGACCAGATCGGCAGCGACGGGGCCGGCCTCTGCCGCACGTGCCGCGGCCGCCGGCCAGTCGCGCGCGGCGACGCGGGCCAGCGCCTCGGCCACGACCGCCTCGCTTGCCGGGGCGGCGGCAGGTGCGGTGAGGGACAGGCCAAGGATCAGGACAGAGGCGATGGCAAGACGGCGGATCACGGTGGCGAAGCTCTTGAAGGACGGGTCATTGCGCCCGAAGATGGCCTGCCGGGCGCCGGCCCGCAACCGCAAAGGCCCGCAACACACGAACTTGGCAAGTGCAGCGACTGCGGTTAGGTTCCGCGCGTTCCAACAGGGCGATTCACCGCCCCCGATCCAGCAGGAGAAGCGTGTCATGATCAAAGGGTCCATTCCAGCCCTGGTGACGCCGTTCAAGAACGGTGCTCTGGATCTTGCCACGCTCAAGGATCTGGTCGAATGGCAGATCGCCGAAGGCTCGTCCGGGATCGTTCCGGTCGGCACCACGGGTGAAAGCCCCACGCTGAGCCATGAAGAACATGAAACGGTGATCGAAGAGGTGGTCAAGGCGGTTGCCGGACGCGTTCCGGTGATCGCCGGAGCCGGATCGAACAGCACCACCGAAGGCATCCGCCTGATCCGCCATGCCGAGCGCGTCGGTGCCGATGCGGCGCTGGTCGTCACACCCTATTACAACAAGCCCACCCAAGCCGGCCTGATCGCGCATTTCACCGCCCTGCACGAGTGCTGCACCCTGCCGATCATCATCTACAACATTCCGGGCCGTTCGGTTGTTGACATGATGCCGGAAACGATGGGCGAACTGGCGCGGCTGCCGCGCATCATCGGCGTCAAGGATGCGACCGGCCGGATCGAACGGGTGTCGATGCAGCGGGAGACCTGCGGGCAGGACTTCATCCAGCTGTCAGGCGAGGATGCAACGGCACTGGGCTTCAACGCCCATGGAGGCGTGGGCTGCATAAGCGTGACCGCGAACGTCGCGCCCCGCCTCTGCGCCGAGTTCCAGGCCGCGACCCTTGCCGGCGACTATGCCGCGGCGCTGAGCCTTCAGGACCGTCTGATGCCGCTGCACACGGCGATCTTCCTTGAACCGGGGCTGGTGGGCGCCAAATACGCGCTCTCGCGCCTCGGCCGCTGCTCGGATGAAGTGCGGCTGCCCCTGACCCCGCTGACGGAGGCAACGAAGGGGCGGATCGACGCCGCGATGCGGCACGCCGGGCTGATCTAGGTAACAGCCCGCCCGACGGCATTCCGGCGGTCAGGGGCGACGCGCGACACGTCTCTGTCAGGGGCGCCCATGGTGGCGGCCAGCCGGTGTCGGCCGCTCCCGGATCCCGGTTCAGTTGCGAAAAGCGGGCGTTGTTTCGGGATCAGCGGCGGCGCATGCGCGAAGAATTTGAGCTGATGCCCGATGAGGACCGCGTGCGGATCGTGTTCGCTGAGGCCGGCTTTTCCTCTGCCTCTCCAATAAGCATTTGCGAATCCCATGTCGCGCCGGCGCGGATGGTTCCTGACCGGCGGAGATCACCGCCAGGCCGCCCGCATCGGGCGCCTGCGCCGTGACCGCAAGCGTGGCATCGATCCGCCGCGCGACGCGCGTCGGCCGAAGTTTCTTACGAACCCATCAACCCGCCGAATACCGAGGCTCTGCGCGCCGGACACGGCGGAATCAGAACCAGGCCGGCATCGCCCGCCCGACGACAAGATGCCTCACACGGTTGCACCCGTTGCCTGGCCTCCTCCTGCCCTGATCAGGGATGCGCCGGCGAGCGCCTGTCCTGCGCCCCGCGTGCCGGCCAGGACCCGCCCATAGGCAACGCCCGCGTCATCCGGACGACGCGGCGGAACCTCTGCTTCGGCAACGACAACATCGATGGTGATGATTTCACCGTGCCGCGCATGGTCAAGGTCCACCCCCACATCGTGCTGAGCGGCCAGCGCCCGGATGAGGCCCATCAAGACATGAGCATAATCCGCGCGGGCGGTACGACCGACAAGGCGCAACCGTCCCGGCCCCTGCTGCGTCAGCACGGTGGGCGGCAACGCGCAATCGGGCAGGGCAAGCGCGGCGCGGGCTGGCATCCTGTCCAGCGCGTGCAGCGCCTCGATGAAGGTCGCACCGCCTACCCGCAGCAGGCGGCGCAACGGATCGGCCGCGGGGCTGGTGATCAGATACTGGCCCAGGTCATGCAGGAACGCGTGACGCGGGCAGTGCAGCCGCGCCACCGCCACATCGATCAGGGCAAAGGTTTCGGCATCGTCATAGGCCAGCGACGGATCATATCCCGCCTCCGGCAGCTTCAGCCGTCTTGCCATATCGCCCCAGACGTCGGGACCATGAATATCTTGGACGAAATACTGGATGGTCCGATTGATCAGGCCATGCATGAAGGCTCTCCGGATCTCCCGCAGGAATGACTTGCTTCAAAAAAACGACTTCTCGAAAATCAGGGCGTCAGAATGATCTGCACTCCGGGCGACCGTAGCGCGTTCATCTCGGCTGGTTCAACCGAATAGTCGCCGGCATGGAGCGCGTCCAGAAGCGACAGGCCCTGTCCTTCAAGGCCCAGTCCCGCGGCGCGCAGCCGAATGCGCCCCCCCTGAGCCAGCTGGCCGAAGGCTTCCTGCCCGACAAAGCCGCCGCGGCTGCCATAGATCAGAAGCGCCTCCTCGCCCGGCAGGGCGGGAAGGAAGTCAGCGACGACCAGCGCGCAGCCCGGGTGGCCCGCAGGGCTGCGGATCTGGCATCCCTGCAGCCAGAGCCCCAGTTCCGCAGGATGAACCTCTGCAAGGATCTGCCGCACGACATCCTGCGCCTGCGGCGGGAACACGGGCATGAGCCGCAGCAGATCCGCCAGAACCTCGGCCTGCGAAAGCCCCCCATCAGGTGTTTCCGGCAGCGCGGCAAGGGCTGTGGCAAGCGCGGCATCGCCGCCTTCGGCCCTTTGGGCCAGGGCGGCCAGCCCGTCGCGGCCGGATCGCCCCCAGTTGTCGCGCATCTGCACAAGCGGCAGCGCCTCGGCCGTCACCGCCCCGCGGTCATAGCGCGCAAGCTGGCTTTGGGTCGCAATGCGTTCAGGCACGAACAGCGGGCTGAGCCAGAGCATCGCGAGAACCGGAATTGCCAGCGCCATGATCAGATTGGCGCGCCGGATACGCCGCATCCAGTGGGTGCGCGACAGAAGCGCCAGCGCGTAAGATGCACCATAGCCGCACAGCACCATCGCGAGCGCCGCAGCCATGAGCCTTTGTGGCGTCCAGCCCTCGTCGGCCACACGCAGCCAAAGCGCGTGCACCGCCAGGGCCGCCAGCACCGGAAGAAGCAGGGCAAGCCCCTGCGCAGAAAAGCGCAGCAGGGGCGTCTTGACGGCACCGTCATCCGATCCGTCCACGGCGCAGCTGACCAGCAAGGTGATGACCAGCGCCATGGTCAGCAATGTTGTCGCCACCGAAACGCCCGGCAGCAGCGATCGAAAACCTTGAAGCGGCAGTGCCACGACGAAGACCAGCACCACCACCAGCACCACCGGCAGCAGAAGCCGGAAAAGCCGCAGCATCAGATGGGCCGAGACATAGTCGGAATACTCATCGACCACCGCAAGCGCCAGCCCCAGCGTCAGCCCGGTCAGGATGTAGGGAAAGCCCGACAGCGCCCGCAGCCGCGCGATCAACTCGACTCCGGCCACCTGCAACAGAGACTCCGACAGCCACAGCGTCAGCCAGGCGAGCCCCACGAAAAGCAGGCCGGCCGCAAAGCGCGCCACGATCCCCCAGCTATGCGCAAACAGGGCCGCATAGTTTCGCCACCCCTCGCCCCGCCTGTGCCCGGCGATCAGGAAGGGAATGGGAACCGCCGCAAGAAGGAAGCCTGCGACGCCCGGATATCCCAGATCGAAGAACCGCGATGGCGAGTCATGGCGCAAGCTGGCCCAGGCCAGCAGCCCCGCCACGCCGGCGGCCAGACCAAGCGCCGGCAGGACGGCACGGCGACCCAGTGGCGCCAGCATCACCAGCAAGGCAGCGAAGAATACCAGCCCGAAGACATATGCGGCCACCGCAGCCGCACCCTGGCCCAGCCGGATCTGGAACACCTCGTTCAGAAGCCAGAAGAACAGCCCCGCCAGGGTCCCTGTCGCCGCAAGGATCAGACGCATGTTCAGCCGGTTCACGTTCTGCATGTCCCGTCCTCTTTTCTTGCCCGTGCTGATGCAGCAGTGGCTCAGGCGGAGTTTCGTGCCACTGCAGCCCGGTCAAGCCAGGCCGGCAGATGCCCGATGTCGGGCAGCACCACATCGGCCAGTGGCGCAAGCTCGGCCTCGGCGGCAGGTCCGGTAAGAACGGCGACGGTCCGCATCCCTGCAGCGCGTCCGGCAAGCAGATCATGGCGACTGTCGCCCACCATGGCCACGGCTCCGGGCGCGATGCCAAGGCGCGCCGCGAACGCCAGAAGCATGCCCGGCGCCGGCTTGCCGCCAAATCCGGAATCCGATCCGGCGACGAAGTCGAAGCAGGACAACACGCCAACAGCCCCCAGATGCGCCTTTGCCGGCCCTTCGGAATCATTCGTGGCCACCCCCAGCCGCAGGCCGCGCCGGCGCAGTCCCTGCAGAAGCGGCTGCAGAGGCACGGCCTCAGCCATCGGCGCGGCCGCGGCCAGTTCGTTCATTCGCGCGACAAGAGCCGCAAGCGTCTGTCCGGGCAGCTGCGGCAGAAGCTCGGCCGCGATCTCGGCCGGGGTGCCGGCAATGACAACACTGTCCCGCGCGAATCTGCCTGTAGCAAGATCATAGCCGACGCTGGCGCCCAGCCGTGCAGCATGGCTGTCGTCACCCTTCGCCAGTTCACGCATGAGACGCGCGGCCCAGGCGCTCCAGGTTGCGTGAAAGTCGAACAATGTGCCGTCCTTGTCGAACAGGATTCCCGAAACTGACGCCATGATGCCTCCGTGACTGCCCGCAACCTGACGCAGGGGTGACGTCTTTGCAATCGCCTGTTCGGCCGGCACGCAAGCTTCAGGATCATGCCGCACCTGGACCCCTTGCGGTTCGGCAGCATCGGGCACTCCCCCTCAGGGACAAACGCCCGGAGCGATCATTGACAAGCTCTGCCCGATATCTGACCGTGCGCGCATGAGCTTCCGCCCCCCCTACCGCCTTCACGCCTCGGTCCTGTACCAGATGACGCTGACGTCCCGCCTGCAGGAACGGCGGCTTGATGAGGCCCTGCGCACGCTGGGGCTGACCCGGATCACCTGGTGCACGCTGCTTGCGGTCGAGAATGAGGGCCTGACACAGCCGTCGGAAATCGCCGAGTTCATCGGCATCGACCGGACCGCAACGTCGCGCGCGCTGCGGCAGATGGAATCGGCCGGATGGGTTGCACGGCGATCGGGTGCGCCCGACCGGCGCACCACCACCGTCGCACTTACGGACGAGGGCCGGGCATTGCTGGCCCGCGCCACGCCACTGGCCGAGGAAAACGGCCGCCACTTCCTTTCCAAGCTCGCGCCCGGAGAGGCCGAGATCCTGCAGCGGCTGATGGCCCGCATGCGCGAGGGCGAGGCCCGGGCCCTGCCCAGCTTCTAGTTCAGGTTCGGTGGACGCGCTTCTGGATCAGGTCCAATGCACCTGCGCCCCGCCCGGAAGCGCGGCCCGCGCTTGGGCCAGCGTTTCGTAGCGCAGGCCCAGCGCGTCGGAACAGCCGATCACCCAAGCATCGTCCATCAGCAGGAAATCAACCACCGAAACAAGGAATTCCGGCTCTGCGGCTCGGTCGCGCAGGTCGGTCAGCGCCGTGCCTGTCGCACCCAGAAAGATCGGCAGCAATGCCTCGTTCCCGGCAAGCCAGGCAAGGGCGCGCAGTGCCACCGTTTCTGCCTGATCCTGGTTCATTTTTCGTTACCTCCTGCACACGGAAAGGATTCCTTAACCAAATCGGAGGCATCCTTAAACTTGTAATTGGGCATGCGGTGCGGAGTAGGACCATGGCCGGCAGGATTCTGATCGTGGACGACGGTGCGACCGGAAGAATCATCCTCAAGATGAAGCTGGTCGCAGCCTTCTACGACATTCTGCAGGCCGATAGCGGCGGCGAGGCGCTGCAGATCGCCCGCGGAAGCCTGCCCGATCTCATCCTGGTCGAGGACACGCTGGCCGACATGACGGCAACCGCCCTCTGCGCGGCGCTTCGGGCCGATCCGCTTACGGCGCGTATCCCGCTTATCCTGTTTGCCGCTGCCAGCGATGCAGGCTTGCGCATCCGGGCGCTCGAAGCGGGCGTGGACGAGGTTATCGTCAAGCCTTATGACGATTCTGCCCTGCTTGCCCAGATCCGAAGCGCCCTTCGCACGCGCCAAAGCCGCGACGAACTGCGCCAGCGCGTCGTGCCGTGCGATGCCATGGGGCTTGCCGAAACCGGGAACGACTTCGCGGTGCGCAGCCGGATTGCGCTGATCGCGCCGCATCCGCAGGCTGCCTTGGCCTGGCGCCGGGCCCTGGCCCCCTATGTGGATGATGATCTTCTGGTCATCGACCGCGCCCATGCCCTGTCCGAGAATGAGGGCGCAGCAGATCTCTATCTGATCGCGGCCGATCTGATCCGTCCGGGCGACGGATTGCAACTCATCTCCGAACTGCGCAGCCGCGCCGCCAGCCGCCACGCGGCGATCTGCATCGTGCTTTCGGCGCGCGCCCATGGCCTCGCGGCGATGGCCCTGGATCTCGGCGCCGACGCACTGGTGCCAGAGCGGTTCCATCCGCAGGAACTGGCCCTGCGGGTTCAGGCCCAGCTGCGCCGCAAACACGAGGCCGATCGCTTGCGCGCCTCGGTGCGCCAGGGATTGCGACTGGCGGCAACCGATCCGCTCACCGGCCTGTACAACCGTCGCTTCGCCCTGCCCCAACTCGCCCGGATCGAAGCCCGCGCCCGTGATACCGGCCGCGCCTTCGCGGTGATGGTGATCGATCTCGATCATTTCAAGGATGTGAACGACACCTGGGGCCATGCTGCGGGAGATGCGGTTCTCGTCGCGCTGGCACGGCGGATGCGGCAGATCCTGCGTCCGGGCGATCTGCTTGCGCGGGTCGGGGGCGAAGAGTTCCTGATGGCCATGCCCGACACCGATCTGAGCGAGGCGCGGGGGGCCGCCGAGGGACTCCGACGCATGGCCGAGGCGGCTCCCGTTCCGCTGCCGGGCGGCGGTTCCGTGCGCGTGACGTTGTCGATCGGGCTGGCGGTGGGGGGCGGCTGCAACGATCCCAACGATGGCGAGGGGCTGATGCTGCGGGCGGACCGTGCGCTGCTTGCCGCAAAGTCGAACGGCCGCAACCGCGTCACCATCGGCCTTCACGCTGCCTGAACGCGATCCTCGCCGCCGGGCTCACCCTTGTCGTCCGGTCGCGTCGCCACCTTGACCACCGCAGCGCGCCGTCACCAGGCCGCCTTCTGATCTCTTTCCACCTTCAGGTCAGGTGCCGCCTGCCACCGCATCAGGTTGCACTATGTGTAACGGCACGGAAGGACCGGCGGCCCCAGAACGGAGCAGACGGCTCCGCGGCCTGGGCACGACGGCCCGAGGACAGGCGGCAACGTGACCGACCCGTCGGGTGATCGAACTTCGTCCCGCCCTTGCGCGGAGAGGCAGGCGGCCAAGGTCGCGCCCGCCACTACCACGGCCTTCGTCCCGCCCTCGCGCAGACAGGCACCTGGCCAGAGAAAACGCGTAACCTGTGGCCATGTCGCGCGAAGCCGCCCGCGCGATGACTGCGCTGCGATCGCCCTTCCCATGCATCTGCGGCGCGTATCGCACCCGTGCGCGATCACGGCGCGCACTCTCGCATCCCCTCCTCGCCCGACACGGTCTCGCCCCCGCGCGCAGAGAGTGCCAGCAGGCTGGGCGATCGCGACGGGCACGCGGGCCCGTCCCCGCGCGCCTGGGAAGCGCCGGAGCGCTCGACGCCTCCCGTGCGCCTTTTCCCGCCCCCACGCGCACGCCGCCGTCCTGCCTAACAAGGGAGAGGATTACCCGGCGCGCGGAAAGCGCTGGAAATCACGCGAAACCTCGTTGCGCCAGAGACCCCGCTCTCCGGGCGCGATAAGCGCAGTCTGACCACTAGTCGTATTCACCGGCGTGCCGAACCGCCCTCCGCGCGCGAAAAGCTCTGTCTCAAAGCCGTCGCGCCGCATTCTTTCCACCCCGCCCCGACGCGCGGGCAGCGCCTAATGGTCAGGGGTCGCTGCGAGATCTGCTGGCCCCGCCTCCAGCGCGCGCGGGCAGCGCTCTGACATGATCCAAGTGTCGCCAGAGGTGGCACCCCGCGCCCCGCGCGCGGGCAACGCGATCCCGACGGTGTGATGGGGGCCGCGCGGATCCCCCGCGCCCCGCACATGCGGGCAGCGCTGGCAAGTGGTGCCTGCAGAAACCTGTTTCCTGCCCCCGCACCCCCCGCCTGCCCGGGACGCGCTTCTGCCGGGCGGCGAAACGGCGCCGCGCCATCCCCGCCCCCGCTCCGGCGCGAGAAAGCGCGTTGGTGCTTCCGGTCGTGCGGCTCCTGCCTTCTCCTGCCGCAGGCGCGCGGAAGGCGCCGTCATGCCGCCGGGCTGCCGGATCTGGTCACGGCCCCGTCCCCGGCGCGCGGAACGCGCAGCTTCAGCCGGGGTGTGACGTCCACCAGGCCCGCGCGCGGTGCGCGGACGGCCGGGCGGCGTTCAGGGACGACGCCTCCGGCATCCGGCTCCCGCCGTTTGTGCGGGCGCTAGACCGATGGGCGCGGTATTTGCGGTCCGATTGCATTGGCCTCTCGCCGATCAGGCACGAGCAGAGCGACGGAACGGTAAACGAGGTCACGCCCTGCTGCCTCCCCGCGCGGGCAGATCCGGCTTCGGCCCTCCAGGTCCTCGTGAGGGGGCAGGTCGGGGGAGTCCCATGTGCGCCCTGCTCATTGCGCCGCCCGTCCCGCACCGGCCTTTTCCGCGCGCGACAGAGCCATTTCGGCCGACCGGGGACACTCCATCGTGCTCCCCTTCGCCAGGCTATTGCGGCACCTGGGGCCGGGGATGCGGCGGGACGTGGCCGCGCGTCGGGAACAGATCCGCCCAGATGTGAATACCGGTTGCAAGCTCTGTCCCGCGCAAAACGGGATCAACCGCCCGCCCGCACGACCTTTTCGCCCGCGACGCGCAAGGGAAGGGCCGGGGTTGCCGGGGGCTCGATGCCCTCGGCAACCCCCAATGCTGATGGCATGCGCCCCTTAGCGCTCCCGAACGCGTGGATCCTCGGCCCTCCGCTCCCCATCAGCGCCACGCGGCCCGCGGCGCGGGCGGGACATCAACTCTTCCAGCCTGTCGGCATAGGCCGCCCGGGCCGCATCGCTCATCGTTCCGAGCCGGGTCACCAGCGCCCGCTGGCCAAGCTCGGCGCCCTGCATCATGCGCAACCGCTGCGCCGCGAGAATGTCCTGCACCGCATCGGGATCAAACGGCTGTGCGCGCAGCGCCTCGAGCAGGCGTTTCTGGTCCTCCTGCTGACTGCGGCGCAACCCATGCACCACTGGCGCGGCGCTCCGGAATGCCTGCCGCAATGCATCGCGATCCTCGGGCGCAAGCGCCTCTGTATAAAGACCCAGCGAAAGATCCCTCAGCACGGGCGGCGGCCCCGATCCGCGGTGCAACAGCAGCGTTCCGACCACCACCCCCAGAATGGCAAGATTGACGGCAAGCGAGCCAAGCAGTGCAAAGCGCATCCAGCGTGGGGCTGCGGCCTTTCCGTCGGTCTCAGTGGTCATGGCTCATCCCCCGCAAGAAGTTCCTCGTAAAGCGCAAGCTGGTCGCCCAGCTCAAGACTGACCGCCTCGCCCCAGACGCCATACGCCCAGCCTTCGGTCACACCGACAAAGGCAGCAGGGGGGCTGACACCGATCCAGAGCCCGGCCAGCGCCGCTGCCAGCAGGCCGCCCGCAGCCTGCCAGCCGCCCAAACTCTCGCAGACGCGGCGAAACCGTGCAATCGGGCCCCATTGTGATCGTCCCGCAGGACGGGGCGCACGGGGCTGCGCCGCCTCGGCATCCGCGAGAATGCGTCCCAACAGATCCGGTCCCGGCGCGCGCGTGACAGCGCGGGCCGCAGCAAAGAACTCTTCGATGTCCCGGTCTTGCCCGTTCTCAGCCATCGTCATACCCCAGTTCATCGCGCCTGCCCCGCAGGTTGGCCACGAGTGCCCGTTTGCCCCGTGCGGTGAGGCTTTCGACCGCTTCCAGCCCGATGCCCATCACCCCGGCGATCTCGGGGTTGGACAAGCCCTCAAGATGTCGCAACACCACCGCTTGCCTCTGGCGTTCCGGCAACCGCGCCAGCGCGGCATCGAGGGCTGCGGCGCGGTCGGCTTCCTCCAGTGACTGAAGGGCACCGGGCGCCTCATCCTCGGGTTCGGCCACTGCATCAAGCGCGACGGGTCTGCGCCGTCGCAACCGGTCAGTGCAGAGGTTCGAAGCCACGCGGTAAAGCCAGGTGCTGACCTGCGCCTCGCCCTGCCGCCAGTCCGGCGCGATGCGCCACAGGCGCAGCATCGCCTCCTGGGTCACATCCTCGGCCTCGGCCCCGTCGCCCAGCATCCGCGCTGCAAAGCTCAGAACCCTTGGCGCAAGGCGCAGCGTGAGGATCCGCGCGGCCGCCTTGTCGCCATTGGCGTAAAGCACCAGCAGGGCCTCGTCCGAGGCGTCGTTCAGGGCGTCGTAAGGCATGTCCATCCCGGCTGCGCGTAACGCGAAAGATCCTGCCCGGCAAGCGCGCCGCCGCAGCACCCCGTGGCGGAGCGGCGGCGCACCGATCGATCATTGCGCCGGCGGCGCCTCGACGGGCGCGCGGCTTGCGGGCGGCTGGCCCGGGCCCTCGCCGCGCATCATCGGCCGATGTTCGCGCCGCTGACCCTGTTGCCCGTCGCGCGCCCGTTGCTTTCCGTCGCGCATGGCTTCACGCATCGCCCGGCGACCGGCGTCGAATTCTGCCTCGCTGATCTGGCCATCCCCATCCGTGTCAAGACGCGCGATGTCGGGCAGCGGCATGCTGGGCACCAGCGCAACCCGGCTGGCGGCGAGTTCCGTGGCGCTGAGCAGCCCGTCGCCGTCGCGATCAAGCATCCCCACCAGCCCCTCGGCGCGGGCCTCGATCATCGCCTGCATCTGGCGCATGTGATGAGCTGCGATTTCCTCGGCGCTCAGCAGGCCGTCGCCATCGGCATCAAGCCCTTCGGTCTGACGTGCGCGCAGTGTTTCGATTTCTTCCGCGGTGATCTGCCCATCGCCATCAAGATCGAATTGCGCAAAGCCTGCCCCCGGGCCGCCCCGCATCTGCCCCGGCTGGGCCATCGCGATGCTGCCAAACGTCGCGGTGGCACCGACAGCGGCCAGAATCGCTGCGGTAATCAGGTGTTTCTTCCCAGTCATCGGTCTGTTCCTTTCGGCCTGTGACGCAGCCTATCGCCACGTTCTGAAGCTAAAACGCACGGGGCCGCGCTTTCCGTCGCTGATGCTTTCAACAAGTTGACCTGCGGCGATGTCGCAGATGGGGCTTTTCAACGCCGTCATGATCATTACCTTTGAACGTCAGGCCCCCTGTGGGCCGAAGCAAGAGAGTGAGCAGCCATGCACGGGGATGAGGAACGGCCACTTGGGCCAGCAGTGAAACGGGGGTGGCGCCGACGGTGCCCCAATTGCGGCTCGGGTGCGCTGCTTCAGGGGTATCTCCGGGTGCGGGACACCTGCCCGGAATGCGGCGAGGATCTGCATCATCACCGCGCCGATGACGGCCCGGCCTATCTGACCATTCTTGTCGTGGGCCATATCCTCGCGCCGGCGTTTCTTTGGGTCTATGCCGCCTGGCGTCCGGAACCCCTGGTGACGATCACCCTGTTTTCGATCGGGACGGTCGCGCTGTCGCTTTACCTTCTGCCCCGGCTCAAGGGTGTGATCGTCGGCATCCAGTGGGCCAAGCGGATGCACGGCTTCAGCCCCCATCGCGAACCGCAATCATGACATCCCGACAGATCGGCGCGCCGCCGATCCGCGATGCGGCCAGCGTCGTGCTGCTGCGAGAGGGGCCACAGGGCCCCGAGGTGCTGATGGGGCAGCGGGGCGCTTCAGCGGCCTTCATGCCTTCGAAATTCGTCTTTCCCGGCGGCGCGGTCGATGCAGCGGATGCGCGTGTCCCGCTGGCTGATCAATTGCCCGCCCCCTGCGCGGCCCGCCTGTCCGAAGGCGGTTGCAGTGCCACGGCTCTTGCAGTTGCGGCGATCCGGGAACTTGCGGAGGAAACCGGCCTGCTTCTGGCGCAGCCCGGCGCCTGGCCCGATGCGCCCCCGGGATGGGAGGCCTTTGCCGCGGCAGGTCTTCGTCCCAGCGCGGCGGCGCTGCGGTTTTTCTTTCGCGCCATTACCCCGCCCGGACGATCGCGCCGGTTCGACGCGCGTTTCTTCCTTGCCCGCGCCGAAGATGTCGCGGGCGATGCCGACGATTTCAGCCGCGCCTGCGATGAGCTGAGTTCCCTGCAATGGATCCCCCTGCAGATCGTGCGCCAGTTCGACCTGCCCTTCATCACCGAGGTGGTGCTGGCCGAGGTCGGCGAGATCCTGCTGGCCGGCGGACGGATCCCGAGCGTGCCGTTCTTCGACAGTTCCGGTGAAAGGTCGGTCTTTCGCCGGATCGCCTAGCGCCACCGCACGCCCGGGCGGAACGACCCGGAGGAAAGGCGAACCACCGCTTCGCCTGACAGCCCGACATGCCCGGCAACGCCCGGGCCGCGCGTTCAGTAAGGCAAGGGGTGTGCGCGATAGACCCGTGCGATATCCTCAAGCGCCTCGGGCGCAAGCTCCAGTCCTGCCGCGCCCAGCGCAACCAGAAGCTGCGACTGACTGGTTGCGCCCAGGATCGGAATGACCGGGAACGGCCGGCTGCGCAACCAGGCAAGGGCCATCTGCGCCGGATCCAGCCCGTGCGCCTTGGCAACGCCAAGATAGGCCGCCACCGCCTCGAACACGCGCGGCGTGATGCGTCCGCCCAGATCGGGGGTGCGGCTGCGGCGCGTGCCCTCGGGCACCACATCGCCTGCGTATTTCCCGGTCAGAAGCCCCGTCGCAAGCGGCGAATAGGCAAGAAGCGTCACATCCTCGTTCACCGAAAGCTCGGCCAGGTCGGTATCGAAGTGACGGCAGAGCAGCGAATATTCGTTCTGGATCGATTGCACCCGCGGCAGGTTCAGATCCTCTGACAGGCGCAGCCATTGCGCGGTGCCCCAGGCGGTTTCGTTCGACAAGGCGAAATGGCGGATCTTGCCGGCCTCGACCAGCCGCTGCGCGGTTTCGAGAATGTCCTGCATATGGGCCAACGTCACGGCCCGGTCCTGGGACGAAGGATCATAGCTCCAGTGCTTGCGGAAATGATAGGATCCGCGGTTCGGCCAATGCAGCTGATAAAGGTCGATCACATCCGTCCGCAGCCGCCCGAGCGAGCCTTCCACGGCCTCGACCAGCGTCGCCGGAGTTATGGGCGCGCCGGCGCGCACCGCCCCCTGTCCCTGGCCGGTGATCTTGGTGGCGATGATCCAGTCGTTCCGGCGCCCCGATTTCGCAATCCAGCTGCCGATGAATTCCTCGGTGCGGCCCATGGTTTCCGCAGACACCGGATTGGTCGGATACATCTCGGCGGTGTCCATGAAGTTCACCCCGTGATCCTGCGCCATGGCGATCTGCGCATGGGCCTCGGCCTCTGTGTTCTGCGTGCCCCAGGTCATCGTGCCAAGGCAGAATTCGGACACCATCAGGCCGGATCGGCCAAGCGGAAGCTGTTTCATCTCGGTTCCCCATCGATTGCGCGCCAGAGCCTAGCGAGAGTGGCCCCGAGGGCAAGAGCCATCGGTCAGATCGCGGCGCACCTTGCTGCAACCAGAGGCCGCAAGCGACGTGAAAATGTCGCCCAGGTGACAGACCGCCCGCGCCGCAGCGGGCCTTCTGGCGGGGTTGCCTGCCGGACGGACCCCATGCGCCTCTTGATCTCCTTTGCTGCCCTCTTCTGCTCGGTCGTGCTGTTGCAACTCGGTTCGGGTGGGGTGGCGCCGCTGGATGCGGTTTCGGGGGTGGTTCTCGGGTTTTCGGCGGTCGAAGTGGGGCTCTTGGGCTCGGCGCATTTCTTCGGCTTCTTCATCGGCTGCTGGTGGGCGCCCCGCCTGATGGGCGCGGTGGGCCATTCGCGGGCCTTCGCAGCCTTTACCGCCGCCGGCACCATCGGCATTCTTGCGCATATGCTGGTCATCGATCCCTATGCCTGGTCGCTGATGCGGATGGCCTCGGGGCTTTGTGTGGCGGGCTGCTACACGATCATCGAGGCCTGGCTTCAGGCAAAGGTCACCAATGAAACGCGCGGCCGGGCGATGGGCGTCTATCGGGTGGTCGATATCGGCGGCAGCCTTGGGGCACAGCTGTTGATCGGGGTGCTGGAGCCTGCCTCTTACGTCTCCTACAACCTGCTGGCGCTGTTTTGCTGCGCGGCGCTGTTTCCGCTGACCCTGAGTCGGGCCGAGGCGCCCGAAACCGGCGAGGCACCGCGGCTGCGCCCGCGGCTTGCCTGGGACCGTTCGCCCCTTGCCGCGGTGGGCGTGGTGGTCTCGGGTGTGACCGGCGCCGCCTTCCGGATGGTCGGGCCGGTCTATGGCCTGGCCGTGGGGCTTTCGGCCGATCTGATCGCGCTGTTTCTGGCGGCCTTCGTCCTGGGCGGCGCAATCGCGCAGGTGCCGGTGGGCTGGCTTGCCGACAAATACGATCGCCGTACCGTTCTGATCTGGCTGTCGGTGGCCTCGATCCTCGCCTGCGGCATCACCATCGCCGTCAGCACGGCCGGGGCGGTGGCGGTGTTCCTCGCGGCCGGTTTCTTCGGCTTCACGACGTTTCCGATCTATTCCGTCTCGGCCGCCCATGCCCATGATTTTGCAGAAACCGCCGAACGGGTCGAGCTTTCGGCGGCGCTCATGTTCCTTTATGCGGTGGGGGCAATCGCGAGCCCGCTTGCCGCATCGGTGCTGATCGGCGGCTTTGGTCCGGCGGGGATGTTCGTCTTCCTCGCGCTGGCACATCTGGGCCTGGTGTTCTTCGGCCTCGCGCGGCGGCAGGTCCGGCCGGCACCCTCGGGCCGCACGGGATATGTGTATATGCCGCGCACATCCTTCCTGATCGGGCGCCTTCTGGGGCGCGGGCCTGACCGGCGCTGAGCGGCTCGGCCGCTTTCACACCGCTTGATCGGCAGCACAAAGCGGTCAATCATGCCGCAAAACCAACTGGGAAGGAACGTCCATGCTGACCCGCCTGAAACTGAGCCTTGCTGCGCTGCTGCTCTCTGCCGCCCCCCTCTGGGCGCAGAGCGACAGCATCAGCATCGGAATGGTGCTTGAGCCGCCGAACCTTGACCCGACGGCGGGCGCCGCCGCTGCGATCCGCGAAGTGACCTATGCCAATATCTTCGAGGGCCTGACCCGCTTTGGCCCCGATGGCGCGGTTCTGCCGGCGCTGGCACAGGACTGGGAGATTTCGGACGACGGGCTGCGCTATACCTTCCGTCTGCGCGAAGGTGTGCAGTTTCACGACGGCACTGCCTTTTCGGCCGAGGACGTGAAGTTCTCGCTGGATCGCGCCCGTGCCGAAGACAGCACCAATGCGCAGAAGCAGCTTTTTGCCGCCATTTCCGAGGTGACGGTGGTTGATCCGGCGACGGTCGAGGTCACGCTTTCCGAACCCGACGGGGCATTCCTGTTCAACATGGCCTGGGGAGACGCGGTGATCCTGTCGCCCAGGAGTGCGGACAACAACGCGACCAATCCGATCGGCACCGGCCCGTTCCGCTTTCAGCGCTGGGTGCAGGGTGACCGGATCGAGCTGGAGCGGTTCGAGGATTACTGGGGCGAGGCGCCCGCCCTGGCCCGCGCCACCTTCCGCTTCATTTCGGACCCCAGCGCGGCCTATGCCGCGATGATGGCCGGCGACGTCGATGCCTTCCCGAACTTCCCCGCCCCCGAAACCCTGGCGCAGTTCGAGGCCGATCCGCGCTTTTCGGTCATCGTCGGCTCGACCGAGGGCGAGACGATCCTGGCGATGAACCATGCCCATCCCGCACTTGGCGATGACCGGGTCCGCGCCGCACTGGCCCATGCGATCAAACGGCAGGAAATCATCGACGGCGCGATGTTCGGCTATGGCACGCCGATCGGCACACATTTCGCGCCACACCATCCGGATTATCTCGATCTCACTGACCTGACGCCGCATGATCCCGACCGCGCCCGCGCCTTGCTCGAGGAAGCCGGGGCAACGGGGCTCAGCCTGCGCCTGATGCTGCCGCCCCCGTCCTATGCCCGCCGGGGCGGAGAGATCATTGCCGCCCAGTTGCGCGAGGTCGGGGTCGAGACCCAGATCACCAACATGGAATGGGCGCAATGGCTGGAACAGGTGTTCAACGGCAAGGATTTCGATCTGACCGTCATCAGCCATACCGAGCCGATGGACATCAACATCTACGCCCGGCCGGACTATTACTTCGGCTATGACAACCCCGAGATGCAGCGCCTGATGACCGAGCTGCGCGCAACTGCCGATCCCGAGGGCCGCAGCGCCCTGCTGCAACAGGCCCAGCGACTGATCGCCGAAGATCACGCCAACGGCTTCCTGTTCCAGCTTGCCAAGGCCGGCGTCGCCAATGCCGGAATCGAAGGGCTTTGGGAAAACGCGCCGGTGCCAGCGAACGATCTGACCGGTGTGCGCTGGCGCCAATAGGCAGACCATGAAGACGAAAAGGCCCCGGAACTGATCCGGGGCCCTTGTCCTGGCGCATCGCCTGAAGAAGCACCGTCCGCAGGCGCCCCAGGACCGGCTTTTCGTTTTCTTATCCCGCTATGGTCTTGCCCGGACGCAGATCCTCGACACTGTCGCGGCGGCGCACCTCATCTTGCGCACGGCGCAGCGCGCAGTTGAGGAAATGCAGCTTGCTGTGACTTCCGGCATCGGCGCCAACCGCGGCGCTTCCCGCAGGCTCGGCCTTGCCGCGAATTTCCCGCCGCTGGCGATTGGCAATGCTCCGCGCGCGGTCGCGACGCTCGCGCAGGCGCAGGATCAGATCCTGCAGATCGGCATCGGTCAGACGCCCGAGCCGCGGATAGCGGGCCGCCTGCGCCAGTTCACGCTCGTCCCGGCTCAGCGCCCGGGCCTCCTCCTTGCGATGATCTGCCATTGCCCCTCCTTGCCCGCATCCGTCACGCCCCTGACGCACCGGAGCGGTTGAATTCAGGACTGAAACGCGACGGCGCGCCCCAGGTTCCCCGAAATGCCCGGTTCTGCACCGGGCAGTGGATATCCCGCACGGAAAAGGGGCAGCGCTGCCGCTGCCCCCTCCTCGTTCTGAAGAATATCATTGCCGCGCCAGAGCTACCCGCCCGTCATGCCGCCGCGTGAAGCTGCCTCAGCGGGCGACGACCTCGAGATCCTGGATCACCGTCTCGGGCGGCTGCGGACCCTCCAGCCGGCGCGATTCCGCCTCGGAACGCACCCGCATCTGCGCGCCGCGCGGCACGCGGTCGTAAAGATCGAGGATATCCTGATTGAACAGCCGGATGCAGCCCGCCGAAGTCTGGTTTCCGATCGAGGCCACATCGTTCGTGCCATGAATCCGGTACATCGTATCGCGCCCGTTGCGGTAGAGATAAAGCGCCCGCGCCCCCAGAGGATTCTCCAGCCCGCCCGACATGCCGGCGCGATAGGGGCCGTAAATATCCGGATCGGTCCGGATCATGTTCGCCGTGGGCGTCCAGGCGGGCCATTCAGCCTTGCGCCCGACAGTGGCCGAGCCACGGAACCCCCTGCCCTCGCGCCCGACGGCGATGCGATAGCGCATCGCCTCGCCCGGCGCCGTCACCAGATAGAGGAACTTGGCATGCGGATCGACAACGATCGTGCCAGGACGCTCGGTGCCATTATAGGCCACCTGCTGACGCCGGTTGATCGGATCAAGATACTGCGGCGGCACCGCCGGGATCAGGATGTCCCCGTCCTGGATCGCCTCATAGCCGGGAACGACCTGCGGTTCGGGCGGGGCTTCCTGTTCCAGCGGGGGGGCGGAACAGGCCGCAAGGCCGACAGCCGCGGCGATAAGCAGCGCCCTCAGGGGGCCTCGGACGGTGAGAGTCATGGCAGAACGGATTCCTTTCGTAGCGACCCGGATAACCCCTTGGGGCAAGCGCGGTTCCGCCGAAAGCGTCACGAAACCTGTTGAGGGTCAAGTAGATCGTTGCCATTCCGCCACAGGGGTGCTCATGAAGTCACAGATCTTCTTCAGCTTCCTCTGCCCGCAGACCAATTCGCGTCTGGACCCGGAAGAGATGCGGTTCTAACGTGGCCGCGCAGAAATCCGAGGGTGCATGATCCGCTATACGCTCAGCCGGCTTTTATCGCTTGTCCTCAGCCTGATCGCGGCCAGTGTCGTGATCTTTGCGGTGATCGAAGTCATTCCGGGGGATCCGGCCTCGTACATGCTGGGGATGAACGCGGCGCCCGAAACCGTGGCGGCGCTGCGGCGCGATCTGGGGCTCGATGCGGGGCCGGTTGCGCGCTATCTGGGCTGGATCGGCGGGATGCTGACCGGCGATTTCGGCACGTCCTACACCTATCGCGTCCCGGTGGCCGAGCTTGTGCAGGCGCGGCTGGGCGTGTCGCTGCCCCTGACGCTTTACGCGCTTCTGTTGTCGGTGGTGATCGCCTTCCCGGTGGGCCTGATCGCGGCCAGCCGGCGGGGCGGCGCAGCCGACATCGGCATCATGGGCGTCACGCAGCTGGGCATCGCCATCCCCAACTTCTGGTTCGCAATGCTGCTGGTGCTGGTATTTTCGATCCACCTGCGCTGGTTTTCGGCGGGCGGCTTTCCGGGGTGGGACAACGGGTTCTGGCCCAATATCCAGGCGCTGACCCTGCCGGCCGTGGCGCTGGCCCTGCCGCAGGCGTCGATCCTGGCCCGGGTCATGCGCTCGGCCGTGCTCGAGGTGCTGGGGCAGGATTACATCCGCACCGCCCGCGCCAAGGGGCTCAGCCGCCGTCAGACGGTGTTTCGCCACGCCCTGCGCAACGCGCTGATCCCGGTGCTGACGATCATCGGTCTGCAGTTCTCATTCCTTCTTGCCGGAGCCATCATCATCGAGAACGTGTTCTTCCTTCCGGGGTTGGGACGGCTGATCTTTCAGGGCATCACCCAGCGCGATCTGATCGTGGTGGAATCGGTGGTGATGCTGCTTGTCTTTGCCGTGATCCTGGTGACCTTTCTTGTCGATCTGGCCTATGCCGCCGTTGATCCGAGGTTGCGCAAACGATGAAACTGCCGCTGTCGCTTGTCCTCGGGGCCGTTCTGGCCGGCATCGCGGCGCTTGCCGCGCTGGTTTCCTTTGTCTGGACGCCCTATCCCGTCACGGGGATGAACATCGCCGGGCGGCTCTTGCCGCCGGGGGGGGCGCATCTGCTGGGCACCGATCATTTCGGGCGCGACATCCTGTCGATGCTGATGGTCGGCGCGCGCACCTCGATTGCCGTGGCGATCGTGGCCGTTGGCCTTGGGGTTCTGCTTGGCGTGCCGCTGGGACTGGTCGCCGCCGCACGTCGGGGAAGCCTTGTGGACGAGATCATCATGCGCGGCAACGACCTGATCTTTGCCTTCCCCGCACTGGTGATCGCGATCCTGATCACCGCAGTCTTCGGCCCTTCGGCGGTCAATGCGATCATCGCCATCGGCATCTTCAACACCCCCGTCTTTGCCCGCGTCACCCGGGGGGCGGCGCTCTCGCTCTGGACGCTGGACTATATCCGCGCGGCCGAGGTGGCGGGCAAGGGCACCAGCCGGATCTCGGTTGAACATATCCTGCCCAATATCGCCAACATCCTGATCGTGCAGGGCACGATCCAGTTCTCGCTTGGGATCCTCGCCGAGGCAGGGCTGTCCTATGTCGGGCTGGGGGCGCAACCGCCCACCCCCAGCTGGGGCCGGATGCTGGCCGAGGCGCAGACGATGATCGGCCTTGCCCCGCATCTGGCGCTTCTGCCGGGCATGGCCATCGTGCTGACGGTGCTGGGGCTGAACCTGATGGGCGACGGTCTGCGCGACATTCTTGACCCCCGGCTGAGGCGCGCGCGATGAGCCTCCTGTCGGTCGAAAACCTTTCCGTGACGATTCACGACACGCCGATCCTGCGCGACGTGTCCTTTGCGGTGGAACCCGGGCAGGTTGTGGGCCTGGTGGGCGAAAGCGGCTCGGGAAAGTCGATGACCTCGCTTGCGGTGATGGGCCTTCTGCCGGCAGGTGCGCGGGCGACGGGGCGCGTGATGATGGGCGGGCAGGACCTGCTGTCCCTGTCGGACCCGGCGATGTGCCGCGTCCGGGGCAATCAGATCGGCATGATCTTTCAGGAACCCATGACCGCGCTGAACCCGGTGCAGACCATCGGCGATCAGGTTGCCGAAACCCTGGTGATCCACGGCGCTGCCCGCCGGAGCGACGCGCTCAAGATGGCCCGCGACCGGCTGGACCGCGTGGGCCTTGCCCGCTTTCCGCTGGAACGCTTCCCGCACGAGCTTTCGGGCGGGCAGCGGCAACGGGTCTGCATTGCCATGGCGGTTGCCCTGCGTCCGCGCCTGCTGATCGCCGATGAACCGACCACAGCGCTTGACGTGACCACACAGGCGCAGATCCTTGACCTGCTGAAGGGTCTGGTGGCGGAAGAGGGCATGTCGCTTCTGCTCATCACCCATGATCTTGCGGTGGTGGCGGGCGTGGCTGACCGGGTCGCGGTCATGCAATCGGGCGCGATCGTCGAGGCGGACGCGACCGAGCCGCTGTTCCGCGCCCGCCGGCACGACTATACCCGCCGGCTTTTCGCGGCCTCAAGCCATGTGCCAAAGCGGATCGCGCAGGCAACCGACCGGCCCCTGCTGCAGGTCGATGGCGCGGTGCGCGACTATACGCTGCCGCGCAGCAGCCTTTTCGGCCCGGCCCCGAAACTGCGGGCGGTGAAGGGCGCAAGCTTTACCCTGCATGAAGGGGAAAGCCTGGGCCTTGTGGGGGAATCCGGCTGTGGAAAATCCACCCTCACCCGCGCGATCCTGGGGTTGGAGCCGTTGCAGGCCGGGCGCATCACCCTTGACGGGGAACGGATCGTGGCGGGCCGTGTGCCGTCAGCGGTGCGGGCCAAGGTGCAGGTGGTCTTTCAGGATCCCTATGGCAGCTTCAATCCGCGCCACCGGGTCGAGCGCCTTGTGGCCGAGCCCTTCCACCTGGCCCCCGCAAGGGACCGGCGCGCACGGGTGGCAGAGGCGCTGACCGACGTCGGCCTCAAACCCGATGACATGGACAAGTATATCCACGAGTTTTCCGGCGGGCAGCGCCAGCGCATCGCCATCGCGCGCGCCCTGATCATCCGCCCCAAGCTCATCGTGCTGGACGAGGCTGTTTCGGCGCTGGATGTGCGGGTGCGGGCGCAGATCCTTGACCTGCTCGCCGATCTGCAGGGGCGGATGGGGCTGTCGTACCTCTTCATCAGCCATGACCTGTCGGTGGTGCGCGCCATCACCGACCGGGTGATGGTGATGAAGGCCGGTGAAATCGTGGAAAGCGGCGAAACGGGCGCGGTCTTTGACCGCCCGCGCCATGGCTATACCCGGGAGTTGCTGGCCGCCACGCCACAGATCCCGGCTGACTGGATGCGAAGGAGCGAGGATGAAGGAACTCTGGTTTGACCCGTCGCAGGTCTTCATCGACGGCAGGTGGCGCGGCGTCGCGGACCATCTGCCGGTGGTCGACCCTTCGACAGGCGCGACAGTCGCGCAGATCGCCCGCGGCACTGCCGCCGACATAGACGAAGCCGTCGCAGCGGCCGAAGCCGCGCTTGCCGGCCCGTGGGGCAGGATGACAGCCACCGAACGCGGCCGGGTTCTGGCGCGGATCGGCCAGCTTGTGACCGAACACGCCGAAACGCTTGCGCTGATCGAGGCGCAGGATGTGGGCAAGCCGCTCAAACAGGCGCGGGCCGACGCCCATGCCCTTGCCCGCTACATGGAGTTCTATGCCGGCGCCGCCGACAAGGTGATGGGCGAAACCATCCCCTATCTGGAAGGCTATACCGTCTATACGCTGCGGGAACCGCATGGGGTGACGGGCCATATCATCCCCTGGAACTATCCGATGCAGATCATCGGCCGTTCGGTCGGCGCGGCGCTGACGATGGGCAATGCCTGTGTGCTGAAACCGGCCGAGGAAGCCTGCCTGACCGCCCTTGCCTTCGCCGATCTGGCGCGTCAGGCAGGCCTGCCCGACGGGGCGCTGAACGTGGTGCCGGGCCTGGGCGCCGAGGCCGGCGCGGCGCTTTCGGGCCATCGCGGGCTGCACCACATCTCGTTCACCGGCTCGGTTCCGACGGGGATGGCCATCCAGGCGGCAGCGGCGCGAAATGTGATTCCGGTGACGCTGGAGCTGGGCGGCAAGTCGCCGCAACTGGTCTTTGACGATGCCGATATCGAGGCCGCGCTGCCCTTCCTCGTGAATGCGGGGATCCAGAACGCCGGCCAGACCTGTTCGGCAGGGTCGCGTATCCTGGTTCAGCGTGGGGTCTATGACCGGGTGGTTGCCGAAATGTCGGCGCGGATCTCGGCGCTGACAGTCGGGCCTGCGCTTGCCGACCATGACCTCGGGCCGATGATCTCGGCGCGGCAGAAGGGCATTGTCGAAGGCTTCCTGGCCAAGGCGGGCGATCTTCGGCTGGCCGCGCGGGGTCAGGTGGTGGCGGATGCGCCTGCGGGCGGATCCTATGTTGCGCCGGCGCTGCTTGCCGATGTCGCCCCCGACCACCTGCTTGCGCAGCAGGAGATCTTTGGCCCCGTTCAGGTCGTGATCCCCTTCGACACCGAGGAAGAGGCGCTGCAGATCGCCAATGGCACCGAGTTCGGCCTTGTCGCCTCGGTCTGGTCGGAAAACGGCGCCCGGCAGCTGCGGCTGGCACGGCGGCTGCGGGCGGGTCAGGTTTTCCTCAACAACTACGGCGCTGGGGGCGGCGTGGAACTGCCCTTTGGCGGCACCGGCAAATCCGGCCACGGGCGGGAAAAGGGCTTCGAGGCGCTCTACGGCTTTTCGACGCTCAAGACCGTCGCGGCAAAACATGGGTGAGACGATGAGACTTCAGGACAAGACGGCAATCGTGACCGGCGGCGGTTCGGGATTTGGGGCCGGGATCGTGCGGAAATTCGC
The DNA here is from genome assembly GCF_042666235.1 of Halodurantibacterium daqingense. NCBI lineage: Bacteria > Pseudomonadati > Pseudomonadota > Alphaproteobacteria > Rhodobacterales > Paracoccaceae > Halodurantibacterium > Halodurantibacterium daqingense. Next base: position 495,680 of record NZ_JBHTFQ010000001.1, on the reverse strand, counting down.
CGCGCAGGGCGCGCGGGTCATGGTGGCCGACATCAACCTTGACGCGGCCGAGGCGATCGCCGCCGAGGTGGGTGCCATCGCGCAACCTGTGGACGTGGCCGATGATGCCAGTGTCCAGGCGATGACCGCCGCCGCCCTGGCGGCCTTTGGCGGTCTCGACATCCTGGTGAACAACGCCGGCATCACCCACCTGCCCCAGCCGATGGAAGAGGTGACCGAAGAGGAGTTCGACCGCGTGCTGCGCGTGAACGCGAAATCGGTCTTCCTGACCGCGCGCCACATCGTGCCGGGAATGAAGGCGGCCGGGCGCGGCGCTATTCTCAACGTGGCCTCGACCGCTGGCGTTTCGCCGCGGCCGCGTCTGAGCTGGTACAATGCCTCGAAGGGCTGGATGATCACCGCGACGCGCGCGATGGCGGTCGAGCTTGCGCCCCACGGCGTTCGGGTCAACGCGATCAACCCGGTCGCGGGCGAGACGCCGCTGCTGAAATCCTTCATGGGCGAGGACACGCCGGAAGTGCGGGCAAAGTTCCTTTCGACCATCCCGCTGGGCCGGTTCTCGACCCCGGATGACATGGGCAATGCAGCCGTGTTCCTGTGCTCGGACGAGGCCAGCATGATCACCGGTGTCGCGATGGAAGTCGACGGCGGGCGCTGCATCTGATGCGCCCGGGGCCGCGCAACCTGATCACCGATGTGGCGGGCCTGCGGGTTGGCAATGCCGAAGATCATCACATCCGCACCGGCAGCACCGTGCTGCTGGGCGAAAGGCCCTTCGTGGCCGGCGTGAACGTGATGGGCGGTGCCCCCGGAACCCGCGAAACCGACCTGCTGGCGCCGGACCGGCTGGTGCAGGAAGTGGATGCGCTGGTGCTGTCGGGCGGTTCGGCCTTCGGGCTTGATGCGGCCTCGGGTGTGGCGGACGGGTTGCGCGAGATGGGGCGTGGCTTTGCCGTGGCGGGGCAGCGGGTGCCGATCGTGCCCGGCGCGATCCTGTTCGATCTGGACAACGGCGGCGACAAGGCCTGGCGCGAAAACCCCTACAAGGGGCTGGGCCGCGCCGCCCTTGCCGGGGCAGCTGCCGATTTTGCCCTCGGCACGGCGGGCGCCGGCACCGGGGCGACAACGCAAGGGCTTCGGGGGGGGCTTGGCTCGGCCTCGGTGGTGCTGGAAAGCGGGCTGACCGTGGGCGCGCTGGTGGCGGTCAATGCGGTCGGTTCGGTCGTGGTGCCGGGAAGCCGCGCCTTCTGGGCCGCCCCGTGGGAGATGGGCGACGAGTTCGGCGCCGTCCCCCTGCCCCAACAGTTCCGGCCGAGCCATGAACCGGCCCCCAGCAAGGCGCCGGGTGCTGCAACGACCATCGCGATCGTCGCCACCGACGCCGCGCTGACCCAGGCACAGGCCACCCGTCTGGCCACGGCCGCGCAGGACGGGATCGCCCGCGCCATCGTGCCCAGCCACACGCCGCTTGACGGGGATCTGGTGTTTGCCGCCGCCACTGGGGCCAAGGCGCTTGCCGATCCGGGGGGCGATGCCTACCGGCTGGGCCATGCGGCGGCCGTCTGCCTGGCGCGGGCCATCGCCCGCGCCATCTTCCACGCAAGCCCCCTGCCCGAAGGCGACGGCTTTCCGGCCTGGTGCAGGCTCTAGATCCCGCCCAGGATCACCTGCATCAGCGGGCTGTCGGGCTGTTCCAGCCCCTCGATCACGTTGAAATGGTGCTGCCCCGGCGCGCGCGTCAGCGGGCAGTCCCAGGCCTCGGCAAGCCAGCGCGCCTGATCAAGGAAGGCCGGGCGTTCCGCCCCACCGACCCAGACATGCAGATCGACCGCAGGGCGTGGGTGCAGCATCGGGCTTTCCGTCGCGGCCTCGGTCGGATCAAGACCAAGATCGGCGTGCATCCTGGTCTGCATCAGCGGCCGCAGATCAGAAAGCGGCGATATCGGCACCACGCGGGCCACACGCCCCCTAACCGCCAGCCCCACATCCGCGCAGACCGCCCGCGCCACAAGATGCCCGCCCGCCGAATGGCCGGTCAGCACGATCGGCCCCGCCACCTTGGCGCCGATGATGGCAATGGCCGCGGCCACTTCACGCGTCATGTCGGCGATGCGGGCGGCGGGGGCAAGCGTATAGCCTGGCATCGCAACGGCCCAACCCACCTCCAGGGCCCCCGCCGCCAGATGCGACCAGTCCCGGGGGCCGAACGCCAGCCAATAGCCCCCATGCACGAAGATCATCACCCCGCGCGGCGCGCCCTGCGGCAGGAACAGGTCAAAGACCTGCCGCGCTGCGGGGCCATAGGCAATGCCGCAGCGCGCGCGTGGTCCCAGCCGGGCGCGCAGGGCGGCGGATGCCGCGGCCCAGCGCGGCGGGAAGGTCTCGGCGCCGGGAATGAAGGCCGCGTTGGCATAAGCGTCATCCAGGCTCATCCCGCCCCACTTTCTGTTCCGCCTGGCTGGACATCCTGTCCCGCCCCATGCTTTCAATCGACAAACAGGATGACCCGGAGGATTCCATGCTCGATTCCGTGACTGATCTGCGCTCCCTTCTAAAGGATCCCGCGCTGCTTGCCACCCGCGCCTATATCGCGGGCGAGTGGGTCGAAGCGGATGACGGCGCGACCTTCGACGTCCGCAACCCGGCGCGCGGCGATGTCATCTGCAGCGTTCCGGACCTGAGCCGCGCAGAAGCCGCCCGCGCCATTGCCGCAGCCGAAGGCGCCCAGAAGGAATGGGCCGCCCGCACCGCAAAGGAGCGTGCCAACATCCTGCGCACCTGGTTCAACCTGATGATGGAGAACCAGGACGATCTCGCCCGTATCCTGACCGCCGAAATGGGCAAACCCCTGACCGAGGCGAAGGGCGAGATCGCCTATGGCGCCAGCTTCATCGAATGGTTCGCCGAAGAGGGCAAGCGCATCTATGGCGAAACCATTCCGGGGCACATGCCGGACAAGCGCCTGACGGTCATCCGCCAGCCGATCGGGGTTGCGGCCTCGATCACGCCCTGGAACTTTCCCAATGCGATGATCACGCGCAAATGCGGCCCTGCCCTGGCCGCGGGTTGCGGCTTTGTCGCGCGCCCTGCGGCGGAAACGCCGCTTTCGGCGCTCGCGCTTGCGGTGCTGGCCGAACGCGCAGGCCTGCCTAGGGGGATCTTTTCGGTCATCACCTCCAGCCGCTCGTCCGATATCGGCAAGGAGTTCTGCGAAAACCCGACCGTGCGCAAGCTGAGCTTCACCGGTTCAACCGAAGTCGGCCGCATCCTGCTGCGTCAGGCCGCCGATCAGATCATGAAATGCTCGATGGAACTGGGCGGCAACGCACCCTTCATCGTCTTTGATGATGCCGATCTCGACGAGGCTGTGAAAGGCGCGATGGCTTCGAAGTTCCGCAACAATGGGCAGACCTGCGTCTGCGCCAACCGGATCTATGTGCAGGCCGGCGTCTATGACGCCTTCGCCGAAAAGCTGGCTGCGGCCGTGGACAAGATGCGCGTCGGCGACGGGCTGAAAGACGGCGTCGATGCTGGCCCTCTCATCAACGAGGATGCTGTCGGCAAGGTCGAACAGCACATCCAGGACGTGCTTGACCACGGCGGGCAGGTGCTGACCGGCGGCAAGCGGCACGATCTGGGCGGCACCTTCTTCCAGCCCACGGTCGTGACCGGCGTGACCCAGAAGATGCGCGTCGCGCATGAGGAAACCTTTGGCCCCCTCGCCCCCCTGTTCCGCTTCGAGACCGAGGAAGAGGCGATCCGGCTGGCCAATGACACGATCTTTGGCCTGGCTGCCTATTTCTACGCCCGCGACATCGGGCGGGTGACGCGGGTTCAGGAAGGGCTCGAATACGGGATCGTGGGCGTGAACACCGGCATCATCTCGACCGAAGTTGCGCCCTTCGGCGGGGTCAAGCAATCCGGCCTTGGCCGCGAAGGCAGCCGCCACGGGATCGAGGATTACCTCGAGATGAAATACATCTGCACCTCGATCTGAGGCGCAAAGGACCGGAATGCAAAAGGGCGTGCCTTGGCACGCCCTTCGTCGTCAACACCGGTTGCCGGTCAGTTGACCTGCCGGGCCTCGATCTGCGGGGCCGAGGCAATCTCGATCCGGCGCGGCTTCAGCGCCTCGGGCATTTCGCGCACGAGGTCGATATGCAGCATTCCGTCCGCATGGGTGGCGCCCGTCACGCGCACATGGTCGGCCAGGTGGAAGCGGCGCTCAAACGCGCGGGTGGCGATCCCACGGTGCAGATAGACGCGGCCTTCATCCTCGTCAGCCTTGCGGGCCGAAATATGCAGCGCGTTTTCCTTCACCTCGACCGAAAGCTCGGCCGCGGTAAAGCCCGCAACGGCCACCGAGATGCGATAGGCGTTCTCGTCGGTCTTTTCGATGTTGTAGGGCGGATAGGTGGGCTGGGCGACCTCACTGGTCAGAACCCGGTCCATCAGGTCGGCAACGCGGTCGAATCCCACGGTTGCCCGGTAAAGCGGCGACAGATCAAAGCTGCGCATGGTCATCCTCCTGAAGAAGCGATGTATGTGATGCCCTCCCAGCCGGGACGGGCAGAACCCCGGGCCCTTGTGGCACCCGGATACCGCTCAGGTGGGAAGCCTTGGCGCCCCTGTCAAGAGGTCAGCGCAGCGGGTTTCGGCCCGCCCATGGCCCAGTCCAGAAGCTCGACCGTATGCACCACCGGAATGCCCGTGCCCGAGCCGATCTGCATCATGCAGCCGATATTTCCGGCAGCGATGATGTCGGGCTTGCCTGCCTCCAGCGTCTGAACCTTGCGTGCCTTCAGTTGCGCCGAGATCTCCGGCTGCATGATGTTGTAGGTGCCGGCCGAACCGCAGCAAAGATGGCTGTCCGCAGGTTCCACCACCTCGAACCCCGCGCGTTTCAGCAGATCTTTCGGCGCGGTCTTGACCTTCTGGCCATGCTGGAGCGAACAGGCGGCGTGGTAGGCAACGCGCAGCCCCTTTGGGGCCCCGTCCGGCATCTCCAACCGCTCCAGCAGTTGCGACACGTCAAGGGCGAGCGCAGAGATCTGCGCCGCCTGATCGGCCAGCGCATCCTCGCGGAACATGTGGCCGTAATCCTTGACCGTGGTGCCGCAGCCCGAGGTGTTGATGACGATGGCATCCAGCCCCTCGCCCGCGATCTCGGCCCCCCAGGCACGGATGTTGGCGGCGGCAGACCGGTGGCTTTCTCCGGTTTTTCCCATGTGATGCGTCAGCGCCCCGCAGCAGCCCTGCCCCTTCGTCACCACGACATCGCAGCCCAGCCGACGCAGCAGCCGGATCGTCGCATCGTTGATGTCGGTGTTGAGCGCGCGCTGCGCGCAGCCGGTCATCAGTGCCACCCGCATCCGCCGGGGCGCGGTGGCGGGAAAGACCTGCGCATCGTCGTTCCGGCTGACCGGCGGGATGGTTTTCGGTGCCAGGGCCACCATGGCCCGCAGCCGTGCATCGGGCAGCACATGCGCAAGGGGCCGCACCAGTTTCGCCCCCAGCAGTGCGAGCCGGAACCGCATCGGGTAGGGGAGCACCCGCGCCAGCATCCAGCGGATCGCCCGGTCGCTGAAAGGGCGTTTGTAGGTCGCCTCGATATATTCCCGCGCGTGATCGACCAGATGCATGTAATGCACCCCCGACGGACAGGTGGTCATGCAGGAGAGGCAGGACAGGCAGCGATCGATATGCTTGACCGTCTTTTCATCTGCGGGGCGGCCCTGTTCCAGCATGTCCTTGATCAGGTAGATGCGGCCGCGCGGGCTGTCCAGCTCATCCCCCAGCACCTGATAGGTGGGGCAGGTCGCGGTGCAGAAGCCGCAATGCACGCAGGATCGCAGGATCTCGTTCGAGCGGGCGGTGGCGCTGTCGCGCAGCTGGTCGGCGGTGAAATTCGTCTGCATGTCAGACCCCCATGAGGCCGGGATTCAGGATGCCACGCGGGTCGAACTTTTCGCGCAGGCCCCGCGCCAGCGCGGCCAGCGGGGCAGGTTCGGGATGAAAGGCGCCAAGGCGGCGCCGGGTCTCGGCATCGGCGCGGATCAGGGTGGCATGACCGGCGAAGGGCATCAGCGCCGCGCGCAGGTCATGGCCCGGCGCCACCCGCGCCCAGATCAGGCCACCGCCCCAGTCAAGCGTCACCTCGCCCTCGATCCGGGCCACCAGCGCAGGCGCATCGGACGGCTTGACCGAGATACGCCATATGTCGCCCGCCACGGCGCCCAGCGCCGTCACGTCGCGCAAGGCAGGCCATGGATCGCCCTCGGCCCGGTGGGCGGTGCCGAAGGCTGCCAGCGCCGCCTCAAGCTGGCGTGCACGATAGGTGACGGAGCTTTCGAACCCCTCGATCCGCAGGCAGGTAATGCCCTGCGCCCAGGCGGCGCCCGTAACCTCGTAGGGGGTGCCCAGCGCCTTGGACATCAGGCGCACAGCCGTCGCGATATCGGTCCCGGGATACAGCAGCGTCGCCTGTGTTTCCGGGCGGGGCAGCAACTTGAAGGCGACCTCGGTCAGCACGCCCAGGGTGCCGTGGCTTCCCGCCAGAAGCTTCACAAGGTCATAGCCGGTGACATTCTTCATCACCCGTCCGCCATTGCGGATCACCGTGCCCGCGCCATCCACGAAGCGCACGCCGATCAGGCTGTCGCGGCAGGCCCCCGCCTGAAGCCTGCGGGGCCCGGAGACATTGCCCGCCACCACGCCCCCGATCGTCGGCTCGCCTTCCGTTCCCAGAAGGGGACGGTGGTCCATCGGCTCGAACGGCAGGCGCTGGTTCTCGTGATCGAGCGCCGCCTCGATCTCTGCCAGCGGTGTGCCGGCCTGTGCCACCAGCGTCAGGGCTCCCGGATCATAGAGCGTGATGCCGGTAAGCTCCGATGTGCTGATCGGCTCCCCCACCACAGGGCTGCCGATCGGGCGCGTGCCGCCCCCCAGGACGCGCAAGGGGGCGCGGGCGTCACGGATGGCCTCGGCCAGATCCGCCTCGGTTACGGGGCGCATCATGCGGCCCGGCGCGACGCTGTCGCCTCCAGCGGAAAGACCTTGGCGGGGTTCAGCAACCACTGCGGATCGAACACGTCCTTGATACGCAACTGCGCCTCCAGATCCTCGGGCGTGAACTGCACGGTCATCAGGTCGCGCTTTTCGATTCCCACCCCATGTTCGCCGGTCAGGCAGCCGCCCACCTCGACGCAAAGCCGCAGGATCGCAGCGCCGAAGGCCTCGCACAGCTCCAGATCGCCAGGCTTGTTGGCGTCGAACAGGATCAGCGGGTGCATGTTGCCATCGCCGGCATGGAACACGTTCGCCACGTCCAGCCCATATTCCTTCGACAGCTCTCCGATCCGGCGCAGCACGTATGGCAGGCTGGACACAGGGATCGTCCCGTCGAGGCACATGTAGTCGTTGATCTGCCCCATTGCCCCGAAGGCGGATTTGCGGCCCAGCCATATCCGGGCGCTTTCCTCGGCCGAGCGGCTTTCGCGCAGTTCCACCGGGTTGTGGCGGCGGGCGATTTCGGCAATCCGCGCCAGTTGTTCGTCTATTTCGGCGGGGCTTCCCTCCACCTCCACGATCAGCAAGGCCTCGCAATCCGGGTATCCGGCCCTGGCGAAATCCTCGCAGGCGCGGATGCAGGGACGGTCCATGAACTCGATCGCGACGGGCAGGATGCCGGCGCGAATGATATCGCTGACGCATTCCCCCGCCACCTCATTGGAGTCGAAGGCGATCAGCACCGGGCGCGCGCCCTCGGGCTTGGGCAGGATACGCAGCGTCGCCTCCGTCACCACGCCAAGCTGGCCTTCGGATCCACACAGCACCCCCAGCAGATCAAGGCCCGGCGCATCCATATGGGCGCCGCCGATTTCCACCACCGTGCCATCCATCAGCACGACGGTGGCGCCCAGCAGGTTGTTCGTCGTCACCCCATATTTCAGGCAATGCGCGCCGCCGGAATTCATCGCGATATTGCCGGCAATGGCGCAGGCCAGTTGCGACGACGGATCCGGGGCATAGAAGAACCCGTCTGCCTCTACCGCCCCGGTGACCGACAGGTTGGTCCGTCCGGTCTGCACCCGGATCAGGCGATTGGCGTAATCCGTCTCCAGCACGTGGTTCATCCGCGCGACCCCAAGGATCACGCTGTCAGCGGTGGGCAGCGCCCCACCGGCCAGCGAGGTGCCGGAGCCGCGCGGCACGACCGGCACGCCTTCTTCGTGACAGATCCGCAAAACGGCAGAAACCTCCGCGGTGCTGCGCGGCAGAACGACGGCCAGCGGCGGACAGCGATAGGCCGTCAGTGCGTCGCATTCATAGGCGCGCGTTTCGGCGCTGTCGTGGATCACCGCATCCTGCGGCAGAACCTCTTGCAAACGCGCAACGATCCTGTCCTTGCGGGCGAGGATCGCGAGGTTGGGCTGGGGCATCTGCATGAGGCTTCTCCTGAACTGGTAAAAACATATGACCAATTCGGAAGCCCCGCAAGCGACAAATCGGTTCCGCCCTGCGATCGGATCAGGTAGCTTCTGCGGAATGGATATTCCGGGCTACATTCACCTGTTCAGCGTTCTTGACGCCATTGCTCTGGCCCTGCTTGTGGCCAGCGCGATCGCCATCGGCTGGCGCATCGACCGGCTGGACACGCCGCACCAGTCGGTTGCCGTATTGATGGGCGCCTATCGTCGCGAATGGATGCGCCAGTTCGTTTCGCGCCAGCCCCGGATCTTCGACGCCAACATCATCGACAGCCTGCGTCAGGGCACGAGCTTCTTTGCCTCGGCCTGCATGATCGCGATCGGGGGCGGACTTGCGCTTCTGGGCAACAGCGAGCGACTGCTGGGGCTTGCACAGGATCTGACCCTGGAAACGGCCCCGGTGGTGGTGCTGGAGGTCAAGATCCTGGTGGTGATCCTGTTCATTTCGGATGCCTTCCTGAAATTCGTCTGGGCGCACCGGCTGTTCGGCTATTGCGCCATCGTCATGGCGGCGGTGCCCAACCAGCCCGAGGATCCGCTGGCCTATGCGCGCGCCGAACAGGCGGCCGACATCAACATATCGGCCGCCCGCAGCTTTAACCGCGGTCTGCGGTCGGTTTATTTCTCGCTGGCCGCGCTGGCCTGGATCCTGGGCGCGGTCCCGCTTCTGGTGGCCACTGCCATGGCGGTGCTGGTGCTGTGGCGGCGGGAATTCGCCTCGAACTCACGGGCAGTGATCCTGAAGGGAATGCCCGGAAGATGATGCTCTTGCCGGCTGGGGCAAAATGCATCAGCCTGCCTGCGGGCGCGTCGCCCGGCATGACAAGCAGGCACATCATGAACAGATTTCTTTCCGCGGCACTGGCGGTGCCGCTTGCCTTGGGAGCACAGGCGGCTGCGGCCGAGGGGATTTGCGGCCAACCCGCCGCCCTGACATCCGGCGCGCCCCTGCCGCTTGCCGCCGGTTTCGCGGCCCTGCAGCATGATCTGCGGCTGGTGCGGGGCGAACCGCGCTACATCGACTTTACCATGACGCAGGCGCAGGCACTGACCCTGCGCACCCAGGCGCGCGACGGCGCAGACCCGGTGCTGGTGCTTTACGGCGCCGACGGGCAGATGGTGGACTACGACGATGACAGCGCGGGCGGACTCGATGCGCTGCTGACGGTTTCGCTGCAGCCCGGCGGCTATTGCGCGCAGGTCCGACTGCTGGGCGGGATTCAGGACGAGGCGGCGGCTGTCGTGCTGTCGCTGGAACCGGCCGGGCAGGAAGGCCCGGCGCCCACGGCACCCGAGGCGCCCCTTTCGCCCGCCGGGGCCTGCGCATCGGCCCAGGAAATGGGCCGCCTTGGCAGCACCGGCAGGCTTGAGCACGAGGACGCGGCCTTGCCCAACGCGCCGCGCGCCCATCGGCTGGTCCTGACGGAACCGGTGATGTTGCAGATCGACGCGCAGAGCGAGGCCTTCGACACGGTTCTGACTGTCAGCGATGAAAACGGCCTGTTCCTTGAAAACGACGACCACGAGGGAACCGACAGCCGCATAAGCCTTCAGGCCGGCCCCGGCACGCTGTGCCTCGGCGTGCGCGCCTATGGCGAGGGCAGCGGCGGCCCCTACAGGCTGAGTGCTGCAGTGCAGGACCCGGCCGAGGTGCTGCGCACTGCTGTCGATGCCGGCGAAGCCATTCCCGGTGCGGACAGCGATGTGACGATCGAGGCGTTGGGGCCGCTGGGACAGTCGGCGCGGACCACCGCGGTCACGGCCGGAAGAACCCATTGGAGCAGCTTCAGCCTGACCGAACCCAGCCTTGTCCTCGTACAGGGCAGCACATTGTCCGACAGCTTCACGCTGGCTCTTTTCGCGGCCGACGGGCGGCTGATCGCGCGGCAATACGGCGAGGGGGCTCTGTCGGTCTCCAAGATCGCCGAGGAACTGCCGCCGGGCGACTATCTGGTCGCCCAGACCGTGATGCAGGAAAGCCCCGACCTCAAGATCCGGCAAGTGGTGCTGAACCGCTTCGTGCGCCCCGCCGAATGATCAGCGCCGGCCCTCGCGCAGCCAGGCCCCGATTGCCAGCGATGCCGCCAGCAAGAGGAACGCCCAGGCCGGCAACAGCGCCGAAACCTTCAGATCGGTGGTGAGATAGGCCTCGCGCGGGGTGAGGCCGATCCAGCCACGGCCGGCGGCACTGCGGCCTTCCCGGACCAGTCGCACATCCGGCAGCCCGTCCTCAAGCCGCTGGACCCCGCCCCGCGTTGCCTGCACGACCGGGGCAAGCAGATCGGGCGTGGCGATCGTCTGCTCGAATTCGCGCGGGGCCGAGGGGCCCAGCGCCACCACCGCATCGAGCGTGCCATCGGTCAGCCGGTAAAGCCCCATCGCCGGAGCTTCCCAATCGACGACAAAGCGGCCGGGGGCAATCTCGGCGAGCGGCAGTACCGTTTCGGTGCCATCCGGGGCGGTGACGGTGACATCGGCTGCGGTTTCGGCCAATGTGCGCCGGGTAACCGTCATCACCTGCCCCCGCGCCGTCGCGGTCAGCGCCTCTTCCTCCAGCTCGGGTTCTTTCATCATCCAGTGGGCAAGGCGGCGCAGCAGTTCAAGCTGCGGGCCGCCGCCTTCATGCCCCCGCCCCCAAAGCCAGGCATGATCCGAAGCAAGCGTCGCGACGCGGCCCTCTCCCGCCCGGTCCAGCAGCAGAAGCGGCCGATCATCCGCCCCCGACATGACCACCTGCCCCTGAGCGCTGAGGTCGATCAGGCGGAACCAGCGGCCCCAGGGGGCGCCTTCGTCGGCATCGCCATCAGCGTCGGGGTGCGACCACATCTCGGCCAGACCGCTGGTCACCGGATGCCGGGCACCCAGATCCGTCACCTGCGGGACAAAACCCCGCTCGATGATGCGGGCAGAGGGCAGGCCCGGCAGGATATCGGCAAGCCCGGTGCGGTAGATACTGTCGGCCGAGCCATATTCCGGCCCCGCCGCCACCAGAAGCGCGCCACCGCGCAGGACATAATCGCGGATATTGTCGAAATAGGCGCCCGGCAGGATGCCCCGCCGGCGATAGCGGTCGAAGATGATCAGATCGAATTCCTCGATCTTCTCCACGAACAGTTCACGCGTGGGAAAGGCGATCAGCGACAGTTCCGACACAGGCACGCCATCCTGCTTTTCCGGCGGGCGCAGGATCGTGAAATGCACAAGATCGACCGCCGCATCGGATTTCAGAAGGTTGCGCCAGACACGTTCTCCGGCGTGAGGCTCGCCCGAGACAAGCAGCACCCGCAGCCGGTCACGCACGCCGTTGATCTGCACCACGGCGGCATTGTTCCGGTCGGTCAATTCGCCGGGCTGTGCCGCCACCTCGAACTGCAACACATTCATTCCGCCCCGCTCAAGCGTGACCGGCAGCTGGAGATCCTGCCCTACAGGCACGGCAAAGACCTGCGGCGCACCGCCGTCGATCGAGATCGACAGCTCGGCCCTTCCCGCGACATCGGGGGGCACCACGCCCTGATCCTCGATCCGCAATGTCAGCGCGACCGGTTCGCCAAGAATGGCAAAGGCGGGGGCGTTGCGTACGATCAGCCGCCGGTCCCAATCCTCGCCGCGCCCGGTCAGCAACACGTGCAGCGGTGCGGGAAGGTCGGGGGCAAGCTCCATGTCATGCACCTGCCCGTCGGTCAGCAGGATCGCACCGGCGATCCGGCTGCGCGGCTCGCCGGCCAGGGCCTCTTGCAGGGCGGTCATGGCGCGGGTTCCGCTGTCGCCCTCGCCGTCACCCAGCCGGATCACCCGCAGGTCCATGTTCTCCAACGCGCCGATCCGGGCCGCCAGGTGGTCCAGGGCCGCGGCAAGTTGCGCGGGACGGTCCGACAGCGACTGGCTTGCGCTCTCATCCACCAGGATCAGCGCGATGTCACTCTGACCCATCCGCTCTTCGCTCTGGAGCGAGGGATTGGCCAGCGCCGCCAGCAGTGCAAGTGCCGCCAGTCCGCGCAGCCACCAACCAGAAAGCCCCTGCCAGAGCGCAAGCCCCACCAGCAGCAGCGCCACCCCCGCCGCGCCCCAGATCACCGGCCAGGGCACCAGCGGATCAAGAAGAATGTCGCCGTTCACTGGCCAAGCCTTTCCAGAAGTGCGGGCACATGCACCTGATCGGATTTGTAGTTCCCGGTGAGCACATACATGATCAGGTTGATGCCGAAGCGATAGGCCATCTCGCGCTGACGTTCGCCGCCATAGCCGCGCCCGACCGGCAGAAGCGGGAGGCCGCGATCGTCGATCGCCCAGGCCGCGGCCCAGTCATTGCCGCCGATCACCACCGGCGTCACCCCGTCATTGAGGTTGCGAAAGGGCATGCCCTCGACCGCCTCGGCATCGGCGGGGGCCGCCTCCACCCAGATGCCGCGCCCCATGTGGCGGCCCGGGAAATCCGAAAGCAGGTAGAAGGTCCGGGTCAGCACATGATCGTCCGGCAGCGGTTCAAGCGGCGGAATGTCGAGGGGCGCAGCGAGCGTCTGCAGATGCCGCCCCGCAGGCGTTCCGCCGCCATAGCCGGCCACATCGGCATCGCGGGTATCGAACAGGATCATCCCGCCGGTACGCAGGAACTGGTTCAACTGCGCATAGGCCCGGTCGGACGGGATCGGCTGAGCTTCGGTCACGGGCCAGTACAGGAAGGGGAAGAACGCCAGTTCATCCGTTTCCAGATCAACGGCGACCGGGGCCGCCGGCTCGACCGATGTGCGCTCCAGCAGCCGTCGGGACAGGCCGCGCAGGCCCGCTTCCGAGACGCGGTCAATCTGCGCATCACCGGTGACCACATAGGCCAGCACCAGTTCCCGCGTCGCCTCGATCGCACGGGCCTCGTCGGCCTGCGCTGGCCCCGCGGGCCAGGCGAGGGCAGCCAGAACCAGCAGCACCGAAGCGGTCCGCGCGCCGCGGCCCAGCCGCCCCGAAACGGCGAGCGCCGCCAGGACATCGATCGCGAACAGGCCCAGTGCCAGGGTCAGAAGCACACCCTTCAGGCCGCGCTCGGCCTGTTCCGCCATGCCTTCCACCTGAATCCGATCCGGCCACTGTGCCGGCGCAAGCCTGGTGTCCGAGGCAATGACGTTCAGGGCCACCCGTCGGTCATCCGCCGCGTAAAGGCCCGGCGGCATCATCGGCCCGGGCCGCCCTGCGGCCAGCAGCGCCCCGTCGATCCCACTCATCCGTCCGGCATCGGCCAGGCCGCCAAAAGCATCCAGAACCCGGTCCGCCACCCAGGTGACACCGGAGAGATCCCCGGCCTCGGGCGCGGCGGGCCGCGTCGAAACCGCAAGCCGTTCCAGCATCTGCACGAATAGCCCCGACAGCGGGATCGAGGACCATTCGGCGTTGGCGGTGACATGCACCAGAACCACCTGCCCCTCGCCCAGCGGCTTGCGGGTCACAAGGGGCGTCCCATCCGCCAGGGCTGCGATGGTGCGTTCGGCCAGCGCCGGATCGGGCTGGGCCACAACCTGCGCCGAGACCGTGACATCGGGCGGAACTGCCAGACCATGGAAGGGCGAGCCTTCCGGAAAGGGACGCAGACCCTGCGGCTCGCCCCAGCTCATCGTGCCGCCAACGGCCCGCCCGCCGGCGCGCAGCCGCACAGGCAGGAGCGGATCTTCCTCGGTCCGTGCCAGATCGCTTGCGGCAAGGCGCGGGCCGGCAAAGCGCAGCAGCAACCCGCCGCGTTCGACCCAGTCGTGCAAGGCGTCGCCATCGGCCATGCCCAGCCGCGCGACATCGGCCAGGATAATCACATCCGGCGCGGCCAGAAGGGCATCCGACAGGCTGCTCTCGATCAGTTCGGCAACAGGATCCAGCGCCTGCCGCAGGTAATGCAGCGGCGACAGAAGCTCCAGCCCCTCGCGATCGGCAGCACCGGCGATCAAAGCCACCTTGCGCTGGCGCAGACTGTCATCGGCAAGGCTGACCGCTGCCGCCGAACGCTGCGCTTCGATCTGAAAACGCAGGATGCGGTTGCGCAACTCGGTCGGAAGATCCAGCGTCGCGCGGGCCTCGGCGCCCCCTGCGGCAAAGGCCATGTTCACCCGCGCCAGTTCCCGTTCAATCCCCGCAGGGTCAGGGCCATGGGCGGTCACCGTTACGCTGGCCGCGTCGGCCGCCGGGCTGCGCAGCGCGGTAAGATGGATTTCCCCATCCTCAAATCCCGCCGGGCGCAGCGCCAAGAGCGGGCGCGGGCTTTCGAACACGGTGACGGGGCCGCGCGCCTCAAGCGCCGCAAGAAGTGGCGCCCTGCCATCGCGCGCAAGCCCGTCCGAAAGCCAGTAGGTCTCGCCCCCCTCGGGCAGGGCGGCGGCCCATTCGGCGACGGCCTCGGCATCGGGTTCCCAGGCGGCAGGCGAAAGGCCGGCAATGCGACCGGCCCAGACATCCGCGGGTAGAAACTCCGCCCCGCCCACCGGCAGATCGGTCAGCACCACGACCGCGACCGGTCGCGCGGCGCGGCCCGCTTCGGACAGCACCGCGGCGACACGTTCCTGTCGGGCGGGCCAGTCGCGCGCGTCAGCCCAGGTGCCATCCAGCAGGACCAGAAGCGGCCCCTGGCCTGCCCAGGGTTCCTGCGGGTTCAGGACCGGACCCGCGAACCCGAGGATCAGCGCCGCCACCGCGACAGTGCGCAACAGCAAGAGCCACCAGGGCGTCTTGTCCGCCTGCTGGTCGTCATCGCGAAGCCCCAGCAGCAGGGCGACCCCTGGAAAGCGCCGCCGGATCGGTGCTGGGGGGATTGCCCGCAGCAGGAACCAGATCACCGGCAGAAGGATCAGAGCACCAAGAAGCAGGGGCGCGGTGAAGCCGACTGGACCAAGCGACAGCATCAGCGGGGGTGCTCCATCGCACGATAAAGCCACAGAAGCGTCGATTGGGCGCTGTCGCCGGTGTGATGGCCGCCAAAGTGCCACCCGGCCGCACGGGCGAGATCCGCCAGGTGCGCCTTCCGCTCGGCCAGCCGGTCCAGATACTTCCGCCGCAGATCGCCCGCCTTGCGGGTTTCATGCGAAAGGGCGCCGCTCATGCTTTCGAAGATCGTGCGTCCCGCGTAGGGAAACAGCTCCTCGACCGGGTCCAGCACCTGCATCAGCACCCCACGCACGCCCCGGTCGGCGGCCATCGCCAGCGCCCGTTCGACCGGCGCCATATCCCCCAGGAAATCCGACAGGAACACCGCGCGCGACCGGGGTGCAAGCGCGGCAACATCCGGCACGCCGTAGTCCGCCGATGCAGTCCGGCCCAGCGCGGCCACCAGCCCCGCGATCTGGTTGCGCCCCGACCGGGGTGGAAGATCCGGCAACAGGCCCACCCGTTCGCCGCCCCGAAGCAACAGGATTGCCAGCGCCAGGCCCAGAAGGCGCACGCGATCCGCCTTGGCAGGCCGCGCAATGCTTCCGGAAAAGCCCATCGACTGCGCTTCGTCCAGCCAGAGCGAGACGGACTGCGCCGCCTGCCATTCGCGCTCGCGCACATAGGGCTGGTCCGACCGGGCCGAGCGGCGCCAGTCTATACTGCGGACGCCGTCGCCGGCGGTGGCCGGACGATACTGCCAGAACTCGTTGCCGGCGCCCGCGCGGCGGCGGCCATGTTCGCCAAGGATCAGGGTCGCGGCAAGATGCTCGGCCTCGGCCAGAAGCGCCGGCAGGCCGAGAGAGAGCGCCTCGGCCTCGGCGCGCCGCGGTGACCGCCCCATCTGCCCATCGGCCTGATCCGTGACGCCTGCCATCATTATGCCGCAAGCCCGGAACGACCGGTTTCCTCGGCCACCTGGGTGATGACATCAGCCAGCCGCACACCCTGCGCCCGCGCGGCAAAGCCCAGCGCCATGCGATGCGACAAGACCGGCGCAGCCATGTCGTGGACATCATCCAGCGAGGGTGCAAGCCGACCGTCCAGAAGCGCCCGCGCCCGCACCATCAGCATCAGCGCCTGCGCCGCGCGCGGCCCCGGCCCCCAGCTGACCGTTTCGCGCACGACGGCCGCGGCTTCGGGTTCCTGCGGGCGGCAGGCGCGGACCAGATCAAGGATCCGCTCGACCACTGCCTCTCCCACCGGCATTCGGCGCAACACGGTCTGTGCCGCCAGAAGCTCGGCCGCGGTGAAGACCTGATGCACCTCGTCCTCCTGCACGCCGGTGGTGGCCAGCAGGATGTCCCGTTCGGTAGTCCGATCGGGATAGGCAACATCGATCTGCACCAGGAACCGGTCCAGCTGCGCCTCGGGCAGCGGATAAGTGCCTTCCTGTTCCAGCGGGTTCTGGGTCGCCAGAACATGAAACGGATGGCCCAGCGCGCGATGCTGGCCGGCGATCGTGACCTCGCGTTCCTGCATCGCCTGCAGAAGGGCCGATTGCGTGCGGGGACTCGCGCGGTTGATCTCGTCCGCCATGAGGATCTGGCAGAAGATCGGCCCCGGGATGAAACGGAAGGCCCGGCTGCCGTCGGCGGCGGTCTCGAGCACTTCCGACCCCAGGATATCTGCCGGCATGAGATCGGGCGTGAACTGGATGCGGTTGCCGTGCAGCCCCATGACGGTGGCAAGCGTGTCCACAAGCCGCGTCTTGCCCAGCCCCGGCAGGCCGATCAGCAGCGCATGCCCCCCGCAGAGCATCGCACCCAGTGTAAGATCCACCACCCGGGTCTGCCCGATGAACCGGCGATTGATGCTGGCCTTCGCCGCCGCAAGCTTTTCGCCCAAGCTCTCGATCTCGGTGATCAGCGCGGTGGCATCGACCATGACATTTCTCCCCTCGGTGCTATATGGAGCCGTAATGCCATCTATGGCATAGCGCGTCCGGTCCAGAAAGCACGTCGGGACAAATGATCGTGACACAGAATACGCAAAACCTGCTGAGCGCCGCGCAAGAGGCCGGAAAGAACGGTCTGCCGCCAGTGCATCTTTGGAACCCGCCGTTTTGCGGCGATCTGGACATGCGGATCGCGCGTGACGGCACCTGGTTCCATGAAGGCACACCGATCGGCCGCCCTGCGATGGTGCGATTGTTTTCGACCATCCTGCGCAAGGACGGCGACAAGTACTTTCTGGTCACCCCGGTCGAGAAGGTCGGGATCACGGTCGAGGATGTGCCCTTCATCGCGGTGGATTTCGAGCGTGACGGCAGCGGCCGGGACCAGCGCGTGACCTTCGTCACGAATGTGGGTGACCGGGTGACGGCAGGGCCGGACAACCCGCTGCGGCTGGCAGAGGCCGGGGGCGAACCCGTGCCCTATGTGCTGGTGCGGGACGGGCTTGAGGCCCGTATCGACCGCAAGAGCTTCTATCGCCTGATCGAGATCGGCAGCCATGCGGATCATGACGGGGCAAGCTGGTTCGGACTCTGGTCCGACGGCCTGTTCTTTCCCCTTATCCCCTCGGCCGATCTGACCTGAGCCCCTGGCAGGCGGAAGCCTCCGCCACAAGGGGTTTGATGTTCAGCGCCAGAATGTGCCGCGGCAAGGTCCCCTATGGCGCGAAGGGAAGGGCCGGAACCACGCCGCGCCCTGCCTGCGGCCCCGCACTGGCAGGCCCAACGCCCGGCCAGCGGGAGGCGGGCCATTGGTGCGGCTGCCGTCCTCGTGCCGTTCGAACTGGAGCAAGACGAGGTTCCCGGTCTCGGCGAGGCGGCACGTGCCCGCCATCCGCGCCGGAACCGTACACCCCGGCCGCAGGCGCCGGCGCGTTAGGCAACCCCGCAGGCGCATGGGCCGCTGCAGGCGCGCTAGTGGGCCTCGGCCCAGCTGTCTCCCTGGCCGGCATCGACGACGAGCGGCACAGCCAGCCGCACCACGGGTTCGGCCGCCCGCTCCATGACGCCACGCACGACGGCGATGGTTTCCTCGACCGCCGTTTCCTCGACCTCGAACAGCAGTTCGTCATGGACCTGCAGAAGCATCTTCGCGGGAAGACGCGCTATGGCATCGGGCATACGCACCATGGCGCGGCGGATGATGTCGGCGGCACTGCCCTGAATCGGCGCGTTGATCGCGGCGCGGCGCGCGAAGCCGGCGGTGGGGCCCTTGGAATTGATCTCGGGCGTGTGGATCTTGCGGCCGAAAAGCGTCGTGACGAAACCCTGTTCCCGCGCCTCGGATACCGTCTTGTCCATATAGTCGCGGATGCCCGGGAAGCGTTCGAAATAGGTGTCGATGAACTTCTGCGCCTGATCGCGCGGGATGCGCAGGTTGCGGGCAAGCCCGAAGCCCGAAATCCCGTAGATCACGCCGAAGTTGATCGCCTTGGCCTGCCGGCGAATCGACGGATCCATCCCTGCCAGGGGCACGTTGAACATTTCCGACGCAGTCATGGCATGGATGTCATGGCCCTGACGGAACGCTTCGCGCAGGGCGGGGATGTCGGCCATATGCGCGAGGATCCGCAACTCGATCTGGCTGTAATCCAGTGCGATCAGCTTCTTGCCGGGATCGGCAACGAAGGCGGTGCGGATGCGGCGGCCTTCCTCGGACCTGATCGGGATGTTCTGCAGGTTGGGATCGGTCGAGGCGAGCCTGCCCGTATTCGCCCCCGCGATGGAATAGCAGGTGTGCACCCGGCCGGTTTCCGGGTGGATATGGTCCTGCAGCGCATCGGTATAGGTGCTTTTGAGCTTGGAAAGCTGCCGCCAGTCCAGCACCCGCGCCGGCAAGTCGTGCCCCTCGGCGGCCAGATCCTCGAGCACATCGGCGCCCGTGCCATAGGCGCCGGTCTTGCCCTTCTTTCCGCCCTGCAGGCTCATCTGGTCAAAGAGAATCTCACCCAGCTGCTTGGGCGAACCGATGTTGAAGGTGCAGCCGGCCAGTTCGTGGATCTCGGCCTCAAGCGCGGCCATCTTCTGCGAAAAGGCGTTGGACATGCGCGAGAGCACGTCGCGATCCACGCGGATGCCCGTGCGCTCCATCTCGGCCAGCACCGGCACCAGTGGGCGTTCCAGCGTTTCGTAAACCGTGGTGACCCGCACCTGGTGCAACTGCGGCTTGAACATCTGCCACAGCCGCAGGGTCACGTCCGCATCCTCGGCCGCGTATTTCACGGCCTCCTCGATCGGCACAAGATCGAAGGTGATCGCCGACTTGCCGCCGCCCAGAAGCGATTTGATCGGGATGCAGCTGTGCGACAGATACTGCTCGGCCAGCGTATCCATCCCGTGCCCGTGCAGGCCCGAATGCATGGCATAGGACATGAGCATCGTATCGTCGATCGGCGCGACCGTGATGCCATAGCGCGACAGGATCTTGCTGTCGTATTTCATGTTCTGCCCGATCTTGAGGATCGCCGGATCCTCGAGCACCGGGCGCAGCGCATCCAGCGCCGCCTGCATCGGGATCTGCCCCTCGACAAGCGTGCTGGCACCGAACAGATCGCCGGACCCGGTGCGATGGGCCAGGGGCACATAGGCCGCCTGGCCCGGAGCCACGCAAAGGCAGATGCCCACCAGTTCGGCGCGCATGTCATCAAGGCCCGTCGTCTCGGTATCCACCGCCACATAGCCGCGTTCGCGGATCATGCCGATCCACTCCGCCAGCGTCGGCTCGTCCCGGATGCAGGTATAGGCGGCGTGATCGAAGGGAAGCTGTTCAAGCGAAGGAACCGGCGCCGGCGCGCCCGGGGCCTCGGCCACCGGGACGGGCGACGGCAGCGGCGCATCCACGCCCAGCTTTTCGGCAACCCGCTTGGTAAGGGTGCGGAACTCCATCAGGTTGAGGAATTCGGTCAGCACCTGCGGATCCGGACGGCGGACCTCAAGCTCCTCCAGCGTAACCGGCACCGGCATGTCGCAATGCAGTTCCACCAGCTTGCGCGAGATGCGGATCTGTTCCGCGTGGTCCTGCAGCACCTGCCGGCGCTTGGGCTGCTTGATCTCGCCCGCCCGTTCCAGAAGCGTCTCCAGATCGCCATATTCGTTGATCAGCAGCGCGGCGGTCTTGACCCCGATCCCCGGCGCGCCGGGAATGTTGTCCACGCTGTCGCCGGCCAGCGCCTGCACATCGACCACCTTTTCGGGATAGACGCCGAACTTCTCGAACACCTCTTCGCGGTCGATGCGCTTGTTCTTCATGGCATCGAACATCTCGACCCCGTCCCCGACGAGCTGCATCAGATCCTTGTCCGACGAGATGATCGTGACCCGCCCGCCCGCGTCGCGCGCTTGGCAGGACAGGGTGGCGATGATGTCGTCGGCCTCATAATCCTCGACCTCGACGCAGGGGATGTTGAACGCGCGGGTCGCATCCCGCGTCAGGCTGAACTGCGGGCGCAGATCCTCGGGCGGTTCCGGGCGATGGGCCTTGTAGAGCGGATAAAGCTCGTTCCGGAAGGTCTTCGACGAATAGTCGAAGATCACCGCCGCATGGGTGGGCGCATCGGGGCCAGAATTGCCCTCGATATAGCGAAACAGCATGTTGCAGAAACCGGCCACCGCGCCCACCGGCAGCCCGTCGGATTTGCGCGTCAGCGGCGGCAGGGCGTGATAGGCCCGAAAGATGAAGGCCGAACCGTCGATCAGATGCAGATGGCTGCCCTTGCCGAATGTCATCGCGTACTCCCGGGCTCTGGGGGGAAGGCGGCCGCCCTGGGTCAGAGCCGGACCGGGAGGGGCAGACGGGGGTGCGGATCAGGCCGCGGCGGGGTCATCCTTGGCAAGGGCGGCCATGTAGGCCTCGTGCTGGGCGACATGATCGGCATGCACGAACCGCTTGTCGCAATAGCCGCAATCAACCCAGCCCACATCATGCGGGATCGGCATCCAGACGCGCGGGTGGCCCAGCGCGCCCTCACCCCCGTCGCAGCACACGCGATAGGTGGAAACGATCTGGGTTTCCGGCGGCGAAAGCGGGGCGGTCTTGCGCATGTTCAGGTCCGTTCCTTGTCGCGGGCGCCAAAGCGCCTTAAGTCCGGGTGCATGATAGCGATTGGCGCGGTGCGGGCAAGTCCCGCCGGCGCCACTTCCCGGAGGATTTCCCGTGACCCCTGCCACGCCCCAGACCAACGCCATCGAGATCGAGGCCCTGCGCAAGACCTATGGCGGCACCAAGGGCAGCGCCCCGCACGAGGCTCTGAAGGGGGTGGATCTTGCAATTCCTGCCGGGTCGATCTTTGGCCTGCTGGGGCCGAACGGCGCCGGCAAATCCACGATGATCAACATCATGGCGGGCCTGGTGCGCAAGACATCGGGCCGCGTGCGGATCTGGGGCTTCGATCAGGATGTGAACCCGCGCCAGAGCCGGGCCGCGATCGGCGTCATGCCGCAAGAACTGAACATGGACCCGTTCTTCACCCCGCGGGCCGCGCTCGAGGTGCAGGCGGGGCTTTACGGGGTTCCGGCCAGCCAGCGCCGCACGGACGAGATACTGGAACTGATCGGACTGTCCGACAAGGCCGATGCCTATGCCCGCAGCCTTTCGGGCGGCATGAAGCGGCGGCTGCTATTGGGCAAGGCGCTGGTCCATCACCCCCAGATCCTGGTGCTGGACGAACCCACCGCCGGCGTTGACATCGAGCTGCGCCAGATGCTGTGGCAGAACGTGCGCAAGCTGAACGAACGCGGCATGACCATCATCCTCACCACGCACTATCTCGAAGAGGCCGAACAGATGTGCGACGAGATCGCCATCATCAACCACGGTCAGGTGATCGTGCGCGACCGAACCGAAGCGCTGGTGGCACGCATGGACGGCAAGACCCTTGTCATTACCCCGGACGGCCCCGCCCCCGCAAAGATCGCGCTGCCACCGGGCGTCAGCCTTGACCGCCGCCGTGACGGCAGCCTGGCCTTCCACTACCGCCGCCGCGAAACTACTGCGAATGCGGTGCTGGACGCGGTGCGGCTGGCAGGCATCACCATCCGGGACGTGGCCACCGAGGAGGCGCATCTGGAGGATGTTTTCGTGGCGCTGACCACCGCCGGGGCCGGCAGCGGAAAGGCGGCCTGAGCGGCAGGCGCCTGCACGCCCAGCCCTTGGCGCCTCTCACCACGGCGCTCCGGCGCCCGGGTGGGTGGCGCCGCCACGTGATCTGCGCCGGTCAGGCCGGCTGAAGCATCCGCCCCAGAACCCGCCCGCCCAGGATGTGCACGTGCAGATGCGGCACTTCCTGCACGCCGTGGGCGCCGCAATTCGAAATCAACCGATATCCCTGCCCGTCCCGCGAAGGCTGCACGCCCAACATCTTGCAGACGGCGCCGATGGTGCGGGTAAAGTCGACGATCTCGGCCTCGGTCGCCTCAAGCGCGAAGTGGTCATAGTTCACATAGCGCCCCTTCGGAATCACCAGAACATGGTGCGGCGCTTGCGGCGCGATATCCTCGAAGGCAAGGCTGTGCCCGGTTTCAAGCACCGTCTTGTTCGGGATCTCGCCGCGCAGGATTCGCGCAAAGATGTTCTGATCGTCATAAACGTAGCTCATTCGTCCTCCGGTCAATCCGTGAAAAGATAGTCGATCTGCAGCAGGGTTTGCGCCTGATCCGCCGGCATGTCCAGAAACCGGCCCAGCGCAGTCGCGTTTTCCTCCGGGGGGCCGTCCTCGCGCAGCCGCGTGAGGTTCGGGAAATCGGCATCGCGAATCTGCTCGCTTTCAAACCGCATGTCGAACCTGATCGTCGGCAGCAGGCGCGCGAGAGTTTCCGGCGGAGTCGCAGGCCCCGCAAGCCCCACCCGCTGGGCGTGGCCGGCCAGATAGTCGTCGCTGAAGCTGCACTGGATCTCGATGATCCGTGTGGTGCAGCGATCGGAACAGAAATCGTGCAGCAGTTCGATATTGGCCGGATCTATGCAGATCACCATCCGGTTCGTGCCGTGGTAATCGAACAGCATCCGCATCAGCGCGCGGCGGTGCCTCGTCCTTTTGCTCAACGTGGTCTGGATGCCACCCAGATCGGGAAGCTCTGCCGCATCCTCGTTGAACAGATAATCCAGCGCCGGGACGTCGGTCATCTGCCGGATCCGCTCGGTCAGCCGCTTGGCGACATGCCACTTCTTGCACACGATCACCATCAGTTCACGTTCGCGGCCCAGGCTTGCCTCGGATTCCCAGAAGCGCGGCGCAAAGCGCCGCCCGACGCGGCCGCGTCCCGTCAGGAACCTGTACAGGTTGCGCCCTTCGTCCGAGATCTGGAATTGCGCGTCCGGCGTGACATAAAGCTCTGCCAGCTGCGCCTTCAGACGCTTTGCGTCCGGCGAAATCTTGCGGGCAAACAGATAGTTCTGGCTGATCAGCAGATCGAACTGATCGTCATAGAACACGGCCGGCATGCCATAGTCGGAAAACAGCAGGAACGTGAGCGTCCGAGTCCGGATCTCGCGGTCAGGCACCAGATGGCGCACCAGAGTCTGGAAGAATGTCTCGTCCGGGATCCAGGTAGTGCGGAAAAAGCGCATCACGTCGCGCCGGCTGCGGATGAAAGTCAGGATCGCCTCGATGGTCTGCCGGCGCAGGCACCACCATTGCGACCCGATCATCACCTCGATATCGGCAGGAATGTCACGCTCGAGCCCCAGGCGCTGCTGCAGGTTCATCGAGGCGTAGAACAGCCACTTGTTCTTGCGCTCGTTGAAGTAGTGACGATAAATCAGCCGCTCGCGCTTGATGCCGGTCTTGATCCAGTCCGATTTGAAGAAATCAAAACTCTCGATATAGTCCACATCGTCTGCATCGAGGAATTCACGCACGTATCGCGCCGACTTGATCGGCATGCAGTCGCCCGACAGCATGTAGAAATGCGACGCCCGCGGGAAGGCCGCGACAGCCGCCTCCACCGCGTTCAGCGTCGCCTGGACAAGCGACCATTCGCCCCAGCCACATTTCGCGCGCCGGCGCGCGAAGGTGACGGAGGGGTTGCCGTCCAAAGCCTCGCGCAGCCGCGCGTAATCGTCGGAACTTGCGTTGCCATCAAAGTGGATGGCAAGATAATCGCCGGCAGCGGTCAACCGCCTTGCCTGGGCGATGATCCCCTCCGGATCCTTGTGACACAACAGGATGAATGCAATCTGGGCCATGAAAAAACAATCCGAACCGGCAACCTTGACTTGATTGTTGCCATGAATAGCGTGATCACTCCTTGAAATGACAGTAATTGTTTGTGTTCAAGTCTGATTGCATCCGTGTTGTCACGGTTCCCACTTCGGAGGCAAAGGTTTCATGGGGTTTCCCGGTACTTGGATGACGCAAAGCGAAAGCATGGTCTATCGCGTCGTCCCGAAATGCGCCTGCTCGACCATCGGGCAGATCATGTATTACTCCGATCACGGAGTGTTCTTCGACGGAGACATCCATGATGCCACCTCCGGTCTGCACAAATGGTCGATGGAGGACAGCCAGCCACGCATCACCGCGAACGTCAAGGCGCACAAGTCCTTCGCCTTCACCTGCGTGCGCAACCCCTACACGCGCATCCTGTCTTCGTTCTTCGACAAGATATGCGGCATCCAGCGCAACGGCCGGCGCTATCGCGGCAACATGGTGCCACAGCTGATTCATCGCTACGGCATCGAGGTCGGCGGAGACGACGGCAAGCAGGAGTTCGACCAGATCGCCAGCTTCCGGCGCTTCCTGCTGTTCGCCCGTGACACCATTCGCTGGAAGAAACCGATGGAACCCGATATCCACTGGTCGGCAATGTCGGGCCATGTCGCGACGTTCATCGCCAATGGCGGGCGATATGACCACATCTTCTTCACCGAGAAGTTCAACGAGGGCATGCAGACGGTCCTCGACAGGACCGAGACGCCGCACAAGGTCGATCTCGCCACCATTCCGCGCTTCAACGAATCGGAAGGCCATGGCCCCAAGCGCGCGCATCCGGTCGAGGCCTATTTCGACGACCTGTCGATGCACCTCGTCTACGAAATCTACAAACGCGATTTCCAGCTGTTCAAATACGACTTCGAGAACCCCGGCAACAAGATGCCGCTCTCCGAGGTCGATCTGGACGAGGTTCACGCGAAACTGAAGGACTGAACGGCGACAGGGCCGGTCGCCGGATGGCGACCGCGGAATATCGCTCGCAACAGGGGCGGATCCGGGGGTCAGTGGCGCGCGGCCTTGGCCCTCCGCGGCAGCGGCGCGGCGCGACGGCCCCGCCGGGGCCCGAGCGTCGCGCCCCCCTCCTCGCCCTTGGCCCTGGCCCTAGCCCAGACCCTGTGCGGCGAACAGCGCGCGCAGATCGGCCTCGGGGCGGGCTCCAATATGGCTGATCACCTCCGATGCGGCGACGCAGCCCATCCGGCCGCTCGTGGGCAGGTCCTGCCCCTCGGCCAGCCCCCACAGGAATGCACCCGCAAACAGATCGCCAGCCCCGGTCGCGTCCTTGATCTGCGTCGGCACGGCCGGCACATGCCAGCGCTCGCCATCCGCCAGGATGTGCGCGCCCTTTTCTGATTCGGTGCAGGCCACCACCCGCACCTCGGCCGCAGCGCGCGCCAGCGCCTCGTCGAAATCCGCCGTCTGATACATCGACAGGATCTCGGCCCGGTTCGCGAACAGCAGATCGACATCCTCCCGGATCATGCGCCGGAAGGCATCGCGGTGGCGTTCCACGCAGAACGGATCCGACAGCGTCAGCGACACATGCCCCCCGCCCCGCTTGCAGGCAGCAATCGCCTTGGCGAAGGCCTCGTGGCTCTCCGGCCCGTCGAAGCGATAGCCCTCAAGATAGATCCACTCGGCCTCGGCCATCTGCGCCTCGTCGATATCGGACGGGCTGAGGAACTCGGTCACCCCGAGGTAGGTGTTCATCGACCGCTCGCCATCGGGCGTGACCAGAACGATGCAGCGCCCGGTTTCCTGCGGGCTGTCCTTCGGCGCCATGGGCGTGTCATAGCCCGCGCCCTGCGCTCGCAGGTCATGGGCAAAGATCGCGCCCAGCTGGTCATCCCGCACCTTGCCGACATAGGCCGTTCGCCCGCCAAGATGCGCAATCGCGGCGATCGTGTTCGCGGCCGAACCGCCGCTGATCTCGCGTGCGGGTCCGATGCGGCCGTAAAGATCCACGGCGCGCTCCATGTCGATCAGCTGCATGATGCCCTTCTTGACCCCCGCCTCTTCCAGAAAGGCCTCCGATGCCTGGGCGAGCACGTCGACCATCGCATTGCCGATGCCGACGACCTGGTATTTCTTCATATTGTCTTTTCCTCGTAGGGGCAGAGATCACGGATCAGGCAGATGCCGCATTTCGGCTTGCGCGCCACGCAGACATAGCGCCCGTGCAGGATCAGCCAGTGATGGGCATGCAGCTGAAACTCGGCCGGGACATGATCCTCGATTGCGCGTTCCACCGTATCGACATCCTTGCCAGGGCAGATGCCGGTCCGGTTGCCGATGCGGAAGATATGCGTATCGACCGCCTGGGCCGGGATGCGGAACCACATGTTCAGCACCACATTGGCCGTCTTGCGTCCTACCCCTGGCAGGGACTGCAGCGCCGCCCGGCTCGAGGGCACCTCACCCCCATAGTCTTCAACAAGGATCCGGCTCAGCTTCATCACGTTGCGGGCCTTGTTGCGGAACAGGCCGATGGTCTTGATATGGTCGATCAGGGCCTCTTCCCCCAGGTCGAGCATCTTCTGCGGCGTATCGGCGATCCTGAACAGGTCCCGCGTGGCACGGTTCACTCCGGCATCGGTTGCCTGCGCGCTCAGCGCCACGGCCACCAGCAGCGTATAGGCATTGACATGCTCAAGCTCGCCCTTGGGTTCGGGCTCGGCCGCCTGAAAGCGGCGGAAAATCTCGCGGATCGTATGATAATCAAGTTGACGTGCCATGCCCGAGCCTATGCCCGCTTGGGCCCGCCCCGGCAAGAGGATCGCGCGCATTGCGCAGAAAACGGGTCGCCTGTGTCGCGCGTCTGGCCTAGCCTTGGCGCAAGGAGAGCGACATGCAAGACGACAGCCCTGCCTATCACTATGCCACCATCGCCCGCGCCCTTGCGGTGATCGAAACCGAAGGGGCGTTGCCGCTCGACAACCTTGCCGCGCGGCTGGGCATGAGTCCCGCGCATTTCCAGCGCACCTTCAGCCGCTGGGTGGGCATTTCACCCAAGCGGTATCAGCAGTATCTTGCGCTGGATCACGCCAGGGCGCTGCTTGCCAACCGCTTCACCACGCTGGAAACCGCCCTTGCCACCGGCCTGTCCGGCACCGGGCGGCTGCATGACCTGTTCCTGCGCTGGGAGGCAATGAGTCCCGGTGACTTCGCGCGGCTTGGCGAGGGTCTGACCATCCGCTGGGGCTGGTTCACCTCACCCTTCGGCGACACGCTGGCGATGGGCACTGACCGCGGCCTTTGCGGATTGGCCTTCGCCGCCGAAACCGGGGCCGACGCGGCCTTTGCCGATCTGGCCGGGCGCTGGCCGAAGGCCAGCCTTGTCGAGGATGCGCCCGCGCTTGCAGGCTGGGTCGCCGCCGCGTTCGCACAGAAGGGAGAAGCCGCGCTGCATCTGATCGGCGCCCCGTTCCAGATCAAGGTGTGGGAGGCCCTGCTGCGCGTGCCCACCGGCCATGTGACGACCTATTCGGCGATCGCCCATGCGGTTGGCGCGCCAAAGGCCGTTCGCGCGGTCGGAACGGCGGTGGGGCGAAACCCCGTCTCCTGGCTTATTCCCTGTCACCGGGCCTTGCGCAAATCGGGGGCTTTGGGGGGCTACCACTGGGGTTTGCCGGTCAAGCGCGCGATGCTGGCCTGGGAGGCCGCGCGCGCGGATGGCGACATGCTCGCTTCAAGTTGATGAAGAAGGTCGCGCCCGCCAAGGCGGCACGCTAGGCGGCCCACGGAACTGGTGCTATAGCTTCGGCGTTATCCGTCAGGACCAATTTTGCGAGGCTTGTCCAATGCGTATCAGAACATCGTACTGCATCATCGGCCTGAGCGCGCTTGCGCTTGCCGCATGTGCCCCCACGCCCGGCGTCTACGACCCTGTGAGCGGCGGCTATGTGAACGAAAACCAGCGCGCCCAGACCGGCGCCCTGACCGGCGCGGCGATCGGCGCCGCGATCGGGGGCAGCCAGCGCGGCGGCAATCGCCTGGGTCAGGCCGCCGTCGGCGGCGTGATCGGCGCGGCGCTTGGTGGCGCCATCGGCGCAAACCTCGACCGTCAGGCGGCGGAACTGCGCAATTCGGTCGGCAGCAACATCGACGTGCGCAACACCGGGAACGAGCTGATCGTGACCATGCCGCAGGACATCCTGTTCGCCACTGACAGCGCCGTGGTGCGCGCCGACCTGCAACGCGACCTGCGCGCGATCGCCGGGAACCTGATCAGCTATCCCAACAGCACGATCCAGATCGTCGGCCATACCGACAGCACCGGAACTGCCGCCTACAACCAGAACCTGTCCGAGCGCCGCGCCAATGCGGTTGCCGCAGTTCTGCGCGATTCCGGCGTGCCCTCGTCGCGCATCGTGGCTTATGGCCGCGGTCAGGACCAGCCGGTGGCCTCGAACGCGACGGCGGAAGGCCGGATGCAGAACCGTCGGGTCGAGATCATCATCCGTCCGACCTCCTGATCGCCCGGTATCATCCGAAAGGCCGGGCCAGATGCCCGGCCTTTTCCATTGAGCTTTCCGCAATGCGGTCATATGTCTTGACCAATTGCGGGGACCACCATGCCATTCGAGAAGATTCAGGCCGAAAAGATCTCGCACTCGGTCATTCGTCAGATCGAGGAGCTGATTCTGCGCGGGGTTCTGCGCCCGGGCGAGCGCCTGCCTGCGGAACGCGACCTGTCCGAGAAATTGGGGGTTTCGCGCCCCTCGCTGCGCGAAGCCGTCGCCGAACTGCAGGAACGGGGCCTGCTGACCAGCCGTGCCGGTTCAGGCATCTATGTGGCCGAGGTGCTGGGGCCGGTCTTTGCCGCGCCGCTGGTGGCACTTTTCGCCACCCATGACGAGGCGGTGTTCGACTATATCGCGTTTCGCCGGGATCTGGAGGGCCTTGCCGCAGAACGTGCGGCCCGCGTAGGTTCCGCCACCGATCTTGCGGTTGTCGAGGCCGTCTTTCGCAAGATGGAAGCGGCGCATGACAAGCGCGATCCGACGGACGAAGCGCGCCTTGATGCCGAGTTCCATCTTGCCATCATCGAAGCCAGCCACAACGTCATCATGCTGCACATGATGCGCTCGATGTTCGAACTGCTGCGCGAAGGCGTGTTCTACAATCGGCAGACGATGTTCAAGAGCCGCACCACCCGCGACATGCTTCTGGATCAGCATCGCGCCATGAACGAGGCGCTTCAGGCGCGCGACCCCGCCGGCGCGCGGGCAGCGGTCGAAGCGCATCTGACTTATGTGGAACAGGCGATGTCCGAGATCCGCAAGGCCGATGCCAATGATGCCATCGCGCGGCGGCGACTTCAGCAGGAACGGGTGCGTCCCTGACGGCATCATCCGCGAGCGGCCTTGCCGTCACCGCAACCGATACGTTCTTGCGGCCGATCCCGCTGCGTCATGACCTCGCCGCGAGGGCGCGCGCGTCCGCATTCAAGGGTTGACGCCACAGGGCTCGGGCGGCAGGCGGGCACCGACAGCGTCGCGGCCGGTTATGACCCACAGGTTCCTGCGCGGATCGGGCGTGGCAAGCCGCCCTGCGGCCTCCTGATGAAGCGTCCCGCTCTGCCTGCCGGCGCTCCGCTTGTCACGTGCGGGAGTGATTTCGCCACCCCGGTCGCGGAGCGTTCATGCGGGTCCGGGTTCCCACGGCGGAGGGACAGACCGCGACATCCTTGTGGCAAGGCACTTCTTCAAACGAAGGCACCCGGGCCACGGCCCGGGTGTTCGCGTTTCATGAGGATGACGCCTAGTGCAGACGTTCCTCGACCTGACGGATCGAATCATCGATCAGCTTTGAGGCATCGGCCGCGCTCAGTTTCCGGGCGATCACCTCGCCGGCAACCGCGATGGCCACGTTGACCGCCTGGTTGCGCACTGCGGCAACCGCTGCCTGTTCGGCCGAACCGATCTGATCCTCGGCGGCCTGAAGGCGCCGAGCGATGGCGTGCTGCAGATCCGCCTTTGCCTGTTCGGCGGCGCGGTTGGCTTCGTCCTTGGCATTGGCCACGATCCGAAGCGCCTGTTCCTGCACTTCCTTCTGCTTGCGCTCATACGAGGCAAGCAGCGACTGGGCCTCTTCGCGCAGCGCCTTGGCTTCGGCCAG
Source organism: Halodurantibacterium daqingense (assembly GCF_042666235.1). Lineage (NCBI taxonomy): Bacteria > Pseudomonadati > Pseudomonadota > Alphaproteobacteria > Rhodobacterales > Paracoccaceae > Halodurantibacterium > Halodurantibacterium daqingense. The sequence continues at coordinate 465,009 of NZ_JBHTFQ010000001.1, read as the reverse complement.
ATCCGACCGGATCGAGACCGCCCGGTTGTCAAGCAGCCCCAGAACCTTTTGCGGCACCTTGAAGTAGGCAAGCACCGCGAGGAACACCAGGAAGCCGAGCAACACGACGAAGTCGGTGTTATAAAGCGACAGGAACGGGCCTTCCGCAGCGAAGGCCGGCGAGGCTGCAGCCACAAGAATCAGCGAGAGCTTTTTCATGGCCTACCCTTTCACCCGCGCGGCAACACCCGCAGCGATCAATTCCGCATCCGGCGCGACACCCATGGCCGAGACGATGTCCTGAGCGGCTTCGCGTGCGACTTCGGTCACGCTGGCAAGCGCATTTTCACGGATCGCCAGGATGCGTTTTTCCGATTCTGCGGCCTTGGCCGCGATCTCCGCATCGGCGCGCGCCGTTGCCGCATCCAGATCCGCCTGGATCTCGGCCCGGGCCGCGGCGATGATCCGCCCGGCTTCGACACGCGCATCGGCAAGAGCCTGGTTATAGGCAGCCTCGGCCTCGGTGGCCTTCAGCTTGAGCTCCTCGGCGGCGGCAATGTCGTTGGCAATCGTGCCCCGACGCTCGGCCAGAACCGCGCCGATACGCGGCAGCCCGATGCGGGTCAGAATGAAATAGATCACGACAAGCGTGACCAGAACCCAGAAGATCTGGTTCGGAAAGGTCGAGACGTCGAGCTGCGGGATCCCGCCCGGCTCGCTCGTGTACACCTCATGCTCCATGTCGTCCTCCTGGAACCCGAAAATCGACCGGACGGGCCTGATGACCCGTCCGCCCTTAAGAAGGGATTGTCAGGCTCAGACTGCGAACATCAGCAGCAGGGCGATCAGGAACGAGAAGATGCCCAGAGCTTCGGCAAAGGCGATGCCGACGAAGAGGTTTGCGGTCTGGCTCGGGGCCGCCGCCGGGTTGCGGAGCGCACCAGCAAGGAAGTTGCTGGCGATGTTGCCCACACCGATACCAGCGCCTGCCAGACCGAATGCGGCAAGACCGGCGCCGATGTATTTGCCCATAAGTGCGAGTTCGCCTTCCATGTCGTGCTCCTATTGGTTGGAATGGCTTGAGTAGAACCTGACCGGATCAGTGGTGCGAATGCAGCGCGTCGCGCAGGTAGACGCAGGTCAGGATAGTGAAAACATAGGCCTGAACCACTGCCACCAGCAGTTCGAGCGCATAGATGGCGGTGATTGCGAAGATCGGAACGACCGAGGCCAGGCCCAGCGCGCCGGCAAAGCCCGCGAACACCTTGATCACCGCATGTCCGGCCATCAGGTTGCCGCCAAGACGGATCGAATGGCTGACGGGGCGGACGAAGTAGGAAACGATCTCGATCACGGCAAGGACCGGGCGGATCGCCAGCGGCGCCGACGTCACCCAGAACATGCCCAGGAAGCCGATCCCCTGGTTTACGAAACCGAGGATCGTGACCCCGAAGAACACCAGCAGCGCCAGCGTCGCCGTCACGGCGATGTGCGAGGTCGAGGTGAAGCTGAGCGGCACAAGGCCGAGGACGTTGGCAAAGAGGATGAACAGGAACAGCGTCAGGACATAGGGAAAATACTTCACCCCATCCTTGCCGGTCACATCCTCGACCATCGAATAGACAAAGCCATAGATCAGCTCGGCCACCGACTGGCTGCGGGTCGGAACGATTGCACGGCGCCGCGTGCCCAGCACCATCAGCGCCGTCACGGCCAGAACCGAGAAGAACAGCCACAGCGTCATGTTGGTCGGCGTGTACCAATGGATCACATCGCCCCCGAACAGGGGCCTGATGATGAACTGGTCCATCGGGTGGATCGCGAAGCCTTCCGCCGCCATGCTAATTCCCTTCGTCCCTCGCGGATTGCTGATCCGCATCGCTCTTTTTCTGCATCTCGTGTGCCGACTGAAGCATGACCTTCACCCCGGCCACGAGGCCTATTACAACAAACAGCACCAGAAACAGCGGCCGCGTTCCGAAAAGCGCATCCAGCCCCATTCCGATGCCCAGCCCGATCACCAGACCGGACACAAGCTCGATCACCATCCGCCAGGCAACCTCGCCCTGCGAATAGCCCTGGGAGGCAGCGCTCCGCCTTGGTTCGGCAGCGGCGCGGGCCCGTGCGATCCGTTCTTCAAGCGCGCGCAGACGCTCCTGCTCCGGATCAACCGCCATGAATGGCCCCCCAAGGTCAGTCGGGCGGAACCTAGGGACATGGCTGCACCGAGTCAAGCGGCGATGTGCAGCCGCAGAATAAAGCCAAGCTCTTGAAATTGCATTGACTTTCAGGATCGCCATCCGGCATCCGCCCCCTTCGCCTCGCCGCAAGCTGCGGCCAGGAGGGGATTCCGACATTCAACCGGATGGTTGACCAATTTCGCGCGAAAGGTCATTGCTTTGCCATGACACAGGCCCTTGACCATGTCTTTGCCGCCCTTGCGGACCCCACGCGGCGCGCCATTCTCAGCATGTTGCTTGAGGATGACATGGCGGTCACCGATGTCGCGGAACCTTTCGAGATGTCGCTGGCGGCGATCTCGAAGCATCTTGCCATTCTGGCGGCCGCCGGCCTTATCAGCCAGGAAAAGCGCGGGCGCGTGAAATGGTGCAAGCTCGAACCGGATGCGCTGCGCCCGGCCAGCGTCTGGATGCAGGGCTTCGGCCAGTTCGAACCGCTGGATCTCGAAGCCTTCGAGCGGTTCCTGATCGTCGAGTTGCAGCAGCCCCCCGAGACGGAGGAGGCGGCGACGGACGAACCTGTCAGACCCGAGGGCCCCGGACGCCCTCATCCTTGAGCAGGATCATCAGCGCCACGGCCGACATCACCACCCCCGGCAACACCAGCCCTGAGGGCAGGCTGTTGCCAAGCGCCACTTCCCACAGGATCACGAAGCTTGGCACAAGATAGGTGTAGGCCATGACCTTGGCCGATGGCAGGCGCATCGCCGCGTATTGCAGCAGGAAGAAGGTCATGGCGCTGGCGAAGACCGCCACATAGATCAGCGTCACCCAGACGATCAGGGGCAGGGCAAGCCAGTCGGTCGCGCGCAGATCCGCCCAGCCCCAGACCAGAAGCAGAAGGAAGCCGCCACTCATCACCGCGAAGGTCGACACCAGCGCCGGCTCGCCGCGGTTCAGCAGGCGCAGCATCGGCGTGAACAGGGCATGGGCCGCGCAGCCCAGGAAATAGATCGCCTCGCCCCGTCCGACATGAAAGCCGAACAGCGCCGACATCTCGCCGCGGAAAATGACCCAAAGCGCCCCGAAGGCCCCTACTGCCAGCCCCAGAACCATGCGCCATGACAACACCTGACGCAGCAGCAGATAGCCGAACAGGGCTGTCATCAGCGGCGTGAGGGTAAAGACCGCGCTGGTCGCGACTGGCGGCGCGGTCTTGAGCCCTTCGAACATCAGGACGAAATAGGCGGCGAACAACCCGCCCAGCACCAGATAGCGCCAGGGGGCGTGGAACTGGCTGCGGTGAAGGCCCGGTCCCGCAAGGCAAAGAACCCCGAGCAGCGCCGCGGCGATCGCAAAGCGCGCCGCGTTGATGGCTGCCGGGGCAATCAGATTCGCCGCAAGAGCACCAAGGCTGAACGATCCCGCCACCATCACCGCAAAACCCAGCATCGCCAGATGCCCACGCGCCGGGTCCGAAAGGCCCCCCAGGGCTGCCGAAACACGCCCCGTCGCATCCCGCACGGTCATCATGAGAGATTCCAACCGCGCGCGGCCTCCTTGAGCGCGTGCAGCACGGCCTGAACCTTCGGAGTCCGGTGCAGGTCCACATGCGTGACCAGCCAGAGCGGCGCCGTCCAGGCATCGCGCGGCGCCGCGACCTGGACCAGCGCGGGATGACGCGCCGCCTCATGCAAGGGGAAAAAGCCGATACCCGCCCCGTTCAGCACCGCCTCCTGCATGGTTTGGGTATCGGTGCCGCGGAAGCTGATGGCCTGAGGCGGGAGGGTCTGGTGCATCCAGCGGAAGAACGGTGCGCGGGTTTCGCTGTTGCTGCCGACGAACCGGTGGTGAGAGAAATCCTCGTCGCTTTCGGGGAGGCCTGCCGCATCAAGGTAGTCGCGCGTGGCATAGAGGGCGTGGCGCAACTGCACGAAGGGCTGAACGACGTTGTCGGGCTGATCAGGCGCGGATCCGGCGCGAATGGCCACATGGGCCTCGCCATATTCAAGGCGGAACAGACGCTGATCGGTCAGAAACCGCACCAGAAGTCCGGGGTGGTCGCGCTGCAATCCCACCAGCGCCGGGGTGATGAACCCGCGCAATTCCGGCACCGAGGTCACGATCAGGTCGCCCGTCACACCGTCGCCCCTGCCGCGGATACGCCCGGCCAGCTGCGAGAACTGATCTTCGGTCGCCTGCGCAACCTGCAGAAGATCCAGGCCCGCTTCGGTGGGGGTATAGCCGCGCGCATGCCGCTGGAACAGCCGTGCGCCCAGGCGTTTCTCGAGCGCGTCGATGTGTCGGATCACCGTGGCATGATGGACGCCCAGCGCCTCGGCCGCACCCGAGACGGTACCCAGCCGCGCCACATGATAGGCCGTGCGGATCTCGTCCCAGGTTTCGACACTCATGTTTCGGATCCAGGTTCCCGGCCAGACTACACACTTTGCTCACAGACAGATCATGGTTTTGTCAATGAACGCAATCGCAAAAGCCGCGTTGGGTCGGCGAGCGGGTGAAAGACCCCGCGCCTGGAAGACCTCCCAACCTGACGCGGCCCGGCCGCGCACCACGAAAGGAGACTACATATGTTCAAGAAATCGATCATCGCCGCCGGCATGGCCCTTGTTGCAGCCCCCGCCCTTGCGCAGGCCGTGGAGCAGAATGCCGACATGGTGCCCCCGATGGCATCGGAAGCGCATAATGCCGCGCCGCACGGCGCCGTGCAACTGCCGACCGATGCGGACCCCAATGCTCAGGCGGCCTCGCCCGAAGCACCGGTCTTCGACTGGGGCTCGCATATCGATACGGCGGATGACCGCGGCGTTGTCACGCCGGGCAAGATCCAGCTTGCCGGCCCCCTGGGCGTCGATCCGGCCGCCTTTACCACGGCCGAACTGGTGGACATGTTCGCCCGGCAGATCGACGGCGTCTGAGCCATCCCCGACCACGCTGAAGCGTGGCCAAGGCGCCAGAACGTTCTGGCCGCAACCCCCGGCATCGTCCGGGGGTTTTGCGTGACATTCTCCATCAGTCCGAAGACGCGGCGTATCTCGTGCGCCACCCCCATGCCGAACCCGTTCCGGATCAGGCTGTCGCGGACAAGTGGGTTGTGCATCGCCCTGTTCCTGTCGCTGGTGCCGCTGCCGTCCCGGGGGCGCACATGATCGAGAGGCCCTGACGCAGGCCCCGGGCCGGTGTCGATGCCGACCGGGCTCCCGCTGCCGCAGGCTTTTCGCCGACTTCCCGCAAGGGCATCTGGCCGGCCTGCGCGCGGCATCGATGACGCCTTTGTCGGTGGCCCAGGTCTCACGTGCGCTTCCGAAGCCGCCGTCTGCCCTCCCCGGAAGCAGATGATCGCCATGCTGCACCACACGGGCCCTTGCCGCGTTCCGGCATGAAGGCCGGGCCGCCGGCGACGGGCGCAAGGGGGTCCTGCCTTGACTCTGGCCGCCACAGGGCGTATGGGCGCAGCAATTCCGGAGGTTCGTCAGCCTTCCGGTCCCGGCCCTGTGCCGGGATCGCCACCCGTCAGCGAGGTTTCGCCCGCGGGTGACATTGGCGTTTGGGCCGTTTTCCCTTATCTGGGAAAACATCGTGTGGCAAAGGGTCAAGGAGGACCGCGCATGTTCGAGAACCTGTCAGAACGCCTTTCCGGCGTCTTCGACCGGCTGACCAAGCAGGGCGCGCTGTCCGATGAGGATGTGGCAACCGCCCTGCGCGAAGTGCGCGTCGCGCTTCTGGAAGCCGATGTGTCGCTTCCCGTGGCCCGCGACTTCGTCAAGGCTGTGCAGGACAAGGCGACCGGCCAGGCAGTGACGAAATCGGTCACGCCCGGCCAGCAGGTCGTCAAGATCGTCCATGACGAACTGGTCGCCGTGCTGAAGGGTGCCGAGGATCCCGGCGCGCTGAAGATCGACAATGCGCCCGCGCCGATCCTGATGGTGGGCCTACAAGGCTCGGGCAAGACGACGACAACCGCAAAGCTGGCCAAGCGCCTGAAGGACAAGAACGGCAAGCGGGTGCTGATGGCCTCGCTCGATACGAACCGCCCTGCGGCGATGGAACAGCTTGCCATCCTGGGCAAGCAGATCGGCGTGGACACGCTGCCGATCGTCAAGGGCGAAAGCGCGGTGCAGATCGCGAAACGCGCCAGGACGCAGGCAAGCCTTGGTGGCTATGACGTCTATATGCTGGATACTGCCGGTCGGCTGCATATCGACGAAGTGCTGATGGACGAGGTTCAGGCCGTCCGCGATATTGCCAACCCGCGCGAGACGCTGCTGGTGGTCGATGGTCTTACCGGTCAGGACGCGGTGAACGTCGCCAAGGAATTTGACGGCAAGATTGGCATCTCGGGCGTCGTGCTGACGCGGATGGACGGCGACGGGCGCGGCGGCGCGGCGCTGTCGATGCGCGCGATCACCGGCAAGCCGATCCGCTTTGTCGGCCTTGGCGAAAAGATGGACGCGATCGAGCCGTTCGAGGCCGAACGCATCGCCGGCCGGATTCTGGGCATGGGCGACATCGTGGCCCTTGTGGAACGCGCGCAGGAAACGCTTGAGGCCGAACAGGCCGAGCGGATGATGAAGCGATTCCAGAAGGGTCAGTTCAACATGAACGACCTCAAGATGCAGCTGGAACAGATGCTGCGCATGGGCGGGCTGGAAAGCATCATGGGCATGATGCCCGGCATGGGCAAGATGTCGAAACAGGCGGCCGATGCCGGTTTCGATGACTCGGTCCTGCGCCGGCAGATCGCGCTCATCAACTCCATGACCAAGAAGGAACGCGCCAACCCCGACCTGCTGCAGGCCAGCCGCAAGAAGCGGATCGCCGCCGGCGCGGGGCTTGAGGTGTCGGAGCTCAACCGTCTGCTCAAGATGCACCGGCAGATGGCCGATGCGATGAAGAAAATGGGCAAGATGGGCAAGAAGGGGATGCTCAAGGGCGCCATTGCCCAGATGTTCGGCAAGGGCGGCGTGCCCAAGGAACTGGCCGGAATGGACCCGGCCCAGCTCGCGCAACAGATGCCTGGGCAGCTTCCGCCCGGGCTTGCGGGTCTGGGCAAGGGCCTGCCCGCCGGGCTTTCCGGGCTGGGGATGAAGAAGAAGTGAGCATCGCGCTGAGCAATACCCCGGTCCTGAGGACCGAGCGGCTGGTCCTGCGTGCCCCCGGCCCGCAGGACTGGGAAAGCTGCGCCGCCTTCATGGCCAGCGATCGTGCGCGCTACGTGGGCGGCCCTCTGTCCCGCGACAAGGCCTGGCGCAGCTTTGGCCACCTGATCGGTCACTGGGTGCTGCGCGGCTGGGGCATGTTCGTGTTCTGTGACGGCGCCCGCCCGCTGGGCATGGTCGGCCCGTGGTTTCCCGAGGGCTGGCCCGAGCGCGAGATCGGCTGGAGTGTCTGGGCCCCCGAGGCCGAGGGCAAGGGCTATGCCGCCGAAGCGGCCCGTGCGGCGCGCGATCATGCCTTCACCACGCTTGAATGGAACACGGCGGTCAGCTACATCGACCCCCCGAATAGGCGGTCCGTCGCGCTGGCCGAACGGTTGGGTGCCCGGCTTGATCCGCAGGCCACACCGCTCCCCGGCGGGCCTTGCCTCGTCTACCGTCACACAGCTTCCGGAGCCTCTGCATGACCGACGTGATTGAACGCGCCCAGGCCCTGCTCAAGGGACACCGCGAAAGCATCGACCGGCTGGACGCGATCCTGGTCTATACGTTGGCCGAGCGGTTCAAGCACACGCAGGCGGTGGGCCGGCTCAAGGCGGAACACGATCTGCCTCCCTCGGATCCGGCGCGCGAGGCACGCCAGATCGAACGTCTGGAATGGCTTTCCAAAGAGGCCGATCTGGACCCCGAATTCGCAAAGAAATTCCTGAACTTCATCATTTCCGAAGTCATCAGGCACCACGAGAAACTTCAGAAATAGGCGGTGTATCCGCCTTCAGGCCAAATCAAGGAGACATCAGTCATGGCTATGAAAATCCGTCTTGCCCGCGGCGGCTCGAAAAAGCGCCCCTTCTATGCGATCGTCGCATCGGATTCGCGCATGCCGCGCGACGGCCGCTTCCTCGAGAAGCTGGGCACCTACAACCCGCTGCTGGCCAAGGACAGCGAGGACCGCATCAAGATGAACATGGACCGCGTTCAGTACTGGCTGGATCAGGGCGCACAGCCGACCGACCGCGTCGCACGCTTCCTTGAAGCTGCCGGCACCCTGCCCAAGACCGAGCGCAAGAACCTCAAGAAGGCCGAACCCGGCAAGAAAGCCAAGGCACGCGCCAAGGAAAAGGCTGACAAGGCCGCAGCCGCCGAAGCTTCGGAATAAGGGGCTGCTCCACGGGCCTGCCGCCCGTGGAGCCCACAACGGAGGTGCAGGTGGCACAGGATCGTGTCTGCGTCGGCGCCATCGCGGGCGCCTTTGGCGTCAAGGGCGAGGTGCGGCTGAAAAGCTTCTGCACCGATCCCGGCGCAATCGCCGGTTACGGGCCGCTCTGGACCGAGGACGGCCGCCGGAGTTTCGACATCCGCATCACCCGCGCGGTGACCAATGGCCTTGCCGCGCGCCTGTCGGGCGTCGCAACCAAGGAGGATGCCGATGCGCTGAAGGGCGTGCAGCTTTATGCCGATCGCAGTCGCCTGCCGGGCCTGCCCGATGACGAATTCTATCACGCCGACCTGATCGGCCTTGCGGTGTTCGACACCGGGGGCACTGCGCTTGGCACCGTGCGCGCCATCCATAACCATGGCGCGGGCGACATCCTTGAAATCCACGCGCCCGGCCGGCGCGAGGCGTTGCTGCTGCCCTTCACGCAGGCGGCGGTGCCCACGGTCGATGTCGCCGCCGGGCGTATCGTCGCCGATCCGCCCGAGGCCGACGAATGATCCGCGTCATCGTTCACGCGGGCTTTCACAAGACAGGCACGTCCAGTCTTCAGCTTTATTTCGAAACCCATCGCCGCGCGCTCGGCCCCTGGCTCAGCTATTACGGCAAGGCCGACTTCCCGCTTGCCGGAACCTTGGCGCGCACCTATGCCGAACGGCCCTTTGCCTGGCGGCGCCGCGCGTTTCGCCATGCCTTCCGCCAGTTCCTTGCGCCCATCCCCGCAGCGCCGATGATCGTCCTGTCGCGCGAAACCTTTGCCGGGGTGATGCCGGGCCACCGCAACTGGCTGGGTCGGACAGTCAAGGGCTATGCCTACAGCGCCGTCCCCATCTGCGGCGAAATCCGCACCGAACTGATGCGCCGCTTCGGCCCCGACACGCAGGTGGAGTTCCTGCTGACCACGCGCGAGCGAGAAAGCTGGATCCGCTCGGTCTATGGCCATCTGCTGCGCTCGATCCATCTGACCGAGGATTACGAAGCCTTTCGTGCCCGCCTGCCCGCCACGCTTGATCTGCAGCACGAGGCCGCAGAGATTGCCCGGCAGCTTTCGCCCGTCCGGGTGCATGTCGCCGCGCTGGAGGATTACGGCACATGCCGCGAAGGTCCGGCAGCGGCGCTTCTGGATCTTGCGGGTGTGCCTCTTGATCTCCGCAACCGTCTTCCCCCGGCGCGCCGCGCCAACAGCGGCCAGTCGCCCGAGCTGATGGCCGCATTTCTGCGCATGAACCGCGAGGGCCATCCGAAGCAGGATCTCAAGCGGCGCAAGGACCGCATGATAAACGAGAGGGCATCATGACCGACAGCCCCAGATCCCACGGCCGTCTGTCCATCTCGGCCTCGGTCAAGCCACGCGAGCTGATCACCCCGACGCCGCGCATCAAGGGGGCCTGGACAGCCCGGATCATCACCCTGTTTCCCGAGGCCTTTCCGGGCACGCTGGACCTGTCGCTGACCGGCAAGGCCCTGGACCAGGGCCTTTGGGCGTTGGAAACGATCGATCTGCGCCCCTTCGGCCTGGGGCGGCACAAGAATGTCGATGACACCCCCGCGGGCGGCGGCGCCGGCATGGTATTGCGCCCGGATGTGGTGGCGGCGGCGCTTGATCAGGCGGCTGTGGGCACGCCGGCCGACCGGGCGCAGTGGCCGGTGGTCTACCTTTCGCCCCGCGGCACGCGCTTTGATCAGGCCATGGCCCGGCGCTGGTCCCAAGGCAGCGGCCTGACCCTGCTCTGCGGCCGCTTCGAGGGCGTCGACCAGCGGGTACTGGATCATTACCGGGTCGAAGAAGTCAGTCTGGGGGACTTCGTCCTGACCGGCGGCGAGATCGCGGCACAGGCCTTGATTGACGCGACAGTCCGCCTTATACCCCGCGTACTCGGGAATCAGGCCTCGACCGAGGAGGAATCCTTCTCCGACGGTCTGCTTGAACATCCGCAGTATACCAAACCCGCCGTCTGGGAGGGCCGAGAGATACCGGAAATTCTCCTTTCCGGCCATCACGGCAAGATCGCTGCCTGGCGGAAGGCAATGGCCGAAAGGCTGACCAAGGAAAGACGACCTGATCTCTGGCGGGCATATCGTGCGGCGCATGGCATGGACCCGATGGACGACCAAGAGCTCTGAGGGCGCGCCAACCAGCGGGAATACCCGCGCAACGCAAAGGATATCGCGATGAACCTGATCGCGCAGATCGAAGCCGAGCAGATCGCAGAGCTCGGCAAGACCATTCCGGATTTCAAGGCCGGTGATACCATCCGCGTCGGTTACAAGGTGACCGAAGGCACCCGTACCCGCGTGCAGAACTACGAGGGCGTCTGCATCGCGCGCAAGGGCGGCGGCATCTCGGCCTCGTTCACCGTGCGCAAGATTTCGTTCGGCGAGGGCGTGGAGCGCGTGTTCCCCCTCTATTCGACGAACATCGATTCGATTGAGGTGGTTCGCCGTGGCCGTGTGCGCCGCGCGAAACTCTACTACCTGCGCGAGCGTCGCGGCAAATCGGCCCGTATCGCCGAAGTCACCAACTACAAACCCAAAGCCGAAGCCTGAGGAACGGGACGATGAAAAAAGACATTCACCCCGACTATCACATCATCGACGTGAAATTCACCGATGGCACCGTGGTCCAGATGAAATCGACCTGGGGCAAGGAAGGCGACCAGATGGCGCTGGACATCGATCCCACAGTGCACCCGGCCTGGACCGGTGGCTCGACCAAACTGATGGATGCGGGCGGCCGCGTCTCGAAGTTCAAGAACAAATACGCCGGGCTTGGTTTCTGATCAGTCGGCGCTTTCCCTTGGGAAAGACACAACATATAGTGCAGACGCGCCGGCTTCCGGCGCGTCTTTTCTTTTGGCGGCAGAGGTCTGGACGTGGCGCATATCATCGTCGTTGGCAATGAAAAGGGCGGGTCCGGCAAATCGACCACCTGCATGCATGTCGCCACGGCGCTTGTGCGCTCGGGCTTCCGGGTGGGTGCGCTTGATCTCGATCTGCGCCAGCGCAGCTTCGGCCGGTATATCGAGAACCGGGCGGCCTTCATGCAGCGCGAAGGCGTGACCCTTCCCACCCCCGATTACCGCCCCCTGCCCGAAGTCGACCCGGGCGAGCTTGCCCCCGGAACCAATGCCTTTGATCACCGGCTGTCGGCCGTGATCTCGGAGCTTTCGCCCCAGAGCGATTTCATCATGATCGACTGCCCCGGTTCGCACACACGGCTGAGCCAGGTCGCGCATACCATGGCTGACACGCTGATCACGCCGCTCAACGACAGTTTCGTCGATTTCGACCTGCTGGCCCGGATCGATCCCGAGAGTGGCAAGGTACGCGGGCCGTCGATCTATTCGGAGATGGTGTGGAATGCCCGGCAGATGCGCGCCCAGGCCGGGCTGAAGCCGATCGACTGGATCGTGCTCCGCAACCGCCTTGGCGCGCAGCAGATGCACAACAAGAAGAAGGTTGGCCGCGCACTGGACGAATTGTCGCGCCGGATCGGCTTCCGCGTCGCAGCAGGGTTCACCGAGCGGGTGATCTTTCGCGAGCTCTTTCCCCGCGGCCTTACGCTTCTGGACCTCAAGGACGTCGGGGTCGAGAACCTGAACCTCTCCAATATCGCCGCGCGGCAGGAAGTCCGCGATCTGGTGAATGAACTGGCACTTCCGGGCGTTACAGTGGATTTCTGATCGCAGCCAGCGGCTTTCTGCGCCGCAGTGCAGCATGGGGTTGAAACGGCGGGCGTTTCGTCGCAACCCTGCGCTGAAACCGAGCTTGGGGGACGGAATGGGCAAGAAGATCCTGTTGACGGGCGGCGCAGGTTACATCGGGTCGCATACCTATGTAGCCTTGGTCGAGGCGGGCCACGAGGTCGTCATCCTCGACGACTTTTCCAACGCGCGCGAGGATGTCCCCGAACGGCTCGAACTGATTACCGGCAAACCGGTCACCTTTCACCGCGGCAATCTGCTGGATCCGGCAACGCTGGACAGCGTCTTTGAAAGCCACAAGATCGATGCAGTGGTTCATTTCGCGGCGAAGAAGGCTGTGGGCGAATCGATGCAGATCCCGCTCGAGTATATCGAGGTAAACTGCGCCGGCCTGATCGCGCTTCTGAAGCGCATGCAGGCGGCAGGGTGCTTCCGGCTGGTCTTTTCCTCGTCCGCAACGGTGTACGGGGAACCCAAGGTGGTTCCGATCCCCGAGGAAGCCGAACGTTTCTATACCAGCACCTACGCTTATACCAAGCTGATGGGCGAACAGATTCTGGAACAGCTTGCCGCGGCCGATGATCGCTGGGCCTTCGGCACGCTGCGGTATTTCAATCCGGTCGGTGCGCATCGATCAGGGCTGATCGGCGAAGACCCCAACGGCATCCCCAACAACCTGATGCCCTATATCGCCAAGGTCGCGGTAGGTGAACTGCCTGCCCTGAACGTCTTCGGCAACGACTATGACACGCCCGATGGCACCGGCCTTCGCGACTACATCCATGTCGAAGATCTGGCGCGGGCCCATGTCCTTTCGCTTGAGGCGCTGATGGAGCGGGGCGAGGGCCATGTCCTGAACATCGGCACAGGCCAGGCCTATTCGGTCCTGGAGATGCTCAAGGCCTATGAGAGGGCCTGCGGCAAGCACCTGCCCCACGTGATCGCGCCGCGCCGCCCCGGTGACGTTCCGGTGCTTCTGGCACGGGTCGAACGCGCAGCGCAGGTGCTTGGCTTCCGGGCCGAACATGGGCTGGACGACATGTGCGCCTCAAGCTGGGCCTGGATCTCGCGGCTTCGCAACGCGAAAGCGCGCTAGCCCACGATCAGCGCGTGAATGCCGGCGGCCGTGGTTCCGGTCTGCATCACGCGTCGCACGCCAACGGGCAGGATCGAAAAGTCGGCGACAGCCACCTGCCGCGCCTGGCCCTTGGCCGAAACGAAAGCCAAGGTCCCGCCCGTCTCCACATAAAGCGCCACTGCCACTGCGACGAGATCATTGGAGTTGTTGGGCGTCACCGGCAGCATGTCATAGGCGGGGCCTGACAAAGACAGCGTGCGGTTGGCAAAGGGGTTGGTCATGGAGGATCATCCTTTCGGTTCGGGCCGTTCCTGGCCGTGCGGTGGGATGAACCTAACGACAGGCGCCTAAGGGCCAGTAACCGCAGCGCGCGCAGCTTTGCTCGCCCACGCAACGGCTTGGGGGCCCACGAGGGGCCCCCCTTTGTTCATGTCCCGCAGCTCATCCCACGGGGTTTGAAGTCCGCGCGCCTCGCATCTGCGAGACCCGCAGACGCGCCCACGTGGGCAGGCAAGCCGGCCGCCGCGCAACCGGGAGCCTGCCGCATATGATGCCGACAGCGTAGACCGCAGGCGCGCGGTCACGGCCCAAGGTTATCGCCGGCTAATGCCCCAGAATCTGGCTCAGGAACAACTTGGTCCGGTCCGAGCGCGGATTGCGGAAGAACTCTTCGGGTTCGTTCTGCTCGACGATCTGCCCCTGATCCATGAAGATCACCCGGTTCGCAACCTGACGTGCGAAACCCATTTCGTGGGTCACGCAGATCATCGTCATGCCCTCTTCGGCAAGCTGGATCATCGTGTCCAGAACCTCCTTGATCATCTCGGGATCAAGCGCCGAGGTGGGTTCATCGAACAGCATGATCCGCGGCTTCATGCACAGCGAGCGCGCGATCGCCACGCGCTGCTGCTGGCCGCCCGAAAGCTGGCCGGGGTATTTGTGCGCCTGCTCGGGGATCTTGACCTTCTCCAGGAAATGCATCGCTGTCTCTTCGGCCTCGCGCCGCGGCACCTTGCGCACCCAGATCGGCGCCAGCGTGCAGTTTTCGAGGATGGTCAGGTGTGGAAACAGGTTGAAGTGCTGAAACACCATCCCGACCTCGGAGCGCACCTTGTCGATGTTCTTGAGATCGCTGGTCAATTCGGTCCCGTCCACGATGATCTGACCGGACTGATGTTCTTCCAGGCGGTTGATGCAGCGGATCAGCGTCGATTTTCCCGATCCCGAAGGCCCGCAGATCACGATCCGCTCGCCCCGATGCACGGTCATGTTGATGTCGCGCAGGACATGGAACGTCCCGTACCACTTGTTCATTCCGGTAATCTGGATGGCGACTTCGTTCGAGATCTTCACGCGGCTCAGATCAACGGGCCGATCGACGGCAGCTTCGGGAAGGATATTGGTCATGGGGGTCCCCTTAACGGTGATCGGTCTTCAGCCGGCGCTCCAGGTGCTGGGAATAGCGCGACATGCCGAAGCAGAAGATGAAGAACAGAAGGCCGACGAACAGGAAAAGCTCCCAGTAGATCCCGTTCCAGTTCGTGTCGGCACGGATCGCATTGGTCAGGCCAAGCGGATCCAGAAGCCCGATGAACACAACCAGCGTGGTGTCCTTGAATAGCCCGATGAAGGTGTTCACGATCCCGGGGATCGCGATCTTGAGCGCCTGCGGCATGATGATCAGCCGCTGCGCCTTCCAGTAGTCAAGGCCCAGTGAATCCGCAGCTTCGTACTGCCCGCGCGGCAAGGCGGCAAGGCCACCGCGGATCACCTCGGCCATGTAGGCGGCGGCAAAAAGCGTGACCATGATGATGACGCGCAGGATGATGTCAAAGCTCGTGCCCGGCGGCAGGAAGTAGTTCAGCAGCAGCGAGGCCGTGAACAGCAGGGTGATCAGCGGCACCCCCCGGATGAACTCGATGAAGCCAACGCACAGCGTCTTGACCAGGAACATGTCGGACTTGCGTCCCAGCGCCAGGATGATCCCCAGCGGCAGCGACAGCGAAATGCCGGTCACGCCGATGATGATCGACAGCATGAACCCGCCGAAGCGATCAGACCTGACGGGCTGCAGGCTGGCCGGAACAAGCGATTGCAACAGTCCCGCCAGGGGTGCCGAGACCACGGCCCACCAGAGCACCGGCACAAGAACGGCGGCGATGGCCGCGACGATGGCATTGAGGTTCCGCGTGGCGCGCCAGGCGAGATAGCCCGCGGCAAAGCCCAGAAGGACACTGATCGGGAACCAGACCGTCCCGCCCCACAACAGCCAGTAGGCCAGGGCGGGATAGGTGGCCGAAAACCAGAACAACCGGCGGGGGACGGAAGGAAACAGAAGTGGTGCAAAGGCCACGAACATCAGGACCAGCGCAAGGTTGGGCCGCCAGTACAGATGAGCGGGATAAAATCCGTACAGCAACTGCTGCCAGCGATCGACGATCACCGCAAAGCAGGCGCCGGTCTGGCCCTCCAGGATCTGGCGGCATTCGGCAAGCGAGCCGGCATTCCAGACCGAATTCAGGAACCAGGGCCCGATGTGAAGCGCCAGCCAGAAGACGACATAAAGCGACGCAATCGTCAAAAGGCTGTTCAGCCAGCCTGAGAACAGGTTCTCGCGCATCCAGCGCACCGCGCCAAGTTGGGTGACGGGCGGTTGCTCGGGCGGCAGCATCGTTTCGCGGACAAATCCGACGGTTTGCGCGTGGGTATCGCTCATCTCAGCGCTCCTTCAGCCGGACGCTGCGGTTGTAAAGGTTCATCGCTGCGGAAATCAGCAGGCTGATGATCAGATAGATCAGCATCATCAACAGCATCGCCTCAAGCTCCCGCCCGGTCTGGTTCAGCGTGATGCCCCCCAGCGTCGAGCGCAGGTCCATGTAGCCGACCGCCAGCGCAAGCGAGGTGTTCTTTGTGATGTTGAGATACTGTGAAATCAGCGGCGGAATGATGACCCGCATCGCCTGAGGCAGGATCACCCGGTTCATCGTCGTGCCAGGACGCAGCCCAAGGGCATAGGCGGCCTCGGTCTGACCACGCGAGACTGCAAGGATACCGGCCCGGACGTTTTCGGCGATGAAGGCCCCGGTATAGATTGACAGCGCAAGCCACATCGCGATCAGCGAATTGCGCAGATGCACCCCGCCGGCAAAGTTGAAACCCGAGAGTTCGGGATAACCGAAATGGAAGCCGAGCCCCCAGAGCAGCGCGATCAACGGCAGGAACAGCACGATCAGGCTTTTCCACCAGGTCACCGGACGGTCGCCGGTCGCGTTCTGAATGGCTTCCGCCTGGCGCTGCAGCCACCGATGGCCCAGATAGCCCGCGATCATGACAGCGACGATCGCCAGCAGGTCAAGGCTGATCATGAAGATCCCGAGATCGAGATTGCCAAGGCTGCGCGCGAACAGCGGCTCGGGCACATAGACACCGCGGTTGGTGATCGCGACGGAATCGAAAAACAGCATCGAGGCCGCGGGATCATCCCCCCGGAAGGCAGACGGCGCCGGCATGCTTTCGGACATGACCGCGCCGAACACAAGGATCCAGAGCAGGGTGGGGATATTCCGGAAGGCCTCGACATAGACCGTCATCAGCCGCGCGACGATCCAGTTGCCCGACAGCCGCAACACGCCGGCGATCACGCCGATCACAGTCGCCAGCACGCAGGACATCACCGCCAAGAGCAGCGTGTTCAGCAGCCCGACCAGTAACGCGCGCCCGTGGGTGCTGTTGCTGTCATAGGCGACCAGCCTCTGGTTGATGTCGTAACCGGCGCGGACGCTCAGGAACCCGAAGTTGAAGTCCTTGCCAAGCGTGCGCAGGTTCTGGATTGCATTGTCGATGAGCCAGGCAGCCCCGGCCATGACCAGAAACAGAACGACCACCTGTATGGTCAGCGACCGATAGCGCGTGTCGTATATGAGCATGCTTGGCCGAAAGCTGGGCTTTGGCCGGTCGGGTATCGAAGTCATGGAAATTACCCCCTGCTCCTGTGGCTTCTGATTTTTCTGACCGCCCTTGGGGCGGTGCCACGGGATATCTGGTTAGAAAGGGCGCGCCCTTCCGGGCGCGCCCAAGTGATCAGCGGAAGGGCGGAGCGTAGAGCAGGCCGCCCTGGGTCCATTGTGCGTTCAGGCCGCGGGCAAGACCGATCGGCGTCGCCTCTCCGATCGTGGCCGAGAAGATCTCGCCATAGTTGCCGCCAGCGGCGATGGCGCGCTTGGCCCAGTCGTTGTCCAGACGGAACATCGCGCCAAGTTCACCTTCGAGACCCAGAAGGCGGTTGATTTCGGGGTTGTCGGTGCCGCGGGCAAGTTCATCGATGTTCTGCGAGGTGATGCCGTATTCCTCGGCTGCGATCAGCGCAAAGAGGGTCCACATCACGACATCCGACCATTCGTCATCGCCGTGGCGCACCAGCGGTCCCAGCGGCTCTTTCGAGATGATTTCGGGCAGCAGGATGTGGTTCTCGGGATCGGCAAAGGTCGCCCGCGTTGCGGCAAGGCCCGACGCGTCCGTGGTGTAAACGTCGCAGGCGCCGGCCAGATACTGCTGCTGCGCCTCGGCATTCGTTTCGATCGGTACCGGTTCGTAGCTCATGTTGTTCGCCCGGAAATAGTCGGCGAGGTTCAGCTCGGTCGTCGTGCCGGTCTGGATGCAGACGGTCGCGCCATCAAGCTCGCGCGCCGAGGAAACACCCAGATCGCGGCTGACCATGAAGCCCTGGCCGTCGTAATAGTTCACGCCGGTGAAGGTGAACTTGAGGTCCACATCGCGCGAGAAGGTCCAGGTCGTATTGCGGGCAAGCATGTCGATTTCGCCCGAGGACAGGGCCGAGAACCGGGTCTGGCCCGTGGTCGGGACGAAGGTCACGGCCATCGGATCGCCCAGAACCGCCGCCGCCACGGCACGGCAGACGGCGACGTCAAAGCCTTGCCACACGCCGTTCGCATCGGGTGCCGAAAACCCGGCGAGACCGGTGGACACGCCACAGCTCAGCTCTCCCCGCGCCTTCACGTCGTCAAGGGTCGCCGCCTGGGCCGCGCCGGCCCCGAAGCCTGCGGCCACAAGGGCGCCAAACATTACGGATTTGTTCATGCTTACCTCTTCCTGATTCCCGCCTTGATTCGACGGTCTATTCAATCCTGTGATCGGATCGATGAAAACCTGTGAAGCTTCAAGCTCACAGTGGGTCGAGCATGCGGGAATCAGGAAGAAAACGTCAAGCTTCGTGGTTACCCAGGCATCGCTTAGCTCAAAAATTGAGCATATGCACAAGAAAAGTGCCTGTTCCTGAGCAGTCTGACAGGCCCCTGTCAGGGCGCGCGCACGAGATCGACAAAGGCCGCGGCGTCCTCGAAGGCGCGTTTTTTCAGGAGCGCCGCTTCCGCCGCTTCGGCGTCTTCGCCCCAGACGCTGGCCTGATAATCCTCATCCACGCGCGCCGTTTGCCAGAGCTGTCCAACGGAAGCCCATTTTTCAAGCGCTGCAAGTCCGATCACGAAGGATCCGGGCAGGGTCACGAGATCATGGAATCCCGACAGTTCGAAGGCATCAAGCCCGGCGACGCGCTGGCGCAGGCGCGCCACGCTGTCCTCGGGCTGCGCAACAGGGATAATGCCGCTTGTCACACGTAATGGCGCGCCAAGCGCCTCGGCCCAGGCCACGAGCGGATCCCAGAGCTCGGCCTGCCGCAAAACCAGGGCTGCGGGGCCCTCTGCACGATAGCAGATCAGATCCGTTTCGATATAGGCGGCCAGCAGATTGACCACCTCCTCGACCTGCGGGCGCACCTTGTCGATGACGGCGTTGGCGCCCCGCGTGATTGGCATTGTGCGCGGATCCACTTCGCCGTCCTGCGCCTGCCATTCGGCGGCAATGGCCACCGCAAGGGCGCGGCTAGGCACCACCAGCGGCGCCTTCGCTGGCGTTCTGAGCGGCCGGCCATCCAGATCGACGCCAAACCCGCCCTCGCGTTCCACGACAACAGCCTCGCTCCAGAAGCGTCTGGCCTTCCAGCCCGTCATGCTCAGTACTCCCACATCCCGTCAAGCACATCCGACAACTCCGCGAAGCTGTCGATCAGCACATCCGCGCCCGCGTCGCGCAGCATCTGGCTGCCGTGGTATCCCCAGGTCACGCCGATGGTCCGAAACCCGGCGGCCCGCCCCATCGCGATATCATAGGTCGTATCCCCGATCATCGCGCCCTGCCCCGCCTGAAGGCCCGTGTCCCGAAGCGTCGCCATCAGCATCGAGGGATGCGGCTTTGACGGGTGATCGTCAGCAACCTGACGCGTGATGAAGACGCCGTCCAGACCATGCGCAGCAATCAGATGGTCAAGGCCGCGGCGCGATTTTCCGGTGGCGATTCCAAGCAGGTGATCCGGTGCGGCGTGCAGGCGGTCCAGCACATCGCGCGCCCCCGGATAAAGCGCCGGCGCACTGTGGCTGCGCCGCTGCATGAAGCCGGTTTTGTAATGGGCGACGATCAGGTCGATTTCCGTATCCGGCAATGATGGCGCAAGCACCCGCACCGCCACCGGAAGCGACAGTCCCACGATGGAAAGGATGGCCTCGCGTGCGGGCGCCGGATGGGCTGCAGCGGCAAAGGCCGCCGTCATGGCGTCGGTGATATGATCCTGGCTGTCGACAAGCGTGCCATCCACATCAAAAACGATCAGCTTCAGGTCCATCCTTCCTCCGGCGCGAACGGATCGGCCGGCACATCGCCGGCGTGCCAGTCGAGGGTCTTCCAGGTACGGGCCATATGCTCGGGCAAGGGTGCTGTGATCGTCAGCATGGCGCCACTGACTGGATGTTTGAACGTGATCGAGCGCGCATGAAGATGCAGCTTGCGGCTGATATCGCCCCCCAGCTGCGCGCCCCAGCCGTCGCCCAGATTCTCCTGCCCCGAACCGCCGTATTTTCCGTCGCCCACAATCGGATGCCCGATTTCGGCCATGTGGGCGCGCAGTTGATGCGTGCGGCCGGTCACCGGCACAAGCGCCATCCAGGCGGCGCGTTTGGCAAGCGAAGTCAGCACCGCATAATCGGTGGTGGCACGTTTGGCTCCCTCGACATTTGCTACCTCTGCGGGATGGATGCAGCGCATCTTCTCGCCTTCGCCCTTGCCGCCGCCGGGCGCCTTGACCAGGCCGAAGCGGATCGTGCCCATGCGCGGATGCGGCACCCCTGCCACAGCAGCCCAGTAGATCTTGCGGGTATTGCGGTGGCGGAACGCCTCGGACAGAAGCCGTGCGGCTTTGGTCGTCCGGGCCAGCAGCAGCACACCCGAGGTATCCTTGTCCAGCCGGTGCACCAGCGACGGCCGTTCCGCCAAGCCGAATCGCAGTGCTTCGGAAAGGGCATCGACATGGCGGTTGCCAAGGCCGCTCCCGCCCTGCGAGGGCAACCCCGGCGGCTTGTTCAGCGCGATGACATGGTCATCCCGGTAAAGCACCGCCGCCTGGATCATCCGGGCGTCCGCCTCGCTGATCGTGCTGCCGGTGGCTGCGGGGGCGTCGCCCTTGGGAAGGGGCGGAAGCCGCACCACCATTCCCGGCGCAACCCGGCTCGAAGCCTTGACACGGCCGCCATCGACGCGGATCTGTCCGGTTCGGCACATCTTTTCCACGGCGCCCTGCGTGACCTGCGGAAAGCGCCGCTTGAGCCAGCGGTCCAACCGCTGTTCTCCTTCATCGGCCGAAATCGTAAGAACCTTCACACCACTCATCCCGGCAATCCCCGCATTGCGGCCACGCCTGCGATCAGCGCAGCAATAGAAAGTCCGACCGAAGCCAGCACATAAAGGGCAGCCATCCCGGTCGCCCCCCGTTCATAAAGAAGCAGCACGTCCAGCGAGAAGGCGGAGAAGGTGGTAAAGCCCCCAAGGATCCCTGCCATAACGAACGGCGCCAGGCGCAGCGCGTCTCGGTCCGTCAGCCAGACGAAAGCCAGCCCCATCGCAAACGATCCCAGCACATTGGCGATCAAGGTCCCCCAGGGGAAACCCGCGCCAAGAACGCGCGCCGCGCCATATACCATGCCGAAACGCCCCAGCGCTCCGATCGCGCCGCCCAAGGCCACCTGTGTCAGGGTCCAGATCATCGCTTCCCTCTCGGGCAGGGGACAGCCAAAGTCAACTCTCTGCCCGCCCCTGACGCTGTTCGCGCAGGCGCGCAAAATACTCGACCCGCTTCTTCAACTCGCGCTCGAAGCCACGTTCGGGCGGATGATAGAAGACCGGCCGCTTCATGGTCTCGGGGAAATAGTTCTGGCCCGAAAACCCGTCCTCGGCATCGTGATCATAGGCATAGCCCGCGCCATAACCCTGTTCCTTCATCAACCGCGTGGGCGCGTTGAGAATGTGCTTGGGCGGCGGCTCCGATCCGGTCTGCCGCGCCGTTGCGCGCGCCCCCTTGTAAGCCACGTAGCCCGCGTTCGACTTGGGCGCCAGCGCGAGATAGATCACCGCCTGCGCCAGCGCAAGCTCTCCCTCCGGGCTTCCCAGCCGCTCGAACGTCTCCCAGGCGTGCAGGCAGACCGTCTGCGCCTGCGGATCGGCAAGGCCGATGTCCTCGACCGCCATCCGAACGAGCCGCCGGCCCAGGAAGCGCGGATCCTCGCCGCCCTCCAGCATCCGTGAAAACCAGTAAAGCGCCGCATCCGGGTCCGATCCGCGCACCGACTTGTGCAGCGCCGAAATCAGGTTGTAATGCCCGTCGCCAGACTTGTCGTAATTCGCCGCCCGGCGCATCAGCCGCTGGGCAAGGGCATCAGTCTCCAGCGGCGCCGTCACTTTCCAGGCCGCCACCTGCTCGATCAGGTTCAGAAGCGCGCGCCCGTCCCCGTCCGCCATTTCCAGCAGCGCCTCGCGTGCGGGCCCCTTCAGTGGCAGCGCTTGGCCCAGTTCCCGTTCCGCGCGCTGCGCCAGCCGCTCCAGATCTACCAGCGACAGCCGTTCAAGCACGATGACCTGCGAGCGCGACAGCAGCGCGGCGTTCAGCTCGAACGAGGGGTTTTCCGTCGTCGCACCTACCAGAAGGATCGTCCCATCCTCCATATGCGGCAGAAACCCGTCCTGCTGCGCCTTGTTGAAGCGGTGGATCTCGTCCACGAACAGCAGCGTCCCCTGCCCGTTCCGGTGTCGCAGCCGCGCCGCCTCGAACACCTTCCGAAGCTCGGGCACGCCCGTGAAGATGGCGCTGATCTGCACGAAGGTCAGATCGGTCTCATCCGCCAGAAGCCGCGCGATCGTGGTCTTGCCCACTCCCGGCGGCCCCCAGAGAATCAGCGAGGAAAGGCTGCCGGCGCTCAGCATCGCGCCCAGGGGGCCTTCGGGCGAAAGCACCTTTTCCTGGCCGATAACCTCGGCCAGCTTGCGGGGGCGCAGACGGTCCGCGAGGGGCCGCGGGCCTGACGGCTCTGCCGCTTCACCGATCTGATCGAAAAGATCCGCCATATGCTGAACCTAAGGATCGGCACCGCAGCGTGAAAGATGGCCCGGGCCTGAAAATGGAAAAAGCCCGCCGGCGCGGCGGGCTTCTGAAATCGTGCCGGATCGATCAGGCTTCGGCAGCGTCTTCCTCGGCAACGCGAGCCTTGTCGGCTGCGCCCTTGGCATCGACGTCACGATCAACAAATTCGATGATCGCCATCGGCGCCATGTCGCCATAGCGGAAGCCGGCTTTCATGATCCGGATATAGCCACCCTGACGCTCCTTGTAGCGCGGACCCAGGATGTCGAAAAGCTTGGCCACATAAGCGTCCTGCTTGAGCTGCGACGCCGCCTGGCGGCGCGCATGCAGATCGCCGCGCTTTGCGAGGGTGATCAGCTTTTCGACGATCGGACGCAGTTCCTTCGCCTTGGGAAGGGTGGTCTTGATCTGTTCGTGTTCGATAAGCGAACCGGCCATGTTGGCGAACAGCGCCTTGCGGTGTTCATGGGTGCGGTTCAGGCGGCGGTATCCGCGAGCGTGACGCATGAGTATTCTCCTTGATCTTCTCTTGCTTTGTCCGGTGGTCCCTGGTCCTGGGCCCACTCACCTTGGGGCGTTGTGCCCGGTCATTCCCCGGCTGAACCGGGCATTTGGGGGCCGTTTAGGCCACGGCCCCCGAAACTGTCAACTCAGAACTGGTCCTCGAAACGCTTGGCCAGATCCTCGATGTTCTCCGGCGGCCAGTCCTCGACATCCATGCCAAGATGCAGACCCATGCCCGAAAGCACTTCCTTGATTTCGTTCAACGACTTGCGGCCGAAGTTCGGCGTCCGCAGCATTTCGGCTTCGGTTTTCTGGATCAGATCCCCGATATAGACGATGTTGTCGTTTTTCAGGCAGTTTGCCGAACGCACCGAAAGCTCCAGCTCATCGACCTTCTTCAGCAGCAGCGGGTTGAACTCCAACCCATCGTCATCCGACTGGGCCGAGGCGCTTTCCGGCTCTTCGAAGTTCACGAAGACCTGCAGCTGATCCTGAAGGATGCGCGCAGCAAAGGCCACGGCGTCATCCGGAGTGATCGAGCCGTCGGTTTCGATCTTGAGCGTGAGCTTGTCATAGTCAAGCACCTGCCCCTCACGGGTGGGCTGAACGTCATAGCTGACCTTCTTGACCGGCGAGTAGATCGCATCGATCGGGATCAGACCGATCGGCGCATCTTCCGGACGGTTCTTGTCGGCCGGCACATAGCCCTTGCCGGTGTTGACCGTCAGTTCCATGAACAGGTCGGCCCCGTCATCGAGATGGCAGATCACATGCTCCTTGTTGAGCACTTCGATCCCGTTGCTTTCCGAGATGTCGCCGGCGGTGACGACACCCGGCCCCTTGGCCGAGATCGACAGACGCTTCGGCCCTTCGACTTCCATCCGCAGCGCAACGCCCTTCAGGTTCAGCACGATGTCGGTCACGTCTTCACGCACGCCGGCAACGCTGGAGAACTCGTGCAGCACATTGTCAATCTGGACCGAGGTGATGGCGGCGCCCTGAAGCGACGACAGCAGCACCCGGCGCAGCGCGTTGCCCAAGGTCAGGCCGAAGCCGCGCTCGAGCGGTTCCGCCACGACGGTGGCGACGCGTGCGGGATCGGCACCCGGCTTGACCGCCAGCTGCGTCGGTTTGATCAGTTCCTGCCAGTTCTTGTGGATCATGCGTGTCGCCTCCATACCTGTCCTTGGCCCATGTCCCAAGCCAACGACGCCCGAGGATCAATGACGAAACCGGGCCGCGCAAACATGGCGCGGCCCGGCAAATTTCTGAACGATCAGACCCGGCGACGTTTCGGCGGGCGGCAACCGTTGTGCGCAATCGGCGTCACGTCGCGGATTGCGGTAATGTTGAAACCGACAGCCGCCAGCGCACGGAGCGCCGATTCGCGGCCCGAGCCGGGGCCCTGCACCTCGACCTCGAGGGTCTTCACGCCATGCTCCTGCGCCTTGCGGCCAGCGTCTTCCGCAGCCATCTGCGCCGCATAGGGCGTGGACTTCCGCGAGCCCTTGAAGCCCATGGTGCCGGCCGAAGACCAGGAAATCGCGTTGCCCTGAACGTCGGAAATCAGGATCTTGGTGTTGTTGAAGGACGAGTTCACATGCGCCACACCTGCGGCGATGTTCTTGCGTTCCTTGCGCTTGATACGAGTCTTGTCGCGTGCCATGTCTCGATCCTCCCCTTACTTCTTCTTGCCGGCGATCGGCTTGGCGGGGCCTTTGCGGGTCCGCGCGTTGGTGTGCGTGCGCTGGCCGCGCACAGGGAGGTTGCGCCGATGGCGCAGGCCACGATACGAACCAAGGTCCATGAGCCGCTTGATGTTCATCTGGACTTCGCGGCGCAGGTCGCCTTCAACCGTGAAGTTCGCGTCGATATGCTCACGGATCGAGAGCACTTCGGCATCCGAAAGCTCGTTCACGCGACGGGTCATATCGATACCGACGGCTTCGCAGATCTTGGCGGCCGCATCCGGGCCGATGCCGTGGATATAGGTCAGTGCGATGGGGACCCGTTTCCCCGTCGGAATGTTTACGCCAGCAATACGTGCCACGCGGGTGTTCCTTTCGTTGCGGTTCCGTAACGCCGGAACCTTTTTTCACAACGAGACTCCGTGGCAGAACCGCCGGGCCCGTCTATGTTTCTACATGGCAACACCCCGGCCGAAGCCAGGATGATTCCAATTCGAGAGGTGTCTGCTAGTGCCTTTTGCCGGTGCCGTCAAGCGGCATCCGGGGCTGGCCGGTCAAGAATGGCCGCGATCGCCGCAGCCACCTCGTCCACCTCGGCCAGACCATCCACAGGCCGCAACAGACCTAGCGCATGATAGTATCCGACAAGGGGAGAGGTCTTCTTGTAATACTCCATAAGCCGCTGTCGCAGGCTTTCCTCGTTGTCGTCAGCGCGCCGGCGCAGATCCTGCGATCCGCAGACATCGCAAACCCCCGGCTTTGCCGTGGGCCGCGTGACATCGTGATACACCTCGCCGCAGTTTCCGCAGGTGTAACGGCCGGTAATCCGCGCAACAAGCGCCGCATCATCGACACGCATCTCGATCACCGCCGCCAGTGGCTGCCCCATCCTGTTCAGAAGCCCGGTCAGCGCATCCGCCTGCCCCAGGGTGCGCGGGAAACCGTCGAATATGAAACCTCCGCCGCGTTCGCCGGTCAGCTTTTCCTCGATCAGGCCGATGACGATCTCGTCGGTCACCAGCTCGCCCCGGTCCATCACCTCGGCCACACGACGCCCCATCTCGGTGCCGCTCGTGCGGGCTTCGCGCAGCATGTCACCGGTGGACAGCTGGATCATGCCGCGCTTCTCGACCAGACGGCGAGCCTGCGTTCCCTTCCCCGCCCCCGGGGGCCCAAGCAGAATGATGTTCATCGACGTGCCGGTGCCTTCCTGCCACCCCGTTTCTTGCCGCGCAGCTGCGAGCGTTCGAGCAAGCCCTCATACTGATGGGCCAGCAGATGCGACTGCACCTGATTGATCGTATCCATGGTCACCGACACCACGATCAGAACCGAGGTTCCCCCAAAATAGAACGGGATTGCGAACTGGTTTCGCAGAACTTCGGGCAGAAGGCAGACCAGTGCCAGATAGGCAGAGCCAACCACCAGAAGCCGGTTCACCACATAGTCGAGGTATTCCTGCGTCCGCTTGCCCGGCCGGATCCCCGGCACGAAGCCGTTCTGGTTCTTGAGGTTGTCAGCCACATCCTCGGTCTTGAAAGCGACGTTGTGCGTATAGAAAAACGTGAAGAACACGATCATCGCCGTGAAGAACAGCAGATAAAGCGGCTGCCCCGGCCCGAAATAGGCAAGAATCGTCGACATCACCGGGCCGGTTTGCTGCCCCGAGAAGGTGGACACCGTGACCGGCAACAACAGGAGCGAAGAGGCAAAGATCGCCGGAATCACGCCCGCGGGGTTTACCTTGATCGGGAGATGCGACGAGCCACCATCGTAGACCTTCATGCCGACCTGCCGGCGAGGATACTGGATGTGGATCTTGCGCAGCGCCCGCTCCATGAACACCACAAAGCCGATCGTGACGATGACCATGAGGATCACGCCGATGATGACGGCCGGGCTGATGGCCCCCGATCGACCTTGACTGAAGAACTGCGCCAGGGCGGCCGGGATCTCGGCAATGATGCCCACGAAGATGATCAGCGAAATGCCGTTACCGATGCCGCGGGCGGTGATCTGCTCACCCAGCCACATCAGGAACATGGTGCCGCCGACCAGGGTGATGACCACCGACAGGCGGAAGAACATGCCCGGGTCATGCGCGAGATCCCCGGCCTCTAGGCTCATGGCGATGCCCCAAGCCTGGAAGATCGCGAGGAAAACCGTGCCATAGCGCGTGTACTGGTTGATCTTCTTGCGTCCTGCCTCGCCCTCTTTCTTGAGCTGCTCAAGTGAGGGGACCATCGCCGTCATCAGCTGAACGATGATCGAGGCGGAAATGTAGGGCATGATCCCGAGGGCAAAGATCCCCATCCGGCTGATCGCGCCGCCGGTGAACATGTTGAGCATGCCACCAATCCCGGCTGCCGCTTCATCCATGAATTCACGCAGCGCGAGACCGTCAATGCCCGGCACAGGAATGTAAGTGCCGATGCGATAGACGATCAGAAGCCCGAGAGTGAAGAAAATCCGGTGACGCAGGTCGGTTGCCTTGGCCAAGGCGCCCCAACTTGTGTTCGCCGCCATTTGCTCTGCAGCAGATGCCATGCCCTGTCTCTTTCATGACAGCGCCGCCGATCCGTTTTCCGGTTCGGCGGCGCAGGAAAACTTGGTCCTGATGTAAGCGGCCTTGCCGGCGCCTACAACCGTTATTCGGTCGCCGCTTCGGCCTTGGGCGCCGTCACGGTCAGCGAACCACCGGCCTTCGAGACAGCCTCGATCGCCGAAGCCGATGCCCCCGACACTTCCAGTTGAACCTTGGCCGTGATCTCACCCTTGGCAAGAACGCGGATCCCGTCGAGCTTGCGCCGCACCAGACCGGACGCGACAAGCACGTCTTCGTTGATCACGGCGCCTGCTTCGAGCTTGCCGGCATCCACGAATTTCTGGATCAGACCCAGGTTGATCACCGCCCAGGACTTGCGGTTCGGCTTGTTGAAGCCGCGCTTGGGAAGGCGCTGATAAAGCGGCATCTGGCCGCCCTCATAGGCATTGAGCGCAACGCCCGAGCGCGATTTCTGACCCTTGACGCCACGCCCTGCGGTCTTGCCCTTGCCCGAACCCGGGCCACGGCCAACACGCATGCGTTTCTTGGTTGCGCCTTCGTTATCGCGAAGTTCATGAAGCTTCATGTCGCTTGCTCCTTCGCCGGAGAGATACGGGAAGCGACGCCCGGACCCACACGGCCTGTTGATGAAGAAAGGGCAGGATCACCCTGCCCCGAAGTGAACGGCC
The DNA here is from genome assembly GCF_042666235.1 of Halodurantibacterium daqingense. Lineage (NCBI taxonomy): Bacteria > Pseudomonadati > Pseudomonadota > Alphaproteobacteria > Rhodobacterales > Paracoccaceae > Halodurantibacterium > Halodurantibacterium daqingense. Next base: position 436,771 of record NZ_JBHTFQ010000001.1, on the reverse strand, counting down.
CCTCGATACAGCGAAGGGCCGTCAGGGAAAAGCGTTATTCGCGCTCTTCGATGATCTGCACCAGGTGCGGGATCGAGTTCACCATGCCACGGATGGACGGTGTATCCTCAAGCTCCCGCGTCCGGTGCATCTTGTTGAGGCCAAGACCGATCAGCGTACGGCGCTGAACGTCCGGGCGGCGGATCGGCGAACCGATCTGCTTGACGACGATGGTTTTTGCCATGTGTCCCGTTCCTTACGCTTCGACCGTTTCGGCTTCCGGCTTCTTCAGGATATCGGCCACCTTCTTGCCGCGACGCTGCGCGACCTGGCGGGGGCTGCCTTCCTTCTTGAGACCGTCAATCGTTGCACGGATCATGTTGTAGGGGTTCTGGCTGCCGAGCGATTTCGCCACGACGTCCTGAAGACCCAGCATTTCGAACACGGCGCGCATCGGACCACCGGCGATGATACCGGTCCCCGCAACAGCCGTCCGCATCACCACTTTACCAGCGCCGTGACGGCCCTCGATATCATGGTGCAGGGTACGACCATCGCGCAGCGGCACGCGGATCATCTGCCGCTTGGCCTGCTCGGTCGCCTTGCGGATCGCCTCGGGCACTTCTTTCGCCTTGCCCTTGCCGAAGCCTACGCGGCCGCGCTGGTCGCCAACCACAACGAGTGCGGCAAAGCCGAAGCGCTTCCCGCCTTTCACGGTTTTCGACACGCGGTTGATCGCCACGAGACGATCGGCGAATTCCGGGGTTTCGTCGCGCTCGCGACGGTCCCGACGATTTTCACGTTCTGCCATCTTCGTCTCCTTAGAACTTCAGCCCGCCTTCACGCGCAGCGTCGGCCAGAGCCTTCACCTTGCCATGAAAGAGGAAACCACCACGATCGAAGTAGCACTCTTCGACACCGGCCTTCTTGGCCCGCTCGGCGATCGCCGCACCGACCTTTGTCGCGGCATCGACGTTGTTCTTGCCAACCACGCCCAGATCTTTCTCGAGCGTCGAAGCCGAAGCCAGCGTCACACCGTTGACGTCGTCGATCAGCTGCACGCTGATGTTCTTGTTCGAGCGATGAACCGAAAGGCGCGGACGCCCGTTGGCCATGGCCCGCAGTTTGTTCCGGACGCGCAGGCGGCGCTTGAGGAACAGCTCTCTCTTGTTGTTCGCCATTGTCGCGCCCCTTACTTCTTCTTGCCTTCCTTGCGGAAGATGAACTCGCCCTTGTAGCGGATGCCTTTGCCCTTGTAGGGCTCGGGCGCACGCCACTCGCGGATGTTGGAAGCAACCTGCCCCACCACCTGCTGGTCGATACCTTCCACAACGATTTCCGTCTGCTTCGGCGTCGTCACCGTCACACCGGCGGGAACCTCGAAGTTCACTTCGTGGCTGTAGCCAAGCGACAGCTTCAGAATGTTGCCTTGAACCGCAGCCCGGTAACCGACGCCCTGGATCTCAAGCTCTTTCTTGAAACCTTCGGAAACGCCGGTTGCGAGGTTCGCCACCATGGTCCGGGTCATGCCCCACTGCGCGCGGGCGCGCTTGGAGGTGCCACGGGGGGTCACGGTGATCGCGTTGCCATCGAGCGCGATGGTCACGTCGTCGGTCGCGGTGAAGCTGCGGGTGCCTTTCGGCCCCTTCACTTCGACGGTCTGGCCGGACAGGGACGCGGTAACGCCCTTGGGCAGCTCGACCGGTTTCTTGCCAATACGAGACATACCACCCTCCTCAGAAGACCGTGCAGAGCACTTCGCCGCCGACATTGGCGGTCCGTGCTGCTGCATCAGACATGACGCCTTTCGGCGTGGAGACGATCGAGACACCGAGGCCATTGCGGACGCTCGGGATGTCCTTGACACTCATGTACACGCGGCGGCCGGGCTTGGAGACGCGCTTGATTTCGCGGATCACCGGGGCGCCATCGTAGTACTTGAGGCTGATCTCGAGTTCGGCATGGCCGTTGTCAGAGGTCACGCGCTCGTAGCCGCGGATATATCCTTCCTCGCCGAGCACGTCGAGCACCCAGGCGCGGAGTTTGGAGGCAGGCGTGCGAACCGTGGATTTACCGCGCAGCTGAGCGTTGCGGATACGGGTCAGCATATCGCCGAGAGGATCGTTCATCGACATGTCCGCCTCCTTACCAGCTCGACTTCACCATGCCCGGGATCTGGCCGAACGAGGCCAGTTCACGAAGCATGATCCGCGACACTTTGAGTTTACGATAATACGCATGCGGGCGCCCGGTCAGCTGGCAGCGATTGTGCAGCCGGGTCGGCGACGAGTTGCGCGGCAGTTCGGCAAGCTTCAGGCGCGCCTTGAAGCGCTCTTCCATCGGCTTGGAGTCATCGTTCGCGATTTCCTTCAGCGCGGCGCGCTTGGCAGCATATTGCTTGACCAGGCGCTGGCGCTTCAGCTCGCGTTCGACCATGGATTTCTTAGCCATATCTTCTCTCTCCCGCGATCAGCTGTTGAACGGCATGTTGAAATGCTTCAACAGCGCCTTGGCTTCCGCGTCGGTCTTCGCGGTGGTGCAGATGATGATGTCCATGCCCCAGACCTCATCGACCTTGTCGAAGTTGATCTCGGGGAACACGATGTGCTCTTTCAGGCCCATCGCATAGTTGCCACGGCCGTCAAACGAGGTGCCTTTCACGCCGCGGAAGTCGCGGACGCGCGGCAGCGCCACGGTGACAAGACGGTCAAGGAACTCATACATCCGGTCGCCGCGCAGCGTGACCTTGACGCCCAGCGGCATCTCTTCACGCACACGGAAGCCCGCGATCGATTTCTTTGCCTTGGTGATGACAGCCTTCTGACCAGCGATGGCGGTCAGGTCTTCCTGAGCCGACTTCACCTTCTTGGTATCCTTCACCGCCTCGCCGATCCCCATGTTCAGCACGATCTTGTCGAGCTTGGGGAGCTGCATCTGGTTCTTGTAGCCGAACTCTTCCATGAGCGCGGCGCGGATACGGTCACGATAGTCCGTCTTGAGGCGCGGGGTGTAATTTGCAGCGTCAAGCATCAGATTGCATCCCCTGTCGTCTTGGCAAAACGCACCTTCTTGTCGCCTTCAACGCGGAAGCCGACGCGGCTGGGTTTGCCATTCTTGTCAACGATCGCCAGGTTCGACAGATCGATCGGCATCGCCTTGGGAAGGCGGCCGCCCTGGCTGGTCTGGCTCTGCTTGGTGTGACGGATCGCGATGTTCAGCCCATCGACAACAGCCTTGTTGTCCTTGGGATTCACCGAGGTGATCTCGCCGGTCTTGCCCTTGTCCTTGCCGGTCAGGACGATGACCTTGTCACCCTTCTTGAGTTTCGCAGCCATCAGAGCACCTCCGGAGCCAGCGAAATGATTTTCATGAAGTTCTTCGCGCGCAGCTCACGCACAACGGGGCCGAAGATACGGGTACCGACCGGCTCGTTGTTGTTGTTGAGGATCACGGCAGCGTTCCGGTCAAAGCGGATCGCGGTGCCGTCTTCGCGGCGGACTTCCTTGGCGGTGCGCACGACAACGGCCTTGCGGACGTCACCTTTCTTCACGCGGCCGCGCGGGATGGCTTCCTTCACCGACACCACGATGATGTCGCCCACAGAGGCGTAACGGCGATGGGAACCACCCAGGACCTTGATGCACTGCACCCGGCGCGCGCCGGAGTTGTCAGCGACATCCAGATTGGTCTGCATCTGGATCATTTGGTTTCTCCCGACCTTTGGGAACGAGTCCCAGGGTTTCGATCAAGTCGTGGAAGTCAGGCCGATGCTTCGGTCACAACTTCCCAACGTTTCGTTTTCGAGACCGGCGCACATTCCTGGATACGGACGGTATCGCCAACCTTGAACTGGTTGTTCTCATCGTGAGCCCGGTATTTCTTGGACTTACGGATGGTTTTCTTCAGCACCGGGTGGGTGAAGCGGCGCTCGACCAGAACCGTGACGGTCTGCTCGTTCTTGTCGCTCGTCACGGTGCCTTGCAGGATGCGTTTGGGCATGTGCGGGCTCCTTACTTCGCCGCTTCGCGGGCTTTTTCGTTCAGCACGGTCTTCACGCGAGCAACGTCACGACGGACGGTGCGCATGCGGGCCGTGCCCTCAAGCTGAGACGTGGCCTGCTGGAAACGCAGGTTGAACGCCTCTTTCTTCAGCGCAACCAGCTGATCGCGCAGCTGATCGGGCGTCTTGTTTCTCAGTTCCTGGGCGTTCATCGCCTCATCCTCTCATCAGAAGTCGCCAGATCGGCCGGCGCTTTTCCAACAAAAGCCGAACCCCCGCCTCACGCGGGGGTTCAGCCGAATTTCCTACCAGTCCTCGCGGACAACGACCCGGGTCTTGATGGGCAGTTTCATCGCCGCCAGACGGAGCGCTTCCCTTGCCACAGACTCACCCACCCCGTCAATCTCAAACATGACGCGGCCGGGTTTTACCTTGCAGGCCCAGAAGTCGACCGAACCCTTACCTTTACCCATCCGGACCTCGGTGGGCTTCGAGGTCACCGGCGTATCCGGGAAAACCCGGATCCAGACCCGGCCCTGACGCTTCATGTGGCGCGTCATGGCCCGGCGGGCGGCTTCGATCTGGCGGGCGGTGATCCGCTCCGGCTCGGTTGCCTTCAGGCCATAGGTGCCGAAGTTCAGGTCAAACCCGCCCTTCGCTTCCCCGTGGATGCGGCCCTTGTGCATCTTGCGGAACTTTGTGCGCTTTGGTTGCAGCATCGTTCTTCTCCTGTCTCAGGGCTCAGCGACGCTGCTGACGCGGTGCCGCGCCATCCTGCGCGTCCGACTGCCGACGATCGCGCGCCTGAGGATCGTGTTCCATGATCTCGCCCTTGAAGATCCACACCTTGACACCGATGATGCCATAGGGGGTGGACGCCTCCGAGGTCGCATAGTCGATATCGGCGCGCAGCGTGTGCAGCGGCACGCGGCCTTCGCGGTACCACTCGGTCCGGGCAATCTCGGCGCCGCCAAGACGGCCACCAACGTTGACCCGGATGCCCAGGGCGCCCATGCGCATGGCGTTCTGAACCGCGCGCTTCATCGCGCGACGGAACGACACCCGGCGCTCAAGCTGCTGAGCGATGCTTTCAGCCACCAGCTGTGCGTCCAGCTCGGGCTTGCGAACCTCCACGATGTTGAGGTGCAGCTCGGACTTGGTCATGTTGGCAAGCTTCTTGCGGAGCGTCTCGATGTCCGCGCCCTTCTTGCCGATGATGACCCCCGGGCGGGCGGTGTGGATCGTGACGCGGCACTTCTTGTGCGGACGCTCGATGATCACACGGCTGACGCCAGCCTGCTTGCACTCTTCCTGGATGAACTCCCGCATCTTGACGTCTTCAAGAAGCAGATTGCCGAAGTCCTTGCTTTCCGCAAACCAGCGGCTGTCCCAGGTGCGGTTGACCTGGAGACGCATACCGATCGGATTGACCTTCTGACCCATTACGCTTTCTCCTCGACCTGACGCACCTTGATGGTGAGCTCGGAAAACGGCTTCATGATCTTGCCGAACCGCCCACGTGCACGCGGACGGCCGCGCTTCATGACGAGGTTCTTGCCGACGAAGGCCTCTGCGACCACCAGCTCGTCAACGTCGAGCCCGTGGTTGTTCTCGGCGTTCGCGATTGCCGACTGAAGGCATTTCTTCACGTCGATGGCGATGCGCTTCTTCGAGAAGGTCAGGTCGGCAAGCGCCTTTTCCACCTTCTTGCCGCGGATCAGGCCGGCGACGAGGTTCAGCTTCTGCGGGGAGGTGCGAAGCATCTTGGCTTTCGCCAGCGCCTCGTTCTCGGCCACGCGGCGCGGATTTTTCTCTTTACCCATGGCGCTTACTTCCGTTTCGCTTTTTTGTCGGCCGCGTGACCATAGTAGGTCCGCGTCGGCGAATACTCACCGAACTTCTGGCCGATCATGTCCTCGGTCACGGCAACGGGGATATGCTTGTGCCCGTTGTAGACGCCGAACGTCAGGCCGACGAATTGCGGCAGGATCGTCGAGCGGCGCGACCAGATCTTGATGACGTCATTACGACCGGACTCGCGTGCCTTCTCCGCCTTTTTCAGGACGTAGGCATCAACGAAGGGGCCTTTCCAAACAGAACGTGCCATGTCTTAGCGACCCTTCTTCCGAGCGTGACGCGAACGGATGATAAGCTTGTCCGTTGCCTTGTTCCGGCGTGTCTTGTTGCCCTTGGTACCCTTGCCCCAGGGCGTCACCGGATGACGGCCGCCCGAAGTCCGGCCTTCACCACCGCCGTGCGGGTGATCGATCGGGTTCATGGCGACACCGCGCACCGAAGGACGAATGCCCTTGTGGCGATTACGGCCAGCCTTGCCGAGGTTCTGGTTCGAGTTGTCCGGGTTCGACACGGCGCCGATGGTGGCCATGCATTCCTGACGGACCATGCGCAGTTCGCCCGACGAGAGGCGGATCTGGGCATAGCCACCGTCACGGCCAACGAACTGGGCGTAGGTGCCTGCGGCGCGCGCCAGCTGGCCACCCTTGCCGGCCTTCAGCTCGACGTTGTGAACGATCGTGCCCAGCGGCATGCCCGAAAACGGCATGGCATTGCCCGGCTTCACGTCCGTCTTGGCGCCGGCGATCACGGTGTCGCCCACGGCCAGACGCTGCGGAGCCAGGATATAGGCCTGCTCGCCGTCTTCATATTTGATCAGCGCGATGAACGCGGTGCGGTTGGGATCGTATTCGATCCGCTCGACGGTCGCCGCGACGTCGAACTTCGTGCGCTTGAAGTCCACGATACGATACAGACGCTTTGCGCCACCGCCTTTGCGGCGCATCGTGATCCGTCCGGTGTTGTTCCGACCGCCGTTCTTCGTCAGGCCCTCGGTGAGGGACTTGACGGGGCGACCTTTCCAAAGCTCCGAACGGTCGATCAGAACCAGCCCACGCTGGCCTGGCGTCGTCGGTTTATACGACTTGAGTGCCATGCTTTCTGTCTTCCGTTAGCCTTGGACCAATGGTCCAGTTGTCGTTCAGGCCTTGCGACCCGTCCAAATGATCTGCGGCCCCGGAACCCGGGGCCGCAGATTCGGTGCCTTCTATCAAAGGCCGGTGGTGACGTCGATAGCGTTTCCGTCTTCGAGTGTCACATAAGCCTTCTTGACGTCGTTCCGGGTGCCGATGCGGCCGCGGAATCGCTTGACCTTGCCCTTGGTGATGGTGGTGTTGACCGCCTTCACCTTCACGCCAAAGAGCGCCTCGACGGCTTCCTTGATCTGGGGCTTGTTCGCATCGATCGCCACTTCGAACACGACCGCATTGGCGTCAGACGCCATGGTCGCCTTCTCGGTGATGATCGGCTTGCGGATCACGTCGTAATGTTCGGGTTTCGCGCTCATTTCAGGCGAGCCTCCAGAGCTTCGACAGCCGCCTTCGTGAGCACGAGCGTGTCACGCTTGAGGATGTCATACACATTGGCCCCGATCGACGGCAGAACATCGATCCCCTCGATGTTCCGCGCGGCCTTGGCGAAGTTCTCGTTCACCTCGGCACCGTCGATGATCAGGACCCGCTTCCAGCCCAGCTCCTTGGCGGCCTTTGCCAGCACCGCCGTCTTGGCTTCGGCAAGTTCCGCCGCTTCTAGAACGATCAGGTTGCCTTCGGCCGCCTTGGCCGAAAGCGCGTGCTTCAGGCCAAGCTTGCGGAACTTCTTGGTCAGGTCATGGGCGTGGCTACGCGGGGTCGGACCCTTGTAGACACCGCCGTGACGGAAGATCGGCGCGTTCTTGTCACCATGACGGGCGCCACCGGTGCCCTTCTGGCGATACATCTTCTTGGTCGAATAGCTCGTCTCCGACCGGCCCTTGACCTTGTGCGTCCCGGCTTGGGCGGCTGCACGCTGCCACCGCACCATGCGGTGCAGGATGTCGGCGCGCGGCTCCAGGCCAAAGATCGCATCGTCAAGATCGATCGAGCCCGCCTTGCCGGCGTCCAGCTTGATCACATCAGCTTTCATTGTCGCCTCCTTCAGGCGCAGCAGCCTCGGCCTCGGCCTGCTCGATCGCAGCCTGTTCGGCCTCGAGCGCGGCGACGCGTGCGGCTTCTTCCTCGGCGGCTGCGGCAGCAGCCGCTTCCTCGGCAGCCTTGCGGGCAGCCTCGGCTGCGGACTTCAGCGCGGCCGGAAGAATGACGTTTTCGGGAACCGGTTTCTTCACCGCGTCCTTGATCGTCACCCAGCCACCTTTCGAACCGGGAACGGCGCCCTTGATCATGATCAGGCCGCGTTCGCTGTCGGTCTTGACGACCTGCAGGTTCTGCGTGGTCACGCGGGCAGCGCCCATGTGGCCGGCCATCTTCTTGCCCTTGAACACCTTGCCCGGGTCCTGACACTGACCGGTGGAGCCGTGTGAACGGTGGCTGATCGACACACCATGCGACGCCCGCAGGCCGCCGAAGTTGTGCCGCTTCATCGCACCGGCAAAACCCTTACCGATCGAGGTGCCTGCCACGTCAACGAACTGACCGGCAAAATAATGATCGGCGGTGATTTCCTCGCCGACGTTGATCAGGTTCTCGGGGCTTACCCGGAACTCGGCCAGCTTGCGCTTCGGCGCCACATTCGCCTTCGCGAAATGGCCACGCATCGCCGCCGTCGTCCGTTTCGCCTTCGCCTCGCCCGCGCCGAGCTGAACGGCCGAGTAGCCGTCCTTGTCAGCGGTGCGCTGCGCGACCACCTGCAGATTGTCCAGCTGAAGAACGGTCACCGGCACTTGCCGCCCGTCCTCCAGGAACAGCCGGGTCATGCCCAGCTTCTTTGCGATAACTCCAGAGCGCATCTCTCGGGCTCCTTAAACCTTGATCTCGACATCCACGCCGGCGGCGAGGTCGAGCTTCATCAGCGCGTCCACGGTCTGCGGAGTGGGGTCGACGATGTCGAGAAGACGCTTGTGCGTACGGATTTCCCACTGGTCGCGCGACTTCTTGTCGATGTGCGGACCACGGAGAACCGTGAACTTCTCAATCTTGTTCGGCAGCGGAATCGGTCCGCGCACCGTTGCACCGGTCCGTTTGGCCGTGTTGACGATTTCCTGCGTGCTGGCATCCAGAACGCGGTAATCGAAGGCCTTGAGCCGGATGCGGATATTCTGACCTTGCATGTGCTTGCCCTCGGTCGGGGATGCGGAGGGAGACCCTCCGCACCGCGCCCATTACTCGATGATTTTCGACACGACGCCTGCGCCGACGGTGCGGCCGCCTTCACGGATGGCGAAGCGCAGCTTCTCTTCCATGGCGATCGGCGCGATCAGCTCGACGTTGAACTTCAGGTTGTCGCCCGGCATCACCATCTCGGTGCCTTCCGGCAGCATCACCGTCCCGGTCACGTCCGTGGTCCGGAAGTAGAACTGCGGACGGTAGTTCGCGAAGAACGGCGTGTGGCGACCGCCTTCCTCCTTCGTCAGGATGTAGGCTTCGGCTTCGAACTTGGTGTGCGGCTTGACCGAGCCCGGCTTGCAGAGAACCTGACCACGCTCCACGCCGTCACGGTCGATCCCGCGCAGCAGCGCGCCGATGTTGTCGCCGGCCTCTCCGCGGTCCAGAAGCTTGCGGAACATCTCCACGCCGGTGCAGACCGATTTGCGCGTCGGGCGGATGCCGACGATCTCGACCTCGTCACCCACGTTGATCGCGCCACGCTCCACGCGGCCGGTCACGACCGTGCCGCGGCCCGAGATCGAGAACACGTCCTCGATCGGCATCAGGAACGGCAGGTCAACCGCACGCTCGGGCGTCGGGATGTAGCTGTCGACAGCCGCCAGAAGCTCGCGGATCGAGTTCTCGCCGATCTCGGGATCGCGCCCTTCCATCGCAGCCAGCGCCGAACCCTTGATGATCGGAATGTCGTCGCCGGGGTATTCGTAGGACGACAGAAGCTCGCGCACTTCCATCTCCACCAGCTCCAGAAGCTCCGGATCGTCCACCTGGTCAACCTTGTTCAGGTAAACCACCATGTAGGGAATGCCCACCTGGCGGCCCAGCAGGATGTGCTCGCGCGTCTGCGGCATCGGGCCGTCAGCGGCGTTCACAACCAGGATCGCGCCGTCCATCTGCGCAGCACCCGTGATCATGTTCTTCACATAGTCGGCGTGACCGGGGCAGTCCACATGCGCGTAGTGACGGTTCTCGGTCTCGTATTCCACATGCGCCGTCGAGATCGTGATCCCCCGCGCCTTCTCCTCGGGTGCGCCGTCGATCTGGTCGTAGGCGCGGAACTCGCCGAAATACTTCGTGATCGCTGCCGTCAGCGTCGTCTTGCCGTGGTCAACGTGGCCGATCGTGCCAATGTTGACGTGCGGTTTCGTCCGTTCAAACTTTGCCTTTGCCATGATGGCCTCCTATTGTCCTGGATTCGTAAGGGCCGGAGCCCTTACGCGTATTTCTTCTGAATCTCGTCCGAGATGTTCTGCGGAACCGCATCATAGTGGTCGAAGAGCATCGTGAAGTTCGCACGACCCGACGACATCGACCGCAGCGTGTTGATGTAGCCAAACATGTTTGCCAGCGGCACGAAGCTGTTGATCACCACGGCATTGCCGCGCGCTTCCTGGCCGGTCACCTGCCCGCGACGGCTGGTGAGGTCGCCGATGATGCCGCCGGTGTATTCTTCCGGGGTCACCACTTCGACCTTCATGATCGGCTCGAGCAGCTTGGCGCCGGCCTTTTTCAGACCTTCGCGCATCGCGGCGCGGGCAGCGATCTCGAAGGCCAGGACCGACGAGTCGACGTCGTGGAAGGCACCGTCGATCAACGCGACCTTGAAGTCGATCACCGGGAAGCCCGCGAGCGGACCCGAGTCCATCACCGACTTGATGCCTTTTTCGACACCCGGGATGTATTCCTTCGGAACCGCACCGCCGACGATCTTGGATTCGAACGAATAGCCTTCGCCCGGCTCGGTCGGGGTGATGACCATCTTCACGCGCGCGAACTGGCCGGTACCACCGGTCTGTTTCTTGTGCGTGTAGTCGATCTCGGCTTCGCGGCTGATCGTCTCGCGATAGGCCACCTGCGGCGCACCGATATTCGCCTCGACCTTGAACTCGCGCTTCATGCGGTCGACGAGAATGTCGAGGTGAAGCTCGCCCATGCCCTTCATGATGGTCTGACCCGATTCGAGATCGGTCTCGACGCGGAAGGACGGGTCTTCGGCTGCCAGGCGCTGAAGGGCGAGGCCCATCTTCTCCTGGTCGGCTTTCGACTTCGGCTCCACGGCGATCTCGATCACCGGCTCGGGGAAGGTCATGGTTTCGAGAACCACGGGTTTCGCCGGGTCGCAAAGCGTGTCACCGGTGGTGGTCTCTTTCAGACCGGCCAGCGCGATGATGTCGCCCGCGAATGCCTCTTCGATCTCTTCGCGGTTGATCGCGTGCATCATCATCATACGACCGACGCGCTCACGCTTGCCTTTGGTCGCGTTGAGCATCTGATCGCCCTTCTTGATCGCGCCCGAATAGATGCGCGTGAAGGTGAGCGAGCCGACGAAGGGGTCGTTCATGATCTTGAAGGCCAAGCCCGAGAAGGGTTGCGCATCATCGGCCGAACGCTCGATGTTGCGGGTCTCGGTCTCGTCGCCCGGGGCAAAGCCCATGTAGGCGGGAACGTCGAGCGGGCTCGGGAGATAGTCGATGACGGCGTTCAGAAGCGGCTGGACACCCTTGTTCTTGAAGGCCGAACCGGCGGCCACGGGAACGAAGGACAGCGACAGCGTGCCCTTGCGGATCAGCTTGCGCAGCGTCGCCTCGTCGGGCTCGGTGCCTTCGAGATAGGCTTCCATGGCCGCATCGTCCTGCTCGACTGCAGTCTCGATGAGGTTGTGACGCCATTCCTCGGCCAGATCCTTCAGCTCGTCGCGGATGGGCTGACGTGTCCAGGACGCGCCCAGATCCTCGCCTTTCCAGGTCCACTCTTCCATCTTGATGAGGTCGATGATGCCTTCCAGCTTGTCTTCGGCCCCGATCGGAAGGGCGATCGGCAGCGGGGTCGCACCGGTGCGGTCCTTGATCATCTTCACACAGTTGAAGAAATCGGCGCCGATCTTGTCCATCTTGTTGACGAACACGATCCGCGGAACCTTGTAGCGGTCGGCCTGACGCCAGACGGTCTCGGTCTGCGGCTCGACACCGGCGTTGGCGTCAAGAAGGCAGATCGCGCCATCGAGAACGGCAAGCGAACGCTCCACCTCGATCGTGAAGTCCACGTGGCCGGGCGTGTCGATGATGTTGAAGCGGAACTTCGTATCCGACGTGCCTTCGGCGGTCGGGTCTTCCTGGCGCTGCCAGAAAGTCGTGGTCGCAGCCGAGGTGATGGTGATCCCCCGTTCCTGCTCCTGCTCCATCCAGTCCATCGTCGCAGCGCCATCATGCACTTCGCCGATCTTGTGGCTCTTGCCGGTGTAGAACAGGATCCGCTCGGTCGTCGTGGTCTTGCCCGCGTCGATGTGAGCCATGATCCCGAAGTTGCGGTAGCGCTCGAGGGGATAGTCGCGTGCCATTGGGTCAGTCCTCAGGCTAAAGGTTACCAGCGGTAATGGCTGAACGCTTTGTTCGCGTCGGCCATCTTGTGGGTGTCTTCCCGCTTTTTCACGGCGGTGCCGCGCGAGTTCACTGCATCCAGAAGCTCGCCCGCAAGGCGCTCTTCCATCGTGTTCTCGTTACGCTTGCGAGCGGCGATGATCAGCCAGCGGATCGCCAGCGCCTCGCGGCGCTCGGGGCGCACTTCGACAGGAACCTGATAGGTAGCACCGCCGACGCGGCGCGAACGCACTTCGACCGAAGGCTTCACATTGTCCAGCGCCTCGTGGAACACCTCGATGGGTGCCCGCTTCAGCTTGCCCTCGACGCGCTCGAGCGCGTTGTAGACGATGCTTTCCGCGACCGACTTCTTGCCGTCGATCATCAGGTTGTTCATGAACTTCGTCAGAACCCGGTCACCATATTTGGCATCGGGCAGAATCTCGCGCTTCTCGGCGGCGTGACGACGGGACATCTACGTCTCTCCTTACTTCGGACGCTTTGCGCCGTATTTCGAACGGCGCTGACGACGGTCTTTGACGCCCTGGGTATCCAGCACACCGCGCAGGATGTGATAGCGGACACCCGGAAGGTCTTTTACCCGGCCGCCACGGATCAGAACCACCGAGTGCTCCTGAAGGTTGTGCTTCTCGCCGGGGATATAGCTGATGACTTCGAAGCCGTTGGTCAGACGGACCTTGGCAACCTTCCGCATGGCCGAGTTCGGCTTTTTCGGCGTCGTGGTATAGACGCGCGTGCAAACGCCGCGCTTCTGCGGGCAGGACTCCAGGTGCTGAGACTTGGAGCGTTTCACTTTAGGCTGCCGCGGCTTGCGGATCAGCTGTTGAATAGTCGGCATTCCGGTTCCCCGTAGTTGCAACCTGTTCAGTTCGCGCCCGATTGGCGCCGTATTCGTTCCGCATTTTGCGCCATGCATGACCGCAAAACGCCAAAACCGCATGCGTTCCCTGTTCGCGGGAACGACGCGGTGGAATTCCAGAGGATCGGGGCCGGGGCCCGGATCTTGACCACTAGTTAGTTCGTAAGCCTGCAGGAATGGACGAACCAGTCCTCAGGTCGCCGCCGTATATGGGGAGTCGCGGCCCTTGTCAACACCTGCCACCCCCTGTCGCCCGCCGTCAGCTCGGGTCGCGCAATGCCGAAGCCTTGCGGCGGCCTGTCGCTCGTTCGCGGAACAAGGTGAAAAGCCCCGTCGTCACGATGATCGCCGCGCCCATCAGCGTCAGCCCGTCCGGCCAGTCACCGAAGATCAGGAGACCCAGGACCAGCGCCCACAGGAGCCCCGTATAGCGGAAAGGCGATACAAAGCCCAGATCCCCTGCCCGCACCGCAGTCACCGACAGGATGTAGCCCGCCACCACGAAAACCGCCGCGCCAGACAGAAAGCCCAGACCCGCAGCGGACGGCATCGCCCAAGGCACCCAGAGCGACGCGATGCCCGCACTTGCCGTCACGCCGATTCCCGCACAAAGCGCCACGACAATCGAGGGCACGCGGTCCGAGAGGCGGCGCGTTGCCAGATCGCGCAGCGTGACGCACGCGACCGAGGCGAGCGCCATAAGCGCATAGATGTTGAAACCGTCGGGCCCAGGGCGGATGATCAGCATCACACCAAGGAAGCCCACCAGAATTGCAGTCAGCCGCTTCCAGCCCACCGGCTCGGCCAGGAAAAGTGCGGCGGCAAGTGTCACGGTCAGCGGCAAGGCCTGAAGAACCGCCGTTACGTTCGCCAGCGGCATGTTGAACAGGGCCGTCAGAAAGAAATAGGCTGCGCCGACCTCGCCCGTGGTGCGCAGCCCGATCAGGATCCAGTCGCGCCGTCCGAAGTCGAAGCGCAGGCCACCCATCCAGCCGCTCAGACAGAGGAAAGCGGCAACCGATGCGATGCCCCGGATGAAAAGCGCCTGGAACAGCGGAATCTCGGCTGACAGGAGTTTCATGAAAGTGTCATTGATCGTGAAGGCGGCCATCGCCAGCATCATGAAGATTGCGCCGCGCGCGTTATCCGTAAGCATCTGACCTGCCACAACCGTTCCGCCGAGCCTTAGCAGCGCCACCCCGCAACCACCAGCCCCGTCTGACCGTGCCGCGGAACACCCCCCGATGACTGCCTGCCCCGGCACAGAGCAAGCGCCCGTTGTTGGCCCCACCGGCCTGTGCCGCCCCACGCCTTGACACCGGGACGCGACGGGAAACCCGTGGGGGCCCGGGCAGCCGCACGGCACATCGGCACCCGTGCTCATGTTTCAGGGCCATCATCCTCGTGCCGCGCCCGGAAGCGGGATCAGGCCACGCCCCTGTCGCTCGGCATCCGCCCCTGACGGCCGTCAGGATGGCGGGCAAGGTTTGACATGAAAGGACCCCCGGCGTGGCCGGGGGTCCCAAGGTCGTTCAACGGCGATCAGTTGCCGCTTTCGGGGGTCTCGACCAGGCTGGTGTCCGCATCTTCGCCGAACACATCCTGGCCGGGGGCGGCAAGCGCCGCTGCCGCTTCTGCCTCGGCCCGCCGCGCCTCGAGAACGACATTGTCGCGCTCGGCGGCGATACGACGCACCCGCGAGGTCGCGCCACCGGTACCGGCCGGAATCAGCCGGCCGACGATGACGTTTTCCTTCAGCCCGACAAGCTTGTCGCGCTTGCCCTGAACCGAAGCCTCGGTCAGCACGCGCGTCGTCTCCTGGAAGGACGCCGCCGAGATGAAGCTGCGGGTCTGCAGCGACGCCTTGGTGATACCCAGCAGGATCGGTTCGCCCGAGGCCGGACGCAGGCCGTTGGCAATGGCCTTTTCGTTCATCTCGTCGAACTCGGCCTTGTCGACATGCTCGCCCTTCAGCAGCGTGGTCTCGCCGCTGTCGAGGATCTCCCACTTCTGGAGCATCTGACGGACGATCACCTCGATGTGCTTGTCGTTGATCTTCACGCCCTGCAGGCGATAGACGTCCTGCACCTCGTCGATCAGGTAGTTGGCCAGCGCCTCGATCCCCATGATCCGCAGGATGTCATGCGGCGCCGGGTTCCCGTCCATGATGTAGTCGCCCCGCTGGACGAAGTCACCTTCCTGAACCGGAATGTGCTTGCCCTTCGGCACCATGTACTCGACCGGCTCCATGCCTTCGACCGTGGGCTCGATGGCGATGCGGCGCTTGTTCTTGTAGTCCTTGCCAAAGCGCACATAGCCGTCGATCTCGGCGATGATGGCGTGATCCTTCGGACGACGGGCCTCGAACAGTTCCGCCACGCGGGGCAGACCCCCGGTGATGTCCTTGGTCCGGGCGCCTTCGCGCGGGATCCGTGCCACCACGTCGCCGGCGCGGACCTCCTGGCCATCCTCGACCGAAAGGATCGCATCCACCGACATCGGATAGGTGACCGGGTTGCCCTGTTCCGTACGCACCGGCTCGCCCGTCTCGGGATCCATGATGATGATCTCGGGCTTCAGCTCGTTGCCCTTCGGCACCGAACGCCAGTCCGACACGATCTTCTGGGTCATGCCCGTCGCCTCGTCCGTGTCTTCCCGAACCGAAAGACCCGAGACAAGATCGACGAAGCGGGTCACACCTGCCTTCTCGGCGATGATCGGCAGGGTGTACGGGTCCCATTCGAACAGCTTGTCGCCCCGCTTGACCTCGGCCCCCTCGGCCACGAAGAGCTTGGTCCCGTAGGACAGCTTGTGGCTTGCCCGTTCCTGACCATTCTCGTCGATGATCGCCAGGGTCATGTTGCGGCCCATGACGATCTGTTCACCGTTGGCATTCGCGAGCGTGTTGGGGTTGCGGAACTCGATCCGGCCCGGTTGGCTTGCTTCCTGGAAGGACTGCTGGCCGCCCTGCGCGATGCCGCCGATGTGGAAGGTCCGCATCGTAAGCTGCGTGCCAGGCTCGCCGATCGACTGGGCTGCGATGATGCCGACGGCCTCGCCGATGTTGACCAGCGTGCCGCGGGCAAGGTCACGCCCGTAGCACGAGGCGCAGACACCTTCCTCGGCCTCGCAGGTCAGCGGGCTCCGGATCTTGACCGAGGCAATGCCGGCGGTTTCGACCAGATCGGCCTTGCGCTCGTCGATCAGCTCGTTGCGCTTGACGATCACCTCGTCCGTGCCGGGACGGATCACATCCTCGGCGGCGACACGTCCAAGCACACGCTCGCCCAGCGACGCCACGACCTCGCCGTCATTCACGGCGGTCGAGGCCGTGATGAACCGGTCGGTGCCACAGTCATTGGTGCGCACGATACAGTCCTGCGCGACGTCAACCAGACGCCGGGTCAGATAGCCGGAGTTCGCCGTCTTGAGTGCCGTGTCGGCCAGGCCCTTCCGCGCGCCGTGGGTGGAGTTGAAGTACTCCAGCACGGTCAGACCTTCCTTGAAGTTCGAGATGATCGGCGTCTCGATGATCTCGCCCGAGGGTTTGGCCATCAGACCGCGCATCCCGCCCAGCTGCTTCATCTGGGCCGGCGAACCCCGGGCGCCCGAGTGCGACATCATGTAGACGCTGTTCGGCTCTTTCTCGGCGCCGGCATCGTCATAGCGGACCGCCGAGATATCGGCCATCATCGCGTTGGCCACCGCATCCGAGCACTTGGACCAGGCATCGACAACCTTGTTGTACTTTTCGCCCTGAGTGATCAGGCCGTCCATGTACTGTTGTTCGAATTCCTTCACCTGCTCGCGCGTCTCGTTGACGATCGACCACTTGGTGTCGGGGATCAGCATGTCGTCCTTGCCAAAGGAAATCCCGGCCTTGAACGCCTCGCGGAAGCCCATGGTCATGATCTGGTCGCAGAAGATCACCGATTCCTTCTGGCCGCAGTAGCGGTAGACGGTGTCAATGACGTTCTGAACGTCCTTCTTGCGCAGCAGCCGGTTGACCAACTCGAACGGCGCCTTGGCATTCAGCGGCAGAAGCGCACCAAGCCGCACCCGGCCGGGCGTGGTTTCATAACGCTTCCAGACTTCGTTGCCTTCGGCGTCGATCTGCTTGACCCGTGCGGTGATGCGGCTGTGCAGATGCACCGCACCGGCAGCCAGGGCGTGCTCCACTTCCTCGACATTGGCGAAGGCCATGCCTTCGCCCGGCATGCCCTTCCGCTCCATCGTGGTGTAGTAGAGGCCAAGCACCATGTCCTGCGACGGAACGATGATCGGCGCGCCGTTGGCAGGCGACAGGACGTTGTTCGTCGACATCATCAGGACGCGCGCTTCCAGCTGGGCCTCAAGGCTCAGCGGAACGTGCACGGCCATCTGGTCGCCGTCGAAGTCGGCGTTGAAGGCGGAACAGACCAGCGGGTGAAGCTGGATGGCCTTGCCCTCGATCAGCACGGGTTCGAACGCCTGGATGCCCAGACGGTGCAGCGTCGGCGCGCGGTTCAGCAGAACCGGGTGCTCGCGGATCACCTCGTCAAGGATATCCCAGACCTCGGGACGCTCTTTTTCGACCAGCTTCTTCGCCTGTTTGACGGTAGACGAAAGCCCCTTCGCCTCAAGCCGCGAGTAGATGAACGGCTTGAAGAGCTCCAGCGCCATCTTCTTGGGCAGGCCGCACTGGTGCAGCTTCAGTTCCGGCCCGGTCACGATGACCGAGCGGCCCGAAAAGTCCACCCGTTTCCCCAGAAGGTTCTGGCGGAACCGGCCCTGCTTGCCCTTCAGCATGTCCGACAGCGACTTCAGCGGGCGCTTGTTGGTGCCCGTGATGACGCGGCCGCGACGGCCGTTGTCGAACAGTGCATCGACCGCTTCCTGCAGCATCCGCTTTTCGTTGCGCACGATGATGTCCGGCGCCCGAAGCTCGATCAGGCGCTTCAGACGGTTGTTCCGGTTGATCACCCGGCGGTAGAGGTCGTTGAGGTCCGATGTGGCGAACCGGCCGCCGTCCAGCGGGACCAGCGGGCGCAGTTCCGGCGGGATCACCGGAAGCACGGTCAGGATCATCCATTCCGGGCGGTTGCCGGATTCCAGGAAGTTCTCGACGATCTTCAGCCGCTTGATGATCTTCTTGGGCTTCAGTTCTCCGGTGGCTTCCTTGAGTTCCTCGCGCAGGCGCTCTGCCTCGGACTCGAGGTCGATCGCGGCGAGCATCTCCCGGATGGCCTCAGCGCCGATGTTGGCGGTGAAGGCATCGGCGCCGTACTGGTCTTGCGCATCAAGGAACTCCTCCTCGGTCATCAGCTGACCATAGGTGAGGTCCGTCAGCCCCGGCTCGATCACCACGTAGTTCTCGAAATACAGGATCCGCTCCAGATCCCGCAGCGTGATGTCGAGCATCAGGCTGATCCGGCTCGGCAGCGACTTCAGGAACCAGATGTGGGCCACGGGCGCGGCCAGTTCGATATGGCCCATACGCTCGCGCCGCACCTTCTGGAGCGTCACTTCCACGCCGCATTTCTCGCAGACGACGCCGCGATACTTCATGCGCTTGTATTTGCCGCACAGGCATTCGTAATCCTTGATCGGGCCAAAGATACGCGCGCAGAACAGGCCGTCGCGTTCCGGCTTGAACGTGCGGTAGTTGATGGTTTCCGGCTTCTTGATCTCGCCGAAGGACCACGAGAGGATCCGTTCGGGCGAGGCCAGCGAAATCTTGATCTCGTCAAACTGCTTGGGCTGCGCCAGCGGATTGAACGGATTGGTGGTAAGTTCCTGGTTCATCTTGCGTCCTTCACATCAGTGGGTGGGAGGAGGGCGAAACCGCCCTCACTCATCCTCCGCATCCAGGAGTTCCATGTTGAGGCCGAGGCCACGGACCTCTTTGACCAGCACGTTGAAGCTTTCCGGAACGCCGGCCTCGAAGTTGTCCTCGCCCTTGACGATGGATTCGTAGACCTTGGTCCGGCCCGCCACGTCGTCCGACTTGACGGTGAGCATTTCCTGCAGCGTGTAGGCCGCGCCATAGGCTTCGAGTGCCCAGACCTCCATCTCGCCCAGACGCTGGCCACCGAACTGGGCCTTACCGCCAAGCGGCTGCTGGGTGACAAGGCTGTAAGGCCCGGTGGACCGTGCGTGCAGCTTGTCGTCAACAAGGTGGTGCAGTTTGAGCATGTATTTCACCCCGACCGTCACCGGCCGTGCGAATTGCTCGCCCGTGCGCCCGTCAAAGACGATGGACTGACCGCTTTCGTCGAATCCTGCCCGCCGCAGCGCGTCGTTCACATCGGCCTCTTTCGCACCATCAAAGACGGGCGTCGCGATGGGAACGCCCTTGCGGACGGCACCGGCGGCTTCAAGAAGGGCGTTTTCGTCCATATTGGCGAAGGCTTCGTCATAAACCTCGTCGCCATAGGCATGCCGCATCTTCTCGCGCACCGGCGTCATGTCGCCCGAGCGGCGGTATTCCTCGAGCGCCTCATCGATCTGGATGCCCAGACCACGCGCAGCCCAGCCCATGTGGGTTTCGAGGATCTGCCCGACGTTCATCCGCGACGGCACGCCCAGCGGGTTGAGCACAAAGTCCACGGGGGTTCCGTCGGCGAGGAACGGCATGTCCTCGACCGGAACGACCTTGGAGATGACGCCCTTGTTCCCGTGACGACCGGCCATCTTGTCGCCGGCCTGAAGCTTGCGCTTCACCGCCACGAACACCTTGACCATCTTCATCACGCCCGGGGGCAGATCGTCGCCACGGCGGACCTTTTCGACCTTGTCCTCGAACCGGGCCTCCAGCGCACGTTTCTGGATGTCGAACTGCTGATGCAGCGCCTCGACCTCCTGCGCAGCGCCTTCCTCGCCCAAGGCAAGCTGCCACCACTGGCCGCGGCTCAGGGTCGCAAGCAGGTCCTCGGTGATTTCGGAACCGGGCTTGATGCCCTTCGGCCCCTTGACCGCCTCCTTGCCGAGGATCAGCGCCCGCAGACGCGCGTAGATGTTGCGCTCGAGGATCTCCAGCTCGTCGTCGCGGTCGCGGCTCAGGCGTTCGACTTCCTCACGCTCGATCTGCAGCGCACGTTCGTCCTTGTCGACGCCATGGCGGTTGAAGACCCGCACCTCGACGATCGTGCCATAGGCACCCGGCGGCAGACGCAGCGAGGTATCGCGCACGTCGGATGCCTTTTCGCCGAAGATGGCGCGCAGCAGTTTTTCCTCGGGCGTCATCGGGCTTTCGCCCTTCGGGGTGATCTTGCCCACCAGGATGTCGCCAGGCACGACTTCGGCCCCGATATAGACGATGCCGGCCTCGTCGAGGTTGCGCAGCGCCTCTTCGCCCACGTTCGGAATGTCGCGGGTGATTTCCTCGGGGCCAAGCTTGGTGTCCCGAGCCGCCACCTCGTATTCGTCGATGTGGATCGAGGTGAAGACGTCGTCCTTGAGGATCCGCTCGGAAATCAGGATCGAGTCCTCGTAGTTGTAGCCGTTCCAGGGCATGAAGGCGACGATCACGTTCCGCCCCAGCGCCAGTTCGCCCATATCCGTGGACGGACCATCGGCGATCACCTCGCCGCGGCCGACGGTATCACCCACCTTCACCAGCGGGCGTTGGTTGATGCAGGACGACTGGTTCGAGCGCTTGAACTTGCGCAGACGATAGATGTCCACGCCCGGCTCGCCGGGTTCCAGCATTTCGGTCGCACGGACAACGATCCGGGTCGCATCGACCTGGTCGATCACCCCTGCCCGGCGCGCCATGATCGCGGCACCCGAGTCACGGGCAACAACGCTTTCGATCCCGGTGCCAACGAAGGGCGCGTCCGACTGCAACAGCGGCACCGCCTGACGCTGCATGTTCGAACCCATCAGGGCGCGGTTGGCGTCGTCGTTTTCCAGGAACGGAATCAGCGAAGCTGCAACCGAGACGAGCTGCTTGGGCGAGACGTCGATCAGGTCAACCGCATCCGACGGGTTCAGCGTGAACTCCCCCGCCATCCGGGTCGAAACCAGGTCGTTCACGAAGCGGCCGTTCTCGTCCAGCTGGGCGTTGGCCTGCGCAACCGTATGCCGCATCTCTTCGGTGGCCGAGATATAGACAACCTCGTCCGTCACCTGGCCATCGACCACCTTGCGATAGGGAGTTTCGATGAAGCCATACTTGTTCACCCGCGCAAAGGTCGCGAGGCTGTTGATGAGACCGATGTTCTGGCCTTCCGGCGTCTCGATCGGGCACATCCGGCCATAGTGGGTCGGGTGAACGTCGCGCACCTCGAAGCCCGCGCGTTCGCGGGTCAGACCGCCCGGCCCAAGCGCCGAAAGACGCCGCTTGTGCGTGACTTCCGACAGCGGGTTGGTCTGGTCCATGAACTGCGACAGCTGCGAAGAGCCGAAGAATTCGCGCACCGCCGCCGCTGCCGGCTTGGCGTTGATCAGGTCCTGCGGCATCACCGTATCGATTTCGACCGCCGACATACGCTCCTTGATCGCGCGCTCCATGCGCAGCAGACCGACGCGATACTGGTTTTCCATCAGCTCGCCGACAGAACGCACGCGGCGGTTGCCGAGGTGGTCGATGTCGTCGATCTCGCCCTTGCCGTCTCGCAGCTCAACAAGTGCCCGGATACAGGCGATGATGTCTTCCTTGCGCAGCGTGCGGTGGGTGTCGGGCGCATCGAGATCAAGGCGCATGTTCATCTTGACCCGGCCAACGGCGGACAGGTCATAACGCTCGGCATCGAAGAACAGCGTGTCGAACAGGGCGGCTGCCGCATCCACGGTCGGCGGCTCGCCGGGGCGCATCACGCGATAGATGTCCATCAGCGCGGTGTCGCGGCCCATGTTCTTGTCGGCGGCCATCGTGTTGCGGATGTACGGGCCGACCTGCACGTTGTCGATGTCGAGCACCGGGATCTCGGTGATACCCTGATCCAGCAGCGTCTTGAGCGTGCCGCCCGTCACTTCGCCGTCGCGATCGGTGTCCCAGGTCAGTTCGTCACCGGCCTCGACCCAGATCTCGCCGGTTTCCTCGTTGATGATGTCCTTCGCGACATAGCGGCCAAGGATCTGGTCGAAAGGCACCAGAAGCTCGGTCACATTGCCCTCGTCGATCAATTTCTTGACCATGCGTGGCGTCATCTTGTCGCCGGCCTTGCAGATCACCTCGCCGGTGGCCGCATCGACCAGATCGAAGGCCGGTCGGGTGCCGCGCACACGCTCGGGGAAGAAGCGCGTGACCCACCCGCGGTTCTTCTCGAGCCGGTAGCTCACCGTCTCGTAATAGGCGTCCATGATCGCTTCCTGATCCATGCCAAGCGCATAGAGCAGCGTCGTCACCGGAAGCTTCCGGCGGCGGTCGATCCGGGCAAAAACCTGATCCTTGGCATCGAACTCGAAATCGAGCCACGACCCACGGTAGGGAATGATCCGGCAGGTGAACAGCAGCTTGCCCGAGGAATGGGTCTTGCCCTTGTCGTGGTCGAAGAACACGCCGGGGCTGCGGTGCATCTGGGAAACGATGACCCGCTCGGTGCCGTTCACGACAAAGGTTCCGTTCGCCGTCATCAGGGGCATGTCGCCCATGAACACGTCCTGCTCCTTGATGTCCTTGACCGACTTGGCGCCGGTATCCTCGTCGACATCGAACACGATCAGGCGCAGCGTGACCTTCAGCGGCGCTGCATAGGTCATGTCGCGCTGCTGGCACTCGTCCACATCGTACTTCGGCTTTTCCAGCTCGTATTTCACGAACTCGAGAACAGCCGTTTCATTGAAATCCTTGATCGGGAAGACGGACTGGAACACGCCTTGAATCCCCTCGCCGTCCAGCGGCTTCGGGCCATCGCCCGATTTCAGGAACAGGTCGTAGGAGGATTTCTGAACCTCGATGAGGTTCGGCATTTCCAGCACTTCGCGGATTTTGCCATAGTACCGGCGGATGCGCTTCTGGCCAACGTAGCTCTGAGCCATGCTCGTGGTCACCTTTCATCTTTTCGCGGGCGCACGGACCGTCGGGCCTCGGCCGTCGCCGCTTGCGAAACAGGGGGTCTGGGTTCCATTCCTGCCGACCGTCCCACCGGCCAGCTCCCGAACCGTCAACCTTCCCCTGGACAAGACTTCCTCAGAAGCCCTGACCAGGAAAAGTGTTCCAGACAGAGATGGCTGGGCCCGAAAAAGCTTCGGACCCAGCCCAGGTTCAGCGGTTGAGGGCCACGGCCCCCGCCCGATTACTTCAGTTCGACCTTGGCGCCGGCTGCTTCCAGCTTCGCCTTGATCTCTTCGGCTTCGGCTTTGCCTGCAGCCTCTTTCACCTTGCCGCCGGCTTCGACCAGGTCCTTGGCTTCTTTCAGGCCAAGACCGGTGATGCCGCGCACTTCCTTGATCACGTTGATCTTCTGTGCGCCCGCGTCGACGAGAACCACGTCGAACTCGGTTTTCTCTTCGGCGGCTTCAGCCGGGCCAGCAGCCGGGCCAGCCATCATGACGGCGCCACCGGCAGCCGGCTCGATGCCGTATTCGTCTTTCAGGATGTTTTTCAGTTCCTGAGCTTCGAGAAGCGTGAGGCCCACGATCTCTTCGGCGAGTTTCTTCAGATCAGCCATTGTACTGTTTCCGTTCTTTCAGTTGTGTTCCAACATGGCGGGTTTAAACCCTACGCATGTCCGACCTTTGCTCACGCGGCTTCCCGCTCCTCAAGCGTCTTGAGGATGCCCGCGATGTTCGAAGCAGGCGCGCCAATGGCCCCGGCGATGTTCGAAGCAGGTGCGCCGATGCAGGACACGACCTGAGCGATGAGCTCTTCGCGCGACGGCATCGAGGCAACGGCTTTCACACCGGCCTGGTCCAGAGCCGTCTCGCCCATTGCGCCGCCAAGGATCACGAACTTGTCGTTCGTCTTGGCATAGGCGTCCGCGACCTTCGCTGCTGCGACAGGATCTTCGGAATAGGCAAGAACGGTCATGCCCGAAAGAAGGTCACCGATGCTTGCGCAGGGCTTACCCTCAAGGGCGATCTTGGCGAGCTTGTTCTTGGCGACGCGTACGGACCCACCAACCTGGCGCATCTGCGCCCGCAGGTCCTGCATCTGAGCAACTGTCAGACCTTCGTAGTGTGCAACCACAACCACGCCAGAGCTTTCGAAGATCTGGCCGAGTTCCTCGACCACTTTCTCTTTCTGGGCTCTATCCACAGTTCTACTCCAAGTTTGAGAGGCTTGCGCCTCCCGGCTCTAGTTGACCGGGAGAGTTCCCGGCCGTTCGGGTCCGTGAAGGGTCCCGAGGCCAAATCGCCCGAGGGTCAGCCCCCGGAAATTTCGTCTCGTTTCCCATCTCAGGCAGGTTATTAAGGCCGCATGGCCCCCCACCGTCTCGGACAGGACGGGGCGTTTCCGCCCCGCCATTCGACCGGGGTTTCCCCCGGCGGAATTCTCAGTTTCCGGTCGCCGAGGCCAGATCGACCGAAACGCCGGGGCCCATTGTCGAGGACAGCGATACCTTGCGCATGTAGGCGCCTTTGGCCCCCGACGGCTTGGCGCGCGACACCGCATCCACGAAAGCGCGGACGTTTTCGGCCAGCTTGCCATCGTCGAACGAGACCTTGCCGATACCGGCATGAATCACACCGGCTTTTTCGACCTTGAACTGCACTTCACCGCCCTTGGCGGCTTCGACGGCGGCCTTCACGTCCATCGTCACCGTGCCGACCTTGGGGTTCGGCATCAGGTTGCGCGGACCGAGGATCTTGCCCAGACGGCCGACCAGCGGCATCATGTCCGGCGTTGCGATGCAACGGTCGAACTCGATCTTTCCGGACTGGATGGTCTCCATCAGGTCTTCGGCGCCGACGATATCCGCACCGGCGGCCTTGGCCTCGTCAGCCTTGGCACCGCGCGCAAAGACAGCGACGCGGACAGTCTTGCCCGTGCCGTTCGGCAGGGTGACCACACCACGAACCATCTGGTCGGCGTGACGCGGGTCAACGCCGAGGTTCAGCGCGATTTCCAGCGTTTCGTCGAACTTGGCCGAAGCCACCGACTTGATGAGCTTGACCGCTTCCTCGACCGACAGGCTGTCCTTGCCGGCAAAGGCTTCGCGTGCGGCGCGGGTCCGTTTTCCGAGCTTTGCCATGGCTTAACCTTTCACCTCGATACCCATCGACCGGGCCGAGCCCAGGATGATCTGCATCGCGCCTTCGATGTCGTTGGCGTTCAGGTCCTTCATCTTCGCCTGGGCGATTTCCTTGACCTGCGCAACGGTTACGGTACCAGCAACGTCACGACCCGGCTTCTTGGAGCCCGAGTTCAGCTTGGCCGCCTTCTTCAGGAAATGCGACGCCGGCGGCGTCTTGATTTCCATCGAGAACGACTTGTCCTGATAGTAGGTGATGATCACCGGCGTCGGGGCGCCCTGCTCCATCTCCTGGGTGCGGGCATTGAAGTCCTTGCAGAACTGCATGATGTTGATGCCGCGCTGACCCAGAGCCGGGCCTACCGGCGGGGACGGGTTCGCCTGCCCCGCCTTGACTTGCAGCTTGAGCTGCCCGATTACTTTCTTGGCCATCTGGCCTCTCCTTTGTCACCGGCCCCGAAAGGGGCACATGGTTTAGTGGTCCGGCGCAATGCCTCCCACGGATGCACGTCAGGCGCCCTTGGACACCTGCGTGAATTCCAGCTCGACCGGGGTCGCCCGGCCAAAGATGGACACGGTCACCTTGAGGCGGTTGTTGTCTTCATCCACCTCTTCGACCATGCCCGAAAACCCTTCGAACGGGCCGTCGGTCACCTGCACCTGCTCGCCGATCTCATAGCGGATCAGGTTGCGCGGTGCGGCCTCGCCCTCTTCCACGCGGTTGAGGATCGCATTGACCTCGGCGTCGCGCATCGGCATCGGCTTGCCCTGCGGGCCAAGGAAGCCGGTCACCCGGTTGATCGACGAGATCAGGTGATAGCCACGATTCGTCATCTCCATGCGCACCAGCACGTAACCGGGCATGAAGCGACGCTCGGACGTGACCTTCTTGCCGCGGCGGACCTCGATCACCTCCTCGGTGGGCACAAGCACTTCCTCGATTTCGTCCTCAAGGCCGTTCTCCGCGACGGCTTGCTTGATCTGCTCGGCGACCTTCTTTTCGAAGTTCGAAAGAACGCTCACCGAATACCACCGCTTCGCCATCACTTCTTACCCCGCATCTTCCGGCGATCGCGTCACCGTCCGTTCATTCTTCCAGGCGAAACTTCCGCCCCCTCCGGAACAAAAAACAGCGCGCATACCGAATCGATGCACGCCGGTCCCAGGATCGCGCCCTGCCATACAGGCCATGCTGTCCAAGTTCAAGGCCGGATATGGCTGACAACCCCGAGATGGGGTTAACCGAAGAACCCCAGCAAGGTGCTCAGCCCGGTGCGGATCACGAAATCCACAAGGAAAAAGAACACGGACGCCAATGCCGCCATGATGAAGACCATCACGGTGGTCAGCGTGACCTCGCGCCGGTTGGGCCACGAGACCTTGGAAACTTCAGCCCGCACCTGCTGGATGAACTGAAGGGGGTTTGCCTTGGCCATGATCTACGTCCGTTTCCCTGAATGGGGTGCAGATATCCGGTCGGGCCGGGGTTTTCAAGCCTTACCGGCAGAGTCGGGTTCGAGGTCCAGAAAGGTCACGGCCCTCCTCCGTCTCAGAGCGTCCAGATCCCGCGCATAGGCGCGCGCGCTTCGGGCCAGCACATGAGGCGAAAGCGGCGCGATGCCCGGGTCGGTTGCGGATTTCGGGAACATCGCGCGGGCGACCAGGGCCGGATGGGCATGATCCGGGCCGCCTCCTTCCTCGTGCCACCGCTGCAACTGCGCAAAGGCGCGCTGGGACAGGCCGGCGTGGCTTGCCTCCGGCAAGGGCGCGATCTTTCCGGGCCAGGGCTCCGGCAAGGCGCGGCGAAGAACGGCCGGAAAGACCTCCGGGTAATCCTCGTAGCGCCAGATTGTCACAGATCCGATCCGCGCAATCGGCAGCAACCGCGCGACCAGATCGCTCCACCGCAGCGACGCGACATCCACGCCGGCGGCGAACACGTCGAACGGCAGAAAATCCCCTACGAGAAGCCGCTGCCCATAGGCCGAGACCAGAAGATACGCAGGGTCGCGCACCGCCAGCAGAACCTCGGTATCGCGCAGGTCAAGCGCCGTCAGCACCTTGCGCAGTCGATGGGTCGCATCAGGATACAACATGTCGTCGCGGATCTGCCCGTCGCCATAAGCGAAGCCCAGCATGTTCTCCTCGCTCAGGAATACATGGCGCCTTGTGCGGCACATCGCGGCAAAACCGGGGGCCACCACTGCACGCAGGGGTCCGAGCGGCCCCGGCCAGTTCAGGATGCGCTGAAGCGGCAGGTCATCGTCCCGGCGCAGAGCCCGCGGGCCAAGGAAAAGAACCCCGTCCGCGGCAAGTGCAGCGGCATGGGCATCGATGCTTTGCTGAAGATGGGTGGTCGCGGTCTTGTGCGCACCGACATGCAGCACGACGCGGCCCCTGTTTACGGGTCCCGTCACTACTGATCCTGTCGGAAAACCTTGGCAGGGGCAGCAGGACTCGAACCCGCGACCCTCGGTTTTGGAGACCGATGCTCTACCAACTGAGCTATACCCCTCTGCCTGCCCGCGACCTACGAGTTTTGCGCGCCAAGATCAAGAGAGATTCGCAGGGCCAGCCCCATTTCAGTGGCCCCAATGAACAGGGGCCGCCCCGGCGGGACGGCCCCTGAACCTTGCTCCACGAGGCGGAGAATTACTCGATGATTTTCGACACGACGCCTGCGCCGACGGTGCGGCCGCCTTCACGGATGGCGAAGCGCAGCTTCTCTTCCATGGCGATCGGCGCGATCAGCTCGACGTTGAACTTCAGGTTGTCGCCCGGCATCACCATCTCGGTGCCTTCCGGCAGCATCACCGTCCCGGTCACGTCCGTGGTCCGGAAGTAGAACTGCGGACGGTAGTTCGCGAAGAACGGCGTGTGGCGACCGCCTTCCTCCTTCGTCAGGATGTAGGCTTCGGCTTCGAACTTGGTGTGCGGCTTGACCGAGCCCGGCTTGCAGAGAACCTGACCACGCTCCACGCCGTCACGGTCGATCCCGCGCAGCAGCGCGCCGATGTTGTCGCCGGCCTCTCCGCGGTCCAGAAGCTTGCGGAACATCTCCACGCCGGTGCAGACCGATTTGCGCGTCGGGCGGATGCCGACGATCTCGACCTCGTCACCCACGTTGATCGCGCCACGCTCCACGCGGCCGGTCACGACCGTGCCGCGGCCCGAGATCGAGAACACGTCCTCGATCGGCATCAGGAACGGCAGGTCAACCGCACGCTCGGGCGTCGGGATGTAGCTGTCGACAGCCGCCAGAAGCTCGCGGATCGAGTTCTCGCCGATCTCGGGATCGCGCCCTTCCATCGCAGCCAGCGCCGAACCCTTGATGATCGGAATGTCGTCGCCGGGGTATTCGTAGGACGACAGAAGCTCGCGCACTTCCATCTCCACCAGCTCCAGAAGCTCCGGATCGTCCACCTGGTCAACCTTGTTCAGGTAAACCACCATGTAGGGAATGCCCACCTGGCGGCCCAGCAGGATGTGCTCGCGCGTCTGCGGCATCGGGCCGTCAGCGGCGTTCACAACCAGGATCGCGCCGTCCATCTGCGCAGCACCCGTGATCATGTTCTTCACATAGTCGGCGTGACCGGGGCAGTCCACATGCGCGTAGTGACGGTTCTCGGTCTCGTATTCCACATGCGCCGTCGAGATCGTGATCCCCCGCGCCTTCTCCTCGGGTGCGCCGTCGATCTGGTCGTAGGCGCGGAACTCGCCGAAATACTTCGTGATCGCTGCCGTCAGCGTCGTCTTGCCGTGGTCAACGTGGCCGATCGTGCCAATGTTGACGTGCGGTTTCGTCCGTTCAAACTTTGCCTTTGCCATATTCCGGGGCGTCCCATGGTTAAGGGGGTCCTGTGGACCCGATTCAACATCGCGGGCGATGTATCGGCCCGGGCAAAGAAAATCAAGCGCGACTTGTTCTGTTTGCCGGGACTGCGGCCATTTGGCGACGGCCTCGCGCCGCCTATATCACCGGGGCAAGGAATGAGGTGCCCGATGTCCGATGCCGCCGTGTCCGATACGACTGTCCCGGTCCAGGTCCCGCTGGCCCGTGAACCCCGCGGGATCTGGGGCTCTTTCCTCACGGCGCGCAGGAACCTGCTCGAACTCATCCCCGAGCTTGCGATCCGCCAGCCGATGGTTTCGGGCCGCATGGGCAAGCGCTGGCACATGGTGATGGACCCCGAGGCGAACCGGCGCATCCTGCGCGACGCGGTCGATGACTATCCCAAATCGGATGTCACCAAGCTTATTCTGCGCCCGGCGATCGGTGAAAGCCTGTTTGTGGCCGAGGGGGCGCATTGGCGCTGGCAAAGACGGACGGCGGCGCCAGCCTTTGCGCTGCGAAATATCCAGAACCTTGGTCCCGTGATGACCGCGGCGGCGGAACGGTCGGCAGAACGGCTGGCGGCTGCCTCGGGGCGCGCGGCGAATGTCTTTGACGAAATGGTCACGGCCACGTTCGAGGTGATCTCGGACGTGACCTTCTCGGGGGACGAGGGCTTCGATCGCAGCGCGGTGCATGATGCCATCGACAATTACATTGCCCAGACGGCGCGGGTGTCGCTCCTGGATATTCTGGGGGCGCCGATGTGGGTGCCGCGACCGAACAGGATGCTTGCCACCTCGGCCCTGCGAGAGATGAAACGCGTGGCCGACAGCGCGATCGACGCGCGCCGCGAAACCGGTCCCCGACCGGTGCCCGACCTGCTTGATCTGCTGCTGGAGGGTGAGGATCCGAAATCGCAGCGGCGCATGACGACGGCCGAGCTGCGCGACAATCTGCTGACCTTCATTGTCGCGGGGCACGAGACGACGGCACTGACGCTGGCCTGGGCGCTTTATCTTTGCGCCTTCGATCAGGACGTCCAGGCGCGGGCGCGGGCCGAAGCACAGGTCGCACTGGGCGACCGCGCCGCAACCGTTGCTGACCTGCCTGCCCTGCCTTACATCCGGCAGATCGTGGATGAAACCCTGCGCCTGTATCCGCCCGCGGCTTTCCTCTCGCGCACCGCACAAAAGGCCGACCAGTTGTGCGGCCGCGAAGTGCGCCCCGGCGACACGATCATGCTGCCGATCTATGCGCTGCATCGCAACCATCTGCTCTGGCCCGATCCGCACCGCTTCGATCCGGCGCGTTTCGCCGACCCCAAGGCGATCGACCGCTTTGCCTACCTACCCTTCGGCGATGGCCCGCGCGTCTGCATCGGCGCCGCCTTCGCCCTGCAGGAGGCGGTGGTGATCCTGGCCACCCTGCTCGCGCGCTTTCGCTTCACGCAGGTGCCGGGGCGCACCCCCAAGCCGGTGCTCATCCTGACCCTGCGCCCCGAGGGCGGCGTCTGGCTCAACATCGAGCGCGCCTAGGTAAAGCGGTTGTCGCGGGGAAATCCGCGCGGTGCCATCCGGCCGGCCGTGGCGCGTTTGCCCAGCCATTCGCTCACGTCAGGCTCGGTGCGGGTGCGGCCAGCCGGATCCTTCCAGGCAAGACCAGCGGAAAGGGTAAAGGTCGTGAGGTCCGACAGTCCGCCGTCCTTGTACTTCTGCAACCGGACGCCCTTGCCCCGCGCCATTTCCGGCAGTTCGTCCAGCGGGAAGACCAGAACCTTGCGGTTGTCCCCCACCACCGCGACATGATCGCCGGCAACCGCGCGGCAGACCTTGGCGCGCACGCCGTCCTTGACGTTCAGCACCTGCTTGCCGCCCCGGGTCTGCGCCAGAATTTCATCGGCGGCGACAAGGAAGCCATCGCCGTCGGACGAGGCGACGATCAGTCTTGCCCCCGCCCGATGCGCGAAGATGCCGACGATATCGGCGTCATTCGGAAGATCGACCATCAGGCGCAGCGGCTCGCCCATGCCGCGCCCGCCGGGCAGGTTCGCCCCAAGAATCGTGTAGAACCGGCCGTTGGTGCCGAAGATGACGATCTTGTCGGTCGTTTCGGCGTGGAAGATGAACCGCCCCTCATCGCCGTCCTTGAACTTGAGCTCCTGGTCCAGCGGGATATGGCCCTTCATCGCCCGCACCCAGCCCATCTTCGAACAGACCACGGTGATCGGCTCCCGCTCGATCATCGCCTCGAGCGGCACGTCCTCGACCTGCGCGGCCTCGGCAAAACGGCTGCGGCGGGCGCCGCCGGGCGCCGTGCGGCCGAACTTCTCGGCGGTTTCGCGCAGCTGATCGGCAATTCGCGCCCATTGTACGGCCTCGCTGGCCAACAGGATTTCCAGATCGGCACGTTCGGCCGTCAGCTCATCCCGTTCGCGGCGCAGCTCCATTTCTTCCAGCCGCCGCAGTGACCGGAGGCGCATGTTCAGGATCGCCTCGGCCTGCACATCCGTCAGGCTGAACTCGGCCATCATCACCGGCTTCGGCTCATCCTCGGTGCGGATGATCTCGATCACGCGGTCAAGGTTGAGGAAGGCGATGATGTAGCCTTCCAGCACCTCCAGCCGGTGATCGATCTTTTCCAGCCGGTGCTGGCTGCGGCGGACCAAGACCTCGCGCCGGTGATCAAGGAAGGCGCGCAGCACTTCGCGCAGGGAACAGACCTTGGGCGTGCGACCGTCGATCAGCACGTTCATGTTGAGCGAGAAGCGGATCTCCAGATCCGAGTTCCGGAAGACCATGCCCATCAGCATTTCCGGGTCCACGCTCCGCGACCGTGGTTCAAGGATCAGCCGGATATCCTCGGCCGATTCGTCGCGCACATCGGCAAGGATCGGGATCTTCTTGGTCTGGATCAGTTCGGCCAGCTTTTCGATCAGCTTGGACTTCTGGACCTGATAGGGGATTTCCGTGACCACGATCTGCCAGGTGCCGCGGCCCAGATCCTCGACCTCCCATTTCGCCCGCAGCCGGAAGGCGCCGCGGCCGGTGCGATAGGCTTCAAGGATATTCTCGCGTGGCTCGACGATGACGCCACCGGTGGGAAAATCGGGGCCGGGCACCAGCGCGACCAGGTCCTCGTCGCTTGCGTCGGGCCGGTCCACCATCAGCAGGCAGGCATCGACCAGTTCGCCGATATTGTGCGGCGGGATATTGGTCGCCATGCCCACGGCGATCCCGCTTGAGCCGTTCGCCAGAAGGTTCGGGAACGAGGCCGGCAGCACGATGGGTTCTTCCAGCGTGCCGTCATAGTTCGGACGGAAATCGACCGCGTTTTCCGCCAGCCCTTCCATCAGCGCCTCGGCGGCGGCCGTCAGGCGGGCTTCGGTGTAGCGGGCGGCGGCGGGATTGTCGCCGTCGATGTTGCCGAAGTTCCCCTGGCCATCCACCAGCGGGTAACGGACGTTGAACTCCTGCGCGAGCCGCGCCATCGCGTCATAGATGGCGGCATCCCCGTGGGGGTGATAGTTGCCCATCACATCGCCCGAAATCTTGGCCGATTTCCGGAACCCGCCCGTTGACGAAAGCCGCAATTCGCGCATCGCATAGAGGATGCGCCGGTGAACAGGCTTCAACCCGTCCCGCGCATCCGGCAGCGCCCGATGCATGATCGTGGACAGGGCATACTGCAGATAGCGTTCGCCAAGCGCACGGCGCAACGGCTCGGACAGGGCTGCGGGTTCTTGTTCCGGGGTGTCGATGGTATCGGTCATGCTTCCCCTGTAAACGGGGCGGGAAATCGGGTCCAGTGGGGATTGCGTAATGACGGCACCGAAAACCATTCTCATCACCGGATGCTCTTCCGGCATCGGGCATGACGCGGCGCACAAGCTGGCGGCGCGGGGATGGCGGGTGTTTGCCACATGCCGGCGGGAAACCGATGCGGCCCGGCTGCGTGCAGAAGGGCTTGAAAGCTTCGTGCTGGATTATGCCGACGAACACAGCATCCGTGCCGCCGTGGCCGAAACCCTGTCGCGCACGGATGGCCGGCTTGATGCGCTTTACAACAACGGCGCCTTCGCCCTTCCCGGCGCGATCGAGGACCTGCCCCGCGAGGGCTTGCGCGCGATCTTCGAAACCAATCTGTTCGGCTGGCATGATCTCACGCGCCAGATCATCCCGGTAATGCGGGCGCAGGGCGGCGGCCGCATCGTCAACTGTTCGTCGGTTCTGGGGATCGTGCCGATGAAATGGCGCGGCGCCTATGTGGCCACAAAATTCGCACTGGAAGGGCTGACGGATGTGCTTCGGCTGGAAATGCGCGATACGCCCATCCATGTCTCGCTGATCGCGCCAGGACCGATCACCTCCCGCATCCGCGTGAACTCGATTTCCCCGTTCGAGCGCTATATCGACTGGGAGGCTTCGGCCCGCGCCAACGAATACCGGGCGAGCCTTCTGAAGAGGCTTTACGCCGAACGCGGCCCAGATCGGTTCGAGCTTCCGCCCGCAGCGGTCACGGCGCGGCTGATCCATGCGCTCGAATCTCCGCGCCCCCGCGCGCGCTATCACGTCACGACACCCACGCATCTGATGGCCGCGCTGAAACGTATACTTCCGGTCCGGCTTCTGGATGCCCTGATCGCCCGCGGCTGAGCCATCCGCGCGCGGCGAAATAGCCATTCGCGTTCCAGCGGTGCAGGGCTTACAACCGGGGAAAGACAAGGGAACCAGCAATGACACAAGACCCGGTATTCATCGTCGGCATGCTCGCATCCTTCGGCGTTCTCGTGATCCTGATGATCGGGATCGGAGGCTTTGCCAAAGGCGGCGAATTCAATCGCAAGCATGGCAACAGGATCATGCGCTACCGGATCATCGCGCAGGCGGTCGCGGTGGCCCTGGTGCTGGGATTCGTCCTGCTGCGCCAGATGGGGAACTGACATGGTCGTTCTGAACAGGATCTACACCCGCACCGGCGACACCGGCGAAACCGCGCTTGGCAATGGCGCCCGCGTCGCAAAACATGACGCACGGGTCGAGGCCTATGGCACGGTGGATGAGACGAATGCCACCGTGGGCCTTGCCCGGCTGCATGCAAGCGGCGATCTGGATGCGCAGCTGGCGATGATCCAGAATGATCTGTTCGATCTGGGCGCGGATCTCTGCCGCCCCGATATGGCCCGCGACCACGAGGCGGGATACGTGCCACTGCGCATGATCGCCACGCAGGTGGACCGGCTTGAAGCCGAGATCGACGCGATGAATGCTGCGTTGCAGCCGCTGCGCAGCTTCATCCTGCCGGGCGGCTCGGCCTTGGCCGCACATCTGCATCTGTGTCGCACGGTCTGCCGGCGGGCGGAACGGCTTGCCGTGCGGCTGGCGGCAAGCGAGGATGTGAACGAACACGCGATCACGTATCTCAATCGCCTGTCCGACTGGTTCTTCGTCGCGGGACGCATCGCCAACAATGACGGCCGCGACGACGTGCTCTGGGTTCCGGGGGCGAATCGTTAGCGCGGCTGCGACTTCAGCAGATCACGGATTTCGGCCAGCAACTCTTCCTGGGTAGGTCCGGCCGGCGTGCTTGGCGGGGCTTCGGGGGCGGCAGCGCGATCACGTACTGCCGCCTCCTTCATCTTGTTCACGCCCTTGACCAGCAGGAACACGACCCAGGCGATGATCAGGAAATTGATGACCGCCGTCACGAACGACCCGTAACGGAACACCGCGACACCCGCGGCTTCGGCTGCGGCCACCGAGGTGTATCGTTCGGTCGAAAGCGCAAAGAACAGGTTCGAGAAATCGATGCCGCCGGTGAAGATCCCCACCAGCGGGTTGATCAGATCCTGCACCAGCGAATTGACGATGGCGGTAAACGACGCGCCGATGATGATCCCGACGGCAAGCTCCATGACGTTGCCGCGGGCGATGAAATCCCTGAACTCTTTCAACATCTCGCTCTCCAGCTCGTGTTCCTGCCGGCGCCCGTCACGCCGCCACGGTCAGCCCCGAAGGGCGCCGCCCGTGGCCTTGGTGACCTTCTCGATCACCTTCTTGCTGACCGCCTCGATCTCTTCTTCCGTCAAGGTCTTGGCAAGCGGCTGCAGCCTGACCGTGAAGGCGAGGCTTTTCTTGCCCTCGCCCATCTGCGCCACGGCCTTTGGCCCGCTGAATTCGTCAAAGACCCGCACGCTCTCGATCAGGGCCTTGTCGGCCCCCTGTGCGGCATTCACCAGTGTCAGCGCCTCGACCCGTTCGTCCACCACGAAGGCGAAATCCCGTTCCACTGCCTGAAGGCCGCTGGCCGTCAGCGCCGGACGGGTGATCGCCCGCGCCTTGGGGAAGGGCGGGTTTTCCAGAAGCACGGTGAAGGCGACGGCCGGCCCCTTCACATCCAGCGCCTTGAGCACCTTGGGATGCACCTCGCCAAAGGTGGCAAGGACAAGCTTCGGCCCCAGCGTCATCTGCCCGGCGCGCCCCGGATGGAACCAGCCCGGCACGTTGCGCCCGATCTGCATCTTCGCGGGCGCGCCGATCGCCGCCAGCACCGCCTCGGCATCGGCCTTGGCGTCAAAGATGTCGAGGTTGCGACGGCTGCCGAAGGGATCGCGTGCCGCCGCGGCCCCGACCAGAAGACCCGCCGCCTGCAGATGTTGTTCGCCGGGTTCGCCGCCGGTAAAGGCTGCGCCCACTTCGAACAGCGCAAGATCCATGAAGCCCCGCGCCTGATTCCGCGCCGCGGCCTGCAAGAGGCCCGGCAACAGATCGGGGCGCAGATGCGTCATCTCGGATGAAATCGGGTTCTGCAGCCGCACCTCGTCGCCGCCACCCCCGAACAGTTCCGCAGAAGCCCCGTCGATAAAGCTGTAGGTCACGCATTCATTATAGCCAAGGCCCGCAAGCTGCCGCCGCGCCGCCTGTTCCCGGCGCTGCATCGGCGTGAGGATCGGGCGCGGCACGCCCGCCTGCGCCCGGGGCAAGGGCCGCCCCTTGAGCTTGGTGAGGCTGGCGATCCGCGCAACCTCTTCGATCAGATCGGCCTCGCCCAGCACATCGGGGCGCCAGCTGGGCGGGATCGCCTGATCGCCCTCCAGCCGGAAGCCAAGCGCCTCAAGCGTCGCGCGCTGATCGGCCTCGGGGATCTCCATCCCGACAAGGCTGATGACGCGCGCCGGGTCGAACCGATAGCGGCGCGTGGTGTCGGGCACTGCGCCGTCCATCACCACCTGCCCCGGCTCGCCGCCGCAAAGCTCCAGCACCATCTTTGTTGCAAGTTCCAGCCCCGGCAGCGTGAATTCCGGGTCCACCCCACGTTCGAACCGGTAACGCGCATCGGAATTGATCCGCAGCGCGCGGCCCGTGGCGGCAATGGTGATCGGGTCCCAATAGGCGGATTCCAGGAACACATCCACCGTTTCCTCGGTGCAGCCGGAATGTTCGCCGCCCATGATCCCGGCAAGGCTTTCGACGCCCTGATCGTCCGCGATCACCATCTGACCTTCGCCCAGGGAATAGGTCTTGCCGTCGAGCGCCAGCAGGCTTTCCCCCTCGCGCGCCGGACGGATGTGCAGATTGCCCTGCACCTTGGCCATGTCAAAGACGTGAAGCGGGCGGTTCAGGTCGAAGGTGAAGAAGTTGGTGATATCGACCAGTGCCGAGATCGGCCGCAGCCCGATGGCGCGCAACCGCTTCTGCAGCCACTCGGGGCTGGGCCCGTTCCTGACGCCGCGGATCACACGGCCGGCGAACAGCGGGCAGCCCTTTTCCTTCAGGCCCAGGTCGATGCTTACCGTGATCGGGCTGTCGAAACGCCCCTCGACCGCCGGAACCTCTTGCGGTTTCAGCCGCCCCAGCCCCCGTGCCGCCAGATCGCGCGCGATGCCACGCACGCCAAGCGCGTCGGGCCGGTTCGGCGTGATCTTGATATAGATCATCGGGTCGTTGAGGCCGCGATAGTCGATGAAGCGCGCGCCCAGCGGCGCGTCCTCGGGCAGGTCGATGATGCCGTCATGGTCGTCCGACAGCTCCATCTCGCGTTCCGAGCAGAGCATCCCGTTCGATTCCACGCCCCGGATCACCCCCGGCTTGAGGTCCACGCCCGTGCCCGGAACATGCGTCCCCACCGGCGCAAAGACCCCCACAAGGCCCGTCCGCGCATTGGGCGCACCACAGACGACCTGAACCTCTTCCATCCGGCCGCCGGGGCCGTCGGGATAGGTCGCCACCCGGCAGAGCCGCAGGCGGTCGGCATTGGGGTGCTGCACCGCCTCGATCACCTTCGCGATGCGAAAGGCGCCCAGCTTTTCGGCCGGGTCCGAGACCTCCTCGACCTCCAGCCCCAGATCGGTGAGGGCGTAAAGAATGTCATCCAGCGACGCCTCGGTCTCGAGGTGGTCTTTGAGCCAGGAGAGGGTGAATTTCATTCTATGCTCCGCAGATAGCTGTGTGCAACACGCCGAAAGCCAGAGAGGATAATGCAAGTATCACGAAAAAATTCCCCAAGAAGTGCAGGCTCTCACATTTTCTGATGAATCCTGCGACGTCACGCTCCCACTCTTCTGGCGTCTTAGAGCCAAACTTTCCGCAGTGTTCTTTAGTTACAGGCATGTGCCTCATCGAAGCCATAAATGCGGCAATTGCAGCAAGAAGTAGACACAGCGCGAGCAGCGCAGGAATGTAGAAAGTTGGGCTATCCAGCCTAAAAGCTACAATCAGTCCGCGCTCACTCAATAAGGACACACCACTCAAGATGCCGAACAAAGCAGTTACAGTCGCAGCACTTCGTGCGGAACGGGACTGCGTATTCTTCAATATCTGAAGGGCCCTATCCACAAAATTAGGCGTTTTGATCGACTCGGAACCGACACCGTCACATAGGGGGCATTTAGCTGAATAGTTGTCCGAACTATCGCAAAATCCACCGTGCATGAAGCAGAGGTATCGGCCACGATTAACTAGAAGATAGTGCATATTCACCTGCTCAGCCCCCCCGGCAGGCCCGGCATGTCGAGCGCCGCGAAGCCGTAGTTCCGCAGCCAGCGCAGGTCGCTTTCAAAGAAGGCGCGGAGGTCGGGGATGCCGTATTTCAGCATGGCGATCCGGTCGATGCCCATGCCAAAGGCAAAGCCCTGCCATTCGTCCGGGTCGATCCCGCCGGACCGCAGCACATGCGGGTGCACCATGCCGGACCCGAGGATCTCCATCCAGCTGTCGCCCTGCCCGATCTTGAGCTGCCCGCCTTCCCAGGAACAGCGGATATCGACCTCGGCCGAAGGCTCGGTGAAGGGGAAGTGGCTGGCGCGGAAGCGCAGTTCGACCTGATCGACCTCGAAGAACGCCCGGCAGAATTCCTCCAGCACCCATTTCAGGTTGGCCATCGACAGATCGCGGTCGATCGCCAGCCCCTCGACCTGGTGGAACATCGGCGTATGGGTCTGGTCCATGTCCATGCGATAGACGCGGCCCGGCGCGATCACGCGGATCGGCGCGCCCTGCGCCAGCATCGCCCGCACCTGAACCGGGCTGGTATGGGTGCGCAGCACATGCGGCGGGCGGTTGTCGCCGGGGGCGCGGTGCATGAAGAACGTGTCATGCTCCTGCCGGGCCGGGTGTTCCGGCGCGATGTTGAGCGCGTCGAAGTTATACCAGTCGCTTTCGACCTGCGGCCCCTCGGCCACCGCAAAGCCCATGTCGGCGAAAATGGCGGTCAGTTCTTCCATCACCTGGGAAACGGGATGGATGGTGCCCATGCGGCGCGGGCGGCCCGGAAGCGTCACGTCCAGCCATTCGGCCTTCAGCCGTTCGTTCAGCGCGGCATCGGCAAGCCCGGCCTTGCGGGCCTTGAGCGCGGCGTCGATCTCGTCCTTCAGCGCGTTCAGGGCCGGACCCGCTGCCTGGCGCTCCTCGGGCGACATCTGGCCCAGTTCCCGCATTTTCAGGCTGATCTCGCCCTTCTTGCCAAGCGCGGCCAGACGAAGCTCTTCCAAGGCGGCCTCATCGGCGGCAGCAAGGATGCCTTCCAGGTATCTGGCCTTCAAACCGTCGAGATTGTCCATGGCGCCCTCATCATTCGTCCGGCGCCGGGATAGCACAGAGCGCCTTGATTGCAAGCGCGCGCCACAAGAAAAACCCCGCGCGCCAGAGGCACGCGGGGCTTTCACTGTCCGTTGTTCGCGACTGGCCTCAGGCCATTGCCGCCTTCGCCTTGGTCACGATCGCGCCGAAGGCTTCGGGCTCGTGCACGGCCAGATCGGCCAGAACCTTGCGGTCCACCTCGATGCCGGCAACCGCCAGCGCGTTGATGAAACGCGAATAGGTCAGCGCCGGATCGATCGCGCGCACGGCTGCGTTGATCCGCTGGATCCACAGCGCACGGAAATTGCGCTTGCGGTTCTTGCGGTCGCGGGTGGCGTATTGATTGGCCTTGTCGACCGCCTGGGTAGCCGTGCGGAAGTTGGTGCCCCGCGCGGCATAATAGCCCTTTGCAGCCTTGACGACCTTGCGGTGACGGGCGTGGGTAACAACCCCGGATTTAACGCGTGCCATTGTCCAGCCTCCTTAGCGGTCGTAGGGCATGTAGGTCTTGACGATCTTGGTGTCGGGCGCCGAAAGCACCGTCGTTCCACGAGCGTCACGGATGAACTTGGTCGTCCGCTTGATCATGCCATGCCGCTTGCCGGCCTGACCGACCTTGACCTTGCCGGTCGCGGTCATCTTGAAGCGCTTCTTGGCGCTGGACTTGGTCTTCATCTTGGGCATTTCCATCTCCTTTTCAGGCGGTTTACACGCGACTCGGCATGCCACATAGGCCGGACGCGCGGGGTATCGAGCGCGCCGTATAGGCGGCGCCCGAGGGTTTGGCAACCGAAAAAGGTCAGTTCACGATCCGGGCCGCGACATGAACGAAGGCAAGCGGCAGGCTTTCCCAGCGGAAACCACCCGGCTGACGCCAGGCCCCAGCCAGAAGGAACGCGACGCCGATCAGAACCAGCAGCGCCGTACCACGCGGACGGCGCCGTTCGCTGTGGTCCGAGACGACACCGACGCACCCAAATCCTGCAAGAACCACACCGACGACAATCAGCAGATCCGCAGCCATCGCGCCTCCTGCAGGAGAGATTACCGGTAAGATTCCAGGGCCATCATTCCGGATCAGTCCGGTAGATCAGGCGTTCCTCGCAGGGAGCAACGCGCAGGATGTTCGTCGTGCCTTCCACGTTGAAGGGCACACCCGCCGTGACGACGATCTGATCGGCTTCGGTTGCGAAGCCGTATTCGCGCGCGGCGCGGGCTGCGCTGACCACCGCGCCCTTGAACCGATCTACCGGCGGGACCATCACGCAATGGGTGCCCCAGGTGAGGCACAGCCGCCGTGCCGTCCGCGCCAGCGGCGTAAGCGCGATGATGGGCACGCGGGGCCGTTCGCGCGCCACCAGCGATACCGTGGTGCCGCTTTGGGTAAAGCAGCAGATTGCACGGATCTCGGTGGTTTCGGCGATTTCGCGCGCAGCGGCGACGATGCCGTCGGCGATGGTCTTGCGCTCGGCCTTGCGGCTGGCCTCGATGACGTCGCGATAGGTCTGATCGCTCTCGACCTCGATTGCGACGTTGTTCATCGTCGTGACCGCCTCGACCGGGAAACTTCCGGCGGCCGACTCCGCCGACAGCATCACCGCATCCGCGCCCTCATAGATCGCGGTCGCCACATCCGACACTTCGGCGCGCGTGGGCATAGGGCTTTCGATCATGCTTTCCAGCATCTGGGTTGCCACGATCACCGGCTTGGCCGCCGCACGCGCACCGCGGATCAGACGCTTCTGGATCGGCGGCACATTCTGAACCGGAAGTTCCACGCCCAGATCACCACGGGCGACCATGATCCCGTCCGAAACGGCCAGGATTTCAGGGAAGGCCTTGACCGCGGCCGGCTTCTCGATCTTCGAAAGGATGGCTGCGCGACCGCGGGCCAGCGCACGCGCCTCTTCGACATCGGCGGCGCGCTGCACGAAGGACAGCGCCAGCCAGTCCACGCCCAGCTCACAGACGAACTCCAGATCGCGCCGGTCCTTGTCCGACAGCGCGGCAAGCGGCAGCACCACATCCGGCACGTTGACACCCTTGCGGTTCGAAATCACGCCACCGGCGAGAACCGTGCAGTTGGCGAAATCCTTGCCACACTCCTCCACCCGCAGGCGGATCTTGCCGTCGTTGACCAGAAGGGTCGCGCCGGGCTCAAGTGCTGCAAAAATCTCGGGATGCGGCAGCGTCACGCGCCGGGCGTCGCCATCCGCCGGATCGAGATCAAGCCGGAACGCCTGCCCGACGGCCAGATCCTCTTCCCCGCGCGCGAACTGGCCGCAGCGCAGTTTCGGGCCCTGCAGATCGGCCAGGATGGCAATCGGGCGACCGGTGTCAGCCTCGATCCGGCGGATGATCTCGTGGCGCGCGCGGATTTCGTCATGGCCGCCGTGGCTCATGTTAAGGCGGAACACATCCGCCCCCGCTTCGAACAATGCGCGGATTGTTTCGTAGTCGTTCGATGCCGGGCCCAAGGTGGCCACGATCTTCACGTTGCGAAGGCGTCTCATCCTGCCTCGTACCCCTGTTTCTTGTCATCGTAATCGCGGTGGGCCACGGTCTGTATGGCCGAAATCTGCCCCTTGGGCAACTGGCGCTTTACCCCGGGATTGGTTAAAGGCCTGTGACGATCCGGGGAAAACCATGCCATATCAGCCCTTCCACATCATCGGCGCCGACCGCCCATCCCGCTGGCTTGTGACCTGCGATCACGCCACCAATACCATCCCCGACTGGGTCAATGGCGGCGACCTCGGCATCACTCCCGCGGACATGGGCCGCCACATCGCCTATGACCTGGGCGCGGCAGGGGTGACCCGGGCGCTGGCCGAACGGCTGAATGCGCCGGCCATCCTGTCGAATTTTTCCCGGCTGGTCATCGATCCGAACCGGGGCGAGGATGATCCCACGCTGCTGATGAAGCTTTATGACGGGACCATCATCCCCGCCAACCGCCATGCCGGCCCGGAAGAGCTTCAGCGCCGGCTGGAACGCCTCTACCGGCCCTATCACGACGCGCTGGCCGATCTCGCCGCGCGACGTTCCGATACGGCCATCGTCGCGATTCACAGCTTCACGCCCCGTCTCAGAGCGCGTAGCCCGCGCCCCTGGCACATTGGCATCCTTTTCGGACGCGACGACCGGCTCGCGCGCCCGTTGATCGATCTGCTGCGGGCAGAACCCGATCTCTGTGTGGGTGAAAACCAACCCTATGCCGGGCATCTGCCGGGCGATG
This sequence comes from Halodurantibacterium daqingense, assembly GCF_042666235.1. Lineage (NCBI taxonomy): Bacteria > Pseudomonadati > Pseudomonadota > Alphaproteobacteria > Rhodobacterales > Paracoccaceae > Halodurantibacterium > Halodurantibacterium daqingense. Next base: position 394,118 of record NZ_JBHTFQ010000001.1, on the reverse strand, counting down.
CCATCGACCGTCACGCGCTGCAGACCGGGCGGCCCAATGCGCTTGTCGAACTGCGCCACGATCTGATCGCCACGCCGGCACAACAGCAGGCCTGGGCAGATCGTCTGGCCCCGCTTCTTGAAGCCGCACTTGGGCAAGCCAATCTCTGACGAAAGGGAGACATCACATGGACAAAGCCACACGGACCGAGCTTGAAGCCGCGGCGTTCCGCCGGCTCATGGAGCATCTGCTGGAAAAGCGGCCCGAAGTTCAGAACATCGACCTGATGAACCTGGCCGGGTTCTGCCGCAACTGCCTGAGCCGCTGGTATCAGGAAGCAGCGAATGAACGGGGCATCGAGATGGGCAAGGATGAAGCCCGCGAGATCGTCTATGGCATGCCCTATGACGATTGGCGCGCGCTGCACCAGCGCGAGGCGAGCGAAGATCAGAAAGCTGCCTTCGATGTCGCCTTCCGCGAGAATGTCGGCGACGGGAACAAGGGCTGATCCAGGGCTGCCCCCTGGAATGGCTGAAGGCCGCGCGGGGCGCGGCCTTCCTGCAAAACCGGGGCGTCGGCTTCTTGCGTCAGATCAGACGGCCGCCTTGCGCATCTCGTCGAGATAGATCTCGCGCAGGCGCAGGGCCACCGGGCCGGGCGTGCCGGCGCCAAGGCTCACGCCGTCGATCTGCACCACCGGCATGACGAAGGCCGAGGCCGAGGTGATGAAGGCCTCATCGGCCGCCTTGGCCTCATCCACCGTGAAGGGGCGCTCCTCGACTTCCATCTGCGCCTCGCGGGCAAAGCGCAGCACCGCCGAGCGGGTGATGCCATGCAGGATCTCGTTGCCCAGGTGCCGCGTGATGATCTTGCCGCCCTTGACGATATAGGCGTTGTTCGATGTGCCCTCGGTCACCTCGCCGTCCTCGACCATCCAGGCGTCGTCGGCACCGGCCTTCCTGGCCATCATCTTGCCCATCGAGGGATACAGCAGTTGCACCGTCTTGATGTCGCGCCGCCCCCAGCGGATGTCGGGGATCGAGATCACCTTGATGCCCACTTTCGCCGTCGGGTTATCAGCCAGACCCGGCTTCGACTGGGTGAACAGTACCACCGTCGGCTCGGCATTTTCCGGAAACAGGAAATCACGATCGGTGGCCCCGCGCGTGATCTGCAGGTAGATCATCCCGTCCACGAGATCGTTGCGGGCCACCAGTTCGCGATGGATGGCCAGCAGCTCGTCTTCGGTGAGCGGGTTCTTCATCTCCAGCTCCGCGAGCGACCGGGCCAGACGCCGCGCATGGCCCGCAAAATCGATCAGCTTGCCGCCCAGGACGCTCGTCACCTCATAGACGCCATCGGCCATCAGGAAGCCACGGTCGAAAACCGAGACCTTGGCCTCTTCCTCGGGCAGATAGAGACCATTCACATAGACAGTCCGGCTCATCGTGTCGTTCTCCGTTCAGTTTCGGGCGGATCAGCCCCAGAGGGCAGGTGTCGAAGGATGTACCCCGGCTGAATCGAACAGCAGCGGGTCTTCGCGGTCTTCGGCCAGAAGCAGCGGCCCGTCAAGATCGGTCACCGCCGCGCCCTGTGCCACCAGCACCGCCGGCGCCATCGCCAGCGACGACCCGACCATGCAGCCGACCATGATCTGATAGCCTTCCGCCAGCGCCTGTTCCTTCAGCGCCAGCGCCTCGGTCAGCCCGCCGGTCTTGTCGAGCTTGATGTTCACCATGTCATACTTGCCCTTCAGCCCCGGAAGGCTGTGACGGTCATGGCAGCTTTCGTCGGCGCAGACCGGCAGGGGGCGGGCAATTTCGGCCAGCATGTCGTCCGCGCCCGCCGGTAGCGGCTGTTCGACCATCGCCACACCCAGCCGCAACAGATGCGGCGCAAGTTCGGCATAGACCTCGGCCGTCCAGCCCTCATTCGCATCGACGATGATCCGCGGCTTGGGCGCGCCGGCGCGCACCGCTTCCAGCCGCGCCATGTCATCGGGGGTTCCAAGCTTGATCTTCAGCAGCGGACGATGGGCGTTGCGCGCCGCCGCCTCGCGCATCCGTTCAGGCGTGTCCAGCGACAGGGTAAAGGCCGTGAGTTCGGGCCCCGGCGCGGCAAGGCCCGCCAGTTCCCACACCCGGCGGCCGGTTTGACGCGCCTCCAGATCCCACAGCGCACAGTCCACCGCATTGCGCGCCGCGCCCGCCGGCAGCGCCGTCTGCAGCGAATGGCGGTCCAGCGGCAGGGCCAGCGCCTCGATCTGGGCCGTCACCGACTCAAGCGTTTCGTCATAACGGGCATAGGGCACGCATTCGCCGCGGCCCACCTGCCCGGCGTCTTCGATGTGCAGCGTCAGCACGCGGGCCTCGGTGCGGCTGCCGCGGCTGATCGTGAACACCTCGGCAAGGCGGAATGTATCGGGGGTGACCGTCAGGCGCATGGTATCTCCTCTGGGAAGCAGGCCCGGCCCTGGCACATGGCCGGACGGGCCGGGGCCACGACCGGGCGCAGCGGGCGGCCCGGCCATTGGCAATCGTGATGCAGCAGATCAGATCGCGGCAAGCGCGTCCACCAGCCGTCCGGCACCATGGCGGAACGGATCGACCGTCGGAAGGCCCATCTCGGACTCGACCTTGGCCAGATAGGCGCGGGCCTCCTCGTCACCCATATGCTGGGTGTTGATCGAGATACCCACCACCTTCACATCCGGGTTTGCCACCCGCGCCATCAGAAGCGCCGCATCGCGCAGCGCCTCGAGCGTGGGAAGCTGGTAGTCCGGAAGCCCGCGCATGTGCGGCCGGGTCGGTTCGTGGCACAGCACCAGTGCGTCCGGTTGTCCGCCATGGATCAACGCCAGTGTCACGCCGGAATAGGAGACGTGGAAAAGGCTGCCCTGTCCCTCGATCAGGTCCCAGTGATCCTCGGCGTTATTGGGCGTCAGCCATTCGATCGAGCCGGCCATGAAATCGGCAATCACGGCATCCAGCGGGACACCATCGCCGGTGATCAGGATCCCGGTCTGGCCCGTCGCGCGGAAGGTGGACTTCATGCCCCGCGCGCGCATTTCCTTGTCCATCGCAAGCGCCGTGTACATCTTGCCAACCGAACAATCGGTTCCGACTGCAAGCATACGCTTGCCGCTGCGTCTGCGCCCGTTCGCGATCGGATATTCGACCGAAGGCACCCGCACGTCATAAAGGTTGCAGCCAAAGCGCGCGGCCGCCTCCACCAGGACAGGTTCGTCACGCAGCAGGTTGTGCAGGCCGCTGGCCAGGTCGAACCCTTCAGCCAAAGCCTCGACCAGCACCTTGATCCAGCTTTCCGAGATCACGCCGCCCCGGTTCGCCACGCCGACAACCAGCGTCTTGCAGCCGGCCGCCCGCGCCTCGGCCAGGGTCATGTCCGGAAGCTTCATGTCGGCCCGGCACCCCGGCATGCGAAACTGGCCCAGGGCATATTCGGGTCGCCAGTCGCGGATGCCTTGGGCAACCTTCGCTGCAAGCTGGTCCGGAGCATCTCCAAGGAAAAGAAGATAAGGGGTCTCGATCATCGCGTGCCTCTCGTTGATTTCCGGCAGGATGCGCCAAGGCGCGTGAAATGTCTTGGGGTTTTCCCTTCATAACCTGGCCAACCAAGCAAGAATCCGCGGCAAATGGCCTATCTGGCCGAAACTTTGTGCGCCAAGGCCGCTTCTGTCGCAAGTCAACAAATCACCTTCAGCGGTGATGAATGCCCTTGCGGCAGGCCGCGCATGTAATTAACAATTCGTGACAGCCTGGCGACACTTTGTTGCGTCGCGCCGATCGATCCTGCCGATCGGATGATGCGCTTCGGTCGCCCGCTGTGGAATCCGTCCTGCCAGCCGGGGAGGGTCAGGCAGGAAACGGGAGGAGGCACGCCCCGGGTCACTCCGGGGCGTTGCTGCATCCACCGTCCACCCGCAGATCCACCGGCAGGGGCGCGGGCGACATGCTGCCGGGGGGCGCCCGGCGCGCCGTTGCAAATCCGGCCCTGCAGCGTCATATAGCAGCGACCAACCTCTGGAGTGCATGGCATGAATTATCTCGAGTTCGAAAAGCCGCTGGCCGAAATCGAAGGCAAGGCCGAGGAACTGCGGGCCATGGCCCGCGCGAACAAAGAGATGGATGTCGAAAAAGAGGCGGCGGCGCTTGATCGCAAAGCCGAGGCGATGCTCAAGGATCTCTACCGCGATCTGACGCCCTGGCGGAAGTGCCAGGTGGCGCGCCATCCCGACCGGCCGCATTGCAAGGACTATATCGAGGCGCTGTTCACAGAATATACGCCGCTCGCCGGCGACCGCAATTTCGCCGATGACCATGCGGTGATGGGCGGGCTGGCACGGTTCGGCGATCAGCCGGTGATGGTGATCGGCCATGAAAAGGGCCATGACACCAAGACGCGGATCGAGCGCAATTTCGGTATGGCGCGCCCCGAAGGCTATCGCAAGGCGATCCGTCTGATGGACATGGCGCACCGTTTCCGCCTGCCGGTGATCACCTTGGTCGATACACCCGGCGCCTATCCCGGCAAGGGAGCCGAAGAGCGGGGCCAGAGCGAGGCCATCGCCCGATCGACTCAGAAATGCCTTGAAATCGGTGTGCCGCTGATCTCGGTCATCATCGGCGAGGGCGGTTCGGGCGGGGCGGTGGCCTTCGCGACAGCCAACCGCATCGCGATGCTTGAGCATTCCGTCTATTCGGTGATCAGCCCGGAAGGGTGCGCCTCGATCCTCTGGAAGGATGCCGAGAAGATGCGCGAAGCGGCCGAGGCGCTGCGCCTGACGGCGCAGGACCTGCACAAGCTGGGCGTGATCGATCGCATCATCAAGGAGCCGCTGGGCGGCGCCCACCGCGCCCGCAACGAAACGATCGCCAGTGTCGGACGGGCCGTCGAGGTCATGCTGAAGGAATTGTCGGCAAAGAAACCCGATGCGCTGATCCGCGACCGGCGCCAGAAGTATCTGGACATGGGCACCAAGGGTCTTGCCGCCTGAGGCGAGGGTACCGGTTGGCGCATGACGCACTGCCATCTGGAGGCTGTGCGCCTGCTGCCCGTCCCGCGTATGCGGCCCGGCGGATTTGACTGTCGTGAAGGGCGGCCGATGATTGCCCCCCCCTTCCAATACTCTGCGGCCAAGGGTCAGCACGATTGACCACGATGGCCGCGAATCCAGGTCACGCTGGCTTCACGCATCCGCCAGATCCGGCCGTTACCTGCCCGGGTGCGGAAGGCCTGCCAGTGCGTCACCACATGGTGGTGCGGGCGCGCTCGGGCCAGGCGCTGTCGTAGGCGGCGCCGTCAAAGCGGCCTTCGGAAAGCTCGCGCAGGATATCACCCATGGAGGGAAGGCTCCGGGCGTGATGCTCGGCGGTCCAGAGCCGGCTGCGCAATATTGCGCGGGCGCATTGCGCGTAGACCTCCTCGATCACAAGGACAATCACACTGCGCGGCAAATGCCCGCCGCGGGCGAAGCTTTCGCGCAGCGCCGCGTCCGCCGTCACCCGGGCCTGCCCGTTCACCCGCACGACATTGCTGGCGCCAGAAATGAAAAACATCAGCGACACCCGCCCGTCCGCAACGATGTTGCGGAGCGAGTCGATCCGGTCATTGCCCTTCCAGTCGGGCAGCGCCAGCGTGCCTGGGTCCATCACCCGCACGACCGGACCGTCGTCGCCGCGCGGGCTCGCGTCCGTGCCGCCGGGGCCGACCGTGGACAGGATGCAGAACCGGCTGGCCTCGATCCAGGCCTGATAGGCGGGTGTGAGCCGTCGCGCCACCTTCAGAAGCGCCGCCTCGGATGGTGTGCCGTAAAGCGCCTCAAGCGCCTCGGGGGTCGTGACATAGTCCATCAGCCTTGCTCCTTGTGCCGCGCCTCGGCGATCAGACGGTCCGAGGCCGTCTCGATCATGGATTCGAGGCTTGCCATGAAATCCTCCCGGGGGAGGCTCGCCGGCAATCGCGGCAGGAATTCGACCACCGCACAGCCGGGGCGGCGATAGATTCCGTGGCGCGGCCAGAACATGCCCACGTTGGTGGCGGCAGGAACACATTCCTGCCCAAGCTCTTCATAAAGCGCGGCAGTGCCCTTCTTGTAGGGATGCCTTGCCTCCGGCGCAACGCGCGTGCCCTGCGGAAAGATGACAAGCTGTCCAGGATCCTGCCGCCCCGCCCGCACATCGGCCAGCATCTGCCGGATTGCTGCGCCCCGCTTGCCACGATCAACCGGGATGCAACCCATGCGCAGGGCGTACCATCCCAGGATCGGCGCCCATTTCAGTTCTTTCTTCATGATGAACTTGGGGCGCGGCAGGACGCTGACGATCAGGATGATGTCCAGAAACGACTGGTGTTTGGAAGCTACAAGAACCTCATCCTGCGGGACCGGGCCGCGCACCTCGGTGTGCAGACCGACCATCCAGCGCGCCGAGAACCGGACCCAGCGGCAGTAGGCGTGGACCGCGTCGAAGACGGCCTGCCGCCGGAACAAGGCAAAAGGCGTGAACCACAGCGCAAGGACGGCCATCGCCACATACATCTGGATGATGAACAGAAGCGACCGGACCCACTGCAGCGCAGCCATCTACTGCAACTCCCGAAGGGCGCGTTGCGCCGCGGCCCGGGTTGCCAGATATCCCGCGACAGCCGAGAGCAGCGGAATGGCAAGCGGCCAGAGCCAGTGCCAGCCCTGAAAGCCAAGCCCTGTCAGGAAACCGCCCGCCTCGTCGGCGGCGGGCAGCAGGAAGATGCCGAGCATCCCCAGTGCCGTGCCCAGCGCCGCGCCGCCCAGCGCCCGCAGCGTGAAGCGCCGCACGAAGGCCTGCGCGATGAAGGCATCGCGCGCGCCCACCAGGCGCAGCACGCGGATGACCTGAGCATTTGCCGACAGTGCCGCACCCGCCGCCAACGTGATCATTGCCGCAACCGACCCCGCAATCAGAAGAATCGCCGCTGCGCCCAGCAGCCGCAGCCGGTTCGCCGCGCTGACCAACGGCCGTCGCCACCGGGTGTGATCGTCAAAGATCGCGCCCGGCGCTTCGGCCGCAAGGCGCAAGCGCAGCCCTTCCGTATCATAGGTTTCGCCAAGAACCTCGATCAGCTGAGGCAAGGGCAATGTCTCGACCGGCAGGTCGGGGCCGAACCAGGGCTCCAGAAGCGCGCGCTGTTCCTCGGGTGGGATGATCCGCGCCTGCGTCACCCCGGGCGTCGTGCGTAAAACCTCCAGCACCGCCGCCGTCTGTGCGGCAAGCTGATCCTCGGGCGCGGCAAGACGGATCGTGGCGCTTTTCGCAAGCGCCGTCTCCCAGCGGTCGGCCAGCCGCCCCGAGGCCAGCGACAGCGCCATGGCAAAGACCGCCAGAAACGCCATCGCCGCAGCGGTAAAGGTGGTCAGACGCGCGGTATAGCCGGTGGGCGGCACGATCCGGTCGGCGGGGCTTGCCCCCATCTGCAACAGCTGGAACAGACGGCTCATAGATCTGCCCCCGCCAGTTGCAGTCGCCGGTTCTGGATCCGCAACACCCGCGCCGCGACCTGCGCCTTGGCGCTGCGGATCAGGTTGAGGTCGTGGGTGGCGATCAGCACCGTCTTGCCCATCCGGTTCAGTTCGACCAGCAACGCCAGAAGCCGCATCGACATCTCCCAGTCCAGGTTGCCCGTCGGTTCATCCGCCAGGATCACATCGGGCGACATGATCACTGCCCGCGCAAGTGCGGCGCGTTGCCGTTCGCCTCCGGAAAGCTGGGGCGGCAGCGCCTCGGCCTGGGTGCGCAGGCCGACCCAGTTCAGCAGGTCGCGCAGATCGTCGGGATGCGGCTCCATCCCCGCCACCATCAGCGGCAAGGCCACGTTCTCAGCCAGGGTAAGATGATCGAGGAAGGCACAGTCCTGATGGACGACGCCGATCTTGCGGCGCACCGTCGCCACCTCGTCGCGCGACAGGTTGCGCCCGTCGCGGTTGAAGATCTGGATATGGCCGGCGGTCGGCTGAAGCTCGGCATAGCAAAGCTTCAGGAACGTGGTCTTGCCGGCGCCAGAAGGCCCGGTGAGGAAATGGAACGACCCGGGTGCGAGGCGGAAGGTAATGTCGGAAAGCAGCTCGCCCCCGCCATAGCTGTAGGCGACATTCTGTAGGTCGATCACGCAGCGCTCCTGGTAGTGTCGGCGGCAATGTCGCGCAATGCGGCGCGGCTTTCAATCGCCCTCGCCACAAAGGCTTGGATAAATTCCAGCCAGTTGCTACAACATGCCGAGGCCCGGGGCCACAGGGGCAGACGGGCCAGAGGGATCTGAACCATCACATGCGGTTGATCTGTCCGAACTGCACCGCCCAGTATGAAGTCGGTGCGGATGCCATTCCCGAAGCCGGGCGCGAAGTACTGTGTTCGGCCTGCGACTTCCGGTGGTTTGCCGCCCCGCCAACCGCGCCGGGACAGGCGGCAGAGACAGCCGCCCAACCGTCGCACAAGACGATCCCGTCCTTGCCGCATCCCTCGCCCCCGCCCCAGACCGGGGCCCCGGCAACCGCCAGCCCCGAGGGGGCGTCGCGGACCCGCCGCCGCGCGCTTGACGATGCGGTCGTCAGCATCCTGCGCGAAGAGGCGGAACGCGAAGCCCGCGCCCGTCAACGCGATCCCGTCGCTTCGGTGGATATGACCTCATTCTCCCCGCAGGCAGAGCCGATCCCGGAGACAACGCCGGCCTCGCAATCCGACCGGATCCCGCATGCCGTGCCGCCCCACCGGGAGCCTGCCATTGCCACTCGGCCCGCGCCCGGCGCCGCCGCTCTGCCCGAGCAGTCCGGGCCGGACGCGGCACGCGCGAATGCCCCGCACCCGGAACCCGAAGCGGCTCCTGTCCCGACGGGCGGTCCGCACCAGCCCGAGGAGGAAGCGCCTCAAGTTGCCCTTCGCGCGGCACGTTTGCCCGCGCAGCCGCCCCTGACTGCGCCGCTGCCGGACATCGCGGAAATCACCTCGGCGCTGCACGCGACCGCACGGATCCGCGCCACGACCCGTCGGGAAGGGCAGCGGCGCGGCTTCCGGCTTGGCTTCGGTTTCGTGGCGGGTGCAGCGGCAGCGCTTGTCGCGCTTTATGCCCTGTCACCCATCATCCGCACCGAATGGCCTGCGCTGGCCCCCGCGCTCTCGGCCTACGAAACGCAGATCAACCTGGGCCGCCAGTGGCTTGACGCGCAGCTGCGCTGATCAGAAGCGGTCCAGCAGCCGGCGCAGGTAATCCAGCTCATGCGCAGGGCGGTCCTGTTCTCCGGACCGGCGGCGCAGTTCCTGCAACAGCTCATCGGCGCGACGGCGGATATCGCCCCCCTCAAGCACGTTGTCGTCGCTGCCCAAGTGGCCTGTCGCACCCGATTGACGGCCCAGCGGATCGCGCTGGCCTTCCGGATCCGACCGGCCCGCCTGACCGCTTTGCTGCCCGCCCTGATCGGGCTCTTGTCCGGCGAGGGCTTCGCCGAGGCTGCGCATCCCTTCCCGAAGAGCCTCCATGGCTTCGGCCTGACGATCCAGCGCCTCGGCGCCATTGCCCTCGCGCAGGGCGCGCTCGGCCTGCTCCATCGCGCGGCCTGCCTCGTCCAGCCGCCGGCGCGCCTCTTCTCCCTCGCGGCCGCCCTGGCCGGGCAGACGTTCCCCCTGATCGCGCAGCCGGTCGCGCAGGGCGCCCTGCCGGTCGGGCAGTTCGTCACCCCCGGCACCCTCGCCGCCCTCGCCAAAGCGCTGCTGAAGATCGCGATAGGTGTCGTCGTTCAGCCCTTGCTGATCTCGCAGCATGTCACCCAGGTCGCGCATCGCATTGCGCCCGTCTTCGCCCTGACCGCCCTGCCCCTCGACGACCTGCATGTTTTCCATCATCTGCCGGAGCATCTCGAGCAATTCCGCCGCCTCGGCCATGCGGCCCTCTTCCATCAGCCGCTGCAATTCTTCGAGCATGTCCTGAAGCTGATCGCCCGTCATCGTTGACTCGGGGGGAGCGTCGGCAAGGTCCCGCTCGGGGTCATTCCGCTGCTCTTGGGCAAGCTGGCGCATGTAATCCTGCAGCGCCTCACGGTATTCCTGCATCAACTCGGCGATCTCGGAGTCGTCGGCACCATTGCGCATCGCCTCGGACAGCCGATCCTGCGCCCGGTCCAGACGTTCGCGCGCAGAGTCAAGATCACCCGCCTCGATCAGTTGCGCAACTTCCCAGAGCGCCGCGGCAATCTCGTCCCGTGCCTCGGGCGTAAGTCCTGCGGCCAGCGCGGCGTCAAGCTGCCGCATCACCACGCGTAGCTGCAGGAATGCCCGCTCGTTGCGGATGAAGCTTTCCGGGCGGTGGGTCACGGCGCGCAGCAGTTGCGCGACGCGCGGCGCGCTCTCGCGTGTCCACAGAAGATCACGCCGCAATTCCACGATCGCCGCAGCGAGCGGATCGAAGAACCTCTGCCCGGGCAATACCATGTCGGACAACGCGGTCTCGCCTTCCTGTCCGCGTGCGTCCACGGCGACCAGACGGATCTGCACCGGCAGGTTTGCCCAGGGGTGATCCGAAAGGTTCTCGACCAGCGCCTCGTCAAACTCTGCCCGGCTGCCCGACAGAGGCATCGGCAGGTCCAGCACCAGGGGCGCGCGCGGTTCGGGCGGCGGTGCAAGACCGTGCTGGCGCTGCACTGCGGGCAGGTTCAGCGTGATCTCGGCCCGGCCCGCGACGATGCCGTAGTCGTCGCTGGCCGAAAACGCCTGCCGCATCTGCCCGGCAGCCTCGCGGGTCACAGGGCCTGCGAGGGTGATGATCGGCGTTAGATCCGGGATGACGATGATCTGCCATTCCCGCCCCCCCTGACCCAGAATGGCGATCCGACCGTCACGCATCGTCTCGAACTCGGTCGCATCCTCCTGATCGGCAACATCCTGTTCGACCCGCACCCCCGAGGCGTCGCCCCCGTAAAGGCGGACCGTCACCGCGCTGCCTTCGGGCACCCGAAGTGGCCCTTCCGGGGCTTCATTGAGGTAGATCACCGGCCGACCGGTATAGGCAGGGGGGCGCAACCAGGCCTCCCAGCCGGGTCCGGCCAGCGCCGCCTCGGCACCGCCGCGCGGGGCCGCGAGATCCGCAAGCTCGGCCACCCGCGTGGGCGCACCAAAGATCAGCGCCATTACCAGGGCCAGAAGCGCCGCATATCGCAGCGCATAGGGATCACGTTCGGCAAGCCGCAGGTCGGGCGCAGGGGCGCGGGCCGCAGAAAGACGCGCTGCCATCCGGGCGATATGCGCCTCCCACACGGCCCGGACGAAGGGATCATCACCGCCGACCGCCTGATGGTCATTCAGGGCCGCGATCGGACGCCCCGGCATCGTCCGGTCCAGCCGATCAAGCGCCTGCGACAGGCCTGGCGCCCGATAGCGCCGCCAGGCATGGACACCGGCACCCAGAAGCCCTGCCAGAACCGCACCGCCCAGAAGCGACAGCAGGCGATCGCTCGCAATATCCTGCAGCCCGAAGGCAAGCGCCGCGATAACCAGGAACGCGAGGCTCCAGAGCGGCCAGAACGCGCGCAGCAGCATTTCGGCCCACATGCCGGCCAGGGTCATGCGCAGCGGCCATTTCAGCGGCGACGGGATCGCCACCGCAGTCGCCCGGGCCCGGGCTGAGGTCGATGCGATCCGAGGCTTGATCATGCTCCCTTTCCGGCCCTCTGCGCCCGCGCGGGCGGGGATTGCCACCATCCCCTCATGGCCGTCCGTTACAGGCGATCCGTCACAGGCCGCCCCGTCGCCTGCCCACCTCGCCGAACGGACGCAGAAACGGCGCAGAGGCGGTTACAGCCAGTGAGGCATGGTATCCCGGTTTATGATTTCGTCAAATGTCGGGCGTGGTCGAATGACGGCGAATTGATCGCCCTTGACCAGCACCTCCGGGACCAGGGGGCGGGTGTTGTATTCCGATGCCATCACCGCGCCATAGGCCCCAGCGGACCGGAAGGCGACAAGATCCTCGGCGGCAAGGCGCGGCAGATTCCGCTGCTTCGCGAAGGTATCGCCGGTTTCGCAGACCGGGCCGACCACGTCATAGGGCTGCTGCGCGGCCCCCGGGGCGGGCTCGTGCACCGGCACGATGTCATGATGCGCTCCATAAAGCGACGGGCGCATCAGATCGTTCATCGCCGCATCGAGGATGAGGAAGTCACGTCCCTCGCCGTGCTTCACATAGATCACCTGCGACACAAGCACCCCGGCATTGCCCGAGATCAGGCGGCCGGGCTCGATCTCGATCTCGCAGTCCAGGTGGCCCAGCGTCTCCTTGATGAGCTGGCCGTATTCGGTCGGCAGGGGCGGCGCACTGTTCGAGCGTTCGTAAGGGATGCCCAGGCCGCCGCCCAGGTCGAGCCGCCGGATGACATGACCGTCAGCGCGCAAAGCGAGGGTCAGTTCGGCCACCTTTTCATAGGCCTGCCGGAAGGGCTCCAGATCCGTCAGCTGGCTGCCGATATGCACATCGACCCCGACAACCTCGATGCCCGGAAGCCGGGCGGCAAGCGCATAGACCTCGCGGGCGCGGGCGATGGGGATGCCGAACTTGTTCTCCGATTTGCCGGTGGCGATCTTTTCATGCGTCCTGGCATCGACATCGGGATTGACCCGCACCGCGACTGGCGCCCGCAGGCCCAGACCATGCGCGATTTCGGACAGGGCCAGAAGCTCGGGCTCGCTTTCGACATTGAACTGGCGGATGCCGCCGGTCAGTGCCTGGCGCATTTCGGCCCGCGTCTTGCCAACCCCGGAAAAGACGATCCTGTCGCCAGGCACGCCCGCGGCCCGGGCGCGGAGATATTCGCCCCCCGATACGACGTCCATCCCCGCACCCAGTTGCCCAAGCGTGCGGATCACTGCCTGGTTGCTGTTCGACTTCATCGCAAAGCAAACCAGATGCGGCAGGGGTGCCAGCGCCTCCTGGAACAGACGGAAATGGCGTTCCAGCGTGGCGGTCGAATAACAGTAGAACGGCGTGCCGACAGCGGCGGCAATCTTGGTCAGCGCCACGTCTTCGGCGTGCAGAACACCGTTGCGGTAAAGGAAATGGTCCATCAGGTCACCGGGCGGGTTCTGAGAAAAAGATAAAGCGGCAGCCCGCAGGACAGGCCGATGCCGAAGGTGGCGGGAATGGCGATCAGCGCAAACCAGTTCTTGCGCACCCAGGTTTCGGCGAGGATGAACACAGTCAGCGCCACCGCGGCAATGGTCAGATCCCAGACCAGCCCCGAGGTCGCGGCGTTGGCATGCCAGGCCTCGACCATGCCGCCAAGGCTCCAGCCATGGCTCCGGAACCAGCCGATGAAGTAATACATCGGATGGATCGCGCCCCAGATCGCCAGCGCGAGATACAGAAGCCGAAGCGGCGACATCAGAGCCGCCCGACGACGCCGATCCGCGCCTCGCCCGAAACCGAGACGCCGGTACGATTGTCGGCGTTCAGGACGATGTCGGTTCCCGTGGCGCTGCGGGGGCCCTGCGTGCGCCAGGTGGCGCCAACCTCGCGCGGGGGGCCATCGGCGCCGCAGGCCGCAACCAGCAGCACCGACAGCAGCGCAAACACCAGCCGCGAACCTGCGTTCATCCCAGCACCTCTTTCCAGCGGGCAACCTGTGCCCGCACCTGATCGGGCGCGGTGCCGCCATAGCTCTGGCGGCTTGCGACCGAGTTGTGAACCCCCAGAACGGCAAAGACATCCTCGGTGATGCCCTCGTGAACCGTCCGCATATCGTCCAGCGACAGCGCGGGCAGGTCAACGCCCTTTTCCTCGGCCATGCGCACCAGCGTGCCGGTGACGTGGTGTGCCTCGCGGAAGGGCAGGCCCAGCGCCCGCACCAGCCAGTCGGCCAGATCGGTCGCGGTGGAAAAACCGGCGCTGGCGGCCGCTTCCAGCGCCGGGCGGTTCGCGGCCATGTCCCGCACCATGCCCTCCATCGCGGCAAGCGACAGCATCAGCGTATCCGCCGCGTCGAAGACCTGTTCCTTGTCTTCCTGCATGTCCTTGGAATAGGTCAGCGGCAGGCCCTTCATCACCGTGAACAGCGCCACCATCGCGCCAAGGATCCGGCCGATCTTGGCGCGCAGCAGTTCTGCGGCATCCGGGTTCTTCTTCTGCGGCATGATCGACGATCCGGTCGAGAACCGGTCCGACAGGATCACGAAGCGGAACTGCGCCGAGGACCATATCACCAGTTCTTCGGCAAGGCGCGACAGATGCATGGCGCAGATCGCCGCCGCCGACAGGAATTCAAGCGCGAAATCCCGGTCCGACACGGCATCCAGCGAATTCGCCGCCGGGCGATCAAAGCCCAGCGCCGCCGCTGTCATGTGCCGGTCGATGGGAAACGAGGTTCCGGCCAGCGCCGCCGCACCCAGCGGGCATTCGTTCATCCGCGCCCGCGCATCGCGAAAGCGCGACAGATCACGGCCCAGCATTTCCACATAGGCCATCATGTGGTGGCCCCAGGTCACCGGCTGCGCCGTCTGCAGATGGGTGAAACCGGGCATCACCCAGTCGGCACCCCGGTCGGCCTGGTCCAGCAGGGCGCGCATCAGCGCCTCGATCCCCGCCATGGCCGCGTCGGCCTGATCGCGAACCCACAGCCGGAAGTCGGTGGCCACCTGATCGTTGCGGCTTCGGGCCGTGTGCAGGCGGCCCGCCGGTTCACCGATGACCTCTTTCAGCCGCGCCTCCACATTCATGTGAATGTCTTCCAGTTCGGTGCGGAAGGGAAAGTTTCCGGCCTCGATTTCTGACAAGACGGTGAGCAGGCCTTCCCCGATGGCCCTGGCATCGCTATCGCTGATGATGCCTGTCGCTGCCAGCATGGCGGCATGGGCGCGCGAGCCTTGGATATCCTGCGCGTAAAGCCGTTTGTCGAAGCCGATCGAGGCATTGATCGCCTCCATGATCGCATCGGGACCGGCGGCAAAGCGCCCGCCCCACATGGCGTTCGAGGATGTCTGGCTTGTGCTGGTCATGTGTCCGGCCCTTCGGAGGGAAAATGCGTCTGATCCGTCTTGCCGTCCTCTACACGGCCCTTGCCCTTGGTGCAAATGCTGCAGCGGCCCAGGAGTCTCTCCAGGCGTTGCGGGACGGCGACATGCGCAAGCTGTCATTCCACGACATGCCTCGCATGGTCCCTGATATTGCGCTTCTGGATGCCGGGGATGCCGAACAGCGTCTGTCCGATTATCACGGCAAGATCGTTGTCCTGAACTTCTGGGCGACCTGGTGCGCCCCCTGCAGACACGAGATGCCCTCGCTCGACCGGCTCGAGGCCGCGCTGGGCGGTCCGGATCTTGCCGTCGTGCCCGTGGCAACAGGACGCAATCCGGTCCCGGCGATCGAACGTTTCTTCACCGAAGCCGAAGTGACCCGGCTTCCGATCCTGCGCGACCCGCGCTCGGCGCTTTCGCGGGAAATGGGCGTTCTGGGACTGCCGGTCACGGTGATCCTGGATCGTGACGGACGCGAAGTCGCGCGTCTGACCGGGGATGCCGACTGGGACAGCGCCTCGGCCAAGGCCATTCTTGCTGCTCTGATCGCGCAGTGACGCTGCGGCAGGCCCGCCAGTGCCGCGCCAGTTAAGATTTTGGTAAGATCCGGCAGGCAAGCTGAAGGAAAGCCAGCAGGCATCCATGGGGCATGGGCATGTCAGGATCATATGACCTCGGAGCGGGTGGCGACTCCAGCCCGCTTTCCTTCGCACTGGCCGAACGGGATCGCGAAACGCTGACCCTTGTGCGCCGGGCGGTCGAGGCGCGGCGGGTAATGCTTGCCTTTCAACCCGTCGTGCAGGCGCGCCGCCCGGATCGTCCTGCCTTCTATGAGGGCCTGGCGCGGATCATGGACAGCAATGGCAGGGTCATCCCCGCGCGCGATTTCATCGATGTCGCAGAAACGACCGAACTGGGGCGGATGATCGATTGCCTGGCACTGGAACTGGGGCTTGAAACCCTGGCGCAACAGCCGGGGCTTCGGCTCTCGATCAACATGTCCGCACGCTCCATCGGCTATCCCCGCTGGCTGAGGACGCTCGAAGCCGGGCTCGCCCCCGATCCGACCATTGCCGAACGGCTGATCCTCGAGGTGACGGAATCCTCGGCCATGGCCGTCCCCGATCTGGTTTCGGTCTTCATCGATGATCTGCATGCCCGGGGGATCACCTTTGCCCTTGATGATTTCGGCGCGGGCTACACCGCCTTCCGCTTCTTCAAGGAGTTCTTCTTTGACGTGCTCAAGATCGACGGGCAGTTCATTCGCGGCATCCATGCCAATACGGACAATCAGGTTCTCACCAAGGCGCTCATCTCCATCGCCCGGCATTTCGAGATGTTCACGGTGGCGGAATCCGTCGAATGCGCCGAGGATGCCGCCTACCTGACCAGCATCGGCATCGACTGCATGCAGGGCTACTACTTCGGCAGCCCGAGCCTTTCTCCCGTCTGGCTTTCCCCCACGGCAGCAACCGGCGGCTGAGCCTCTGCATTTGCCTTGACGCGCGCAGCGCCTCGGGCATGCTGAGCAACAGGTTTGAAGGCGTGCAGCTTGCGCGCGCCTGTTGCGAGGGAGAGGACCTCTATGACGAATGTCGTTATCGTTTCAGCCGCCAGGACAGCCGTCGGCAGTTTCAGCGGGGCGTTTGCCAATACGCCGGCGCATGATCTGGGCGCGGCGGTACTCGAGGCCGTCGTCGCCCGCGCCGGGATCGACAAGGCAGAAGTCTCTGAAACGATCCTGGGCCAGGTCCTGACGGCGGGTCAGGGCCAGAACCCGGCACGGCAGGCGCATGTCAAGGCGGGCCTGCCGATCGAAAGCGCAGCCTGGAGCATAAACCAGGTTTGCGGGTCCGGCCTGCGTGCCGTGGCCCTCGCGGCACAGCACATCCAGTTGGGAGATGCCGCCATCGCCGCAGCGGGCGGTCAGGAAAACATGAGCCTTTCGCCCCATGTCGCGCATCTGCGCGCGGGGCACAAGATGGGCGACATGTCCTTCGTCGATTCGATGATCAAGGACGGTCTGTGGGATGCCTTCAATGGCTATCACATGGGTCAGACCGCCGAGAACGTCGCGCAGCAGTGGCAGATCTCGCGCGAGATGCAGGACCAGTTCGCGCTGGCAAGCCAGAACAAGGCCGAAGCCGCGCAGAAGGCGGGCAGGTTCGCCGACGAAATCATCCCCTTCACCGTCAAGACCCGCAAGGGCGACACGGTGGTGGATCAGGACGAATATATCCGTCACGGGGCCACGATCGAGGCGATGCAGAAACTGCGCCCCGCCTTCGCCAAGGACGGTTCGGTGACCGCCGGCAATGCAAGCGGCATCAATGATGGCGCCGCCGCCGTGCTGCTGATGCACGCCGACGAGGCCGAGCGCCGCGGCCTTACCCCGCTGGCGCGCATCGCCTCCTATGCGACGGCGGGGCTTGATCCCTCGATCATGGGCGTCGGGCCCATCCATGCCAGCCGCAAGGCCCTGCAGAAAGCCGGCTGGAAGCCGGAGGATCTGGACCTTGTCGAGGCAAACGAAGCCTTCGCCGCCCAGGCCTGTGCAGTGAACAAGGACATGGGCTGGAACCCCGAGGTGGTGAACGTCAACGGCGGCGCCATCGCCATCGGCCATCCGATCGGCGCGTCGGGATGCCGCATTCTGAATACGCTGCTGTTCGAAATGCGGCGCCGGGAGGCCCGGCGCGGGCTTGCGACCCTCTGCATCGGGGGTGGAATGGGCGTCGCCATGTGTCTGGAGCGGCCCTGACCACCCAGTCGATCCGGCGAATCCGTGCGCAACATTATTGCGCACGGCCTTAGGCTGGTGTAACTAGATTTCATGCTGAGCGGGAGGAAAAATGGCAAAGGTTGCACTCGTCACAGGCGGTTCGCGCGGCATCGGCGCCGCGATTTCCGTTGCCCTGAAGGCTGCAGGCTACGAAGTCGCCGCGAACTATGCCGGAAATGATGAAGCAGCGGCGGCCTTCACCGCAGAGACCGGCATTCCCACCTACAAGTGGTCGGTGGCCGATTACGATGCCTGCGTCGAGGGGATCAGGCGGGTCGAGGCCGATCTGGGCCCGATCAGCGTTCTGGTCAATAATGCCGGGATCACCCGCGACGCGATGTTCCACAAGATGACCCCGCAGCAGTGGAAAGAGGTTGTCGATACCAACCTCACCGGGCTTTTCAACATGACCCATCCGGTCTGGAACGGGATGCGTGACCGCAAGTTCGGCCGGGTCATCAACATCAGCTCGATCAACGGACAGAAGGGACAGGCGGGACAGGCGAATTACTCGGCTGCGAAGGCGGGCGATCTGGGCTTTACCAAGGCGCTTGCCCAGGAAGGCGCCCGCGCCGGCATAACCGTCAATGCGATCTGCCCCGGCTATATCGGGACAGAGATGGTCCGCGCAATCGACGAAAAGGTGCTGAACGAGCGGATCATCCCGCAGATTCCGGTCGGACGGCTTGGTGAGCCGGAAGAGATTGCCCGCTGCGTGGTGTTTCTTGCGGCCGATGATGCGGGCTTCATCACCGGAGCGACGATTTCCGCGAACGGCGGTCAGTTCTTCGTCTGAACCGGGCCGCCGCCCCTTGCATCGCACGGCAGATCGGGCATGTTCGGGCCGGAGGACCAGAACCCCATGACCCTACCTGCCGTTTCCCGCCGCAAGGCCACACTGACCGGCTTTGCCGCCATCCTGCTCTGGTCGCTACTGGCCCTGCTGACGGTCGGTTCCGCACCGGTCCCGCCTCTTTTGCTGAACGCGATCTGTTTTGCCATCGGCGGCGGCATCGGGCTTGTCTGGGCTTTTCGCACTGGCGGGCTGAGGCGCCTGCGGGCCGTGCCCTTGCGGGTATATGCCTTCGGGACACTGGGTCTTTTCGGCTATCACCTGCTTTATTTCTCGGCGCTGCGCATGGCGCCGCCAGCCGAGGCGGGCCTCATCGCCTATCTCTGGCCGCTGCTGATCGTGCTGTTCTCGGGCCTTCTTCCGGGGGAACGGCTTGTTGCCCGGCATGTTCTGGGCGCGCTCATGGCGCTGGCGGGAACCGCGCTTATCCTGCTGGGTGGGGACAGAGGCGGGCCGCTTTCGGCCACAGCGCTGCCCGGATTCGGCCTCGCGTTCATTGCCGCCCTGACCTGGGCCGCCTATTCCGTGCTGTCGCGCAGACTGGGGGCCGTGCCGACGGATTCGGTGGCCGTGTTCTGCATCGCCAGCGCGGTTCTTTCGGCCATCGCCCATCTCGCGCTTGAAACGACAGTCTGGCCACAGGATGGCATTGGCTGGCTTTGTGTCATTGCATTGGGTCTGGGGCCTGTAGGCCTTGCATTCTATGTCTGGGATATCGGCATGAAGCATGGCGACATTCAGATGCTCGGCGTCGCCTCCTATGCCGCACCTCTGCTTTCGACGCTTGCGTTGATCGTGGCGGGCGCGTCCGAGCCTTCCGCCACGATCCTGCTTGCAGCCCTTCTGGTGGCTGGTGGCGCGCTGATCGCGGCGCGCGCCAGGGACAACGCAGCTAGGCTTGCGACAGACGGGTGATTTCTTCCTTCAGGCGCAGTTTCTGCTTCTTGAGCTGCGCGATTTGAACAGGATCGGTCGAGGGGCGTTTTTGCGCCTGTTCGACCTTGTCGGAGAGAGTCTGGTGTTTCCGGCGGAGCTCTTGCAGATGCGACGTCAGGCTCATGGTCTTCTCCTCTCGGGTTTCATCCATGTCACAATTCCAACACAATACCCGAGTCGCGTCACGCAAAACCGTAGGGGCCGCGATCAGGGGCGCGTTTCCGCCCGAACCTGCAAGTCAAGCGGCGCCCCTTCGCGCAGAATGGCCTGAGCCGCCGGGCTATGGGCCTCGCCATCACCTTCGTGGCGGCTGCCCCGGTGCAGGACAAGGGGTGCAAGCAGCCGCAAGGGCGATCTGCCCTGTTTCCGAACCTGCACGATCACTCTTCCCGCGGCCCGGCCCAGGCGCGGTGCGATCGGCAGCACGGTGACAGAGCCCGCCCCATCAAGCGCAACCAGCAGATCCGAAAGGCGATCTGCCGCCTGGATCATCGTCAGCCAACCCCGCGGCCTGAGCCGGCGCAGGGCGCATGACGTCCAGAGCTTCAGCGGCGTTTCCTCGCGCAGTGCCGCCTCGCGCCCGGCATCCCGGGCCGGGGTGCCGGCTGCGGCAGGATAATAAGGCGGGTTGGCCAGAACGTGATCAAAGCTGCGGTCCCGCAGATCGGAGGGAAGCATCTGCAGATCGGCGCAGACCACCGTCAGGGGGGCCCCGTTCTCCGCGGCATTTCGCCGCGCAAGATCGGCATAAGCCGGCTGCCGCTCGACTCCTGTCAACGATAGGCCTGGCACCCTGCTGGCAAGACAGAGGCTTGCGACCCCCGCTCCGCACCCCAGTTCAAGAAGCTCTTGCCCCGGCCGCGCCGGGACCGCGGCCGCCAGCAGCACCGGATCCATTGCCGCGCGATATCCCCGTCTGGGCTGGAACGCCCGCACCCTGCCGCCCAGGAAGGCGTCAAGCGTCAGGTCCTCGGACGGAAAAAGTTCCTCAGGCGGGGATGATGTCATGATCGGCCAGAATCGAACGGGCGCGGAAGTGATCCTGGTCACGTACCATCAGCCGCCGGGGCAGGATACCGATCGATCCCTCGAGAACGCTCATGTGGACGTCCATTGCAAAGACGGTTATATCCTCGCCCTCGAGGATCGCTGTGGCAAAGGCGATCACTGTCGGGTCGTTGGTGCGCAGAAGTTCCTTCATGCCCGACACTATGAACGAACCGCTCCTTTTGTCGAGACAGGTAACGGAACAGGCATGAGTTTGGATACCGCAGCGCAGACCCCGGCCGCGAAACCGCATGAGCGTCTGGCCAGCTTCCTGGCGGATGACCTCGTGGCGGTGGATACCCTCATCCGTGCCCGCATGGCCTCGGAACATGCGCCGCGCATTCCGGAAGTGACCGCGCATCTGGTCGAGGCCGGCGGCAAACGCCTGCGCCCGATGCTGACCCTGGCCGCAGCGCGGCTTTGTGGTTATGGCGGGCCCTATCACGTGCATCTGGCGGCCACGGTCGAATTCATTCACACGGCAACGCTTCTGCATGACGATGTCGTGGATGAAAGCGAACGTCGGCGCGGGCGGCCCACCGCGAACCTGCTGTGGGACAACAAGTCGAGCGTGCTTGTGGGCGATTACCTCTTTGCCCGGTCGTTCCAGCTGATGGTTGAAACCGGCTCATTGCGCGTTCTGGACATTCTGGCCAATGCCAGCGCCACGATTTCGGAAGGCGAGGTTCTGCAACTGACCGCGGCGCAGGATCTGGCGACGGACGAGGCGATCTACCTCAAGGTGGTGCGCGGCAAGACGGCGGCGCTGTTTTCAGCCGCAACCGAGGCAGGCGGCGTGATCGCGGGTGCGGACGAGGCTGTGGTCAGCGCCTTGCACACCTATGGCGATGCGCTGGGCATCAGCTTCCAGATCGTCGATGACCTGCTGGATTACGCCGGCAGTGCCGATGCGACGGGCAAGAACATCGGTGATGATTTCCGCGAACGCAAGCTGACGCTGCCGCTGATCAAGGCGGTGGCCAGGGCCGATGATACGGAACGGGCCTTCTGGGTCCGCGTCATCGAGAAGGGCGATCAGCGCGACGGCGATCTGGAGCACGCCATGTCCCTGCTTGCCCGCCATGCGGCACTGGACGAAACACGGGCCGAGGCCATGGCCTGGGCGGCCCGCGCGAAAGACGCACTGGCACCGCTGCCGGATCATCCCTTGCGGGCGATGCTGGTCGATCTGGCAGATTACGTCGTGGCACGCATCAACTGAGGGCAAACCGACAGGCCGCGATCCACCAGCCGGGCCGTTGCGCACGCAGGTCTGCTTCCGCTTCCCGCGCAGCGGCCTCATCCGGATAGATCCCGAAACAGGTCGCCCCGGAGCCGGACATCCGCGCCAGAAGGCACTGCCCTGTGGCCGACAAGGCGGAAAGAACCGCCGCGATGGACGGCAAGACGGCAATGGCCGGTGCCTCGAGATCGTTGCGCTGATCGGCAAGCCACAGCGCCAGTGCCCTTGCATCGGCAAAGGCCGGAATCCGGGGCGGCATCGGCCGGTTGTCCTTCCGCGTCAGAGCGCGGAACACCGCCGGGGTCGAAACCTCGGCCCGCGGGTTTGCCAGAACCGCCCAGACCGGCGGCCCGAGGCGCAGCGGTTCCAGCCGCTCTCCGATCCCCTGAAGGCGCAGCGGCGCGGCCAGAAGGCAGGCGGGCACATCTGCCCCGAGGGCCAGCACCTGTTCGGGCTTGGGCAAGGCACGCCCCGTCAGACGCGCCAGCAGTCGCAGCGTCGCCGCAGCATCTGAAGATCCGCCGCCGATGCCCGATGCCGGCGGCAAGTGCTTTTCAAGCGTGATCCGCATCGGCACCGCATCCATGGCCCGCGCGGCGCGCATCACCAGATTGTCCTCGCCGGCGGGTATGTCAGCGCCGAACGGACCCGCCAGATCAAGCGTCATCGTTTCGGAGGGCGCGGCCTGCAAGCGGTCGCCGATATCGGCGAAAACCACCAGACTATCCAGAAGATGATAGCCGTCGGGCCGCTGACCGATCACATGCAGGCAGAGGTTGATCTTCGCCGGGGCGAAGCCGTCAGTTTCCATTCAGCGTGACCCGAAGCGGCGGCGCGCCCTCTTCCGCCAGCACCGCATCCAGCCCGACCTCGAGCTTGCGGCGGATGCGGTGTTCATCCTCGGGCTCGGGATTGAACGACAGGGCGCGGCGCCACTGGAACTGGGCCTCGAGCCGGCGCCCCACGGCCCAGTACACATCGCCGAGATGGTCGTTGATGATCGGATCGGTGGCCATCAATTCGGCTGCGCGCTCCATATGGCCAACCGCCTCGTCATACCGCCCCAGCCTGTAAAGCACCCAGCCGAGGCTGTCGGTGATATAGCCATCGTCGGGCCGGGCCGCGACGGCTTCTTCGATCATCGCAAGTGCCTCGTCCAGGTTCTCGTTACGCTCCACATAGGAATAGCCAAGATAATTCAGCACCAGCGGCTGGCCGGGACGCAATTCCAGGGCCTTGCGGAAGTCGGCCTCGGCCTGCGGCCAACGCTTTTCACGCTCGTGCGCGATGCCGCGGCTGTAAAACAGCGCCCAATGCTGCTCGCCCGGCGTCTCGATCAATGCGATCGCCCGGTCATAGGCCCGGGAAGCGGCATCAAACCGCTCCTCGCGACGCAGCATGTCGCCAAGCGCGGTATGGACCACGGGCAGATCCGCGTGGCTCCGGGCAAGCTGCTCCAGCGCCTCGATCGCGGCATCGATGCGGCCGCCATGGTAGAGCGCATCGGCGCGCCCCAGTTCGGCGGCATGAAAGGCGGGATCACTGCGTGGAATCTCGTTATAGGCGGCCGTGGCAAGATCGTATTGCCGCAGATCCTCAAGCAACGCCGCCGTCAGCAGCCGCGCATCGACGTGATCCGGACGGACATGTTCCGCGATCCGCGAATAGACCAGCGCGATCGTGTCCCCCGCCTCGGGGGCAAGCGCCATGGCGACCGTAAAGAAGACCTCGGCCACACCATCTGCCGGATCCTGCACCAGGCTGAAGGGTAGCGGCTCGCCCGCCAGGACACGATCGCGCAGCGCCGCAAGCACCGGATCGCCGCCCGTCGCCAGCACCCCGTCAATCAACTCCAGCGCGTCCTCATGACGGTCCAGTTGTGACAGAACCTCGACATGAGCGCGGACACCGCGCCGGGTCATGCCCAGACCGCTTGCCGCCTGTTCTGCCAGAAGCGCCTCGGCCCCGCCGAAATCCCCGACCGAGGCAAGCGCTAGTGCCTTGTGATAGCGCGCGATCGCGCCAAGACCCTGAGCCTGCGCCAGCGCATCGAATTCGGACAGCGCCTCGGACATTCGCCCAAGGCCGACCTGTGTCCAGGCCGCGACCAGCCCATCGACCAGCGCGCCGGTGTCGCGGCCCGGCTGATCCGCGGCAATCTCGGCCCATGCGCCGCGGTCAAGCTGATCGGCGAGGATCACGATCTGCGCCACTGCACTGGGCTGGCCCGCAGCCATCATCTGGCGCGCGACCGGCAGCGCCGCCCCGACCCGTCCCAGCGCGACCTGCGCAAGAAGCAGGCTTTCCCTCAGCAACGCCGAATCCGGATCGCGGGCCACCGCAGTGGCGAGGAAAGGTGCGGCGGCAGCAAAATCATTGGCCATCAGCGCCTGTCGCCCCGCCAGATAGGCGCCGGGAAGGCTCTGGTCCTGCGCCCATCCCGGGGCCGTGCCCGCCACGATCGCCGCCAGTGCCCAGGCAGCAAGTCTCGGTCGAGATGTCATCCTTCCGCCCCGTTTGCTGAACTTCCGAAAAAGCCTAGTGCGCCGGTCACTGCAAGGCAATGCGCCCGCCGCGCCCAGAGCCCCGCTCGCGGAAATGTCATGTATTGGGGTAGTTTGGCCCGTCGCCGCCCTGGGGGGTTACCCAATTGATGTTCTGCGATGGATCCTTGATATCGCAGGTCTTGCAATGGACGCAGTTCTGGAAGTTGATCACGAAGCGCGGATCCTTTCCGTCCTCCTGCACCACCTCATAGACTCCCGCGGGGCAGTATCGCTGCGCCGGCTCGGCGTATTTCGGCAGGTTGACCGCGATCGGAATCGTCGGGTCACGCAACTGCAGATGGCAGGGCTGGCTTTCCTCATGGTTGGTGAAGCTGAAGGCAACGTTGGTCAGCCGGTCGAAGGACAGTACGCCATCGGGCTTGGGATAGACGATCGGCTTGTGATCTGCGGCCAGACCAGTCGCGGCGGCGTCGCTTTTACCGTGCTTCTGCGTGCCCAGCGGGTTCATGCCGAAAAGGTTGGCAACCCACATGTCGAAGCCGCCCAGCGCAAGCGATCCGGTAAGGCCATATTTCGACCAGAGCGGCTTGACGTTGCGCACCCGCTTCAGATCCTTCGCCACGGGACCCGAGCGCAGATCGGTCTCGTAGTCCGTCAGCTCGTCCGAGGCCCGACCGGCGGTGATGGCGGCATGCGCGGCCTCGGCCGCCGCCTTGCCCGACAGCATCGCATTGTGGTTGCCCTTGATGCGCGGCACGTTGACCAGCCCGGCCGAACAGCCCAGCAGCGCGCCGCCGGGGAAGACCACCTTGGGAATGGATTGCCAGCCGCCCTCGCTGATCGCGCGCGCACCATAGGCCACGCGCTTGCCGCCTTCCAGAAGCGGCGCCACCGCCGGGTGATGCTTGAAGCGCTGGAACTCCATATAGGGGTAAAGATAGGGGTTCTCGTAGTTCAGATGGACCACGAAACCGATATGCAGCTGGTTGCCCTCGGCGTGATAGATGAACGCCCCGCCACCGGCATTGCCGCCCAACGGCCAGCCCATCGTGTGAACAACGGTGCCGGCGCGGTGCTTTTCGGGGTCGATCTCCCAGATCTCTTTCATGCCGAGACCGTATTTCTGCGGCTCTTTCCCGTCCGAAAGGCCGTAGCGCGCGATCACCTGCTTGGACAGCGATCCCCGCACGCCTTCCCCCAGCAGCACATATTTGCCGCGCAACTCCATCCCCGGTTCATAGGAGGGGCCGGGGCGGCCGTCGGCCTCGCGCCCAAATTCGCCGGCCACCACGCCCAGAACCTCGCCCGCCGGCCCGAAGACCAGTTCGGAGGCGGACATGCCCGGGAAGATCTCGACCCCAAGCGCCTCGGCCTGTTCGGCCATCCAGCGGCAGACATTCGCCATTGAGACGATGTAGTTCCCGTGGTTGTTCATCAGGGGCGGCATCGGCCAGTTCGGGATGCGGATCTGCCCCGCCTCGCCCAGAAGGTAGAACTTGTCCTCGGTCACGGGCACGTTCAGCGGGGCGCCCCTCTCGCGCCAGTCGGGGATCAGCGCATCAAGGCCGCAGGGGTCCAGCACGGCCCCCGACAGGATATGCGCGCCAACCTCAGAGCCCTTTTCGAGAACGACCACCGACAGATCGGCATCCAGCTGCTTGAGACGGATCGCCGCCGAGAGGCCCGCCGGGCCCGCCCCGACGATGACCACGTCATATTCCATCGATTCCCGCACAACTTCGGTCATGGCTACCCCCTATGCCCGCCCCGGCGGGCGGCTGGCTTGCGATCTTCTGTTCTGAACCCGTCCTCGGTTATATTGATGCCCGACACAGGGTCAATCGTGACGCTGCATCCTTCGCCGGCACGATGGCGCGGATGGGGTCAGGATTCGCAACGCACCCTCTTGCAATCCAAGGCCCCGTCGGGTCAGGTGCTATGAAAGAGGCTGGGTGTCGCATGAGGACTGCGGCACCTTTGTTATATCGAGCGAGAAGAGCCGATGGAAAAGATACCGATGACGCGGGCGGGGCATACCGCGCTCGAAGAAGAACTCAAGACCCTCAAGTCGGTCGAACGGCCGGCGGTGATCCGTGCGATCGCCGAGGCACGCGAACATGGGGACCTTTCGGAAAACGCCGAATACCACGCGGCCCGCGAACGTCAGAGCTTCATCGAAGGCCGGGTCAAGGAGCTTGAAGGCCTGCTGTCGCTTGCCGAGGTCATCGACCCGGCCCGCCTGTCGGGCGCGATCAAGTTCGGGGCCACAGTCACCCTGGTCGATGAAGATACCGATGAGGAAAAAACCTATCAGATCGTCGGCGAGGCCGAGGCCGATATCGAGAAGGGCCTGCTGAACATCCGTTCGCCCCTGGCGCGGGCCCTGATCGGCAAGGAGGAAGGCGACAGTGTCGAGGTCAAGACCCCGGGGGGCGACCGCAGCTATGAGGTGCTGCGCATTCGCTATGTCTGAGCAAGGCGGGACTGACTGATGCCGGATCTTCAACAGGACGACGGCCCGCAACTCGGCATGTTCCGGCGCCCGGAAAGGCGCGCGGGATTGGCCGTCTCCGACCTTGTGGCGATCGGGCTGAGCCTGCTCTGGCTTATCGTGCTTGCGGTGACCTGGGGCACGGCCGCAGAGGAAAGGCCGGCTCCGGGGTTCGCCCTTGGCTTCATCCTGGTGGTGGTGCCGCTGGCGCTTATCTGGGTCGCGGCCGCCACCGCGCGATCCCTGCGACAGATCCGCGGCGAGGCGGCACAGCTTCGCGCCACCATCGACGCCCTGCGGCACGCGCAGATCGCACAGCAGCAGGCGCTGCCCCGTCCCCGCAACGAACCGGCCGGAAGCGCAACGCGCGCGGCGGCGCAGGCGGGTACGCCCGAACCGCAGGTCGCGCCCGAAGCCGACCGGGACCTGCATGACCAGCCCAGCTTCGACCTTCCCGAGGATCCGCCGAGATCGACGCTTGACCTTGATGATCTGACACGCGCGCTCGACTTTCCCGATGGCCCCGATGACCACGAAGGCATCGAGGCGCTGCAACGGGCGCTTGCCGATCACCGCACCGCCAAGCTGGTACGCGCTGCACAGGATGTGCTGACACTTCTGGCGCAGGACGGGCTTTACATGGACGATTTTGTGCCTGATCGCGCCCATCCGGACCTGTGGCGACGTTTCGCGGCCGGCGAGCGTGGCCGTCCGGTCGGAGCAGTGGGAGGCATCCATCACCGCGAGCCCCTTGCAGCAGTGTCGATGCGGATGCGGCAGGACCCGGTGTTCCGCGATGCGGCGCATCACTTCCTGCGCATGTTCGATCGTCTCTTCACAGATTTTGCGATGGTCGCCGAGGACCGGCAGATCTACGACTTTACCGGAACGCGCACGGCCCGGGCTTTCATGCTCGTGGGGCGGGCCAGTGGCACGTTCGATTGATCATGGCTGTCGCACCCGCCTTGCGCCGCGCCTTCTTCTCGGGTTTCCGGGGCGCCGCGCCTTTCGTTCTTGTCGTGGGGCCTTTTGGACTTCTGTTCGGCGTGGTCGGCACCGAAGCCGGCCTGAATCTGATCGAGGTGATGGGTTTTTCGGTGCTGGTGATCGCTGGTGCCTCCCAGTTCGCCGCGCTGCAACTGATGACGGAAAACGCGCCCACGCTTGTCGTTCTGGGCACCGGCCTTGCCGTCAACATGCGGATGGCCATGTATTCGGCTGCGCTCGCGCCGCATCTGGGCCGTGCCCGGTTGTGGCAACGCGCGCTGGTGGCGTATCTTCTTGTCGATCAGGCCTATGCGGTCAGCGCCAATGAATACGAATTGCGCCCCCAGCGGCCGCTGAGCGAAAAGTTCGCCTTCTTTCTGGGCGCGATCACCCCTACCTGCCTGCCCTGGTATCTCGCCACTCTGATCGGCGCAACGGTCGGACAGGCCATCCCCGAAGGGCTCGCGCTGGATTTTGCCGTGCCGATCACATTCCTCGCGATGATCGGTCCGATGCTGCGGACGCCCGCCCATATCGCGGCAGCACTGGTTTCGATCACGCTGGCGCTGCTGCTTGCGGGCTTGCCCTTCAACGCTGGCCTGATGGTGGCGGCAGTGGGCGCGATGGCAACAGGTGCGCAGGTTGAGCTCTGGACAGAGCGGCGGCGGAAATGAACTACAGCACCCTGGAGATCTGGTTCATCATCGTCGGGCTCGGCGTGGGAACCTTCCTGCTGCGCTTTTCCTTCCTCGGGATGATCGGCAACCGTGATCTGCCGCCCTGGGTTTTGCGGCACCTGCGCTATACCGCCGTCGCGGTGCTGCCGGCACTGGTTGCCCCGCTCGTGCTGTGGCCGGCCGCGACAGGCGGCGCACTCGACCTGCCGCGGCTTATGGCGGCCGTGGCAACGCTGGGTCTGGGCTATTTCACCGGAAATGTGATCGTCGCGATCACAGGCGGGGCCGGAACGCTCTACCTGCTGCTGTTTCTACTGGGCTAGCTGTCGATTTCCCGCGCCTCGTTCGCCAGCATGATCGGAATGCCGTTCCGGATCGGGAAGGCCAGCTGTGCCGCCCGCGACACAAGCTCCTGACGCTCGGCATCATAGCTCAGCGTGCTGTAGGTGACGGGGCAGACAAGCGCCTCCAGCATGCGCCGGTCAAAGTTCACCTCGTTCATTGCAGGATTTCCTCATTGTTGCCGCCGCGAAGCGCGAATTCCAGCAGGGTTACCAGTGTCTCGCGCCGGGTCTGAAGGGACGGTGCTTCAAGCAAGGCCTGCTTGTCTTCGGGCGCGAAGGGACAAAGCATCGACAGCGAGTTGATGAGCAGTTCGTCCTCGGCCTCCTTCAGGTTGCCCCAATCGGTCGACAGGTTCTGCGATGCAAAATACCGGCCCAGCAGGGACAGGAACGGCGCGCGGCAAAAGCTCGGGTCGCTCTCGGGTGGTCCCAGATCGCGCTCGAAACCGGCCCAGGTGACCTCTGCCTTGATATAGGGCGCGAAACCCGGGACCTCGCGCAGGATCCGAAAGCGGGAAATACCACTCAGCGTGATCATGTAGCGCCCATCCTCGGTTTCGGAAAACCCCGTCAACCGGCCGGCGCAACCGATTGCGTGCAGGCGACGGGTTTCGGATCCCGGCACCTCGCGCGGCTGGATCATGCCGATCAGCCGGTGCCGCGTCTTCATCGTGTCATCCAGCATCGCCAGATAGCGCGGCTCGAAGATATGGAGCGGAAGGCGCGCTCTGGGCAAGAGCAGCGCCCCCGGCAGGGGAAAGACGGGCAGGGTTTCCGGCAGATCCGATGCTCTGAACATGGGCTGCAACCTAGACCGGCAGCAGCGTCAGGCAAATATCATCGAGCTGAGACGGCGCCTGCCGCGCAGCACGATCGGATCCTGCGGCTTGAGCGCGTCGAAGATCTTGAACAGCTGCGCGCGCGCCGCACCTTCGTTCCACTCGCGGTCCCGCCGGAAGATCTCGAGCAGCTCGTCCACGGCCTCTTCCACTTGCCCCGCCGCATGCAGCGCCAGCGCCAGATCGTACCGCAGGGCAAGATCCTCGGGCGCGGCATCTACCGCAGCGCGCAGATCAGCCACCGGGCCCGCGCTTTCAGCCTGCCGCGCGAGGTCAAGCTGCGCCCGCGCCGCCTCGACCTCTTGCGCGCCAGCGATCGCTGCAGGCGCGTTGTTCAGAAGGGCTTCGGCCTGATCGAGGTTTCCAAGCGCCAGATGTGCCCGTGCGAGACCGCCGAAGGCTGCCGCATTCTCGGGCTCTTCCCCCAGGATCGCCGCAAAGGTCTCGGCCGCATCCACAACGGCACCTTCCGCAAGCATCTGCTCGGCCGCCTCGATCGCCTCGGCCAGACCGCCATCGCCGGCAAGCGCCGCGACGCGCTCCACGAAGCTGCGAAGCTCCCCGGGCGGCAAGGCCCCCTGAAATCCGTCCACAGGTTGCCCTTGCCAGAAGGCATAAACCGTCGGGATCGACTGCACCCGCAGCTGCGCCGCGATCATCTGATTCTGATCCACGTCGATCTTGACCATCCGGACCTTGCCACCCGCAGCCGTGACGGCCGCCTCGAGCGCCGGACCCAGCGTCTTGCAGGGGCCACACCAAGGCGCCCAGAAATCCACGATCACCGGAACTTCGCGGCTGGCCTCGACCACATCGGCCATGAAGCTTGCTTCGGTTCCGTCCTTGACCAGTTCCTTACCGGCCGGCGCCGCGGCCTTGTTGCCAAATTCCAGCATGATCATCCCCGGCTGTTGCAATCTGCGACCTATATGTGCGGGACGCGGCCAAAGGCCAAGAGGAATCCGAGCCGGAAAATCGGTGCAAGCGGGTTGCGGGCGCCATGGCCCGGCGGATCGCGCCCTTGACGCCAGGACGGAGCCAGGCTCGCGCGTTCGGCATCCGGTCACACGCGCGGGCTCGGCAGATTGGCTCATGGCTATGGCGGAGAGAGGCCATGCCCAGATGCGGGGCTGCTTTGACTGCCAGGGCGCGGCGATATGGGTGCCCGTGCACGCCTGCTCCGTGGTAAAATGGCGCATGGCAGGCCGCGGGCAGCGCCGTCAGTGGTGCCGGCCTCTGCAACGTCAGCCGGCCGTGGCCACCGCTGGCACAGGCGTAAAAAAAAAGCCCCGGCAATCTGCCGGGGCCTCGATCTCCGCAAGGTGCGGAAAATCAGCTGTCGTCGCTCGACGAGGACGAAGCGGCCACTGCGATGACGGCAAGAGCCAGCAGACCGCCGACGATCGCGCCGGTGCCGAGGGTGCCGCGTGCAGCAACCGGAGCCGGAGCAACCGGAGCCGGCTCAACAACGACGGGGCTCAGGCCGCCAGCGAAGGCCGAGGATGCGCCAGCGAGGATCATCGCGGAAGCCGCTGCAGTGGTGATGATGCGTTTCATCGTTATTCTCCATTTGGTTGACTGATGATGACCTTAACATCGTCTCCTGCACCCGAAAAGCCAGTTATGCATGTGTCAAATCGAAAGATCGGCAAGTTGCAAAAAACCCACATCAGTCCCAAGCCACTGAATAGACTGGACAATACTTCCACCTCCATCGATCCAGTAACGGTTGACGAAGGCATGTTCGCTGCTGCTGCAGGTCTCCTTGACTTCATGCACGGCATAACGGCGCTCGATGATGTCCACAGGTTCGGACGCATGGCGGCTCAGCACGCAGGTGAAATCGGCCCGCTGCGTCTGGTCTTCTCCGTCCAGCGTGAAGTAGCTGCGATTGTGGCTTCCCGATCCGGAAAGAACCTGCGCGGCCGTCGGCACCGCCGCCGACATCAGGTCATTCCCAAGACCGCGTGACGCAACCAGAATGCCGTCCCGCAAGCTCAGTGTACTGGCATCGGCGGTGGAATAGATGGCCACCCCCCGGTTGCGTCCAACCTGATACAGAAGTGCCTGCGCACCCCGGCTGGGAACCAAAGCCATCAGCATCGGCACATCCGAGGACTCGATCATCGCGCGGGTCACTGGCTCCGCCGGTTCCACAGCCCCCCCGCCGCCCAGCAGGCCTCCGGCGAGGGCCTTGATCGTATCGACGATCGGATCGCTGGTTTGCTGATTGCCGCAGGCAGCAAGCACAAGTGCCGCCGTCAGAGCGAAAAGGCCAGTTGCTTTCTTCACCGCCAGAACCTTCCCCATTGCCCGTCGATGCCACCCTGATGATAGCCGCGGACCGTCTCGTACAACCGCCCATCCACCTCGAGCCGGGCGCCGCCGTCCCGCGTCAGGGGCCGGATCGTTGCCGTCTGGACGTTGCGGGTGGGCGTGCCCAGCACCCATGTAACCGGGATCGACACGCGGATCCCCTTGTCGAACGATCCCTCGCCAAAGGCTTCCGAGGGCACGTCGGTAAATGTCGCAAAGGCGCCCACGCGCCAGCCATTCGCGAATTCCCGGTCAAGCGAGAGGGTGGTGCCCCAGTCCTCGGCCAGGTAACGCCCCACGTCGATCTGCGCATGATAGCCCGCGCCAAGGTCGTAATAGGCCGACACATGGCCCGTCACGACCGAATAATCCCGAAAGCCGAGACCTTGGTTGAAGCTGCGTTGCTGAACATAGTTCAGTTCCGCCCCCAGCCCCAGCCGGCTTGTGGCAGGCTTCCACAGCACCTCGCCCGAGACGCCGCCAAACATCCGCTCCAGATAACCGACGGTGATGCGGCTGTAGATGTCGGCCGCCGGTTTCGCATACCAGGCCATTGTCAGGGTTTCGAGCGCGGGATCGCCCTTGCTGTCGTAAAGTCGGGTTTCCGACCGCACCCGCTGCAAGTCCGACGAAGAGTCGAAGAAACGCGTCTGCTTGTCGAGGTTGCTGACCAGGTTCTTGGTCACCGATCCGGACAGGACGAACCCGGGCGCGATGTCATAGCGCGCGCGCAGACGTGCACCCAGCGCACCGCGCACCGGCTCGTCGGGATCGAAAAGCCCGAGCCGGGCATAGGGGCCGATCGACCAGGTGAAGCGCGGATAGAGATCGGTCGAGGTCAGCGCCCCGGGCGGAAGCGCCCCGGCATCGGCCAGACCGCGCCGCGCCTGCATGGCCGCGGCCGCATCAGGGGCGTGTTCAAGGGCCTCGACATCGCTGCGGCGCAGGCTTACCGAGGCCGCCGGCATCCCCTCGACCACCGGAATCAGCTCGAATGTCTCGACGCTCGCGGGCAGCGTATGGGTCAGGATGCGCGCAGCCCGGCCGATCGATTGGCCCACCGCATCATAACGCAGATTGCGATAACGCAGCTGTACATGCGTGGCACTGACCGTCAGCGCCTCGAGCCGCATCCCGTCCGCCTCGAGGTATTTGGCGACATTATCCCGCAGGATCGCGGCGGAATCCGGGTGATCCGCCCAGCTGGGCGACCAGGCTTCGGCGTCGCGCTCGGGGGAGGGGCGCAGACGGACCGGGATCGGCCCGGCGTCCTGGATCCCCATGTTCCCGGGGCGGCGGCGAGGATTGAGTGCCACCTGCAAGGAGGCGCCGAACTCCGAGCCGTAAAGATAATACCCGCCCAGACGGACATTTTCCGTTATCTGGTACTCGGCGCCGAAATTGAAACGGCTCTTGCGCTCGAACACGCCGCGACGGCCGGCCTCTTCGTCATAGCCTTCCGAGGAATACTCGACCTTGAGGCCAAGCCGCTCGCTCGCCTGCCACTCCACGCCACCAAAGGGCGCCATGGGTCCGCGGAACATCTGGCTGAAGGTCGGCTTGCCGCCCTCGCCGAAGTCGATGTCAGGCCGGCTCCCGAAGGGCGAGCCAAGCGCCCCCCGCGCTCCAAGACGCCCCCAGCCAAGGCCGCCGGTGACACGGAGCCGCGGCATGATTTCCTTGGTCGCGGCAAGATACTCGCCCGACAGGATGCCTGTGCCGATGAAATCCTGAAATCCGAGCGTGACCGCAGGCAGATTGGCACTTTCCTCAAGCAGCAGGAAGCGCAGGTCAAAGCTGCGGTCGTAATAGGTTTCGTAGCCATCCTGTTCCGAGGGCGGCAGGTTGCGGTCCCAGTTGCGGATCGACAGGTATCGGAAGCTGGCGGTGATCCGCGGGCTGAACTGGAAGCTGCCCGTGGTTCGGGTGATCCCGCCGAAATACGAGGTCACGGCTGTCACTTCGGCATCGGGGAGGGCGGCGCCGCCGGGCATGTCGATCAGCCCGGGCACGCCCTGAAAGTTGAGTGTCGGCCCCTGCTGCGCGGCAGCCGGGAACGCTGTCAGAACCAGCGCCGCAGCGCCTGTCAGGCAGGAGGCACGCAGCCCCACGCGCCGACGGCTGCCCAGTGGCTTGCCGTCGTGAATTTCACAGGGCCCGGACCGTGCTGCCGCCGCTCCCGGCCCCAGCGGCCATGTCACCTGCCCGGTTGTCTTACCGCCTGCCATCTTGCCCCCCGCCTTTCCTGTCTTTCTAGGCCGCGTTGTCTCGTTGAACAAGCCTTGGCAGGGCCAGCGGCCCCATTACTGCGCGCGTTGCCCGGGCTCGGCACCGCTTGCGGCGGACGGAACTTCGCTGCCAGCACCGGGAACCGCGGGCTCATAGCCCCGCACCCAGCGGCGGATCACGCCGCAGGCCGCATCGGCATCCCCCAGCGCCACCGCGTCGCGCAGGCTGCGCAGGGCGGCGGCAATCTCCAGTTCGGACAGGCCTTCTTCCTGTGCGCGCAGGATCTTGGGATGCGGCGTGGTCAAAAGACCTTCGCCGATCAACAACTCCTCGTGCAGCTTTTCGCCCGGACGCAAGCCGATGGTGACGATCTCGATATCGCCATCCGGCTGATCCGGCCCGCGGACACGATAGCCCGCTGCCTCGATCATCTGACGGGCAAGATCGCGGATGCGGATCGGCTCCCCCATATCCAGCACAAACACGTCACCGCCGCGGCTGCCGCCCTGGTCCTGTGCCGAGAACGCACCCGAAAGGATCACGAGTCGCGCGGCTTCGCCGATGGTCATGAAATACCGCGTCACTTCCTCGTGGGTGAGCGTGACGGGCCCGCCACGCGCGATCTGCGACTGGAACAACGGAATGACGGAACCGGACGAACCGAGGACATTGCCGAAGCGCACCATCGAAAAGACCGTATGGCGCGACCGCCTGGCGAGATCCTGCACCACCAGTTCGGCCAGCCGCTTCGAGGCGCCCATGACATTCGTCGGGCGCACGGCCTTGTCGGTGGAAACGAAAATGAAGCTGTCAACCCCCGCCTCATGCGCCGCTTCGGCCAGGACCCTGGTGCCGAGCACGTTGTTGGCCAGCCCCGCAACGGGATTGGCCTCGACCAGGGGCACATGCTTGTAGGCCGCCGCATGAAAGACCACCTGCACCTTGTGCCCGGCCATGACCATCCGCACAAGGCGGCTGTCCATGACCGTGCCGAGGACAGGCACGATCTCGATCCCGCGGCGCCCGATCTTGTCGCGCAGCTCCTGCTCGATGGTGTAGAGTGCGATTTCGCTGACTTCGAACAGGATGATCCGGGCCGGAGCGCAGTGCAGAAGCTGCCGGCACAGTTCCGACCCGATGCTGCCACCGGCCCCGGTCACCAGGATAGTGCGGCCGCGATAGGCTTCGTCGCCGCGCCGCAGTTCCTGCTCAAGCTGCCGACGGCCAAGGAAATCACCCGGTGCAACCGGCTTGAGCCGCTCCATCAGCTCTTCCTCACCGACAAGCTGCGCGAAGGACGGCAGGGCCAGAACCTCCAGCGACATTCCCCGCAGCCGGTTGAGGATCTGCATATGCCGGGCGGGCGGAGCAGACGGCATGGCCAGAAGAACGCGTCGCACCGCATGTTTGCGCACGATGTCCGGCAGGCTCTCGCTCGGCCAGACCCGCAGCCCGGCGACGGTCAGCCCATCCAGCGCCGGATTGTCGTCGATGAAGCCCACCGGAACGATGGTGTGGTGGGTGCGCAGCGCCGCGGCCAGCTGCATGCCGGTGCTGCCCGCCCCATAGATCAGCACCGCGCGGCGGTTCTGCCCGGCCCGGCACGCCCAGAGCAGCAGATGCAACATCGCAAATCGGAGGCCAACCGAGAGGACGAAGTAAAAGACCGCGAAGACCACAACCCCCGCCAGTGGCCGCTGCACCCCCGCCTGCCGCGCCAGCGCGAAGGCCAGAACCCCCAGCAGAAGGGCAAGCAGGGCCGTGCGGATGATGGCGCTCGTCTCGTAGGCGTTGAGCTTGACGGCATGAATGCCAAGCCGGACAGACAGAAGGCCCGCCGCTGCCCCGAGGATCAGGATGCCCCAGAGGGCACGCATTCCGCTGAGCTCAGGCTCGGATACCAGCGCGGCAGCGCCCAGCGCCAGCGGCACCAGGGCAACGTCCAGCGAGAGCAGCACCAGGCGTTTTCTCGGCCGCGACAGCGCCTCCGAAAGATGAAAGAGCATCACGCCAAGCCTGGACATCATCTGCTGCACTGGCATCTTCCATCTATGACAGCCGCACGGACCGGCCGCGTGAGAGCCCAGAGCCCGAAAACCAGGACCCGCAACTTTCGGTTATCCCGTTCACGCCACCCTTTCAACCACTGCGTGCGCAGTTGCTACAGATACTGGTTGAGTATGACCATCAAGCCACTGCTGCGGCAAGAGCCAGGAGAGGGCAGACCTTCTTGTGGCAGATCAGAGATCGAAACGCGCCAGGACCGGCGCATGATCCGAAGGCTGATCCCAGCCCCGGGCATCGCGCAGGATCCGGCTGTCATGCCCTGCCGCAGCAATGTCGGAGGTCGCCCAGACATGATCAAGCCGCCGCCCCTTGTCAGCCGCGCTCCAGTCTGGCGAGCGATAGGACCACCAGCTGTAAAGCTGCCCCTTCGGAATGTTCTGGCGGGTCACATCCACCCAGCCGCCCGCCTCCTGCACCTGCGCAAGGTGATCGACCTCGATCGGGGTATGGCTCACGATGCGCAGTAGCTGCTTGTGGTTCCAGACATCATCCTCGCGCGGGGCGATGTTCAGATCCCCGACAAGGATGGACTTGTGCGGGCGCGCGGCGCGGAACCAGTCGCGCATGCCGGTCAGGTAATCCAGCTTCTGCCCGAACTTCACGTTCACCGTCCGGTCCGGAACATCTCCCCCTGCCGGCACATAGAAGTTATGGATCACGACACCGTTCTCAAGCCGGGCCGCAACATGGCGGGCATGGTTCAGCCCGGCAAAATCGCGATCGCCTGCATCCTCGATCGGCAGGCGTGACAGGATCGCCACGCCGTTATAGCCCTTCTGCCCGCGCGCGACAACATGGGCATACCCAAGGCTTCGGAAGGCCTCGAGCGGCATCTTGTCCACCGGGCTCTTGCATTCCTGCAGGCAGAGCACATCCGGCGCCTCTTCCTGCAGGAACCGTGCAACAAGCCCCTCGCGAAGCCGGACCGAATTGATGTTCCAGGTGGCAAGCGTGAACGACATCGGATGTCCCCTTTCCGGCCCTTTTCTGCGGCGCTGACCGGCCCCGTTCCTTCAGCTTCCCTGAGGGGATCTGATCTCGAGGCGGATCTTTTGGCCCTGTCTAGGGTGCAAGCCGAGGCCATGCAATCACAAGTCGAAGGCGGGAGGGAGCCAACCGTGTGACGAACCTGCGTCACGGACGGCGCATGACGCCCGTGAGGGGCCGGTCGTCGGAACAGTGGCCCACGTTGCTGATCGACGCCGGTCGCGGCCTTCCACGGAACACCAGGAAAAACCGCGGCTGCCGCGTCTGGGCAGCACCCAATCGGGCGGCGCCGGGCAGCGCCGGCGATGACTGCAGCGCCACACGGCACCGGCTCCGGTCAGGAAACCAGCCGGTATCCCCCCGATTCCGTGACCAGAAGGCGCGCGTTCGAGGGGTCGGGCTCGATCTTCTGGCGCAGGCGGTAGATATGCGTTTCAAGCGTATGGGTCGTGACGCCGGCGTTATAGCCCCAGACCTCATGCAGCAGCACGTCCCGCGGCACTACCCCATCCGAGGCGCGATAGAGGAACTTGAGGATGTTGGTTTCCTTCTCGGTCAGCCGGATCTTGCGCTCTTTCTCGTCGATGAGAACCTTCATCGACGGCTTGAACGTATAGGGGCCGAGTTGGAACACCGCGTCCTCGGATTGTTCGTGCTGGCGCAACTGCGCGCGAATCCGCGCCAGAAGCACCGGAAACTTGAACGGCTTGGTCACATAGTCATTCGCCCCGGCATCAAGGCCCAGGATCGTATCGCTGTCGCTGTCATGCCCGGTCAGCATGAGGATGGGGCACTTGACGCCCTGCTTGCGCATCCGCCGGCACAGTTCGCGCCCGTCGGTATCGGGCAGGCCCACGTCCAGAATCGCCAGGTCGAAGTGCCCGGCCTTGACCTTTTCCATCGCCTCGGCGCCGTTTCCCGCCTCGAAGACATCGAAATCCTCGGTCATGACGAGCTGTTCGCTCAGCGCCTCGCGCAGGTCTTCCTCGTCGTCAACCAGCAGGATTTTCTTGAGATTTGCCATGGTCTGCCCTCCATCTTTGCGCCAGACATGCGGCGGAGGCGCCCGGGCGGCAAGAATTGCAACAAAAACTCACGCGGACGTGTGGACAGGGCAGCTTATGTTTCAATTCTTTGCAGCCACAGGTAAAGATCGGCGCAAAGGAAGGGTGTCATGACGCTTGGGCCAAGCACAGTGGAATGGATCAACCGCGCGCGGGCCGATCTGCGTATGGGTGTGCCGGTCGTGCTTGTTCAGGATGGCGCGGCAGCCATTGCCGTCGCGGTCGAGGCGCTGGACGCTGCGCGGCTTGCACAACTGCGGGTGATGGGCGGCGAGCTGGTCCTTGCCATCACCGCCCATCGCGCTGCCACGCTCAAGGCGCGGGCCTATGATGGTGATCTCGCACGCGTGCTGGTCCCGCAGGATGCGCCGCTGGCATGGCTGCGCAACCTGGCCGATCCGGCGGATGACCTTGCCGCGCCGCTCAAGGGCCCGCTGCGCACGCAGCGCGAGGGCGACGCCGGTCTGCACCGCGCCGCACTGCTGCTGGCGAAATCGGCGCAGCTTCTTCCCGCGGCGCTGGTGCTTCCCGTGGCCGATGGCGCCGCGCTGGCCACCGCCAACGGGCTGACACTGGTGCGGGTCACGGATGTGCTGGATGCACATGACCAGGGCGCGGCGCTCTTGCCGGTGGTCAGTGCCCGCTTGCCGATGGAAGCCACCGAAGCTGGCCGGGTGCATGTTTTCCGCCCCGATGATGGCGGTGTCGAGCATTACGCGATCGAAATCGGTCAGCCCCCGCGGGACAGGCCGGTTCTGGCGCGCCTGCATTCGGCCTGTTTCACCGGCGATGTACTGGGCAGCCTGAAATGCGACTGTGGCCCGCAGCTTCGCGCGGCACTGGCGCAGATGGGCGCCGAAGGGGCCGGGGTTCTGCTCTATCTCAACCAGGAGGGACGCGGGATCGGCCTTGCCAACAAGATGCGCGCCTATTCGCTTCAGGATCAGGGCTTCGACACGGTCGAAGCCAATCACCGCCTGGGGTTCGAGGATGATGAACGCGATTTCCGCATCGGCGCGGCGATCCTGCGCAGGATGGGCTTCACGCAGATCCGGCTCCTGACGAACAATCCGGCCAAGATGCGCATGCTGGCAGCCAACGGGCTGGAGGTAGTCGAACGTGTGCCACTGAAGGTCGGCGAAACCCGGCACAACGCGCATTATCTTGCGACCAAGGCCGCCAAATCCGGGCATCTGCTGTGAACGGGGAGCTTCGCGTCACGCGCTGGGGCTGCCGGTTCCACGGGCGCCACCTGCCCTGCGCCATCGGCCGTGGCGGCATCACCGGGGACAAGCGCGAAGGCGACGGGGCAAGCCCGCGCGGAACACACCGGATCATGGGCATGATGTTCCGGCCGGACCGGCTTCCGGCGTCGGCGCTGCCGCTCTGGGCACGCCCGATCGGGCCGGCGGATCTCTGGTCGGATGATCCCGGCGATCCCTGCTACAACCATCTGGTCCGCGCGCCGCACGGCCATTCGCATGAACGGCTGCGGCGCGGCGATCCGATGTATGACCTTGTGCTTGTGACCGACTGGAACTGGCCCGAGGCACAGCCAGGCGCCGGTTCGGCAATTTTCGTGCACCAGTGGCGGCGGCCCCGGTATCCGACCGCGGGCTGTGTGGCCTTCCGCCGGGATCACCTTCTGTGGGTTGCGGCGCGGGTGACACTCGGCACGCGGCTGGTGATTTCCTAACCCCGGCTAGGCCCGCGCCCCGAAGATGGCCGAGCCGACGCGAACATGTGTGGCCCCCAGCGCGACGGCCGCCTCGAAATCATCGCTCATACCCATGGAGAGGCCTGTCACACCGCTGCGTGCGGCCATGTCTGCCAGCGCCGAGAAATGGCTGGCAGGGTCCTGGTCCACGGGGGGGATGCACATCAGCCCCACAACCGGAAGGTCAAGCGCGCGACAATCGGCGACCAGCGCATCCAGATCCTCTGGCAGGACGCCGGCCTTTTGCGGCTCGCGCCCGGTATTGACCTGGATGAACAGGTCCGGGCAGCGCCCCAGATCCTGCGCCAGCCGCGCAAGCGTCTGTGCAAGGCGCGGGCGGTCCAGCGTGTGGATGGCGTCGAACAGCTCCATCGCCTGCCGGGCCTTGTTGGTCTGAAGAGGGCCGATCAGATGCACCTCGGTGCCCGGAAAGGCCGCGCGGAAGCCGGGCCATTTCGCCGCCGCCTCTTGCACGCGGTTTTCGCCGAACAGACGGTGGCCCTGATGCAGCACCGCCTCGACCCGCGCGTCGGGCTGCAGCTTGGACACGGCGATCAGCCGCACGGCGCCTTCATCCCGCCCGGCGGCCTTTTCGGCCGCGCGCAGCCGTCTGGTGATCTGGTCAAGGGACATGCCATGCCTTTCCGTTGCTGTTCCGGCGCAAGAAGCCACAGGCAGCACAAAAAGAAAAGAGCGGGCCATAAGGCCCGCTCTCTCCGCGAGGATCCGGTGGGATCAGAAGCGGAAAGTCACACCGAAATCACCATAGGTGTCGTCAGTGCCATCGGCGAGATCACGGTAGCCAATACCGCCGACGAGCGCGGCACCGCCGCCAAGGTCGTAGCGGCCACCAAGACCGTAGTAGGTGTTCGTATTACGACCGGTCGCGGTATCCTGACGGGTTTCACGAGCAAAAGCCGTCACCGTAATCAGATCAAAGGTTGCAGAACCCGAGATGCCATATTCTTCGTAGTCGAAGGTGCCGGCAGCGACACTGCGATCACCGTTGGCATAGATCGCGCGCAGCGTGAAGTCACCGAAGGTCGCGTCACCGCCCAGAACCCACTGCTCCTGACGGCCATAGGTTGTCAGTACCGCAGGATCGCCAACAAGATTGGTCACTTGCGACGATTCAAAGCCAGCAGCAATCTTGAAGTCGCCGGCAGCCCAAGCCAAACCAACGCCGTAATCTTCCGAGCCTGTGCTGAGGGCAGGGTTCTCGACGCGACCACCGCGGTCACGACCGTCGCTCGCCGAAGCGTAGAACGTCACGTCGCCGAACGTGTAGGAATAGAGCACCGTCGGGTTCCACGGACCGCGGATTCCGTCGCCGTCACCAGTCAGATAATTGACTTCGTTGTAGAAACCCAGACCAGTCAGACCGACTTCGTGCAGGTCACCAACCGCAGCTTCTGCTGCGCCGGCGGGAGCGCCCATGGCCAGACGACCAAACGGACCTGCAATAAACACGGTCCCACGCGAGCCTTCCGAAGCAAGACGACGCCCGTCTCCGGTGTTTGCGCCGCCTTCGTCGTTCACGCGGAACGAACCGCCGAAGGTCAGGCCGCCATCGGTTTCACCCGACAGGTTGAACTGAACGCGGGCGCGGCTGGTGAAACCCCACTCATTTCCATCATAGAGAACGCCCATCCGGGCATCACCCCGCACAGCGACATCGGCAGCAGCAGCAGCGCCGGCCGTCATCACGAGCGCGGTCGTCGCGAAAAGAATCTTTTTCATCGTTTTCCCTCGTTGTCTTTAAGGTGCGGCCCAACTCAGGGGAATCCGAATTGGGTATGCGTCTATTTCCTGCCAACCCGGGATCAAAGCAAGGCGAACTCCTGCCGGCCCGGGAAAGTCATGGCGGATGATGCAGCTTTGCCACAGTTTGCCAGCAGCGGCGCCCGGCAAGGGAACCGGATCGGCCAGGCGCCGGGCGCGGCGCGAAATGGTGCCGCAACGCGGCGAAGGCGGCGCCTCGGCAGGTTGGGCGCAGGCCGGGGAAAAGGCGCTTGTTCGGTCAGGGCGGCTCGGCTAGACAGACCAAAAGCAAACGGGGGACCGAGGTGATGACCTTCGACACCAAGATGCGCGCCTTGCTTCTGGCAGGCTCTGTCCTCGCGCTCGGGGCCTGTTCGGGCAGCGGCGCCAATCAGAACGCGACGCCCATTCCGCTGACGGACGGGGACGAACTTGTCACCGATCCGAATGCCCCGCGCCGCGAGGGGATTCTGGACCTGTTCACCAACCAGGCCGACGCCAACACCTCGCTCCGGGTGAACCGGTATATCTGGAATGCCTCGCTTGACGTGCTGAACTTCCTGCCGATTGAATCGGTCGATCCGTTTTCAGGCGTGATCGTCACCGGTTTCGGCACCCCGCCGGGCGGCGGCCGCGCCTATCGCGCGACGATCTATGTGCAGGACCCGGCGCTTGACGCGCGCTCGCTCAAGCTGGCGCTGGTGTCGCAGGGCGGCGGCCCGGTCGCGACCGAAACGGTGCGCGCGGTGGAGGACGCGATCCTGACGCGGGCGCGGCAGCTTCGGATTCAGGATGGCAGGCTCTAGACCCTGCGCCACGGGAAAGCTACACAGACCGCCGGGCCGTGTGCCCGGCGTCTGACGATCAAGGACCAGCACATGCAGCGTTACGACCCCCGCACCCTTGAACCGAAATGGCAGGCCGCGTGGGAGGAGGCGCAGGTGTTCCGCGCACGGCGCGATCCGGCCCGACCCAAGTATTACGTACTCGAGATGTTCCCCTATCCGTCGGGGCGCATCCACATGGGGCATGTGCGCAACTATACCATGGGCGATGTGGTGGCGCGCCAGAAGGCGGCCGCGGGCTTTGCGGTGCTCCACCCGATGGGGTGGGACGCCTTCGGGATGCCGGCGGAAAACGCGGCGATGGAGCGCGGCGGCCACCCGAAGGACTGGACCTATGGCAACATCGCCGACATGCGCGCGCAGATGAAGCCGCTGGGCCTGTCGATCGACTGGAGCCGCGAATTCGCGACCTGTGATCCGGAATATTACGGCCAGCAACAGGCCATGTTCATCGACATGCTGGAGGCCGGGCTGGTTTACCGCAAGAACGCCGTGGTGAACTGGGATCCCGTCGACATGACCGTGCTGGCCAATGAACAGGTGATCGACGGCAAGGGCTGGCGTTCGGGCGCCGAGGTGGAACGGCGGGAGCTGACCCAGTGGTTCTTCCGGATCTCGGACTATTCGGCGGAATTGCTGGCGGCGCTGGACGGGCTGAAGGACTGGCCGGAAAAGGTCCGCCTGATGCAGAAGAACTGGATCGGCCAGTCGCGCGGCTTGCAGTTCGCCTTCTCGACGGTCGATGCGCCGGAGGGATTCGAGCGGCTGGATGTCTATACCACCCGTCCCGACACGCTGATGGGCGCAAGCTTTGCCGCGATTTCCCCCGACCATCCGCTGGCAAAACATCTGGAACGCCATGATCAGGACGTGGCCTCCTTCGTCGCCGAATGCCGCAAGATCGGCACGAGCGAGGAAGCGCTGGAAAAGGCCGAAAAACGGGGCATGGATACCGGCATCCGTGTCCGGCATCCGTTCGACAATGCCTGGGAACTGCCGGTCTATATCGCGAACTTCATCCTGATGGATTATGGCACCGGCGCAATCTTCGGCTGCCCCGCCCATGACCAGCGCGATCTGGATTTCGCGCGGAAATACGGCCTGCCGGTGCTCGACGTGTTCGAACCTGCGGAAGGTGGTGCGCCGGTTGCGGATGAGGCCTTCGTGCCGCTGAAGACCGAGCCCGTCCGCTATATCCGCGGCTTCGCCGGCGACGAGATTCAGACTGGCGAGACGGCCGTCGAGACGGCGATCGCCTTCTGCGAGGAACACGGCGTCGGCCATGGCGTCACCAACTACCGCCTGCGGGACTGGGGCATTTCCCGCCAGCGCTACTGGGGCTGCCCGATCCCTGTCGTGCATTGCGACAGCTGCGGCGTGGTGCCCGAGCGGAAGGAAAACCTGCCGATCCGCCTGCCCGATGACGTGACCTTCGATGTGCCGGGCAACCCGCTCGACCGCCACCCGACCTGGCGCGACTGTGCCTGCCCGAAATGCGGCGCGCCCGCGCGGCGGGAAACCGACACGATGGACACCTTCGTGGACAGCAGCTGGTATTACGCCCGCTTCACCAGCCCCCATGCGGCGACGCCCACCGAGGCGGCCGAGGCCGACTACTGGATGAATGTCGACCAGTATATCGGCGGCGTGGAACATGCGATCCTGCACCTGCTCTATTCCCGCTTCTTCGCGCGGGCGATGGCCAGGACGGGGCACCTGCCGCAAAAGGCGATCGAGCCGTTCAACGCGCTGTTCACGCAGGGCATGGTGACGCATGAAATCTACATGACTCGGGACGAGGCGGGCCGGCCGGTCTATCACCTCCCCGAGGATGTGGAGGGCGGCAAGCTCAAGGCGACGGGCGAGGCGGTCGAGATCATCCCCTCGGCCAAGATGTCCAAGTCCAAGAAGAACGTCGTCGATCCGGTCAGCATCATCGAGGCCTTCGGGGCCGATACCGCGCGGTGGTTCGTGCTGTCCGACAGCCCGCCCGAACGCGATGTGGAATGGACATCCGCCGGGGCCGAGGCCGCGGCCAAGCACTTGGGGCGCGTCTGGCGGATCGCCGCGGAAATCGCCGAGAGCGATACCGCCCCGAACGATCAGGACGCGGCGCTGAAAAAGGCCACCCACAAGGCCATCCATGAGGTAACGCAGGGGATCGAGGGCTTTGCCTTCAACAAGGCCGTTGCCAAGCTTTACGAGCTGACCAACACGATCCAGAAATCGGCAGCCGGCA
This sequence comes from Halodurantibacterium daqingense, assembly GCF_042666235.1. NCBI lineage: Bacteria > Pseudomonadati > Pseudomonadota > Alphaproteobacteria > Rhodobacterales > Paracoccaceae > Halodurantibacterium > Halodurantibacterium daqingense. The sequence continues at coordinate 349,164 of NZ_JBHTFQ010000001.1, read as the reverse complement.
CTGCCGCGCGCCGCGACGCCATGCGCATCCTTGCCCAGCTTTCGGCCCCGATGGTTCCGCATCTGGCCGAAGACATCTGGGCCATGCTGGGCGGCGAGGGGCTTGTGGCGCAAGCACCCTGGCCCAAGGCCGATCCGGCGCTGCTGGTCGATGACACGATGGTGCTGCCGATCCAGATCAACGGCAAGCGCCGCAGCGAGATCGAAGTGCCGAAGGACATGCCGCAGGCCGAGATTGAACGTCTCGCGCTGGCCGATGAAACCGTGGCCAAGGTTCTTGCCGGGGCGGCCCCCAAGAAGCTGATCGTCGTGCCGGGGCGTATCATCAATGTCGTGGTCTGACCGCCGCCACCTGCTGCGCGTGCTGGTGCCGGGGCTTCTGGCCGCTTCGCTCTCCGGCTGTGGCTTTCAGCCGATGCTTGCGCCCGGCAGTCCCGGCGCGGCACTTTCCGGGCGGGTTCTGGTCGATGCGCCGACCGATCGGGCGGCGTTCGATCTGGTGGACAGGCTGGAGCAGCGTCTGGGCCGTGCCGAGACGCCTGCCTACCGCCTGAGCTATTCGATCAATCTGCGTGAACAGGGGCTTGGGGTGACGCCCGAAGGCGCCACGACGCGCTATAACCTTGACGGCAGCATCACCTATGCGCTGCGCGAGATCGGCGGCGATGCCATTGTCGCTTCGGGGCGGGTGGAGAGTTTTACCTCCTGGTCGGCGACCGGCAGCACCCTGTCCACCCTGGGCGCCGAGGAAGATGCGCGGCAGCGGCTCATGCAGATCCTCGCCGATCAGATCGTGACGCGGTTGCTTGCGGCAGCGCCATGAAGCTGGCGGGCGCCGAGGCCGTCCGGTATTTCGCACGCCCCGATCCCGCGCGGGCGGGCCTTCTGATCTATGGCGCCGACGCGATGCGCGTGGCCCTGCGGCGGCAAGAGGTCATTGCGGCGCTGATCGGCCCCGAGGGCGAAGCGGAAATGCGGCTCACGCGGATCCCGGCAACCGATCTGCGCAAGGATGCGGCGCTGCTTCTGGATGCGATCAAGGCGCAGGGGTTCTTTCCCGGTCCGCGCGTCGCCTTCGTGGAAGACGCCGCAGACGGCCTGGCCGCAACGATCACCACGGCCCTGACAAATTGGCGGCCGGGTGATGCGCAGATCGTGGTGACGGCAGGGGCGCTTGCGGCAAAATCCGCGCTGCGCAAGGCCTTCGAAGCCAATGGCAATGCTTTTGCCATCGGCATCTATGATGATCCCCCCAGCCGCGAAGAGATCGAGGCGACCTTTGCCAGGGCGGGTCTGAGCCGGATCGCGCCGCAGGCCATGACCGACCTTCTTGCGCTGTCACGCAGCCTTGATCCGGGCGATTTCCGCCAGACGGTCGAAAAGCTCGCGCTGTACAAATGGGGGGATGAGGCGCCGGTGTCGCCCGAGGACGTAGCCGCCTGCGCCCCCGCGACGATCGAGGCGGGTGTGGATGACATCCTCCATATCGTCGCCGAGGCGCGGCTCGCGGAGGTTGGTCCGATGATGCGGCGGCTGGAGGGACAGGGCGTGACCCCGGTCGGGCTTTGCATCAACGCCACCCGGCATTTCCGTACGCTGCACGGCGCGGCGGCCGATCCCGGCGGGGCGGCGCAGGGCATCGCGCGCGTGCGCCCGCCGGTGTTCGGGCCGCGCCGCGACCGGATGCTGCGCCAGGCCCAGCACTGGGGGATGCACCGGCTTGAACAGGCGCTGGCCCTGCTGCACGACACCGACCTGACCCTGCGGTCGGCCCAGCGCGCACCCGCGATGGCGGTGATGGAACGGACACTGATCCGCCTTGCGATGCTGGCGGCGCGCTAGGCGCGGCACGTCGCAACTGCGCCCCTGGCCACTGCCTTCAGCCCGTGGGCCGCCCAGGGCGTTCCCGGGCGCGACATGCCTCGGCGTCAAAGGGCAGGGAGGCTGGTCGGGCAAGCCATACGAGGCAGAGCTTCCCCACCCCCGCGCATGCTCCAACGGTGATCTTGCCCACTGGCCGCAGTGCCGCACCCCTCTTTCCCCGCGCGGAACGCGGCAACAGCGATGCCCAGCCGGATGGACGGCGTGCGACGTTGCCCACCTGCGCAGACAACAGCCGTGCGGCCTCTTGCCACCCCGCCGCCGCTCCTTGAGCTTGAGAATCTCCTTGGCGTGCAGCGCGATGTCGGTCGCCTGGCCCTGGAAACCGCCCGAGGGCTGGTGCACCATGATCCGGCTGTTGGGCAGCGAAAAGCGCATGCCCTTTTCACCTGCCGCCAGCAGAAGCGAACCCATCGACGCCGCCTGCCCGACCACGAGGGTCGAAACCTTCGGGCGGATATACTGCATCGTGTCATAGATCGACAGGCCCGAGGTCACGACACCGCCGATATACACCGAGGTTTCCTGGGACGGATTCCCGGCCTCGAGGTGCAGAAGCTGCGCCACGATCAGCGACGACATCCCGTCATGCACCGGGCCCGACCGGAAAATGATCCTTTCCTTCAGAAGGCGCGAGAAGATGCCATAGGCGCGCTCGCCGCGGCGCGGACGTTCCGGGGTCCGTCATCCTGCGTCCGGCCTGCACAGCCGCGGGCGCCCCACTACAGGCTTCACATCCACCGCCGGGTTCCTAGATAAGAGGAAAGCAAAGGATCCAGCATGCTCCCCTATTCCCTTCTCGATCTTGCGCCCGTGCCGGAGGGCAGCAGCGTGGCGGCGGCGCTTGCCAATGTCACTGATCTTGCCCGCCACGCCGAGGCGCTCGGCTATCACCGATTCTGGCTGGCCGAACATCACAACATGACGGGCATCGCCAGCGCCGCCACCGCCGTCATGATCGGACAGGTTGCCGGAGCGACGCGCAGCATCCGCGTGGGGGCGGGCGGGATCATGCTGCCGAACCATTCACCGCTGATGGTGGCCGAGCAGTTCGGCACGCTTGCCACGCTTTTCCCCGACCGGATCGATCTTGGTCTTGGCCGCGCTCCGGGAACCGACGGGGCCACCGCGCAGGCCCTTCGGCGCAACCGCAGCGTCGAGGATCATTTTCCCAACGACGTCGTGGAACTGATGTCCTACCTGGGCGATCCCGATCCCAAGGCGCCTATTCGCGCGGTTCCGGGCGCGGGCACTCATGTTCCGATCTGGATCCTTGGCTCGAGCCTTTTCGGGGCGCAACTGGCGGCCTATCTGGGGCTGCCCTATGCCTTTGCCTCGCATTTCGCGCCCGCCGCACTGCACGAGGCGGTGAGCGTCTATCGCCAGGGCTTCCGTCCCTCGGCACATCTGTCGAAGCCGCGCTTCATGCTGGCCGTCAATGTGTTTGCGGGGGAAAGCGATGCCGAAGGCGCCTATCTGCGCAGCTCGATGATCCAGGCCTTTGCCAATCTGCGAACAGGTCAGCCCGGCCCCCTGCCCCGGCCGGTCGAAGATCTGAGCGCGGTCCTGCCGCGCCACATCCTGCCCGCCGTCGAACAGGCACTGGCGATTACCGCGGCGGGCAGCGCGGCCACGGTGCATCGCCAGCTTTCCGGCTTCATCGACACCTTCGCCCCGGACGAGGTAATCCTGACGGGGCAGATACACGACCACGCCGCCCGCAAGCGCAGCTTCGAGATCGCGGCCGAGGTCATGTCGGCGCTCAGGACAGCCGCCTGAGCGCCGACCGCCCGGCCCAGCGCCCCGTCGCAAGGCAGGCGGTCAGAAGGTAACCGCCTGTCGGGGCCTCCCAGTCCAGCATCTCGCCGCAGGCAAAGATGCCGGGCAGCGCCCGCAGCTCGAGTCCCTCGGTCAGGGCACTCTGGCGGATGCCTCCGGCGACCGAAATCGCCTCGTCCAGCGGGCGCGGGCCGGCCAAGGGCACAGGCAACGCCTTGATCCGCCGTGCAAGCTCGGTGCCCTGCGGCAGGGGGCGGCCGAATTCCTGCAACAGCGCAAGCTTCACGCCCTCAAGTCGCAGGGCCTTGCGCAGATGATTGGCAAGGCTTTGCCGCCCCTGTCCCGCAAGGCGGTGCGCGACATCCTGCAAGGACATGTCCGGCAAAAGATCAAGGTGCAGCAAGGCACCCTCGCGCAAGGGACGGGAAAGTGCATAGACCCCCCCACCCTCGATGCCACGGGCCGAGATGACAAACTCGCCGCGGCTGCGCTGATCGCCGGCACGAAGCACCACGCCCTTGACCGGTTGCCCGAACCAGCGCGCCATATGGGCTGACCAAGGCAGGCAAAAGCCCATGTTGGCAGGCGCGAAGGGGGCGATATCGACCCCCTGCGCCGCAAGGATCGATGCCCAGGCGCCATCCGAGCCCAGCCGCGCCCAGCTTGCCCCGCCCAGCGCCAGAACCGTGGCAGCGGGGCGCGACACGATCTGCCGTCCCTCGGGCGTGTCGAAAACGGGGTCCGCGCCTGCAAAGCCTTGCCAGCGCCAACGCCGGCGCAGCACCACGCCGCGCCCCTCGAGCCGCGCAAGCCAGGCCCGCAACAAGGGCGAGCCCTTCATCGCCACGGGAAACACCCGCCCCGAGGAGCCCGCGAACACATCCTGCCCCAGATCCCGCGCCCAGGCCTGCACCTCATCGGGTCCGAAAGCCTCGATCATCGGGCGCAACCAGTCCGCAGCCTCGGCATAATGTGCAAGGAAATCGGCAACCGGTTCATCCTTGGTCAGGTTCAGCCCCGACTTGCCGGCCATGAGAAACTTGCGCGCCGCGCTGGGCTTGGCTTCGGCAACCACAACGCTTGCGCCGCCCGCCGAAAGTTCCTGCGCGGCCATCAATCCTGCCGGGCCTGCCCCGATCACCAGCGCATCCATGCTTGCCCTTTCCCTGATCCGCGCCATCCTTTCGCACAACATGCCTGCCGACGACATCCCGATCTGCCCCTTGTGCCTGCGCCCCATCCCGCCCGATGTGCCGCAAAGCCTGCATCATCTTGTTCCGCGCCTGAAGGGCGGCAAGGGTTGCGAAACGGTGCTTCTGCACCACCTCTGCCACAAGGAGATCCACGCGGCGCTCACGGAGGCCGAGCTGGCCCGTCGCTTCAACACGATCGAGGCGCTGCGGGGCCATCCCCGGCTTGCGCGTTTCATCGACTGGGTGGCCCGGCGCCCGCCCGGATTTGCCTCACGCACGACGGGCGGCCACCGGCGCCGGCGCTAGCGGCAGAGCGCCTTGAGGGCTGCGACATGCTCGGCCGAGGCGGCGCAGGCGGCGGCGGTCAGGTCCCGTGCGGTGGTCAGCAGGTCTTCGGCGGGCACGATCCGGTCCACAAGTCCCCAGGCAAGAGCCTCCTCGACCGGGATCTTGGCGCCGGTCATCAGGATCATCCGCGCCCGGGCCGGCCCCACCAGCGCGACCAGCCGCCCCGGGTCCGATGGCGGCGGACGAAACCCCAGCCGCATCACCGGATAGAAGAAGCTGGCGCCGGGCACGGCCAGGCGCAGATCGCAGGCCAGCGCCATGCCGAAGGCACCCCCGGCAAGCGTCCCGTTCAGCGCGGCAATGGTCAGACAGGGCAGCGACGCGACGCGGCCCGACAGGTCTTCCCAGACCGGATCAAGCGCCAGTCCGGCGCGTGCCTCGTCCAGATCGGCGCCGGCGCTGAACACCCGGCCTGTGCCCGTCAGGATCAACGCATGCGGCGCTTCGCGATGGGCTGCCTCGGCGATATCGGCCAGGTCGCGCAGCATGGCAGCGGTCAGGGCATTGGCCTTGTCGGGGCGGCGCAGTGTCACCGTCCAGACCGCCCCGTTCCGTTCGAGCCCGATCATGCAGCAAGGCCGATGCGGCGCCGCACCGTCTCGTCGCGCAGCGAAACCTCGGCGCCAAGGAAATCATCCGCCTCGGGGGTGCACATCCAGACAAGCGCCCGTGCCGGCCATTCCGGCGGAATATGCACCGACCAGTCAAGCTGGCTGACCGGGTTGATGCCGCTGCGGCGGATCGCATCCTGCATGTCGGTGGCAACGGTTCCGGGCGAAAGGCTCAGCGCGCGAATGCCTTCGGCGCGTGCCTCCTGATCCAGCGCGCGGGTCAGCATGAAGGCCCCGGCCTTGCTGCTGCAATAGGCGCTCCAGCCTTCCTGCGGCGCATGGGCCGCGCCCGAACCGACGGTCAGGATCGTGCCACCCCCCTGTGCGCGCATGACCGGAAGCGCCGCGCGCATCCCGTGAAAGACGCCCTTCAGGTTCAGGTCTATCGCCCGGCCCCAGTCCTGCGGGCTGCTGGCGGCGAGTCCAGCGATCGGTCCGATCACGCCCGCATTGTTGACCAGAACGTCAAGCCGGCCAAAATGCGCACAGGCGGCGCCGACCGCGCGTTCGAGATCCTCGGCCTGGGCAACGTCGCCCTGTAGCACAAGCCCCCCCGTATCCTCGGCAAGCGCCGCGATCGAGGCCGCGTCCCGCGCCAGAAGCGCCACCTGCGCCCCAGCGCCCGCGAAGGCGCGCACTGCTGCCGCCCCGATCCCGCGGCTTGCGCCGGTCACCAACACCACCTTGCCCGTCAACGCATCCATGCGCCCCTCCTTGATCCTGCGCCGAAATCCTAGCGAAACCCCGCCTCCGCCACCAGCCCGGGCGGTTATCCCTTGACCATCCGGGGCCGTGGCCTGATGCTGGAAATCGGTTCTGACGCTTGCAGGTAACAAATGATCCACATTCGGCATATCGGTTTCGGCGCAGCCATTGCGGCACTCATGGGCAGCACGGCAGTGGCGGATGTCACACCCGAAGAGGTCTGGGCCGACTTGCAGAGGCTTTACGTTGATCTTGGCTATTCGGTCGAACCGGGGACCGAAGCGCGCGAAGGCGACACGCTTGTGGTCCGCGATGCCGCTCTCCTCATGGCGGCCGAGTCTGATGACGACGACGCTGGACTTTCCGTTTCCTTTACCCTGCCCGAACAGCGTTTCCGCGACCTTGGCGACGGTCGGGTGGAAGGCACCGCATCGCCGAACCTGCCCGTCATCGTGACGCTGCGGTCCGAGGAAGAGGAAACGGTCACGTTCGAACTTGACATCGAGATGACCGATTTCGTCACCCTTGCAAGCGGAACGCCCGAGGCCGTCATCTATGACTGGAGCGCCGCGCAGATGGTCGTTGCCGGGGCCTTTCCGCTGCAGGACCCTGACAGCGAGGATGAAGCGGGTGAAATCCTGATCGATGCGCTGGCGGGCGGGTTAACGGGGCGCATCTCGCGCACGGACGACGGGCTGCTGCAGTCTTCGTCGGACACCGAAACGATCAGCGTGGAGGCGTTAGGCACCGGGCCCGCGGGCGAACACTTCGACATCGCCTTCACCATGCAGGATGTGCACAGCGATCAGATCACGCCCCCGGGCATGGGGGAAAGCGCGCTCGGTTTCTTTTCCTCGCTCTCCAGCAACCGCTTCGCGCGGGGTGAAATGCGCTTTGGCCCAATGACGGTTGAAGCCGAGTTCGACGACCCGGAGACCGGCAGCGGCAACTTCACCTTCGCCGCCGACGCGGGCACGTTCACGTTCGACCTGTCGCAGTCCGGCCTGCACTATGCCTCGGCGACCGAGGGAATGACTTTCGCACTGACCGGCGCCCAGTTGCCTGTGCCCGTGTCCGGCAGTCTTGCGGAAAGCGGCGCGACCATCATCTTTCCGATGGCGGAAGGCCCCGAACAGGATTACGGGCTTGGCCTTCGCCTGGTCGATCTGACCCTCAACGACGAAGTCTGGGCGCTGGTTGATCCGGCAGGCGCGCTGCCGCGGGATCCTCTCACCGCCATCATCGACGCGTCGGGCACGGCAACGATCTTCGTGGCGCTGACCGACGAAGCGGCAATCCTGGAGACAGACGCGCCGCCCGCACAGCTGGACAGCCTCAGGCTGAACGAATTGCGCATCGAAGGCATCGGCGCCCGGGTCACCGGCACCGGCCAGTTCACCTTCGACAACAGCGACATGGAAACCTTTGACGGTTTTCCGCGGCCGCAGGGTGTGCTGGATCTGACGCTTGTCGGGATCAACGCGCTTATCGACCGAATGGTGCAACTGGGCGTCGTGCCTCAGGATCAGGCAATGGGCACACGCATGATGATGTCGATGTTCACCCGTCCCGGATCAGACGCGGACACTCTGGAATCGACGATTGAGGTGCGCGAGGACGGCGGCGTCTATGCCAACGGCCAGCGCATCCGCTGACCCTCTCCACAGCATTCGGCAAGGGCCGCCCCTCGGGCGGCCCTTCACGTTCGAGAACCCGCACCCGTCGGGCCGCTTGAACCTTGCAAGCGGCTCGCCGGCACTCTAGGTCCCTGACAGGCAAAGGGGGACCCGCGATGACTGAACCGCTCGAGACGTTGACGGCCGATCTGCTGAGCGCCGCCCGGCGCGCCGGGGCTGATGCTGCGGACGCAATTGCCATCGGGGCAAGTTCGGTTTCCATCGACGTGCGCGCAGGGCGGCTGGAGCAGGCGGAACGATCAGAATCGATCGAAATCGGACTGCGGGTGTTGATGGGCCGGCGACAGGCCTGTGTTTCGGCATCCGACACGCGGCCGGAGACGCTCGCCGCCATGGCCGAGCGGGCGGTGGCAATGGCGCGCGAGGCCCCGGAGGATCCCCATGCCGGCCTTGCCGACCCGGGGCAGATTGCCCGAGGCCTGACGGCCGAGGCGCTTGAGCTTTTCGATCCTGCACCAGAGCCCTCGCCCACCGCGCTGGAAGAGGATGCCCGCCGCGCCGAGTCGGCGGCGCTGGCGGTGCCGGGTGTATCCCTGGTTCAGTCGGCAGGGTCAGGATACGGAGTCCAGCAGGTGCATCTTGCCGCGACCAATGGATTTTCCGGCGGTTACCTGCGCAGTTCGCGCGGGCTGTCCTGCGTCGCCATCACCGGCGAAGGCACAAAGATGGAGCGCGATTACTTCGGCGACAGCCGCATCTTCCAGAAAGACCTCATGTCGCCCGAGGAGATCGGGCGTATTGCCGGGGAACGCGCGGTGGCCCGGTCCGGCGCGCGCAAGCCGCCCACCGGCAGCTTTCCGGTTCTTTATGACGAACGGATCTCCTCGGGGCTGATCGGGCACCTTCTGTCGGCGATAAATGGCAGCACCATTGCCCGCGGCTCGGGCTGGTTGCGCGATGCCCTGGGCCAGGAGGTGCTGCCCCGGGGCCTTTCGCTGCGCGAGGATCCGCATCGCCGCCGCGTCTCGGCCTCGCGCCCCTTCGACGCCGAGGGGCTGGCGACCGCGCCGCGCGACTGGGTGCGGGACGGCGTGCTGCAGGGCTGGGTACTTGACCTTGCCACAGCACGCAAACTGGGAACGGAAAGCACCGCCAATGCGATGCGCGGCACCTCCTCGCCGCCGGCGCCGGGGACGACCAACATCACCCTGACCGAGGGTCACCAGAGTCGTGATGACCTGATCCGCGACATGGGCCGAGGCCTTCTGGTGACATCGCTGCTGGGCGCCTCGATCAACGCGACGACCGGGGATTATTCGCGCGGGGCATCGGGCTTCTGGGTTGAAAACGGGACAATCGCCTATCCCGTGAACGAATGCACGATCGCCGGAAACCTGCGCGACATGCTGCGGCGGATCATTCCCGCCAATGATGCACGCCACCATCTGTCCACCGTGGTGCCCAGCCTTCTGGTTGATGGAGTCACCGTTGCCGGCGGATGATCTGACCCTGCTGCACGAGGCCGCCGAAGCTGCCGGGCGTATTGCCGCGCGCCACTTCGGCGCCGGCCCCGAGAGCTGGGACAAGGGCAACGGCCAAGGCCCGGTCAGTGCCGCCGATCTCGAGGTTGACCGGATGCTGCAGCATGAGCTTCTTGCGGCGCGGCCCGATTACGGCTGGCTGTCGGAAGAAAGCGCCGACACGCCGGAACGGCTGCAGGCAGAACGGGTTTTCATCGTCGATCCGATCGATGGAACCCGTGCCTTCCTTGAGGGCCAGCGCGGCTTTGCGCATGCCCTGGCCATCGTCCGCAACGGCGTGCCAGAGGCCGCAGTAGTGCACCTGCCGCTTCTTGGCCTCACCTACGCCGCGACACTAGGTGGCGGAGCCACGCTGAACGGGCGCCCCGTCCGCACCCCGGCCCGCGCAACGGTCAGCGGTGCGCGGATCCTCGCGACGCGGCCGCAACTGGCGCCGGCGCTCTGGCCCGGCGGCGTTCCCGATGTGTCGCGCCATTTCCGGCCCTCGCTTGCATGGCGGCTGTGCCTGGTGGCCGATGGCAGCTTTGACGGAATGCTGACGCTGCGCCCCGCGTGGGAGTGGGACATCGCCGCGGCATCGCTGATCGCCACCGAGGCCGGCGCGCAGGTCAGTGACCGAAGCGGCATGGCCTTGCGCTTCAACGCGCCCCATCCCCAGACGCCGGGGGTGCTTGCCGGCCCCGAGGGCGTGCATCGCGGCCTTCTGGAGCGGCTTCTTCCGGGCGGCGCCGCTTGACGCCGAGCCGGGTTTGACTAGGCTGCGGCCGCGTCCCATCGGCACCGACTTCAAGGAGCGACCCATGACACAACGCCTGCATCTGGTTTTCGGGGGCGAACTCGTCGACCCTGCGAAAACCGTTTTCAAGGACACGAAGGACATCCATATCGTCGGCATGTTCCCCGACTATGCCAGTGCCCATTCGGCATGGAAGGCCGAGGCGCAACGCACCGTGGATGACGCGCATATGCGCTATTTCATCGCCCATATTCACCGGTTGCGCGACGAAGAGCAACCGGCCAGCCCCACCGAGGAACTCGGCCGCTGAGGCCCGGAGGAAGGACACCTACCCATGTCGCTGGGGCTTGCGCTCTATCTGCTGCGCTCGGGCCAGCGCCACCGAGCCGCCCTGGCCGGACTTGCGACCGAGGCGCATGTCGCCTCCGAAGGCGAGACGCGGGCGGACGGGCCGCTGGTCTGGATGCACGCCGCGGATGACAGCGGTGCGGCAGCGGTGGCCGAACTTGCCCCTGCCCTGCGGCGCGCCGGCGGTCCTGCGGTCCTGCGCACGGGCGTCGGCACGGCACAACAGCTTCCCCCGGATACGCCGGCGGCGGCGGCACGGTTTCTGGACCGCTGGCAACCCGCCCTGGCGGTGCTGGCGGGTGCGGCGCTGCCCGCTGCATTGGTAACCGAGGCGCACCGGCGCGACATTCCCATATTCCTGATCGATTGCGGCGGCCTGCCGCATGTGGTCGGCGGGCGCTGGTATCCAGGCTTGCTGCGTGGCCTGCTGCACCGCGTAACCCGGGTCATGGCCCGCGACGCGCCACGGGCAGAGCTTTTCCGCAGACTTGGCGTTCCGCCGAGCCGCATCGTGGTTACCGGGCGGGTAGAACCCAGCCCCCGCGCCCTTCCCTGCACCGAGGCAGAGCGCGCAGCCCTTGCCCATGGGCTGCACTCCCGACTGGTCTGGCTTGCCGCCGCCGTGACCGAGGAGGAGGAAGAGGCGATCCTCGCCGCCCATGGTGCGGCCCTGCGCCTGTCGCACCGGCTGCTGCTGATCCTTGTGCCACAGGATCCGGCGCGCGGCCCCGCCCTGGCGGCGCGGGCCGAGGCGCAGGGGCTTTCTGTCGCCCTCCGCTCGCGCGAGGATTACCCCGATGACGAGGATCAGATCTATGTGGCCGATACCGAGGGCGAATACGGCCTCTGGTATCGGCTGGCCAACCTCTGCTTTCTTGGCGGATCGCTGCACGGCCCGGGGCCGTTGCGCAATCCGCTCGAGGCGGCGGCGCTGGGCGCGGCGATCCTGCACGGCCCCCACAGCGGCGAACATGCCGAGATGCTGGCTCGGCTGGACGCGGCGCGGGCGGCACGGATGGTCAGCAGTGTCAGCACATTGTGCGACGTGATCGGCGAGCTGCGTGCCCCGGACCGGGTCGCGCTTCTGGCACATAACGCCTGGGTGGTCGCCTCGAGCGGCGCCGACGTGACCGAACGCGTGGCCCGCGACCTGCGCGAGGCCATCGCCGCGCCGAGGGCAGCCTGATGCGCGCGCCGGACTTCTGGTTCACCCCGCCGGATCGGCCCGATTGGCGCGCGCAGCTGCTGGCGCCGCTTGGTGCGCTTTATGCAATGGGAACTGCACGCCGCCTTGCCCGTGGAGACGGCTGGCAGGCGCCGGTGCCGGTGATCTGCGTCGGCAACATCAATGTTGGCGGCACTGGCAAGACGCCGACGACCATCGCGCTTGCGCAGCTTCTTGCAGGGCGGAATGTGCATGTCGTCTCGCGGGGACATGGCGGCGCGCTTGCCGGGCCTGTCCGGGTCGATCCCCGTGCCCATGACGCAGCTGCAGTAGGGGATGAACCGCTGCTCCTGTCGGCCTTCGCCCCGACCTGGATCGCGCGCGACCGGGCTGCCGGAGTTCGCGCCGCAGTGGCGGGCGGGGCCGGTGTGGTGCTCATGGACGATGGCTTTCAGAACCCTGCGGTGCGCAAGGATCTGTCGGTAGTCGTGGTGGATGCGGCGCGGGGGTTCGGCAACGGGCGTTGCCTTCCCGCAGGCCCGCTGCGGGAAACTGTTGCCACCGGCCTGAGCCGCGCCAGCCTTCTGCTGTCGATCGGCCCACCCGAGGCTCAGGCGATCTTCCGCAACATCTGGGGGCCCTTTCCCTGCCCACAGCTTGCCGCGCGGCTTGAACCGCTGGAAACCGGCATGGACTGGGTAGGGCTGCGGGTGCTGGCCTTCGCCGGTATCGGCCATCCGGACAAGTTTTTCGCGACGCTAAGGGGACTTGGCGCCGATCTCGTGCGGCATGAGGCGCTGGACGATCATCAGCCCCTGACCGATTCCCTGCTGCGACGGCTCGAAACCGAGGCGCGGCTGCGCGGGGCGCAACTTGTCACGACCGAGAAGGACGCGGTGCGGTTGCCGCCCGCCTTCCGGCAGAAGGTCCTGACGCTTCCTGTCCGGCTTGTGGTGGAGGATCTGCCGGCCCTGCGGCAGATGCTTCACTCGGCCGGTGTGATGCCCAGTTCCGACAGCACCTCGTCCTGATGTTCGCCCAGACGGGGTGAGGGACGATCGACCGAAAGCCCCGCCTCGGAAAACCGGAACGGAGACCGGACGCCCGGCACGCCGCCGATATCAAGCCGCAGCCCCCGCGCCACGACTTGGGGATCGGCAAAGACTTCCGACATGTCGTTGATCGGACCGGCGGGTATGCCCTGCGCCTCGCAGCCGGCAAGAAGGCTGGCCTTGTCCCAGCCCCGCGTCACCGACGACAGGAGATCCGACAACTGCGCGCGGTTCCGCACCCGATCGGCATTCGTGCGATAATCGGGCGCCTCGGCCAGCGCGGGCAGGCCCAGCAGCCCGCAAAGGCGCTGGTACTGGGCATCATTCCCGGTGGCGATGATGATATGGCCATCGGAACAGGCGAAAACCTGATAGGGGGCAAGGTTCGGATGGGCATTGCCCAGCCGCGAGGGCGCATCGCCTGTCGCCAGATAGTTCATCGCCTGGTTGGCCATGATCGCCACCGCCGAATCCAGCAGCGCCATGTCCACCTGCTGGCCGCGGCCGGTTGTGCCACGTTGATGCAACGCAGCAAGAATGGCCGTGGCCGCATAGACGCCGGTGAAGATATCGGTGACGGCCACCCCCACCTTCTGCGGCAGGCCCGAGGGTTCGCCGGTGACCGACATCAGCCCCGACATGCCCTGGATGATATAGTCATAGCCGGCGCGCGTCGCATAGGGGCCGTCCTGCCCGAAGCCGGTGATCGAGCAATAGACCAGGCGCGGATTGACCTTGCGCAGGCTTTCATAATCAAGCCCGTATTTCACAAGCCCGCCAACCTTGAAGTTCTCGATGACCACATCCGCCTGGGCCACAAGGCGGCGCACGGTCTCCTGCCCTTCGGGGCTGCGGAAATCGACGCAGATCGACCGTTTTCCGCGGTTGCAGGCGTGGAAATAGGCGGCTGTCCGTTCGCCACCGGCCTCGATGAACGGCGGGCCCCAGCGGCGGGTATCATCGCCTTCGGGGGCCTCGACCTTGATGACGTCCGCGCCCAGATCGGCAAGCGTCTGGCCGGCCCAGGGCCCGGCCAGGATGCGCGCAAGCTCGACCACCCGGATCCCTGCAAGCGGCGCACTCATGTCATTGCGCCAGCAGCGAATCGAGCAGCGCCGAAAGATCGGCATAGGACATGTTGCCGTGCTTCTGCCCGTTGACGATCAGGGTCGGGGTCGAGTTGACATCGTCCGCCTCGGCATTCGCCTGATAGACACCAACCATCGCCTGCGCCATCTCGCCATTCTCGAGGCAGGCGTTCAGCTGGTCGTCGTTCAGCCCGGCGGCACGGCCAAGACGACGCAGCTGTTCCACAGCCACAGCCGGGTCCTGATGGCGCGCCCAATCCGACTGGGTGCTGTAGATGCGGTCGGCCAGTCCGAAATAGCGCATCTCGCCACCGCAACGGGCAACCATCGCCGCCCACAGGCCGTAGCGGTCGAAATACACCTCGCGGTGGATGAAATGCACCTTGCCGGTTTCGATGTAATTGGCCTTGAGCTGCGGCAGCACCTGCGCATGGAAGGTGGCGCAATGCGGGCAGGTGAACGAGGCATATTCGATGATGGTGATCGGCGCATCGGGATCGCCCAGCGCCATGTCAGGCACAAGGCTGGCATCCACATCGGCGGCAGGGCTTGCCGCAGTCTGCGCGCCCAGCGCGTTGATGCTGGTCTGCGAGGGGCCGCCGGTTCCCGAAGTGAACCACCAGGCCCCTGCTGCGACCACGGCCAGCGCGGCCAGCGCCGGAATGAGTTTCTTGACCATCATCAAAAGCCTTTCTGTCTTTTCGGACGAGATAGAATGTTCCTGCCCAACGCTTCAAGTGCCGCGCGCAAGCCGTCGTCCTGAACAACCCCTGCAGCCGCAGCCGCGCGGGCGGTGATCGCCGGGTCCGGCGCTTCGGACCCGACACTCCGAGGGGCCGCGGAAAACTCAGCCTGTCCCTCGGCAAAGCCGCTTGGGGCAGTCTGGGTCAGGGTTATGCGCGAAATCGCATTATAACCATAGCAGGCGTTGACCTTTTCACGGATGCGCGGAAGCTGCATCTGCACCATCGGTGCCTCGGGGCCAAGGGCCAGAAGCGTCAGCGTGGCCCCCATGCCATCGCGGCCATAGCCGATCCGGATCGGGCGCGTGCTTCGGGCGATGTCCTCGCCGACGATTTCGGGCCAATGCGTCAGAAGCCGCGTCACCGCAAAGCCACGCTTTTCGCCAGCGCCGCGGATCCGGTCGCGCAACAGGTTCGCTGTCTGCTCGAATCCGCGCATTCTGCGCTTTGTGAACTGGGGCGGGCGCGTCATCTCTGGCTCATTCGCGACTGTCGCCCTATTCTATGGCCTGTGGCGGCACTTGCCAGCGGAATGGACGAATTGAGAGCATAAAGATTGCGTGACGCCCGGGTGAGTGAACTTCTGCAGTGGTATGACCGCCATGCCCGCGTCATGCCATGGCGGATCGGCCCCGCTGATCGCGCCACGGGCCAAAGGCCCGATCCCTATCGCGTCTGGCTGTCCGAAGTCATGCTGCAACAGACGACAGTGGCGGCGGTGCGCGACTATTTCCGTCGCTTTACCGCCCGCTGGCCGGATGTGGCTGCCCTTGCCGCTGCGCCTGACGAAGACGTCATGGGCGAATGGGCGGGGCTGGGCTATTACGCCCGGGCACGCAACCTGCTGAAATGCGCGCGGGCCGTCGTTTCGCAGCACCATGGCCATTTCCCCTCCACGCGCGAGGGGTTGCTGGGCCTGCCTGGCATCGGTCCCTATACCGCCGCAGCGATCGCGGCGATTGCCTTCGATGAGCCGGCGGTCGTGGTCGATGGCAATGTCGAACGGGTGATGGCGCGCCTGCATCTGGTCGAAACCCCGCTGCCCCCGGCCAAGGCCGAGCTGATCGCCTTGGCGGCGGCCCTGACGCCCGATCACCGCCCCGGCGATTATGCCCAGGCGGTGATGGATCTTGGCGCGACCATCTGCACGCCGCGCAATCCCGCCTGCGGCATCTGCCCCTGGGCGCAGCCCTGCGCGGCACGGGCGGCCGGTGTGCAGGGCGAACTGCCGCGCAAGCTGGCCAAGGCCGCCAAACCGCTGCGCACCGGCGTTGCCTATCTCGCGCGCCGCGCCGATGGCGCCTGGCTGCTCGAGCGGCGCCCCGACCAGGGACTTCTGGGCGGGATGCTGGGCTGGCCGGGCAGCGACTGGGCCGCATCGCCCGCCGATCAGCCGCCCCTTGCCGCCGACTGGCGCGATCCGGGCGCCGAGGTGCGCCACACCTTCACGCATTTTCACCTGCACCTGGCGCTTCGCATCGCCGAGGTGCCGCTTGATGCCGCGCCCGAGCGGGGGTTTTTTCTGCCCTCCGCAGATTTCCGGCCGTCGGCCCTGCCCACCGTCATGCGCAAGGCCTATGATATTGCGCGCAGCATCTTGTGACGAAAGGAACCGTGATGACCGAAGATCTCTCTGCCACCGATGGCTACGTGCTGACCCACACCATGCTGCGGATCAAGGATCCTGCCCGCGCCCTGCCCTTCTACGAACAGGTGCTGGGCATGCGGCTGGTAACCCGGTTGGATTTCGAGGAGTGGAAGTTCTCGCTCTATTTCCTGCAACCGCGCGGGCACGAACCGGCCGACGGCAGCCTGACCCAGACCTTTTCCCGCCCGGGCCTTCTGGAGCTGACTCACAACTGGGGCTCGGAAGAGGATGACACCCCGATGCACAGCGGCAACGAGGCGCCGAAGGGCTATGGCCATATCTGCATCGCAGTGCCCGATATCGCCGCCGCCTGTGCACGGTTCGAGCGCCTCGGCGTCACCTTCCAGAAACGTCTGGGCGAAGGCGGCATGAAAGAGATCGCCTTCATCCGCGATCCGGACGGCTACTGGCTGGAAATCGTGCAGCCGGATCAGATGGAGGCCGTTCTCGGCCGCTATCGCAGCGCCACCTGAGCTCGGATCCAGGGGGTCAGACTCGGGCTGTCATCATCCGTCCATGACGTAACGCTGCTTCCCCTCTGTGCGGGACGGCGCGCCAGGAGCGCACTGCCGGCACCACCGCGGGCGAAACTTCCTTCGCCAGACTGATCGCCCCCGTAACACCCCGCGCAGCCGCCGCGGGCAGCGCCCGCGGCCAGGCCCAACGGGATGAGCCTGCCGAAGGCGGGCGAAGACGGGCGGGAGCTTCCCGGTCCTGTCTCTCGAAACAGGTGATGGCATGATCCCTGCGATCATTGGCCCTGCCACCGGGGCTTTGATCATGCCCCGCATCGGATTAAGATGCCTCTGGTTGTGCGCTGTGCGAGGTATCGATGAAAACTGCCGAGGAAATCCGCAGGCTGAAGAACGCCCTGCCCTTCTGGCTGTCGCTGGGCATGATCCCGCTGGCGATCGCCGGCGGCTGGTTCGGCGGCTGGACCGTGGCACTGCTGCCGGTCTATGGCTGGCTTCTGGTGACGATCCTTGATGCCATCACCGGGCTGGAAGAAGACAACCCCGACACGCTGATCCCGGAAACAGATCTGTTCTGGTACCGGCTGATCACGATGATCTGGTTCCCGATCCAGTTCCTGACCGTATTCGGCATGATCTGGTGGGTGACCCATACCGATCATCTGAACATGACGGAAATCCTCGTGCTCATGTTCGGGATGGGGGTGATTTCCGGCACGGTCGGCATCGTCTATTCCCACGAGCTTCTGCACCAGAAGAACCGGTTGGAGCGGTGGCTGGGCGACCTGCTGCTGGGCATGGTGCTTTACAGCCACTTCCGTTCGGAACACCTTCTCGTCCATCACCGTCATGTCGGCACCCCGCGCGATCCGGTGACGGCGCGCTACAATGAAGGGTTCCACCGCTATTTCTACCGGGTGCTGCGGGATTGCCCGCCCTCGGCCTGGAAAGCCGAGGCGCAGATGCTGGCGCGGCGCGGTCTGCCCCTCTGGCACCGGCGCAACCCGTTCTGGCGCTATGCGGCGCTGCAGGGGGCCTTCCTCTTGCTTGCCGCGGCGATTGGCGGCTGGATGGGGCTGGGACTGTTCGTGTTTCAGGCCTTCGTCGCGGTCTGGCAGCTGGAACTGACCAACTATATCGAGCATTATGGCCTGACGCGCCGGCATCTGGGGGATGGCAAATACGAACATGTCCTGCCACGCCACAGCTGGAATGCGGCGCACAAGGCGTCGAACTGGCTGCTCATCAACCTGCAGCGCCATTCGGACCATCATTACAAGCCCGACCGCCGCTTCCCCCTTCTGCAGACCTATTCCGAGGATGAGGCGCCACAGCTTCCCTATGGCTATCCGGCCATGACCACACTGGCCATGATCCCGCCCCTGTGGCGGCGCGTGATGAACCCCAAGGTCCGGCAGTGGCGCCGCAAGTACTATCCCGACATCGAAGACTGGAAGCCCTACAACACGGGCACAAACCCGCCGCCGCGCCACGTCTGAGCAACAAAAATGCCCCGCCACGGCAGCATGGCGGGGCCAGTTCGTGCCCTGCATTCGCAAGGCACCGGCGGTAACGCGCTGAAAGGGATCAGTTGGGCCGCTCGCCCATCTCGGCCCGGATCTGCTGGCGCAGAAGGTCGATCGGGATGGTCTTGCCGTCACGCTTGAAATGCCAGTAGGTCCAGCCATTGCAGCTGGGTGCACCCTCAAGCGCCGCCCCAACCTGATGGATCGAGCCCTTCACGTCATTGCCGATCAACGTGCCATCCGCACGGACCTTGGCGCTTTTGCCGTTCGGGGACACCAGAACCTCGCCCGGCCGCAGCATGCCCCGCTCGACCAGCTGGCCGAAGGGAATGCGCGGCTCGGCGCGCTTCGACCCGGTTACTTCCAGCGCGGACCGGTCATAGGCGCGAATCCGGTCGATCCGGCGCCGCGCCACCTCCCGATAGTTGTCCTCGCGCTCGATTCCGATGAAATTGCGGCCCAGCATCTTGGCAACGGCGCCGGTGGTGCCGGTGCCGAAGAAGGGGTCCAGCACCACATCGCCCGGGTTGGTCGTCGCCACCAGAACCCGGTGCAGCAGGCTTTCGGGCTTCTGCGTCGGATGGGCCTTGTCGCCATTCGCATCCTTCAGCCGTTCGTGCCCGGTGCAGATCGGCAGGTGCCAGTCGGACCGCATCTGCACGCCTTCGTTCAGCGCCTTCAGCGCCTCGTAGTTGAAGGTGTATTTGCTCGCCTCGGCCTTCGACGCCCAGATCAGCGTTTCATGCGCATTCGTGAGACGCTTGCCGCGGAAATTTGGCATCGGGTTCGACTTGCGCCAGACCACATCGTTCAGAATCCAGTAGCCTTCATTCTGCAACGCCGCGCCGACACGGAAGATGTTGTGATAGCTGCCGATGACCCAGATCGCGCCATTCGGCTTCAGAAGGCGGCGCGCGGCCTTCAGCCAGTCACGGGTGAAACGGTCATAGACCTCGAAGCTGGAAAACTGGTCCCAGGCATCATCCACCGCATCGACCTTCGAGTTGTCGGGACGGTGCAGATCCCCACGCAGCTGCAGATTATACGGCGGGTCGGCAAAGATGAGGTCTACCGAGCCTTCGGGAAGGCTGTTCATCACCTCGATGCAGTCACCTGCAAGTATTTCGTTCAGGGGAAGCGTTTCCGCCCCCGCTGCCTTGGTTCTGGTTGTCATCACTGCCTCGTTTATCCCGCGCATTTTGCGTCGTTGATTGTGGATAAAGATGAGTCATCCGCGAATCGTCGTCAATTTGTTTATTTGAATCAACGACTTGCAATTATGCTTGATACAAGATGTTGTGGACCGGCGCGAAGGAGCGTCTATGGTGTGGGGTAACCCCAAGATGTTGAAGAGCCTGACAATGCTCTTTGGTGCCGTAGCCGGCGTTGCGTTCCCAGCCATAGCCAGGATGCTGTTGCGCCAAATCCACCATGATCCGGTCGCGCATCACCTTCGCCACGATCGAGGCCGCGGCAATCGACAGGCACAGCGCATCGCCCTTCACGATTGCCTGCCCCGGGCAAGGCAACCCCTCCGGCACGCGATTGCCGTCGATCAGCGCGAAATCCAGCGGTCCCAACCCCTCAAGTGCGCGGCACATGGCAAGGTGGCTGGCCCAGAGGATGTTGAGCCGGTCGATCTCCTCGACACTCACATGGGCCACCGAAACCTCGGCCACCTGCATCAGTTCGGCACAAAGCGCCTCGCGGCGGCGGGCGGTCAGCGCTTTCGAGTCGCGCAACCCCTCGGGGATGCGGCCGGGCAGCAGACGCACCGCCGCTGCCGTCACCGGCCCGGCAAGCGGCCCGCGCCCCACTTCATCGACACCGGCCACCCGCAGGTAGCCACGTGCGGCAGCGGCGGATTCGAAACTGTCGTCGGGGGCAAGGCTCATCAGCGTCATCATGCCCTTTTCTAGCCGAACGGCGGGCCACGAAAAAGGGGCGGGGTGCCTCTCCCCCGCCCCCGCTGCCCCGCCGGGGACTGTCCGGCCCGGACGCGGTTATTCCGGCTTACCGCCAGCCGCGCCGCTCGGGCTGGTAGCCTGCCTGTTGCAGGCAGGCGCCGCTGAGCATCGTACGACCGCGGTCGCGCGGGTTGCCCATGCGAACTTCACAGCGTCCCGGCAGATTGCGAAAGCCCGCGCGGCGCAGGCACTCGGTTTCGTAGAACGTCTCCCAGCCGTTGCGGGTGCGTTCGTCGCGGGCGCAGCTTGCCGGCAGGGCCGCGGCGCGATGTGGGTTGCCGCCCCGCGAGGGCGCGGCCTGCGCCTGGTTCTTGCGCCCTTCGTTCAGAATCAGCCCAAGTGCGGCGATGCCTGCTGCACCATAAAGAAGGCGTTGCAGATCCTGATTGGTCGCGGCCTGGGCGGGCGTGGCCACTGCGGCCGACAGCGCGATCGCAACGGCTGCGGCGGTGGCAGTGATTTTGGGAAACAGGGCCATGATCTCATCCTTTCGTTTGCCGAACTGGCGGAACCGCGTCCCGACCGGTTGCGGCGCTGAAGCCGGTGTCGGCCTCGGAGCGTATTCGGGGCCGGCGGTGACAGGATCAGGCTGGGGGCGAGGCGCGCTGACAGGCAATGACCGCAGGCTGTTATCCGATAACGGGGGGCGGAAATCCGCTTTGTTATTGAATATCTGCGGGGCTGGCCGCAGTCTTGGCGCATGAAGATGCGCCACGTCCTTGTCCTTTCCGCAGTGCTTGCCATGGCCGCGCCCGTGGCCCAGGCGGCCTGCTATGCCGACTACAAGGCCAAGCGGGACAATCCGCTTCGTCTGCATTACGGGGTGATCGAACTGCCGGACCGCGCCTGTTCCGGGCAGCAGGCGGCGGCGCAGGCAATATCCGGCCGAATTGCACGCGACGGCTGGACGCTGCTCAATGTCCTGTCCATCTTCGGCCCCGACGGGCTGACCGAGAGGAGAGCGAGTGCGGGACAATTCTATCTCCGCTACTGAGGCGTTGCGGGCCGGACACCGGGCAGTGACGCTTGGCGTCGTGGCGGTGGTGGTGATCCTGGCGGGGGCGGCAGCGCTTCTGTTTCTCAACCTGCCCAGCGCCGACGCCTTCAACCAGAAGGTCGAGCGGATCTTTGTTGCCAACGACGCCCTGACCGCCCCGACCGAGATCCGCCTGCTGGAGATCCTTGCCGAATCTGCCACCTCGTTTTCCGAGGTTCTGGCGTCCTATCGCATGGTGATCTTCGTGCTGCTGGTGTTTTCCACCGCGCTTCTTGGCGCGGCGCTGGCGTTCCTGCTGATGATCGTGGCGCTGAACCGGCGAATGACGCAGATCAAGCAGGCCGGGATCGAGGTGTCCTCGCTTGTCATCGCGCGGGCAGAGAACCTCGTGTCGCTCAACAACATGGACTTCCGCCTGACCCCCGCCGCGATCGAGACGCTGGCGGTTCTGGCCGAGGCGCGGATGGATGACGAGGTTCTGAGCGGCGCGCAGATCGAGGCGATGATCTCGGGCCGCGATGCGGCAGACTGCGATGAAGCCGCCGGCGCCACCCGGATCAAGCGGCTGCGCGACAGCCTGGGGAACCAGATGGTCAGCGAACTTCTGGTGCGCAATATCGCGCGCCAGGGCTACATGCTGTCCATCGACAAGGACGTGATCCGGATGGTCTAGCCGGCGCTGGCCTCGGCGGCAAGTTCCGCCGCGATCTGGGCGCGGCTTTTGCGGGCGCGTTCCGTCGCGGATTTCAGCTGTCCGCAGGCCGCCATGATATCCTCGCCGCGCGGGGTGCGGATCGGGCTCGCGTAGCCGGCCTTGTAGATGATATCGGCAAAGGCCTTGATCCGGCTCCAGTCCGACCGCTGATAGGCTGAACCCGGCCATTCATTGAAGGGGATGAGGTTGATCTTGGCCGGGATCCCCGAGATCAGCTTGACCAGGCGCCGCGCATCCGCGTCAGAATCGTTCACATCCTTCAGCATCACATATTCAAAGGTGATGCGTTCGGAATTCGAAAGCCGCGGATAATCGCGCAGCGCGTTCAGCAGCGTCTCGATGTTCCACTTCTTGTTGATCGGCACCAGTTTGTCGCGCACCTCGTCGGTGGTGGCGTGGAAGGACACCGCAAGCAGGCAGCCGATTTCCTCGGCGGTCTTGGCGATTTCAGGCACAACACCGCTGGTCGACAGCGTGATGCGCCGCCGCGAGAGCGAGATCCCTTCGCCATCCATCGCAATCCGCATCGCGTCGCGGACATTGTCGAAGTTGTAAAGCGGCTCGCCCATCCCCATCAGCACGATATTCGAGATCAGCCGCGTTTCGTCCTTGGGCGCGCCGGGAACCGGCCATTCGCCCAGATCGTCGCGCGCCAGCATGATCTGGCCGACGATTTCCGCGGCCGTCAGATTGCGCACCAGCTTCTGCGTTCCGGTATGGCAGAAGCTGCAGGTCAGCGTGCAACCGACCTGGCTGGAAATGCACAGCGTTCCGCGCCCCTCTTCGGGGATATAGACGGTTTCGACCTCGTGGCCGCCGGCGATCCGCACCAGATACTTGCGCGTGCCGTCCTCGCTGATCTGGCGGCTCACGATCTCGGGGATGGTCACGGTGAAGGCCTGATCCAGCAGCGCGCGATATTCCTTGGCAAGGTTGGTCATCGCCGCAAAATCGCGCACGCCCCAGTGGTAGATCCATTGCCAGATCTGACCGACGCGCATTTTCGCCTGTTTTTCGTTGGTTCCCGCAGCGATCAGCGCATCGCGCATCGCTTCGCGGGTCAGGCCGACAAGGTTCACCCGCCCTTCCTCCGGCAAGTTGCGGGGGATGGTCAGCACGTCCTGCGTGATCGGGGCCGAGGCGCCTTGGCTGGTCATGGTCGTCTCCGTTCAGGGATGCGTTTCCATATAGGAAAGCGCTGCACGAGAAAACAGGTTTCGCAATGCAAAACGCCCCGGACCGGCCGGGGCGTTGCAAGGGTTGCGCGGGCGGTCAGCCGGCGCAGCGGTTCTCGGCCTCGGTCATGGCGGCGGTAAACCCCATGAGCGAGAAGGTGTCCTGCGTCTGCGTGCCGCGCGCCGACCGCGCCGTCAGCACCGCCTCGGACCCGCGCCGCATGGCCGCAAGAATGCGCGCGTCATCATCGGCATTGGCAGGCCAGGCCCAGTCGCCATCGGTGAACAGCTGGAACGCATCCGACCCGATCCGCATTTCGACGTTGGAGCCATCGGCAAAGGGATAGCCGCCGGTAAAGGAAACCTCGCCACGCGATCCGGCACCGGGGCGGAATGTCACGAACAACAGGATGTCACCGCGCCGCACCTCGACCGGTTGGCCGTTGCGGGTGTTGCGCACCTGCTTGGGGCTGGAAACGCCCCAGCATTCCCTCGGGGATTCTTCGACGAACACGCTCCAATCCGTGCTGGAGGCGACGCGGTTCGTCGATTGTTGCGCCATGCCTGCTGTTGCGGTCAGCGCGATCAGGGCCGCGCCCACTCCCCGCAGAATCCATGATGTCATTGTCCCACAGCCTCCGGCCTGTCTTTGTCTTGTTCCGCCCTGGGGGCCCTGAGCGACCTTTTCCTGTGGCGGCGGATTTTTCAACTCGATATGCGGGTCATAACGCAATTGTGGCGCGTGATGAAACCCCTCTTGGCGGGAAATCGCGCAGCTGTGACGGAGGACGGCATGACGAAACCGGTGGCGATGGCGGAACTGTGGCGCGGCGGGATGCTGGAAAGCCAGCACCTCGGCCATGCGGTGATCTGCGACGATACCGGTGAGATCGTCGAGGCCTGGGGCGATCCGCAGGCGGTGATCTTTCCGCGCTCCTCCTGCAAGATGCTGCAGGCGCTGCCGCTGCTGGAAAGCGGCGCGGCCGAGGCGGCGGGCCTGAGCGAGGCGCAGCTTGCCCTTGCCTGCGCAAGCCACCAGGGCGCGGCGATCCACCGCGACATGGCGACGCGCTGGCTTGCCGATCTGGGCCTGTCGGATGCGGACCTGCGCTGCGGCGTGCAGGAACCTTCCGACCGCGCTGAACGTAACCGGCTGATCAAGGCCGACGGCAGCCCCTGTCAGGTGCACAACAACTGCTCGGGCAAGCATTGCGGCTTCCTGACGCTGAACCGGCATCTTGGCGGTGGCCCGGAATATGTGGCGCTTGACCACCCGGTGCAACAGGCGGTGAAGGCCGCGTTCGAGGAGGTAACCGGCCAGGACAGCCCCGGCCACGGGATCGACGGCTGTTCTGCCCCGAACTTCGCCACCACCGTCACGGGACTTGCCCGGGCGATGGCCTTCTTTGCCAAGGCAAACCCCGAGGGCGATGGCCGCAACCGTGCCGCCGCCCGCCTGACCCGCGCCATGACCGCCTATCCCGAACTTGTCGCCGGCGAGGGGCGCGCCTGCACCGAGCTGATGCGCGCCATGGGCGGCAAGGTCGCGATCAAGACCGGTGCCGAGGCGGTCTTTGTGGCCATCCTTCCGGAACGCAGGCGCGGCATCGCGCTCAAGATCGTCGATGGGGGCACCCGCGCGGCCGAGGCGGCGATCTGCGCCCTTCTGGTGCGCGAAGGCGTTCTGGAGGCGGGCCACCCCGCAACCCTGAAGCGCCTTGATGCGGTGCAGAAGAACTGGCGCGGCATCGAGGTCGGGATCATCCGCAAGTCGGAAGGGTTTGCCTAGATCAGATCCCAGATCAGGCGCAGGGCCAGCGCGGTCGAGGTAATGACCAGCAGCGGCTTGATGACCCGCGCACCGATCCGCATGGCCACCAGCGCCCCCACCCGGGCGCCCGCCATCTGCGCGATGCCCATCGCGATACCCGTGGCCCACCATGGTGCGCCGAAGACGGCAAAGGCGACCAGCCCACCCAGGTTCGAGGCGAAATTCAGAAGCTTGGTATGCGCCGTGGCCTTCAGGATGCCATAGCCTGCCAGCGTCACGAAGGCGATCATGTAGAACGCTCCGGCGCCGGGCCCCAGAAGGCCGTCATAGGCACCGATCAGCGGCACGACGGTCGCTGCAAAGGCAGCCGGCCGCAAGCGTTCGACCCGGTCAAGATCGCCCAGCCCCGGCTTGAGGGCAAAGAACAGCGCGATCCCCACGAGGAGAACCGGCAGGCCCAGCCGCAACAGGTCGGTGGGCATCACAGTCGCCAGCAGTGCGCCGGCAATACCGGCGGCAAAGGCCAGCAGCGCCGGGCGTGCCTGCTGCCGCAGATCCACATGCCCACGCCCCGCATAGGACAGTGCCGCCGTGCCCGAGCCGAAGATCCCCTGCACCTTGTTGGTCGAGAGCGCCTCGACCGGGTTGGCGCCGGCCAGCAGCAACACCGGAACCGTGATCAGCCCGCCGCCCCCGGCGATGGAATCGATGAACCCCGCAACGAAAGCGGCGCAAAGCAGCAACAGCAGGATCTGGTAGGTCACTTCGAACAGCATGGGTCCTCACGGAACGGGCCGCAGCCACAGCTGCCCCTCGGGAAGGGAAGTGAAAGGCGCTCAGGCGCCCCGGAAGGCCTCGGCGCGGTAACCCTGGATGTAGAGCAGGGCGGTCAGGTCGCCGTGGTTGATGCGGATGTCGCATTGCGCCGCAACCGCGGGCTTGGCGTGCAGCGCAACGCCCATGCCTGCGCGATGCAGCATGCCCAGGTCATTGGCGCCATCTCCCACGGCAATTACCTCCTCCGGGGTGAGGTTCAGCCGCGCCGAGATTTCCTCGAGTGCGGCCACCTTGGCGGCCCGGCCAAGGATCGGCTCGGCCACGGTGCCCGTCAACGCACCGTCCTGAACATGCAGGACATTGGCGCGGTTTTCGTCGAAGTTCAGATGCCGCGCGACGGCTGCGGTGAAGGCCGTGAAGCCCCCCGAAACCAGGGCCGCATAGCCCCCATGGGCCTGCATTGTCGCGATCAGTTCGCGTCCGCCCGGCGTATAGGTGATCCGGCTTGCGAGCACCTTGTCGATCACGCCCAGATCAAGCCCCTTGAGCAGGGCCACACGCTCGCGCAGTGCGTCCTCGAACTCCAGCTCACCATTCATCGCCCGCGCGGTGATCGAGGCGACATAGGCGCCCACGCCAGCCTCATCGGCCAGCTCATCAATGCACTCCTGTCCGATCATCGTGCTGTCCATATCCGCCAGAAGCATCTTCTTGCGCCGACCCTCGGCCGGGACGACGACCAGATCGATCCCCAGCGCCTGCAGGCCTTCCCATGCCTCCCACCGGTTCGCGGGCATCGCTTCAAGCGGGAACTCGGCCGCCACGCCCGGGTTCAGCCACTCCGCATCGCCCCCGCCCCAGGCGTTGCGAAGGCTCTCGACCGTTTCGCGGTCAAGATTGGCGCGGGCGGGGCTGGCAAACAGAACGGCAGTGAACATGGGAAAAGTTTCCGATAGTGGACAGCTGCGGCATTTTTGCCGCCGGCAGCGGCGCCTTAGCGCAATTTTCCTGCTTGCACCAGAGCCTGCGGCCCCGTATTTCCGGCAGCGGGACACCCCTCCCCAACGAGGGGCGTTTATCTGGAAGGATACCATGACCGATCTGACGACCCCGGCCGCGCGGCCGGCCAATCCGCGTTTTTCCTCTGGCCCCTGCGCCAAGATCCCCAATTTCTCGCTGGACATGCTTGCCGACGCGCCGCTGGGCCGGTCGCACCGTGCCGCTGTCGGCAAGGCCAAGCTGAAGCAGGCCATCGACCTGACGCGCGAGGTTCTGGGCGTTCCCGCTGATTACCGCATCGGCATCGTGCCGGGTTCGGACACGGGCGCCGTGGAGATGGCCTTGTGGTCGCTTCTGGGCGCACGCGGCGTGGAGATGCTGGCGTGGGAGAGCTTTGGCGCAGGCTGGGTCACCGACGTGGTCAAGCAGCTGAAGCTGGATGCGACCGTCCGCACTGCCGACTACGGTGACATCGTCGACTTCGCGCAGGTCGATTTCGACCGCGACGTGGTCTTTACTTGGAACGGCACCACCTCGGGCGTGCGCGTGCCGAACGGCGACGCGATTCCCGCCGAACGCGCCGGCCTGACGATCTGCGACGCGACCTCGGCCGCCTTCGCGATGGACCTGCCGTGGGACAAGCTCGACGTCGTGACGTTCAGCTGGCAGAAGGTGCTTGGCGGCGAAGGCGCGCATGGCATCCTGATCCTGTCGCCCCGCGCGGTAGAACGGCTGGAAAGCTATACGCCCGCCTGGCCGCTGCCCAAGATCTTCCGCATGACCAAGGGCGGCAAGCTGATCGAAGGCATCTTTGTCGGCGAAACCATCAACACGCCCTCGATGCTCGCGGTCGAGGATTATCTGGTGGCGCTGAACTGGGCGAAAGCCATCGGCGGCCTGCCGGCGCTGGTGAAACGCGCCACGGACAATGCTGCCGTGATCGACGCCTTCACCGCAAGGCACGACTGGATCGCCAACCTTGCCAATGATCCCGCGACGGCCTCGACCACCTCGGTCTGTCTGAAATTCACCGATCCGCGCATCACCGATGGCGCCGCCTTTGCCAAGGCCGTTGCCAAACGGCTGGAGAAAGAGGGCGTGGCCCTCGATATCGGCGCCTATCGCGATGCACCCCCCGGCCTTCGGATCTGGTGCGGATCGACCGTCGAGACAGCCGATCTGGAGGCGCTGATGCCCTGGATCGAGTGGGCGTTCAATGCCGAGATCGCGGCGCTTCAGGCAGCAGCCTGAAGCCACCCCCCTTCCCCAGACGAATTTCCAAGGAGCCTGACAATGGCACCCAAAGTACTCGTATCCGACAAGCTTTCGGAAACCGCCGTCCAGATCTTCCGCGACCGCGGGGTCGAGGTCGACTACCTGCCCGACCTGGGCAAGGACAAGGACAAGCTGCTGGAGGTCATCGGCCAGTATGACGGCCTCGCCATCCGTTCCGCCACCAAGGTAACGGAAAAGGTGCTGCAGGCCGCGACCAAGCTAAAGGTGATCGGCCGCGCCGGGATCGGTGTCGATAACGTGGACATTCCCGCCGCCTCGAAAAAAGGCGTGATCGTGATGAACACGCCCTTCGGCAACTCGATCACCACCGCGGAACACGCCATCGCAATGATGTTCGCCGTCGCGCGCCAACTGCCCGAGGCAAGCGCCTCGACCCATTCCGGCAAGTGGGAAAAGAACCGCTTCATGGGCGTGGAGCTTTTCAACAAGACGCTGGGCGTGATCGGCGCCGGCAATATCGGCGGCATCGTCTGCGACCGCGCGCTCGGCCTGCACATGAAGGTCGTGGCCTATGACCCGTTCCTGAGCGAGGAACGCGCCACCGCCATGGGCGTGACCAAGGTCGAACTGGACGAACTGCTCGCCCGCGCCGATTTCATCACGCTCCATGTGCCGCTGACCGACAAGACCAGGAACATCCTGTCGCGCGAAAACCTCGCCAAGACGAAAAAGGGGGTGCGCATCATCAACTGCGCGCGTGGCGGGCTGGTGGATGAGGCGGCGCTGGCCGAGGCGCTGAAATCGGGTCACGTCGCCGGCGCGGGCTTTGACGTGTTCGAGACCGAGCCCGCGACCGACAGCCCGCTTTTCCATCTGCCGAACGTGGTCGTCACGCCGCATCTGGGGGCCTCGACCACCGAGGCGCAGGAGAATGTGGCGCTGCAGGTGGCCGAGCAGATGTCGGACTACCTGCTGACCGGCGCGGTTCAGAATGCTCTCAACATGCCGTCGGTCACGGCCGAAGAAGCCGCGGTGATGGGCCCCTGGGTCAAGCTTGCGCAACATCTGGGCGCCTTCATCGGCCAGATGACCGACGAGCCGATCAAGGCCATCAACATCCTTTACGATGGCACGGTCGCCACGATGAACCTGCAGGCGCTGAACGCCGCCGCAATCGCCGGCATCATGAAGGCCACGAACCCTGACGTGAACATGGTTTCGGCCCCTGTCATCGCCAAGGAACGGGGTGTGCAGGTCTCGACCACCCGGCAGGAAAAATCCGGCGTGTTCGACGCCTACATGAAGATCACCGTGGTAACCGAAACGCGCGAACGTTCGATTGCCGGAACTGTCTTCAGCGATGGCAAGCCGCGCTTCATCCAGATCAAGGGCATCACCATCGACGCCGAGATCGGCGCCAACATGCTGTACACCACGAATGAGGACGTTCCAGGCATCATCGGCACGCTGGGCCGCACCCTGGGCGAAAACGGAGTGAACATCGCGAACTTCACCCTCGGCCGCTCGGGTGTGGGCAAGGACGCGATCGCGCTCCTTTACCTCGACGAACCTGCGCCGCAAAAGGCGCTGGACGACCTCGCGGCAACCGGCGTCTTCCGCCAGATCAAGCCGCTTGCCTTCGAAGTGGCCTGAGAAACCTCCGGCTTGCTCCGCCCCTCAGAAGGCCCCGGTTCCCGGGGCCTTTTCCGTTCCTGCGCGCCCCGCGCAAGCTCCATTCCCATGCGCATTCACGCGCAAGGAGGCGGCGCAAGGCTGTGATCGGCCGCGCCATGGCCCCTGCAGACTCGGCGACAGCAGCGGCTGAGGTCTTGCTGCAACGTCGCGCAACGCAGGCGTCGGCCCTCGCCTCCGCTCACGGAGCGGAACCGGAAATGATGGCGAAGCACAGCGTTCGGCATGCGGCGCAATCAAGCCTGTGCATGGTGCGTTGCAGGTGGAGAGGCATGTCTCCAAGTCCCGCGAGTGGGTTCAGGAGGGCGCGATAGCCCCCTGATCGGGTCCAGCGCCTATACGCTGGCGGCATCCAATCCGCGCAAGGTTGGTCGATGGGAGGTCCAGTGAGGGAGAGCGAAGTCTCCCTCCTGGTCAGGGTCCAAGGGGCTCGAAGGCTCATGGTCGATGGGATGTCCGGTGATGGTCGAGTATTTCTACACGCTCGACATGGGCAAGACCTACGGGCCGAAGCTGCAACGCCTGGCGGTCGAGGCGGGCTACGACGATGTCGAAGCCTTCGCCGCCATGATCGTCGCCGATGCCATCGATGCAATCGAGGCGTGTGCTATGGAAATGGCCTCATCAGAAGATGACGGGCCGGAGAACGGCAGAGCGAAGGGCTCTGACGGCAGGAGAATGCTGGATGACGGCATTCCGTTCTAAGTGGCGGGATTTTCGGAGTTTCTCTCAAAGTTGTAAAATGAGAATGGGTATTTGATGCCCATCTCCAGATAGGAGAAGAACATGAAAGACGATCTTAGAACTTCGGGACGCGGCGGCGTTTTCGACAACACTGCAACGCCGTCGAGGCCGACGGTGTCCGTAAATGTGGAACGCTATCAGGCGTTTCTTGACGGATCGGACATGACCGAGGCGCAGAAAGAAGAGTTTCTGCAAGCCCTGTGGTCGATCATTGTCTCGTTTGTCGAGTTGGGCTTCGGGGTGCATCCGCTGCAAGAAGTCTGTGGAAAACCACCGGAAGTCGGTGCTGACGGTGCCCAAAAAGACTTCGATGCGGTATCCTCAGAGCAACCCGGCGAAGACGGAAGTAACAATGGATTCAAGCCCTGACGGGGCTGGTGGTGAGCAAAATGCAGAGTTTCGAGAATATAGAACAGGAAATAACAAAGGCCGTCATTTATTGCCGCGTATCGAGTGCGAAGCAAACGGTGCGCGGCGACGGCCTCGGCTCACAGGAAACCCGCTGCCGCGAGTTTGCGAAGTACAAGGGCTATGAGGTCGCCGAGGTCTTCCGCGACGACACGTTTGGCAGCCTCACGTCCCGCCCCGGCATGCAGGCCATGCTGGCTTCCTGAAATCGCTTCGTAAGGAGCAGCATGCTGTCATCATCGATGACATCAGCCGACTCGCGCGCGGCCTGATGGCGCATTTCGAGCAGCGCGTGAAGATCAGCGATGCGGGCGGCGTCCTGGTTAGCCCCTCTATTGAGTTTGGTGAGGGTTCGGATTCCCAGCTTGTCGAAAACCTGCTGGCCTCAGTCTCGCAGCACCAGCGCCAAAAGAACGGCGAGCAGACCGTGAACCGCATGCGGGCACGGGTGCAGAACGGTTATTGGGTTTTTCAGGCTCCAATCGGCTACAAGTATGAGCGCGTGAGCGGTCACGGGAAGCTGCTGGTGCGTGATGAGCCCAATGCATCCATCCTGCAAGAAGCGCTAGAAGGCTATGCCACCGGGCGCTTCGAAACGCAGGTCGAGGTGAAGCTCTTCCTGGAGCGGCAACCGTCATTCCCGAAGGACTTGCCGAACGGCGAAATCCGTAATCAGCGCGTCTATGACATGCTGACGCGCGTCGACTATGCCGGGCATGTTGAGGCTCCGAATTGGGGGATCGGGCTACGGAAGGGCACCATGAGGGCCTTATCACTTTCGAGACCTTCGAGATGATCCAGAAGCGGCTGAAGACCACGGCGAAGGCTCCTGCGCGTAAGGACATCAGCGCGGACTTCCCGCTGCGGGGATTTGTCCTGTGCAATGACTGCGGCAAGCCTCTGACGGCCTGCTGGTCACAAGGCAAGAATCAGAAATACCCTTACTATCTCTGCCCGACCAAGGGCTGCGAGAGCTATCGCAAGTCGATCAAGCGCGATGAGCTTGAAGGCGAGTTCGAGGGCGTTCTCCAGCGCCTGGAGCCGTCCGAGACCATGTTCGGCCTCGTGAAGGCCATGTTCAAGGACGCCTGGAATATGCGCCTCCAGCAAGGTGCGGAGGCGACGAAGTCGCTGAAGGAAAGCGTCCGCAGTATTGAGAAGCAGATCGACCAGCTGCTCGACAGGATTGTCGAAGCGACCAGCTGCTCGACCGGATTGTCGAAGCGACCAACGACTCGGTCGTAGCCGCTTACGAGAAGCGGATCGCCAAGCTGGAGCGTGAGAAGGTGCTCGCGCTTGAGAAACTGTCCTCAACCGGCAAGCCGAAGCATACCTTTGAGGAGTCGTTCGAACACGCCATGCGATTCCTCGCAAACCCGTGGCATGTATGGGATAATTCAGATCTGGTGATGAAGAAAACGGTCCTGAGACTGGCTTTTGCAGAGCCTTTGCCCTACTGCCGGAATCAGGGACTTCGAACACCTAACTTAGCCTTCCCATTCAAGACCTTACGTGGAATCTGTAGTGGAAAAACTGAAATGGCGCGCCCGAAAGGATTCGAACCTCTGACCCCCAGATTCGTAGTCTGGTGCTCTATCCAGCTGAGCTACGGGCGCGCTGTGAGGGGTGGATTACCGGCACTGGGCGGGGGATGCAAGGGGGAAAAGACAGAAAAACCTCATTGTGCGGCGACTTCAAGCGCGGCGGCCGTTTTCGGCAGGCGGATGATGAATTCGGTACCTTCCTCGTCAGTGCGGACAAGCTCCAGCCGGCCGCCATGGCCGCGTACCAGTTCGGCGGCAATGGCAAGACCGAGCCCGAAGCCCCCCTTGCGGGCCCCGCCTTGGAAGGGGGTGAAAAGATGTTCGCGGGCGCGTTCGGGCAGGCCGGGGCCCGTATCGCCGATCCGGATCCACCAGGCGCCCTCATCTTCGCCCGCGCCGATCTCGATCGTGCCCTGTTCGCCGGTTGCCTCGATGGCCTGACGCGCGTTGCGAACGAGGTTGGACAGCACGCGGTAAAGCTGCTCGGGATCGGCGCGCAGGGTCAGCCCCGCCGGCACATCCAGCAGAAAGGCGATCCCATCCCCCTGGGTGGAAAGCCGCTCGCTGTCGATCACATCTTCGGCCAGCGGGCGCAGGGCAAGCCGCACCAGACGCGGCGGCGGCTCTTCGGCCTTGCCGAAAGCCAGCGTGCTTTCGCAGAGATTCACCGCCCGGGCAAGGGATCCGACAAGCTTGGGCGCAGCACGGGCGACGGCGGGATCGTTGCTGTGTTCCATCCGGTCGGCGAAAAGCGTGGCGGTGGTCAGGATGTTGCGCAGGTCGTGGCTGACCTTGGCCACCGCGCCGCCCAGTTGTGCCAGACGCTCTTTCTGGCGCAGGGCACCGGTCAGCTGGGTCTGCATCGATTGCAGGGCTATTTCGGCATCGCGCACTTCGCGCACCCCTGCGGTCGGTTCGATGATAAGGCGCGCATCCTCTGGCGCCTCGGCATAGGCGGTCATGTGGCTGACTACGCGCTTGATCGGCGCCACGAGCAAAATCCGTACAGCCACGAAAAGAAGAAAGGCGGTGACAACCGAGATGATGGCCGACAGCAGCAGGATGCGCAGCCCGTATTCGATCATCGTGGCCCGCAAGGGTGCGGTTTCCGTCGTGACCTCGATCAGGAG
This sequence comes from Halodurantibacterium daqingense, assembly GCF_042666235.1. Taxonomy (NCBI): domain Bacteria; kingdom Pseudomonadati; phylum Pseudomonadota; class Alphaproteobacteria; order Rhodobacterales; family Paracoccaceae; genus Halodurantibacterium; species Halodurantibacterium daqingense. The sequence continues at coordinate 315,536 of NZ_JBHTFQ010000001.1, read as the reverse complement.
GCCCGCCGCCTGAACCGGGTTGCCGATAACCCGGATCACGCGATTCTCCCGGTCCAGAAGGACCGCAACCGCATCGCGCACCAGTTCGACCGGGCCGGCATCGCGCAGATCATAGGTCGCATGGATCGGCGCAGGAATGGGGGAGGACAGCACAAGCTGGCGCACCTCGTCCCGGCGAAGGACCACGTTGAATACCCCGGCATTCGCCAGAAGCTCCCGCTCCAGATCCTCCGAGATCATCTCGTCGGTGGCAAGAAGCGCAAGCGATGCGATCTGCGCCCGCTCAAGGCGCAGAAGCAGGTAATCCTCGCGATAGCGCGCGATGGACGGAAGAAAGATCAGGATCTCGGCCAGCATGATGAAGACAACGGTCAACATCAGGAACCTGCCAGAGAGGGTATTCAGAAACATCCGCCCGCCTTGTGACCAAAGGTCCGACCACAGGGTTCAGGGCAGGAGGCGCTGCACGATCCCCACGATCCGTCTGACCAGACCGTTATCAAAGAGTTTCGGGGAAAAATAGGCTCCTGCTGCCCGTTTGCTTAGTTCCGACAACGTGGGATAGGGCAGAACGGTTCCCGACAGGGCGGAAAGCCGCGCGCGCGACGAAATCATGAAGGACCACAGCGCGATCAGTTCGCCCGCCTGCGCCCCCACGATTGTCACGCCGATGGGCCGCCCCCTTCGCACGACGAGTTTCAGAAAGCCGGTCTCCTGCCCTTCGGCGCGGGCCCGGTCGTTGTCGGCGTAAGGCAGGCGCAGCACCGTGACGCTAGCGCCATGGGCCTTTCGGGCCTCGGCTTCGGTCAGGCCGACCTGCGCCAGTTCGGGGTTGGTATAGGTGACGCGCGGCACGTGGTCATCGCGCAGACGCACCGGCAAGCCCAGCACCGCCCGCCGAACCACGAGCCCGGCGTGATGATTGGCAAGATGGGTGAACTGTCCTCGCCCCGCCACGTCACCCACGGCAAGGATGCGCCGATTGCTGCTGCGAAGGCGCGAATCGGTGGTGATGCCGGTGCGCTCATGCGCGACACCCGCCGCCTTCAGGTTCAGTCGCTCCAGGTTCGGGGCGCGCCCCACTGCCACCAGAAGGTGCGACCCGCGCAAGGTTTCGCCCTCCAGATGGAGAAGGATATCATCACCCTCGCGCGAAACGCGCTGCGCCGCCGCACCTTCGCGGACATCGACGCCCTCGGTGCGAAGCTTCTCGAGCACGACGGCCGCGGCCTCGGGGTCTTCGCGGCCAAGGGCTTTTCCCGCCTCGATCACGGTGACCTCGGCGCCAAGCCTGCGATGGGCCTGCGCAAGTTCGAGCCCGATCGGCCCCCCGCCGATGACAAGCAGATGGCGGGGCGTTTCGCGCAGGGCAAAGACGGTCTCGTTGGTCAGGAAGGGAACCTCGGCAAGGCCCGGGATCGGCGGCACGACGGGCGAGGAGCCGGTGGCGACGACAAAGCGCCGCGCGGTGATCACGCAGCCGCCGGCCTCGAGCTCGGTTTTCGAGACAAAGCGCCCCCAGTCCCGAATAACGATGACGCCAAGGCCCTCGAACCGCTCCTGGCTGTCCATCGGGGCGATGGCGGCAATCACCGCCTGGATCCGGTCGGCGACCTCCGCCATGTTCTGCCCCGGGACCGCCCCGGCCTCTGCCAGGACATGGGCGCGCCTGGCGGCCGCGATCAGGGTCTTGGACGGAACACAGCCGTGGTTAAGGCAATCGCCCCCCATCTCTGCGCCCTCGACCAGCACCACCGAGGCGCCCAACTGCGCTGCTCCTGCCGCAACCGTGAGTCCGCCCGAGCCCGCGCCGATGACGCAGATATCCGTTCTGATCCGCTTCACGCCGCTTTCCTTCCGCGCCACAGGCGGACGGCAATCGGCAGGGCCGCCAGCAGGCACAGCGCCAGAAGCGGCCCGAGGACATGGTGCTCTCGCAGGATGGACAGGTTTGGCGTCTCGCCCCGTGCCAGAACCTCGCTCAGGCCTGCACCTACCCAGGTGTAGACAGCCGTTCCGGGAATGATCCCCACCGCCGTGGTCGCGATGAAGCGCGCGGTGCCGACCCCCACCAGCGCCGGCAGGACATTTGCAACGACGAAGGGCACCGCAGGAACCAGCCGCAGCAACAGAAGGACCTGAACCTCGTTTTCGCGCATGCGCTGCACAATCCCCCGGGCCCGGCCGCTGTGCGCGTCCAGCCGCGCCGCACATCGTGCCCCTAGTCCACTGCGGACCGCCAGAAACAGCAGCGCTGCCCCGATCGTGGCTGCCGTAACGTTCAAGACCAGCCCCGCCCCAAGGCCGAACAGCAACCCGCCGCTCAGCGTTGCGACCAGCGCCGGAAGCGAACACACGACGATGGCGACATAGGCCGCGACAAAGGCGAGCGACAGCACAAGATAATGATCGTCGCGCAACCGCTCCAGCGCCTCGTGATGCTCGCGCAGGAGGCTGGGATCGAGCTGGTCGCGCAGCAGGACAGCCGCCGACAGCGCCGCAACCACCAGCAGGACCAGCGGAACCTTGCGCCAGTGGCGCACAGATGTCGTGCTGGTTCCTTGGTCCTGGTGCACCGGCGCCTCTCGATCCTGGTCCGATCCTGGTGCAATGTGCAGTTCGGCACCGCGCAGGGCCAGTGGTATCACGCCAGTGTTATCACAAGCGGGTGAACGGGTGCTGCGCTACTGGCACCTCCCGCCGCCATTCCGAACGTCAGCAAGCCACGGGTCATGCGCATTTTGCACCGATCGCGAATTGACTTGCCGGGCAAGCTCCCTTATCTGACGGGCCTTGATTGAACATGGCCTTCGAATCCGTCCGGATTTGGGCTGCCCTAGACGGAGTGGAGCGATGAAACGCACCTTTCAACCGAGCAACCTCGTCCGCGCCCGCCGCCACGGGTTCCGCGCACGTATGGCCACCAAGGCCGGCCGCAAGATCCTGAACGCGCGTCGCGCCAAGGGTCGCAAGGTCCTTTCGGCCTGATACAGGCCGCACGGCTTGGCATGACACCGTCGAAATCCCCCTTGGCAGGCCGGTGCGCCATGACCAAGGAGGAATCGGCGGTTTTTCCATGCCGGCTGCAAATTCTTACCCAGCGCGCCGATTTCCTCCGCGCCGCCCAGGCACGCCGCCAGGGAACGCCGGGCTTCATGCTGCAGGCGCGCGAGCGGCGCGCAGGCGAGGCGGAGCCCGAGGCCATCCGCGTCGGCTTCACCTGCTCGAAGAAAGTCGGAAATGCCGTGACGCGCAACCGTGCCAAGCGCCGGCTGCGCGAGATTGCGCGTGCGATCCTGCCCCGGCGGGGTCTTACCGGCTGGGATTACGTTCTGGTCGGCCGCCCGGGTGCGACGGCGACGCGCTGTTTCGATCTGCTTCTGGCAGATCTGCAACGCGCGCTTGATCTGATCCACGGGCCGGATGCTCGCAACGCGCCTCACCGGGGGGCCAATTCCCCGGACGATGGCGAGCCAGGCAGCGGAGCACGGGAATGAGCCCGCTCGCCCGCCTCTTCGCATTGCCTGTGCGGGGTTATCGGCTGGTCTTCTCGCCCTGGGTGGGCCACAATTGCCGGTATCAGCCGACCTGTTCCGCCTATGCGCTCGAGGCACTGGATCGTCACGGCGCGCTCCGCGGCGGCTGGCTGACCCTTCGGCGCATCTGCCGCTGCCATCCCTTCGGCCAGTCAGGCTATGACCCCGTCCCGGAGAAGCACGATGCTTGACGATACCGATGACATCCATCCGCTGTTCAAGGATGCCCCCTCAAGCACCGAGTTCAAGAAGCTTCGCAAGCGGATCGTGCGCGAGGTGCGTGAGGCGATCGATCACTACGGCATGATCGAACGCGGGACGCGCTGGCTGGTCTGCCTCTCGGGCGGCAAGGACAGCTACACGTTGTTGGCGGTTCTGCACGAACTGCAGTGGCGCGGTCTCCTGCCGGTCGAGCTTCTGGCCTGCAACCTTGACCAGGGGCAGCCGGGCTTCCCCGCGACCGTCCTGCCGGAATTCCTGAGCCGCATGGGCGTGCCGCACCGGATCGAGTATCAGGACACCTATTCGATCGTGAAGGACAAGGTCCCGCAGGGGCGCACCTACTGCGCGCTGTGCTCGCGGCTGCGGCGCGGCAATCTCTATCGCATCGCAAGGGAAGAGGGCTGTTCGGCCGTCGTTCTTGGCCATCATCGCGACGACATCCTCGAAACCTTCTTCATGAACCTGTTTCATGGCGGGCGTCTGGCGACGATGCCGCCCAAGCTCGTGAACGAGGAGGGCGATCTGTTCGTCTATCGCCCGCTTGCCTTCGTGGCCGAAGCCGATTGCGAGAAATTCGCCCGCGCCATGAACTATCCGATCATTCCCTGCGATCTCTGCGGCAGCCAGGACGGATTGCAGCGCCAGCAGGTCAAGCAGATCCTCGATGGTTGGGAAGCCCGCAGCCCCGGCCGGCGCCAGGTGATGTTCCGCGCCCTGATGAATGCCCGCCCGTCGCATCTTCTCGATACGGCACTTTTCGATTTCGTGGGGCTGACGCGTCAGGGTGATTACAAGTTTACGGAAGATCATCCCCCCGAATTAACCGAGAAGTGAGAGACGCGCTTCAAGACTGCCCCGGTGCGAACCCACGCATGCATACCGGGAGCCGCCATGGACCACGCGTCAGAATTTCCGCCATCCCGCCTCATCCGGGGCTTCTTCCGGCGGCTGCGCCGCCCCGAGCTTCTGGCCTGTCTTCCCGCATTGACGCTCGGGGCCTACCTGCTGGGGGGCGAACGGCTTCTTTACGCCGCATCCCTTGGCCTGCCGTTTCTGATCGGGCTTGCCGCGCTTCTGTCCAGCCGGCCAGAGACGGCCGAGGACATGCGCGATGGCGTCACCGGCCTTCTGCTGCGCGATGCTCTGCTCGAGGCGCTGGATGATGCGCTGGACCGGGCGCGCAGCGGCGGGCGCGGCACCGCCTGTATCGTCGTGACGCTGGACGAACCCGACAGCCTCATAGACCGCTTCGGCCATGCCTGTTTCCGTCAGATCCTGCGCCATTGCGCAGAACGGCTGGGGGAGCGCTTGCGTGAGGGAGATACGATCGCGCGGTTGCCCGGAGCAAGCTTCGCGATCGCGCTGATGCCGTCGCGGCGTCAGGATCTGGAGACCACGCTGCAGCTCGCCGCGCGCCTCCAGCACGCGCTGTCACTGCCGATTCCGGCTGGCAAACGCAGCCTTGTCGCCTCGGTCTCGGTCGGGTTCTGCCTTGGGGAACGTGCGCCGGCGCCAGGCGGTGCGGCCCTCCTGGCGGCCGCCGAGCTTGCGGCCGAAAACGCCCGTCGCCAGGGACCGGGCGCGATCCGCGCCCATGCCCCCGAAATGTCGGTGCCCGCGCCGGATGCTCTCCTGGATGACCGCATCAGCCTCGCCCTTGAAAACGGCGAGATCCGCGCGCATTTTCAGCCGCAGATCAGCACCGACACGGGGGAGATCTCTGGCTTCGAGGTTCTGGCACGTTGGCAGCATCCCAGTCGCGGCCTGATCGCCCCGGGGGATTTCCTGCCGGCGCTGCTTGAGGCAGGCCTTTCGGAACGGCTGAGCGAGGTCATGCTGGTTCAGGCCCTTGCCGCACTGCGCAGCTGGGACAATGCCGGCCTGCATATTCCCACGGTTGCCATCAACCTGTCCGGCGACGAACTGCGCAACCCGCGCCTGCCCTCCAAGCTGAAATGGGAACTCGACCGATTCGACCTTGCGCCGTCGCGCCTCACCGTCGAGATCCTGGAAACCGTCGCCGCGGATGCTCAGGATGACGTGATCGAACGAAACATCGCCGCCCTGGCCGCCATGGGCTGTGGCGTTGATCTTGACGATTTCGGCACCGGGCAATCGGCGATTTCCATCATGCACCGCTATGCGATCCGACGGATCAAGATCGACCGCTCGTTCGTCACTCGGGCGGACGAGGACCGCGACAAGCAAAGGATGCTCTCGGCCATTCTTGCGCTGGCAGAACAGCTTGGCCTTGAAACCCTTGCCGAAGGGGTCGAGACTCCGGGCGAACATGCGATGCTTGCGCAGCTGGGATGTGGGCATGTGCAGGGCTTCGGCATCGCGCGGCCGATGCCGCTTGCCGAAACCGCCGTCTGGATCGAGCGGCACCGCGCGAAACTCGACCACACGCCACTGCTTGGCAAGCACCTGCGCTGAGGCGCGCGGCCGCTTCGCCCGGACAAAACCGCTTGACCTTTCCGCCCCGGGTCTGTTGAACCGGCGCTGCAATCAAGGACAGGTGGTGGTCCCTCATGGGTGATCAGAACAAGAATCTCATCCTCGCCACGGCGCTCAGCTTCATGGTGATCCTCGTCTGGTTCCTGCTTTTCCCGCCGGAACAGCAGGCCATGGACCCGGCAGCCGATGGCGCGGTGGCCCAACAGGCGGGCGGCGTCGCGCCGGCGCCGCCGGCAGGTCTGGATGGGACACCCCTGCCGCCGGACGCGCCCGAAGCGGTCGCCGCCGAAATGCCCCGTATTCCGATCGAAACACCCCGGCTGAAGGGCTCGATCTCGCTTCAGGGCGGGCGCATCGATGATCTGTTGCTGAAGGATTACCGGGAAACAACCGCGCCCGACTCTGAAATCGTGCGCCTCCTTGAACCGGTCGGCGGCCGCAGCGCCTATTATGCCCTCTACGGCTGGTCGCCCAGCGGCGCGCTTGGATACGAGGATGTTCCGGACGCCAGCACCGAATGGTCGCTGATCTCGGGAGAGACGCTGGCGCCGGGGCAACCGGTGGTGCTTGGCTGGGAAAACGACAGCGGCCTGACCTTCACGCGGCGGATCGAGGTGGACGAAAACTACCTCTTCACCATCACCGACGGCGTGCAGAACGCCGGCGACAGCGCCGTGCGCATGACGCCCTATGGCATCGTTGCCCGCCATGGCCGCCCGGACACCGTCGATTTCTTCATCCTGCACGAAGGTGTCGTGCAGATGAGCGACGGCAGCCTGAACGAATCCAAATACAAGCGCATGGTCGAATACCCGGTTATCGAGCGCGAGCGTGCCCGCGCGACGATCACCGAGGTCGCGACCAATGGCTGGATCGGCTTTACCGACAAATACTGGATGACGACGCTGATTCCCACGCCCGGCCAGCCCTTCACCGCCGTTTCGAAATACGTGCCGGGCGCCGAGATCTACCAGACCGAGACGCGGATGCCCGCCGTGACCGTGGAACCCGGCCAGGCTGCCGAAGTGCAGAACATGCTGTTCGCCGGAGCGAAGGAATGGGAGACAATCCGCGCCTATCAGAACAACCTGGGCATCGACCGCTTCATCGACTCGATCGACTGGGGCTGGTTCTTCTTCCTGACCAAGCCGATCTTCGCGGTGCTGCACTGGCTGCACGGATTCATCGGCAACATGGGCTGGTCGATCATCGCACTGACGCTTCTGCTCAAGGCGGTGCTGTTCCCGTTGGCCTACAAATCCTATGTCTCGATGGCGCGGATGAAGGAACTGCAGCCCGAGATGGAGAAGATCAAGGAGCGCGCCGGCGATGACCGCCAGAAGCTCCAGCAGGAGATGATGACGCTCTATCGCGAAAAGAAGGTGAACCCGGCCGCCGGCTGCCTTCCGATCCTGCTGCAGATCCCGATCTTCTTCTCGCTCTACAAGGTGATCTTCGTCACGATCGAATTGCGGCACGCGCCGTGGATCGGCTGGATCGATGACCTTTCGGCGCCGGATCCGTCCTCGATCTTCAACCTGTTCGGCCTTCTGCCCTGGGCTGCACCCGAACCGACCAGCTTCCTCGCGCTGATCTTCATCGGGGTGATGCCGATCGCGCTGGGCGTGTCGATGTGGTTGCAGCAAAAGCTGAACCCGGCCCCCACCGATCCGACGCAGAAGATGATCTTTGCCTGGATGCCCTGGGTGTTCATGTTCATGCTGGGCAGCTTTGCCTCGGGGCTGGTGCTGTACTGGATCGCCAACAACATGATCACCTTCACGCAACAGTACATCATCATGCGCAGCCACGGTCACAAGCCGGACCTGTTCGGCAACATCGCGGCGGGCTTCCGGCGCAACAAGCCTGCGGCCAAGTGACAGGGCTGCTGGCACATATCTGCCGTCATCCGGTCAAGTCGATCGGATACGAAGAACTCGAGGGCGCGCTTCTGGAACAGGGGCGCGCCCTGCCCCATGACAGGCACTGGGCCATCGCCCATGAGGCGGCGGAGACGATCGAGGGCTGGGCGCCCAAGATGAACTTTGTGCGCGGCGTCGCGGGGCCCGAACTGATGGCCATCCGCGCGCAGCTTTCCCGGGGGCACCTGACGCTTCATCATCCGCGGCAGGGTGACATCACGCTTTGCCCCGATACCGAGGGCGCGCGGCTGATCGACTGGATCCGCCCGCTCTGGCCCGAGGGGCGGCCGGCGCCCGCGCGCGTGGTCCATGTCCCGGGGCAGGCGCTGAGCGACGTTCCCGAACCCTATGTCGCGGTGCTGAACCTCGCCAGCAACCGCGCGCTTTCGGCGCGCATGGGGCAGGATCTCTCGATCCACCGTTGGCGCGGAAACCTGTGGCTCGAGGGGCTGGAGCCGTGGCAGGAATTCGACCTGATCGGCCAGCGGCTGAAGCTCGGCGAGGCTGTGCTGCGGATCGTCCGGCCTATCACCCGCTGCAAGGCTACCATGGCCAATCCGGAAACGGGCGCGGTCGATGCCGATACGCTCGGGGCGCTTCGGGCGGGCTATGGGCATCAGGATTTCGGCACCTATGCCCTGGTCGAGCAAGGCGGCTCCATCTCGCTTGGCGACCGGGTGGAGGTTCTGTGAACGGTCCGGATCCGCAGACGCTGCATCCCATGCCCGGCTTTCCGCGCGTGGTCTTCCTTCAGCCGCTTGCGGAAGGGCGCCGCAACGTCACGGTCGGGCCCTACGCCTATTATGATGATCCCGACGCGCCGGAGACGTTTTTCGATCGCAATGTCCTGCACCACTTCGATTTCATCGGCGACCACCTGACGATCGGACCCTTCTGCGCCATCGCCGCGGGCGTGCGGATCATCATGAACGGCGCGAACCACGCCATGGGCGGCTTTTCGACCTATCCGTTCAACATCTTCGGAGCGGGGTGGGAAGCAGGCTTTGATCCCGCGACCTGGGCTGCGGAACTGCGTGGCGACACCGTGATCGGCCCCGATGTCTGGATCGGCGGCGAGGCCTGGATCATGCCCGGCGTGACCATTGGCGCAGGCGCCATCATTGCCGCGAAATCGGTGGTGACGCGCGATGTCGCGCCCTATACGGTCGTTGCCGGCAATCCCGCGCGCGAGGTACGCCGCCGCTTTGACGAACCGACCAGCGCCGCCCTGCTGGACATCTGCTGGTGGGACTGGCCGGCGGACAAGATCACCCGTAATCTGAATGCGATCCGGGGTGCCGACCTCGCCGCCTTGAAAGCTGCCCGATGACCCTGCCCTTCCCCCTTGTCGATACGCCCGATGCCGCAGCCCTTGAGCGCGGCCGCCTGATGTTCGCCGGCCCGGTCGAGTTCCTGAAAGGTGTCGTTGCCATGGACGGCCTGCCCCCGGCCGACCGCATCGAAGTCTGCTTTGCGGGGCGTTCGAATGTGGGCAAGTCCAGCCTCATCAACGCGCTGACCGGGCGCAAGGCTCTGGCGCGCGCCTCAAACACCCCCGGCCGCACGCAGGAGATCAACTTCTTCACTGTGGGCGAAAGTCATTATCTCGTCGATCTTCCCGGCTATGGCTATGCCGAGGCACCCGTGGCCGTGGTGGCGAAATGGCAGCAGCTGCTGAAGGCCTATCTTTCCGGCCGCCAGACCCTGCGCCGCGCCTTCGTGCTGATCGACATGCGCCACGGCGTCAAGGCCGTGGACGAGGAGATCATGACCCTGCTGGACCGCTCGGCCGTGACCTTCCAGGTGGTGATGACCAAGGCCGACAAGATCAAGACAAGCGATCATGCGCAGGTGCTGGATCAGGTGCGGCGCGCGCTGGCCAGGCACCCTGCCGCCTATCCCGAAATCGTGCTGACCTCGTCCGAGAAGGGGCTGGGGATCGAGACGCTGCGCGCCATCATCGCCACGCTGGAATGATCAGACGTGCTGGGCGCCGTTGACCTCGATCTCGGCGCCGGAAATGTAGCTCGATTCATCCGAGCACAGGAAATAGATCGCCGCTGCCACCTCTGAAGGTTGACCAAGGCGCTGCATCGGCAACTTTTCGACAATCTTGTCGGTTCCGGGGGACAGGATCGCTGTCTCGACCTCGCCGGGGGCGATGGCATTGACGCGCACCCCGAGGGGCCCGAAATCATGCGCCATTTCCCGCGTCAGCGCCGCCAGCGCTGCCTTTGACGTGGCATAGGCTGCCCCGGCAAAAGGATGCACGCGGCTGCCGGCAATCGAGGTGACATTGACGATCGATCCTTTCGCGGCCGCAAGCTCATCCTTCAGCCCGCGCGCCAGCACCACGCTTGCGAAGAAGTTGACGTGGAACACCTGCCCCCAGGTCCGCAGATCGGTCTCAAGGGTGTTGAGCCGGCTGCCCCCCGGACCCTTGGGCGAAATCCCGGCATTGTTGACCAGCGCATGCAGCTTGCCGCTCAGCTTGCTGCGGATGACTTCCAGTGCCGCTATGGTCTTGGCGGGATCGGCAAGGTCGATCTCGATATGGTTTTCCTCGCCCCCGGGCCAGGGGCAACGGGCATCGAAGGGTTGGCGGGAACAGGTCAGCACCCGCCAGCCTTCCGCCGAGAACCGTTTGACCGTGGCATGGCCGATCCCCCGGCTTGCCCCCGTCAGCAGCATGGTCTTCAGCTCCGGCATGTCCGATCTCCTGATGGATGCTGCATCCTAGCCGTTCCCCTGCTGATGACAATGGGGCCGAGTGGCCCCTTGGCAGGGCCGGCCCCACAGGCTACCACAGGGGCGCAACCACGGACCGTCCCATGAAAAAGCAACTTGCCATGATGCGTGACTCGATCGCCACCGCCAGAACACTCTCCGAGGCGCTCCCCTATCTTCAGCGCTACACGGGGGCCGTCGTCGTCATCAAGTTCGGCGGCAACGCCATGGGCGACGATGAGGCAATGGCCGAGTTCGCGCGGGACATCGTGCTGATGCGCCAGGTTGGCGTCAATCCGGTGGTGGTGCATGGCGGCGGACCGATGATCAACGATCTGCTGGGCAAGCTGGGCATCGCCTCCGAATTCCGGCGCGGCAAGCGCGTGACCGACAAGGCCACGGTCGAAGTGGTCGAAATGGTGCTGTCGGGGCTGGTAAACAAGCGGATCGTACAGGCCATCAACGACCAGGGCGGCAGGGCGGTCGGCATTTCCGGCAAGGATGACGATCTGATGGTCTGCGTGGCAGATGATCCCGAACTGGGCTTTGTCGGCAAGCCGGTCGAAATGAACGTGCAGGTGCTGCGCGATCTTTACAACGCCGGGATCATCCCGGTCGTGGCACCCGTGGGCACTGGCGTGGAGGATAACGAGACCTTCAACGTCAATGGCGACACCGCCGCCGGGGCGATTGCCGGCGCGCTCAAGGCCGACCGGCTGCTGCTTCTGACCGACGTATCGGGGGTAAAGGACGAAACCGGCGCGGTCGTCACGCAGCTGTCGCCGGAACAGGTGCGTGAGCTGACGGCGCGCGGCGTGATCGCGGGTGGAATGATTCCCAAAACAGAAACGGCACTTGCCGCGCTTGAGGCGGGGGTGCGGGCGGTGGTGATCCTTGACGGCCGCATCCCGAACGCCTGCCTGCTCGAACTGTTCACCGATCATGGTGCGGGCAGTCTCATCCGCTCGACCGAGCCGCGGGTCAAGCCGCGCGGCTGAACGGTTCCGGGCAGCGTTGTTGCGCGTGTCCTTCAGCACGGGCAGCCGGCCGCACATGCCTTTACCGGCCGGCTCTGCGCGGCGCACTTCCGTGCGGGCTTGCCGCGCCTTGCAAAGCTGTGGCAGGCTGATGGACAACCGGCCTTTCATTTGCGGCACCTTCATTCATGAGCCTGCGCCTTCTCCTCATCCGCCATGCGAAATCCGCCTGGGATGATCCCGTCTGTGCCGACCGCGACCGCCCGCTGGCCGCGCGGGGACAGCGGGCCGCCCCGCTGATCGGACGCTGGATTGCCGATCAGGGCCATGCGCCCGGCCAGGCGCTGGTTTCTTCGGCACGGCGGACATGCGAAACCTGGTCGCTGCTCGCGCCCTTGCTGGGCGACCCGCCGGCAGTTTTTCTTGACGCACTTTATCACGCCCCGCCCGACGTGATGCTGCGCTGTCTGCGCAGTGCCGAAAGCCCGGTAGTGGCGCTGGTCGGCCACAACCCTGGCATCGCCGAATTCGCGGCCCAGATGCTTGCACGGCCGCCCCGCAATGCGGATTTTCTGCGCTTTCCCACCTGTGCGACGCTGATTGCCGAGTTTCCGGCCGCGGACTGGGCGGAACTGCGCCGTGGAACGGGCCGGCTGATCGCCTTCACGACGCCTCGCACACTGGACAGTGCGGCATAGCTCGCCTAAGTCGTCAGCATGTCCAGGAAGTCAGATCCGAATTACAAGATCATCGCCGAGAACCGTCGCGCGCGTTTCGATTACGCGATCGAGGAGGATCTCGAATGCGGCATTATCCTGACCGGATCCGAGGTGAAAAGCCTGCGCAGGGGACAGTCCAACATCGCCGAAAGCTATGCGAACGTGGAGCAGGGCGAACTGTGGCTCATCAACTCGTATATCGCACCCTATGCGCAGGCGGGCGTGTTCGGGCATGAGGAACGCCGCAAGCGCAAGCTTCTGGTCAAGCAGCGCGAACTGGCGCGGCTGTGGGCAGCCACGGCCAAGCAGGGAATGACGCTGGTGCCGCTGGTCATGTATTTCAACGACCGCGGTCTGGTGAAGCTGAAGATCGGGATCGCCAAGGGCAAGAAGCTGGCCGACAAACGGGCCACCTCGGCCGAGCGGGACTGGAACCGGCAGAAACAGCGCCTGCTGAAAGAGCACGGCTGACGCTGCCTTGCCCGCTCTGGTCCGCGGCGTTATTCCGGAACAAATCTCAGGAGGGGCGCAATGCAGGACGATCCGAAAACCCTGGTATCCACCGCGTGGCTGGCCGCGCATCTGCGCGACCCGGACCTGCGGATTCTGGATGCTTCCTGGTATCTGCCCGACGCGGGCCGTGACGCAGGGGCCGAATACGCCGAGGCGCATATTCCCGGCGCGCGCTTCTTCGACATCGACGAGGTGGCCGATCTGCGCTCGGAACTGCCGCATACGGCGCCGCCGCCGGAAAAGTTCATCGCGCGGCTGCGGGCAATGGGCGTGGGCGACGGCCATCAGGTGGTGGTCTACGATGGGGCAGGGCTGTTTTCCGCGGCGCGGGTCTGGTGGCTGTTTCGCCTGATGGGCAAGACCGACATCGCCGTGCTGGACGGCGGCCTGCCCAAGTGGCGTGCCGAGAACCGCGAGCTTGAGGACATGCCCCCGGTAATCCGCGATCGCCACATGACCGTCAGCCGCCAACCGAACCTGATCCGTGATGTGACCCAGGTTGCCGCCGCCGCCAAGCTGGGCGATCACGAGATCGTTGACGCCCGATCCCCTGCCCGCTTTCGCGGCGAAACCCCCGAGCCGCGCCCCGGGCTCCGGGCCGGTCATATCCCCGGGTCGAAGAACGTGCACTACGCCAGCCTTCTGAACCCGGACGGGACGATGAAGGCACCCGAGGCGCTGCGCGCGGTATTCCTCGCCGCCGGGGTCGATCTGAACAAGCCCGTCATCACTACCTGCGGATCGGGCGTCACCGCGGCGATCCTGAGTCTGGCGCTTGAACGGATCGGCCATCGGGATCATGCCCTTTACGATGGCTCCTGGGCGGAATGGGGCATGTATGGCGACCTCAGGGTCGAGAAAGGCTGAACAATGTTCGAGACGCTGACGCCCCAGACCCCCGACAAGATCATCCGCCTGATGCAGATGTTCTGCGACGACGCGCGTATGGGCAAGATCGATCTTGGCGTGGGCGTCTGGAAGAACGCCGCCGGCCAGACCCCGGTCATGGCTGCCGTCAAGGATGCCGAGCGCCGCCTTGTCGAGACGCAGGACAGCAAATCCTACATCGGCCTTGCCGGCGATCCTGCCTTTCTGAACGCCATGTGCGGCCTGCTGCTGGGGCCGGATGCCGATGCGGGCCGCATTGCCGCCGTGGGCACCCCAGGCGGGACAGGCGCGGTGCGTCAGGTGCTTGAGCTTGTCCGCCTTGCGCGGCCCGGCTGCACGGTCTGGATCAGTGCGCCGACCTGGCCCAACCATCCCGCGCTCATCGACACTGTTGGGCTGCAACGGCGGGACTACCGTTATTACGATCCCGCAACGGGGGCCGTTGATCGCAAGGGCATGCTGGCCGACCTGGGCGCGCTGCAACCCGGCGATGTCGTGCTTCTGCATGGCTGCTGCCACAATCCCGCCGGGGCAGACCTTGCCCGCACGGAATGGGAAGCCCTGGCATCAGTTCTGGCAGAACGCGGCGCGGTTCCTTTCGTGGACATGGCCTATCAGGGCTTCGGCGCGGGGCTTGACCAGGATGCAGCCGGGTTGCGGATCCTTGCCGCACGCCTGCCCGAAGTGCTTGTGGCAGCAAGCTGTTCGAAGAACTTCGGGCTTTACCGGGATCGGGTCGGCATGGCGATGGCACTGTGTGCCGATGCGACCGCACGCGACACGGTACAGGGGACGCTGGCCTGGCTGAACCGTCAGAACTTTGCCTTCCCCCCCGATCATGGCGCGCGTGTCGTGCAAACCATTCTTGACGACGCCGCCCTGTGCGACAGCTGGAAGACCGAGCTTGAGGCGATGCGCCTTGCCATGGAGGCCAACCGACGTGCACTGGCAGATGCGCTGCGCGATGCCACGCGCTCTGATCGTTTCGGGTTCCTGGCCGCACATCAGGGCATGTTCTCGCTGCTCGGCCTTACGCCGGGACAGGTTGCGCGCCTGCGCGACGATCACGGGATCTATCTTGTGGACGACAGCCGCCTCAACATCGCCGGCCTGACCGAAGCGACCATACCGGTCGTCGCCGAGGCGGTGGCAAAGGTTCTCTGACAGCGAACGACGGGCCGCACCGCCGCACAGCCGCCTCCTGTCCGCGCATGTGCGCGCCCAAAGGCGGGGGTGGCCGGAAGCGACACGAAAAAGGCCCGGTTCCGCGAACCGGGCCAGTCTTCAGGCTGACAGGAAGGTTGGTCAGCCCTTGGTAAAGTCGGGATAGGCCTCCATCCCCAGTTCGGCCATGTCGAGGCCGTTGATCTCGGTTTCCCGGTCCACCCGCAGTCCGACCACGGCCTTCAGCACGAACCAGACGATGCCCGAGGTGATGACCACGAAGATACCCGTCGCGATGATTCCGGTCAGCTGTCCGCCAAGCGATGCGTCGCCGTTCGAGAGAACCACCGCCAGCGTCCCCCAGATGCCCGCGATCAGGTGCACGGGGATCGCGCCGACCACATCGTCGATCTTCAGCTTGTCCAGCATCGGCACCGCCAGAACCACGACCACGCCGCCGATCGCACCGATGAAGGTGGAAAGGCCAAGGCCGGGCGTCAGCGGTTCCGCCGTGATCGACACCAGGCCGGCAAGCGCACCGTTGAGGATCATGGTCAGGTCGGGCTTCTTGTAGAGCAGCATCGTCAGGAGCATCGCGGCGATCGCCCCGCCGGCTGCAGCGGCATTGGTATTGGCAAAGATACGCGACACATCTGCAACATCGCCGATCGTGCCCATGGCAAGCTGCGACGCGCCGTTGAACCCGAACCAGCCCATCCAGAGGATGAACATCCCCAGCGTCGCCAGCGCGAGGTTCGACCCGGGCATCGGGATGGTGCGCCCGTCACGATAGCGGCCAACCCGCGGCCCAAGGATCAGCGCCCCGGTCAGCGCGGCCCAGCCGCCGACCGAATGCACAATGGTCGAACCCGCGAAATCCGAGAAGCCTGCCGCATCAAGCCAGCCGCCACCCCAGGTCCAGGATGCCTGGATGGGATAGATCAGCGCGGTCAGGATCACCACGAATACCAGGAAGGGATTGAGCTTGATCCGCTCGGCCAGCGTTCCCGACACGATCGAGGCGGTGGTAGCGCAGAACATCAGCTGGAAGAAGAAATCGGACCCGACCGAGGCATATTCGACATCCACAGCCTCATCAGCGCCAATGCCCACCGCTTCCAGCACCGTGGTGCCCAGCGCGCCGATCCAGCCCTCCATCATCCAGGCGTCGCCCGGATACATCAGGTTGAAGCCAATCAGATAATAGAAGAAGGCGGCAAGCGAGAACAGCGCCACGTTCTTCGTCAGCTGCATCGTCACGTTCTTGGAGCGGACGAGCCCGGCTTCGAGCATCGCAAAGCCGGCCGCCATCCAGAACACCAGCAGCCCGCCAATCAGGAACAGCAGGCTGTTGAAGATGAACACCATCTCGGTGTTCAGCGCGGCCAGGCCCGCCGCGCCGATGTCTTCGGCCGCCTCGGCCGCTTCGGTGGCCTCCTGGGCCAGCCCCAGCGCCGGAACTGCAGCCAGCAGGGCGCCCGTCATCAGGTATTTCGTCAGTTTCATCGTCAAGGTCCCTCTCCTCGATGCGGTCGCGTCAAAGCGCGTCGTCGTTGATTTCGCCGGTCCGCACCCGCACTGCCTGCTGCAGGTCAAGAACGAAGATCTTTCCGTCGCCGATCTTGTCGGTTCTGGCTGTCTTCTGGATGGTATCGACAACCTGGTCGGCCATGGCCGAGCTCACTGCGATCTCGAGCTTGACCTTGGGGACGAAGTTCACGGCATACTCGGCGCCGCGATAAATCTCGGTGTGACCGGACTGCGACCCGAAGCCCTTGATCTCGGTGACCATCATGCCGCGCACGCCAATGGCGGTCAGCGCCTCGCGGACCTCCTCGAGCTTGAACGGCTTGATTGCTGCAATGATGAGTTTCACGTCGTTACCCTTCCTCTCAGGTGCCCTGCGGCTGACGCCACACGGCCAGAAGGCGCCGGAGCCGGTCATCACACAAGAAAGCGCAGGGGGATGAGACTGCCTGAAAACCGGGTTTTTGCACAATTTTTGCACAAACAACTACTATTGCTTTTTTTATAGGCACACATAAAACCGAATCGTGAAGCCAAGTTGCTCCACATTTTGCGCCGCAGCGGGTAAGCTGGCGCAAAGCAGGAAATGCGGGCAGAGAGATGAGTGGGTCGGGCAAGAAGCCGCCGTTGGTGGCGGAAAAGCGGTATGGTGCGCAGACGCGGGCGGCAAGGCCCGAGCAGCGCAAGCCCCAAGCCCGCAAGACCCCCGCCAGGAAGGCACGGGGTGGCAATCTGCTTAGCCGTCTGGTCGGGGGCATCTTCCGGCTTGTGTTCCGGATCGTCTGGGGCGTTGCCTGGCGGACAGCTGCCGTGGTGGCGCTGTTGCTTGGCCTGGGCACCTTCTACTATTATTCGACCCTGCCGCCAGTCGGCGCGCTGCTGGATGGCCGCACACGCGGATCGGTAACCCTGCTTGACAATGAAGGCCAGGTCTTTGCCTGGCGCGGCGAGACGTTCGGCGGTCAGATCACGGTTGAAAACGTCTCGCCCCATCTCAAGAACGCCGTCGTCGCCACCGAGGATCGCCGGTTCTACCAGCATTTCGGCGTCAGCCCGCGCGGCATAGCCGGCGCGATCCGAATCAACATGCGCGAGGGGCGCAGCCCTCTGTCGGGCAATGGCGGATCAACGATCACACAGCAGGTGGCCAAGCTTCTCTGTCTGGGCGTGCCCTACGATCGCACCAGCGGGCAGACAGAGGCGGAATACGAGGCCGACTGCCGCAGATCCTCGGTCTGGCGCAAGATCAAGGAAGTCCCCTATGCCCTGGCGATGGAAGCCAAGTACAGCAAGGATGAGATCCTCACCATCTATCTGAACAGGGCCTACCTGGGCGCCGGGGCGCGCGGGTTCGAAGCAGCGGCGCAGCGCTATTTCGGCAAGTCCGCCAATCAGGTGAACCCGGCCGAGGCTGCCATGCTGGCCGGGCTTCTGGTGGCGCCGTCGTATTACGCGCCGACCCGCAGCCTGGAACGCGCGCAAGGGCGCGCCAACGTGATCCTCGGCCTCATGGCCGAACAGCGGTACCTTACCCAGGCCCAGCTTGCCGAAGCCCGCAGCAATCCGGCCCGTCTGTCCGAGGCTGCCGAGGCGCGGGCCGGCGGGTATTTCGCCGATTGGGTGATGGAGTCGGGCCCCTCCTTCCTGACGCGCGAAACCACCGAGGACGTCATCATCCGCACGACGCTCGATCAGCGAATCCAGCGCGCCGCCGAGTCGGCGCTGGCGCATATCTTCGAAACGAAGGTGCGCGAAGGGTCCGAGGCGCAGGCCGCCATCGTCGTGATGTCGGCCGACGGCGCCGTTCGGGCGATGGTCGGCGGGCGGCGCACGCAGGTGTCGGGCGCTTTCAACCGCGCCACCCAGGCCCTGAGACAGACCGGCTCCAGCTTCAAGCCCTTCGTTTTCGCGGCAGCCATGGATCTGGGCTACAATCCCAGCGACTGGGTCGAGGATTCGCCGCTGACCCTGAACATCCCCGGCTCGGGCCCCTGGTCGCCGCGCAACTATACCAATGACTTCCGCGGTCAGGTCACGCTGACCGAGGCCTTCAAGCATTCGCTCAACATTCCCGCCGTGCGGGTGTCGGAAAGCGTGGGGCGTGACAACATCCGTCGCGTCGCGGCCGAGTTCGGGATCAACAGCACCCTCGCGCAGGGGCCGGCACTTGCGCTTGGCACGTCGGAATCCACGCTTGTCGAGATGACGGGCGCCTATGCCGGCATTCTGAACGGCGGCAATGCGGTACGGCCCTACGGGCTTGTCGACCTGCGGCTTGTGGGGGACAGCCAGCCGCTGATCGGTCAGGAAGGCGGCATCCAGAATCGCGTGATCTCGCAACAGGCGGCGGCGCTGACGACCTTCATGATGCGCGAAGTGATCGAATCCGGCACCGGCACCCGCGCCAAGCTTCCCGACCGCGAGGCCGCCGGCAAGACCGGCACGACCCAGGCCGCCCGCGATGCCTGGTTCATCGGATTCACGGCGGATTATGTCGCCGGGGTCTGGATGGGCTATGACGACAACACGCCGCTGAACGGTGTCACCGGGGGGGGCCTGCCCGCCGAGATCTGGCGTGAGGTGATGGTGCGCGTCCACCAGGGACTTCCCGCAAGACCCCTGCCACTTGAGGTTCCGCCGCCGCCGGTGCCGCTGGAAACCGTCGTTCGCCAGCACACCGGGCGGGCGGTCGCGGCCGAGTCGCCGCGAAACGAGCCGGCGGAAAACCCGATCGACCAGATCCTGCGCGAGGTTCTCGGGCCGCTCATGCCGGGCAACTGACTCCGCTCAGAACACTAGCCGCCAAGGCGCCGGATCAGGGTGTCCAGATCGCCGCCACCCTGCGCCAGAAGCGCCGCAACCTCCTCCCGGCCCTGAGCGATGAGGTTTACCTGGCCCATCAGAAGGTTGAAGAAACGCATCCGCCCGCTGCGGTCGGAGACATGCCACCGCAGTGTCAGCCGCAGCCCCGCCCCTTCGGCAAGGGCGGTCACCTCGTGAAAGCGCCGGACGGGCTGAACACCCTGAAGACGCACCCGGCCGCCCGCAAGCGGCATCAGCCGTTCGGCCGCCGTGGCCGACATGTGCCCCAGCCAGAGGCTTGCAAATCTGCGCAGTTGCTGCGGCTCGGCAGTCTGCGCGACAACCCCCAGAACCGACTGTGCAATGACTGCCGCGTCCGCATCTTCGGCAAAATGGCTGCGCATCGCGGCGGGAAGCCCGCCTCCCCCTGTCACGAGCGCGCGATCAAGCCGCGCCACGATCTGTTCACCGAAGGCCATGGCAGGCGCGGTGCCCTGCGCAGCGCCGAGCCGCGGCATCGCCATGACAGAGACAAGCCCCGCCATCGCCGCGCGGCGGGTGGTTCGGGCCTGTGCCATCAAAGCCTCCTTGCGTCCCCGCTCTCGACTGTGCAGCAACACCGCCAAAAGATCGTAACGACTTATTCGCCACTTTATGCAATGCAACAAGGGAAACTGTCGCATAACTGCGGACATCCTTCCGCATCCCGGCATCGCTTTTGCACGTCTATCGCCGCAACTTGGGCCCGAAAACATGTCCGCACAAGAACCGCATAACGGCGACCACGAACTGCGGCAGGTCCGCAACGCCAGCCGCAGCTTGCTGGCAACGGTCTTTTTGTTCAGTGCGGCAGTCAACATCCTGATGCTGACTGGCCCGATCTTCATGCTGCAGGTTTATGACCGGGTTCTTGTCAGCCGCTCCGAGGCGACGCTGGTCGCCCTTTTTGCCCTCGTCGCCTTTCTGTTTCTGATGATGGGGGTCCTGGACTATGCGCGTGGACGGATCATGTCCCGGGTCGGCGCGAGGTTTCAGGATCAACTTGACCGCCGTGTTTTCGCGGCAGCTCTGCGGCGCAGCGGAACGGTGCCCGACGACCCTGCGGCCAATGCCGCGCAGGCCGATCTTGAGTCGATCCAGCGCTTTCTGTCATCGCCGGTCTTCATCGCCTTGCTGGACATGCCCTGGGCGCCGCTGTTCGCCGCGGCAATCTTTGTCTTTCACCCGATGCTGGGCGTGCTTGCGCTTGGCGGCGGGCTGCTGCTTGTCGTCCTGACGTGGATCAATCAGCGGCTGACCCGGCGCGGCGCTGCCATGGCAGCGCAGAACGGGCTGCTGGCCGAACGTTTCGCCAGCCAGATCCGGACCGAAGCCGACACGGTTCAAAGCCTCGGCATGCGCGGCAGTGCCTTTGATCGTTGGCAGGATGCGCGAGGCGCGGCCCTCGCTGCTTCGGTTGCGGTCGGCGACCGGGGCGCGGCAATCAGCGTGACGATCCGCACGTTTCGCCTGTTTCTGCAGTCGGCGATGCTGGCCCTGGGGGCGTGGCTGGTGCTTCAGGGCGAATTGACGCCCGGCGCCATGATTGCCGCCTCGATCCTCATGGGCCGGGCGCTGGCGCCGGTCGAATCGGCGCTGGCGCAGTGGCAGGTCTTTCAGCGGGCGCAGGAAGGCTGGCGCCGGTTGTCCGGCCTGCTGGCGGCCATGCCTGCCGGGACACCGCGCACGGCACTTCCTCGGCCAAGGCCCGTTCTTGACGTTCATCACCTGACGGTGGTCCCGCCTGGCGAACAGCAGGCGGCGCTGCGCCTTGTGTCATTCCGGGTCGAACCGGGGCAGGCGGTGGGCGTCATCGGTCCCTCGGGTGCGGGCAAGAGCACACTCGCCCGCGCGCTGACCGGGCTCTGGGTGCCCGCTGGCGGGCGGGCGCGGCTGGATGGCGCGGCGCTTGACCAATACGATCCCGATGTCCTGGGTCAGCACATCGGCTATCTTCCGCAGCGCGTGACGCTTTTCGATGGCACCATCGCCGAGAACATCGCCCGCCTTGCCCCGAACCCGGATGCCGCGCAGGTGGTTGCTGCCGCCCGCAAGGCTGCCGCGCATGACATGATCCTGTCATTGCCCGAGGGCTATGACACCTACGTCACCGCCAGCGGCAGCCGGTTGTCAGGGGGGCAGATCCAGCGGATCGGTCTGGCCCGCGCCATGTTCGGCGATCCTGTTCTGCTCATTCTGGACGAACCCAACTCGAATCTCGACAATGATGGGTCAGCGGCCTTGAATGCGGCAATCCGCGCGGCCAAGGCGCAGGGATGTTCGGTCCTGATCATGGCCCACAGGCCAGCCGCCATTCAGGAATGCGATCTTCTTCTGGTGCTTGAGGGTGGATCCCGCCGCGCCTTCGGACCGCGCGATCAGGTGCTGCGCGACATGGTGCGCAACCATACCGACATCCTGCGAAGCGCCGGGCCGGGGGGTGTGACATGAACCCGCGCAAATGGCCTGTGCGGGGTCCGGTCGTCCTGGGCATGGTGGCACTTGTGCTTCTGGTCGGCGGGTTCGGTGCCTGGTCGGTGCTGTCGCGGATCGCCGGCGCGGTCATTGCCTCGGGCCAGATCGAGGTCGAACACCACCGCCAGGTCGTGCAGCACCCTGATGGCGGGGTGGTTGCAGCGATTCTTGTCACCGAAGGCGCGCATGTCGCTGCCGGCGATCCTCTCATCCGGCTGGACGGGGCGTTGCTGCGGTCGGAATTCGCCATCGTCGAAAGCCAGTTCCACGAGATCCTGTCGCGCCGCGGACGCCTTGAGGCGGAGCGGGACGAAAGCAACGAGATCGTTTTCCCGCCCCTGCTGCGTGCTGCCACGGCGCTTCCCGAGGTTCAGGATCTGATGGAGGGACAGCAGCGCCTGTTCGATGCCCGACGCGAAACGCTTGACCGGCAGCTTGAACAATTCGCCAAGCGCAGCGGCCAGATCCGCAGCCAGATCGATGGGCTTGATGCCCAGCTTGACGCCCTGGCGACGCAGCTTGGCCTGATCCAGGGGGAACTGGTCTCGCAACAAAGCCTGCTGGACCGGGGGCTGACGCAATCGGCCCGGGTTCTGGCCCTTCAGCGCGACGAGGCCGGCTTGCGCGGCAGCCTGGGCGAACTGACCGCCGCCCGGGCCGAAGCCGAAGCCCGCATCACCGAGATCGAGATCGAAGCATTGCGGCTGCGCAGCCAGCGACGAGAGGATGCCCTGACCCAGCTGCGGGATCTGGGCTTCCGCGAGCTTGAGCTGGCCGAGCGGCGACGCGCCCTGCAGGAACGGCTGGAGCTTCTGGAACTGCGTGCCCCGGTGGCGGGCATCGTGCATGGGCTGCAGGTCACCACGCCGCGCGCCGTCATCCGCGCGGCCGAGCCGGTGATGTTCCTGGTGCCGCAGGACCGGCCGCTGGTTGTGTCGGTGCGGGTGGCTCCGCTGGAAATCGATCAGGTCTTTGTGGGGCAGGAAGCGCACCTTGTCTTTCCCACCTTCAGCGCCCGCACCACCCCCGACATTCTGGGCCGCGTGGTGCTGGTATCCTCCGATGCCTTCACCGACGAACGTAGCCAAGCGAGCTTCTACCGGGTCGAGATCGCGCCTCTTCCCGGCGAGCTCGAGAAACTCGAGGGGTTGACCCTCTTGCCCGGCATGCCGGTCGAGGCTTTCATCCAGACCGAGGCACGCACGCCGCTGGCCTATCTTGTCAAGCCGCTGACCGACTATTTCGATCGCGCGTTCCGGGAAAGCTGATCGGGGCTTTTCGTTGTCGATGCGCTTGGTTAGCCTGACGACAATCAACAGGAGCCTCAGCATGACCGATATGATCGACGCCCGCCTTGCGGACCTGGGCCTGCAGCTTCCGCCGGCCCCCGCGCCCGCCGCCAACTACCTTCCGTTCGTGCGCACGGGATCACAGGTGTTCGTCTCAGGGCAGATCAGCCAGGGCCCGGAAGGGCTGATCAAGGGGCGGCTCGGGCAGGATATGGATGCGGCAGCCGGCGCCGAAGCGGCCCGGCACTGCGCGCTGAGCCTCATCGCGCAGCTGCGCGCAGCCCTGGACGGTGATCTGAGCCGGCTGGTGCGGGTGGTAAAACTGACGGGTTTCGTCAACTCCACCGCCGATTTCACGGACCAGCCCGAGGTGATCAACGGCGCCTCGGACCTGTTTGTCGCGCTTCTGGGGGATGCCGGGCGGCACAGCCGCTCGGCCGTGGGTGTGGCGGCCTTGCCCCGGGGCGTGGCGGTCGAGATCGAAGCTGTTTTCGAGGTGCGCTGATGCCCCGCCTCCCGCAGGGGTTCCTGAATCGGCCCATCGCCCACCGGGCGCTGCATGACAAGGCCGACGGGCGGCCCGAAAACTCGCTTGCCGCGGTGCGCGCGGCGGTCGCCGCCGGATACGGTATCGAGATCGATCTGCAGATCTCCTCGGATGGCGAGGCGATGGTCTTTCATGATTACACCCTGTCGCGCCTGACGCAGGCGAAAGGGCCGCTGCGCGCCCGCACGGCCGCAGAACTTGGCACGATCCGCCTGCGCGACAGCGACGAGACCATCCCTACCCTTGCGCAGGTGCTGAAAACCGTCGCGGGGAAGGTGCCGCTGCTGATCGAGATCAAGGATCAGGACGGCGCCCTGGGGCCGAACGTCGGCCGGCTTGAGGCCGCCACAGCACGCGCGCTGGAGCGTTATGAGGGGCCGGTGGCGCTCATGTCCTTCAACCCGCATGCGGTGGCCGAGATGCAGCGCCTCTGCCCGCAGCGACCGCGCGGCCTGACCACCAGCGCCTACCGGCCCGAGCATTGGGCGCTGGTGCCGGCCGAAACGCGGGACCGTCTGCGCGACATCCCGGACTATGAGCGCACCGGCGCCTGCTTCATCTCGCACGAATGGCGCGATCTCGACCGGCCGCGGGTGCAGCAGTTGCGCGACGCGGGTGCGGCCATCCTGTGCTGGACGATCCGCAGCCCCGAGGCCGAGCAGGAGGCGCGCCGGATCGCCCAGAACATTACCTTCGAGGGCTATGCCGCAGCGCAGTCTTGACGGCCGCGCCGGCTGCACCATGTCCGAAGGGTCCAAGCGCAGGGGCAGCATGACCGCTCAGATCGAGATCACGGCCGTCGACAGAATCGCCGCCATCGGCCCGTCTGACTGGGATGCCTGCGCCTGCCCCGAGACAGCCGATGGCGGCAGGCCGGTCGACCCGTTCACGACCTACCGCTTTCTGCACACGCTGGAACGCTCGGGCTCGGTCGGGCCGGGCACGGGCTGGCAGCCGCACCATCTTGTTGCGCGGCAGGGCGGCGACATCATCGCGGTGACACCGCTCTATGCCAAGGGCCACAGCCAGGGCGAGTATATCTTTGACCACAGCTGGGCCACGGCATGGGAAAGGGCCGGCCAGCGGTATTACCCCAAGCTGCAGGCGGCCGTGCCCTTCACGCCCGCCACCGGACGCAGGCTTCTGTGTCGCCCGGGCCAGGAGGAGATCGGCCGGCAGGCGCTGCTGGCGGGCATCGCGCAGATCGCCGCGCAGAACCGCCTCTCCTCGGCCCATGTCACCTTCTGCACGGCAGAGGAGGCCGCGACCGGATCGGCGCAGGGATTTCTGCACCGCATCACCCAGCAGTTCCACTGGACCAACGCGGGCTACGCAAGCTTTGATGGTTTTCTCGCTTCCCTCTCCTCGCGCAAGCGCAAAACGATCCGCAAGGAGCGCGCTGCCGCCCAGGGCTTCGGAGGCACAATTCACCTTCTGTCAGGGCAAGACATCGAACCCGAACACTGGGATGCGTTCTGGACCTTCTATCAGGACACGGGCGCCCGCAAATGGGGCCGCCCCTACCTGACGCGCGCGTTTTTCGATCTTGCACATCAGGACCTGCGCGACGACATCCTGCTGGCGATGGCCCGGCGCAACGGGCGCTGGGTTGCGGGCGCGCTGAACTTCATCGGGCGCGACACGTTGTTCGGGCGCTACTGGGGCGCGACCGAGGATCATCCCTTCCTGCATTTCGAACTGTGTTACTATCAGGCTATCGACCATGCGATCGCACTGGGCCTGTCGCGAGTCGAGGCCGGGGCACAGGGCGAACACAAGCTGGCGCGCGGCTATCTTCCGACGCCGGTTCATTCGCTGCACTGGATCGGCGACCCCGGATTTCGTGCCGCCGTCGCCAGATTTCTGGAAGAGGAGCGCGCGACGACCGATGAAGAGATCGAGATCCTGACCGCCTATGGTCCCTTTCGCCGCGGACCCACACCAAGCGAGGCCGAGGAATGACCACCCCCGCAAGCGAGGAAAGCCGCCGTCGCCTTGCCGAAGCCGGCTGGGCCACGACAGAGGGGCGCGACGCGATCACCAAGACCTTCCGGTTCGCGACGTTCCGCGCCGCCTTCGCCTGGATGACCGAGATCGCGCTGTGGGCCGAGCGGCTGAATCACCACCCGGAATGGCGCAATGTCTATAACCGGGTCGATGTCACGCTGACCACGCATGACGCGGGCGGACTGACTGACCTGGATGCCGAACTTGCGCGCCGCATGGATGAGGCTCAGGCAGCCCGCACCACCTGAGCCCGCGGCATTACAACGTGGCGAGCAGTGCCTCGCCGCCCGAGATTTCGCAGGTACCCGGCGACTCCTCCTGGTTGAGCACGCGCACCACGCCATCCTCGACGATCATGGCATAGCGTTTCGAGCGCCCGATAAGGCCAGCCGCGGCTGCAGTGAAGTCCATGCCGATCGCCTTGGTAAAGCTGCCATCCGCATCCGACAGCAAGTGAATGCCCGCCCCGGTTGCGCCGGTCGCCTCGCCCCAGGCTTTCAGGACGAAGGGGTCGTTGACCGAAATGCAGATGATGTCATCAATGCCTTTTTCAGTGAAGGCGCTGTAGGTGCGGATGAAGCTGGGAACATGAGCGGAATGGCAGGTTGGCGTGAACGCCCCCGGCACCGCAAAGATCACCACCTTGCGCCCCTGAACCAGGCTGTCCAGCGCGACCTGTTCGGGCCCGGAGGCCCCCATGCGGACAAGATTGACCGACGGCAGCCGGTCGTTGACAGAAATCGACATCAGAATCCCTCGTGCGTTGCGTTTTCCCTGACCACAGATATAGGCTCGCTCCGAAACAGCGACCAGAGGGGGGGTTCGCCATGGGGGGAATTGTGGTTGTGGGTGCAGGGCAGGCCGGGGCCGCGCTTGTGGCCCGGTTGCGCAGCCGAGGCTATGATGGCCCGCTGACGCTTGTGGGCGCCGAAACGGTGCCACCCTATCAACGCCCACCGCTGACCAAGGGTTACCTGACCGGCGACATTCCCCTGGAACGCCTGTTCCTGCGCCCGACCAGCTTTTACGCGGATCACAATATCACGCTGCGGCTGGGCGAGTTCGTCACCGGGATCGATACGGCCCGTCGCCGACTCAGGCTGGGGCCGGACGAGCTTGCCTACGATCAGCTTGCGCTGACCACCGGATCGACGCCGCGGCGCCTGCCAGAACATCTCGGCGGCAGCCTCGGGGGCGTTTATGTCGCGCGGGATCTGGCCGATACCGATGCAATGGCGCCAGAGCTCGTTCCGGGCCGGAAGGTGCTTGTGGTCGGCGGAGGCTACATCGGGCTCGAAGCCGCGGCGGTTGCAGCCAAGCGCGGGTTGGATGTGACGCTGGTCGAAATGGCGCCGCGCATCCTGCAACGCGTTGCCGCACCCGAAACCTCGGACTTCTTCCGCGCCCTGCATCAAGGCCATGGGGTCAGGATCTGCGAAGGCATCGGGCTCGAGACGCTGGTGGGCGAAAACGGACGGGTCGCGGCTGCGCGCCTGTCCGACGGGCGCGAACTGCCGGTGGATTTCGTGATCGTCGGCGTGGGGATCGTTCCGAATGTGGCACTGGCCGAGGCCGCCGGCGTGGTGATCGACAACGGCATCGCCACCGATGCGATGGGGCGCACCTCGGATCCGGCGATCTGGGCGGCGGGCGATTGCGCCTCGTTCCCATGGGGCGCGGGCCGGCTGCGGCTGGAAAGCGTGCAGAACGCGATCGACCAGGCCGAGCTTGTCGCCGACAACATGATGGGGGCCGGTCGCCACTATGCGCCGGTGCCCTGGTTCTGGTCGGATCAGTATGACGTCAAGCTGCAGATCGCCGGGCTGAACAGCGGCTATGACCGGTTGATCCGGCGCGATGCGGCGCCGAAGGGCCTGTCCTTCTGGTATTTCCGCGGCGACCGTTTCCTTGCCGTCGATGCAATCAATGACCCGCGGGCCTTCATGGTCGGCAAGCGCCTGCTGGAGATGGGCCGAGCACCCTCGCCCGAGGCGCTGGCGGCGCCCGAGACCGACCTCAAGACGCTGCTGGCCTAGATGCGGATCATCGGCGGAATCCATCGCGGGCTCGGGCTTGCCAGCATCGGCAAGGGAGACAAGGCGGCGCATCTGCGCCCCACGGCCGACCGGGTGCGGGAAAGCATCTTCAACCTGCTGATCAATGGCGGCTATGGCGACCCGGTCAGCAATGCGCGGGTGCTTGACCTTTTTGCCGGCACCGGTGCGCTGGGGCTTGAGGCGCTGTCGCGCGGCGCCGCGCAGGTGACATTTGTCGATGACGGCACTGCAGCCGGTGCGCTGATCCGGCGCAATATCGACACGATGCGCGCCAGTGGCGCAGCCGACCTGCATCGACGCGATGCTACGCGGCTGGGGCCAAATCCGGGCGCGCCCTTTTCGCTGGTGTTTCTGGATCCACCCTATGGGCGCGGCCTCGGCGAAAAGGCCCTGGCCGCAGCGCTTGCCGGCGGCTGGCTTGCCCCGGACGCCCTGGTGGTCTGGGAGGAAAGCACGCAGCCGCTGGTCCCGCCTGCGCTCCGGCAACTTGACCAGCGGCGCTACGGAGATACGCTGGTAACTATTTTGCGCCATGATGGGCCGTAAATTGCAGCTTACCGGATGGATGCCATGCCCCGCCATATCCTTGCCGCCGTTCTTCCCGGTCCGCGCGCGGCCCATGTGCTTGAACGGGCACGGCTGATCGCGGCCAGTCGTGGATCGCGTCTGACGGTGCTCACGGCGCTGCACACGGGGCCGGTTCAGGCAACAGGTCTTGCGATTGCCGCGCGCAAGGCGGCGCAGGACGCCGTTCTGGCCGAGCTTGCGCCCCTGATGCGTGACGCAGGGCTTTCCGGCGCACCCGTGGTGCGCTTTGGACGCCCCGCCGTGGCGATCGAGCGTGCGGTTGAAGAATTCGGTGCCGACTTCATCGTCATGGGGCCGAACGAACGGCGCAACCTGCGCACGCAGATGATCGGATCGACTGCTGATCGGGTACTGCGGCGCACACATGTTCCGGTCCTGATCGCGCGGCGCCAACCCCCGGGTGATTACTATAACGTGCTTGTGGCGGTGGATTTCTCGCCTGCCTGCAGCGCCGCCGCCCAGATCGCCAACCGGATCTTCCCGCAGGCGCGCATTCAGCTGGCACATGTGGCCGAACTGCCTGCGGACATGGAACAGGCGCTGCTGCTTTCCGGCCAGACACAGGACAGGATCACCGCCTTCTACCACGAGCTGATGGAGGCGGGCCGAGCCGAGCTTGCCCTCTTTGCCAAGCCCTGGCCCCGCGCCCGACAGCGGGTCTTTGCCGGCGCCCCGGCCGAGGTTCTGACCCAGCTTTCCCGCACCCGCGGGGTGGACCTGATCGTGATGGGCACCCGCGGGCTGGACACCGTGATGACAAATGTTCTGGGCAGCATGGCACAGAAAGTCATCCGCGACGCGGCAAGCGATGTTCTGATCGTTCCCGCAGATGCGCCGCCAGAGCCGGAACCCGGGCACAGCCGGGGTTAAGCTTGCGCCGGGGCCGGAATTTGGGCCTTATGTCGCCATGACGCAAGATTTCCGGCCAAGGCCCCGCAGATGAACAGCAGTGACGCAACACTTCCGATCCTGACGCCGCCCCGGCCGCCCGCACAGCTCTATTCGGATGCGGCCGACGCGGTCGCGCAACTCGAGGAGCTTTACGCCACCGCCACCGCCTTTCTTGTCCAGCATTTCAGCGAAACCGTGACCGGCGGGCGCCCCGAGGCGCGGTATCGCGCCTTCTATCCCGAGATCCGCATCACCACGACCAGCTTTGCCAAGGCCGACAGCCGGCTCAGTTTTGGCCATGTGCCGGGGCCCGGCACCTATGCAACCACCGTGACCCGCCCTGACCTGTTTCGTGACTATCTGCGCCAGCAGATCGACCTGATCATGCGCAACCACGGGGTCGAGGTGCAGATCGGCGTTTCGGAAACACCGATTCCCGTGCATTTTGCGGTGGCCAGCAACCCGGACATCAACGTTCCACAGGAAGGGGTGCTGGACTTTTCCTTGCGCGATGTATTCGATGTCCCGGATCTTGCAACCACGAATGATGATATCGTCAACGGCTTTTCGGTACTCAATGCCGATGGCTCGGTTCCGCTGGCACCCTTCACGGCCCAGAGGGTCGATTATTCACTGGCCCGGCTCAGCCACTACACCGCCACCGGCGCCGAGCATTTCCAGAACCACGTCCTGTTCACCAACTACCAGTTCTACGTCGATGAATTCGAGGCCTTTGCCCGGCAGGCCCTGGC
Organism: Halodurantibacterium daqingense; assembly: GCF_042666235.1. Taxonomy (NCBI): domain Bacteria; kingdom Pseudomonadati; phylum Pseudomonadota; class Alphaproteobacteria; order Rhodobacterales; family Paracoccaceae; genus Halodurantibacterium; species Halodurantibacterium daqingense. Next base: position 285,437 of record NZ_JBHTFQ010000001.1, on the reverse strand, counting down.
GGATCCCGACAGCGGCTATACCGAGTTCGTCGGCCCGGGGAATGCAGTCATCACCGATCCCGACGGGCTGATGCCCACGCTCATGAAACTGCCGCAGATGCCCAGCTATCACCTCAAGCGGGAGCATGGTGCCGGCATCACCCTGGTCAACATCGGCGTCGGCCCCTCGAACGCCAAGACCGCGACCGACCATATCGCGGTTCTGCGTCCACATGCCTGGCTGATGGTCGGGCACTGCGCGGGGCTGCGCAACAGCCAGTCTCTGGGGGATTTCGTTCTGGCTCATGCCTATCTGCGCGAGGATCACGTGCTGGATGACGACCTTCCGGTCTGGGTGCCGATCCCGGCCCTGGCCGAGATCCAGATCGCGCTGCAGGAAGCCGTTGCCGAGGTGACGGGGCTGGGCGGCTATGACCTCAAGCGGATCATGCGCACCGGCACCGTCGCCACGATCGACAACCGCAACTGGGAGCTGCGCGACCAGTCCGGCCCGGTGCAGCGGCTGTCGCAGTCGCGGGCCATCGCCTTGGACATGGAAAGTGCCACGATCGCCGCCAATGGCTTTCGCTTCCGCGTGCCCTATGGCACCCTGCTGTGCGTCTCGGACAAGCCCCTGCATGGCGAGCTGAAGCTGCCGGGCATGGCCACCGATTTCTACAAGACTCAGGTGGCCCGGCATCTGCGGATCGGAATCCGTGCGATGGAGCGGCTGCGCGACATGCCGCTTGAGCGGATTCACAGCCGCAAACTGCGCAGCTTTGAAGAAACCGCCTTTCTTTGATGGCGGGAAACAGCCTAAATTCGGTGAAATTTGCTTGCGCAGATCACTAAAAGATTGTGTAGCAGGCGAATGTGCCGCGATATAACGCGGCGAAACCATAACAGACGCCCCAGAGTGAGCCGGGGCCGAGACGAGGAGACGAGAATGTCGAAACCGATGACCAAGACGCAGCTTGTGGCCGCTCTGGCCGAGGAAATGGGCGCCGACAAGAAGGCAGCAAGCTCGGCCCTTGATGCGCTGACCACGCTCATCACCCGCGAAGTGGCCGAAGGCGGCGCCGTGACGCTGCCGGGCCTGGGCAAGTTCGCCTGCCGCGCCCGCCCCGAACGCATGGTGCGCAACCCGGCAACCGGCGAGCAGATTTCCAAGCCTGCCGACAAGGTCGTCAAGGTCACGATCGCCAAGGCGCTCAAGGACAGCGTCAACAACTGATCGGCCCGCAGGATCAGCCCTGCCTGCCGGAAGCATGGGGTCGCCTTCGGGCGGCCCTTTTCGTCCGAGCACCGGAGATGTCATGGACCTGCGCGCGATCCTGATGGGCCTGGCCTTTGCCGCCATGTGGTCATCGGCCTTCACCTCGGCACGCATGATCGTGCAGGATGCGCCACCGCTGATGGCGCTGTCGCTGCGTTTTCTTGCCTCGGGGCTGATTGGTATCGCGATCGCCGCCGCACTTGGGCAAAGCTGGCGGCTCAACCGCGCGCAATGGCGGGCGACCATCCTGTTCGGATTGTGCCAGAACGCGCTTTATCTGGGGCTCAACTTCATTGCGATGCAGCGGATCGAGGCGTCTCTTGCCGCGATCATCGCCTCGACCATGCCGCTTCTGGTGGCACTGGCCGGCTGGCTCGTCTATCGCGACAGGCCGCAGCCACTGGCGATCGCGGGCCTTGCCGCGGGCGTGGCAGGGGTCATGCTGATCATGGGTGCGCGGCTGTCGGGGGGCGTTGACCTGACGGGGGTGGTGCTGTGCGGGATCGGCGTGCTTGCCCTGACTTTCGCCACCTTGGCCGTGCGCGGCGCCTCGGCGGGCGGGAACCTTCTGATGATCGTCGGGCTGCAGATGCTGGTGGGGGCCGCCATCCTTGCGGTGCCGGCGCTTGCCTTTGAGGCGCCCGAGATCAACTGGAACGTGCGACTGGTGCTGGCCTTCCTTTATACGACGCTGGTGCCGGGCCTTGCCGCAACCTGGGTCTGGTTTCTTCTGGTCAACCGGATCGGCGCGGTACGCGCCGCGACATTCCACTTCCTGAACCCCTTTCTCGGGGTGGCCATCGCTGCGGTCCTGCTTGGCGAACAGCTGGGCGTGCTGGACGTGGCGGGCGTCGTGATCATCATGCTGGGTATTCTGGCCGTGCAGCTTTCCCGGCAAAAGCCCGGCTGATCATCCGATCCGCCCACGCGGCCCCTCGCCCACCTGCCCACGGTGCAACAGAAGGTGGTCAAGGATCACGCAGGCCATCATCGCCTCGGCCACCGGCACGGCGCGGATGCCGACGCAGGGGTCGTGGCGGCCCTTGGTCACCAGGTCGGTGTCCTGTCCCGACCGCGTCACCGTGCGCCGCGATGTCAGGATCGACGAGGTCGGCTTGACCGCGAAGCGCACCACAACATCCTGCCCGGTCGAAATCCCGCCCAGAATGCCGCCCGCGTGGTTCGAAAGGTATTCCGGTCCGTCAGCGCCCATCCGGATCTCATCGGCATTTTCGGTCCCGGTCAGGGTGGCGGCGGCCATGCCGTCTCCGATCTCCACGGCCTTCACCGCGTTGATCGACATCATCGCCGCGGCAAGGTCGGTATCCAGCTTGCCATAGACCGGCGCGCCCAGCCCCGGCGGCACCCCGCGCGCCACAACCTCGATCACCGCGCCGACCGAGTTGCCGGATCTGCGCAATTCATCCAGATACTGCGCCCAATCCTCGGCCGCCCGCGCGTCCGGCGTCCAGAACGGGTTCTTCGGGATCTGGTCCCAGTCAAAGCGGCTGCGTTCGATCCCGCGCGCGCCCATCTGCGTCATGTAGCCGGTGATCCGCACCGCCGGCGCCAGCACCGCGAGTGCTGCGCGCGCAACCCCGCCGGCCGCCACCCGTGCGGCCGTTTCGCGCGCACTGGATCGCCCGCCGCCGCGATAGTCACGGATCCCGTATTTCTGCCAGTAGGTGATATCGGCATGGCCAGGGCGGAAGGATTCGGCAATCTCGCCATAATCCTTCGACCGCTGGTCGGTGTTGCGGATCATCAGCTGGATCGGCGTGCCGGTGGTCTGGCCGTCGAATACACCGGACAGGATCTCGACCGCGTCGGGTTCGCGCCGCTGGGTCGTGTATTTGTTCTGGCCCGGTTTGCGCAGATCAAGCCAGTGCTGGAGCTGTGCCGCATCCAGCGGGACACCCGGCGGGCATCCATCCACCGTGGCCCCCAGTGCCGGGCCGTGGCTTTCGCCCCAGGTGGTGACACGGAACAGATGGCCGAAGGTGTTGAACGACATGGGCGCCTCCCTTTGCGCCTCCCTTAGCGGTGCGGGACGCGGCGCTCAAGCGTTTCCGCTTGTTCCGGGCCGCGCCTGCAGCTAGGCTGCGCCAACCTCGGGGTGCCCGTTCGGGCTGAGACGCAGGCTGCGAACCCGTTGAACCTGAACCGGTTAACACCGGCGGAGGGAAGGTGGCACATGCTCGTCCTCCCGCCCGTCGCAGATGGAGGATGTGATGCGTATTCCGGTATTCGCCCTGGCCGCGGCACTGGCCAGCCCCGCGATGGCGCAGATGCCCGTGCTGACCGTCTACACCTATGACAGCTTCGTGTCCGACTGGGGGCCGGGGCCGCAGGTCAAGGCGGCGTTCGAGGCAACTTGCGGCTGCACGCTGAACCTTGTCGGCGTCGGGGACGGCGCGGCCTTGCTCGCGCGGCTGCAGCTTGAAGGTGCCCGAAGCCAGGCCGACGTGGTGCTTGGCCTTGATACCAACCTGACCGCCGCGGCCGAGGCGACCGGCCTTTTCGCACCCCATTCCGTAAGCGCCGACTATGATCTGCCGGTCGCCTGGGAGGATCCGCTGTTCGTGCCTTTCGACTGGGGCTATTTCGCCTTTGTCCATGATCGGGATCTTGCCAGCCCCCCTGCGAGTTTCGAGGAACTCGTGGCGTCGGACCTGCGGATCGTGATCCAGGATCCGCGCTCCTCGACCCCCGGACTGGGGCTGCTGATGTGGGTCAAGGCAGCCTATGGCGAGCGTGCCGCCGAAATCTGGGAAGGGCTTGCCCCCCGGGTTCTGACGGTCACCCCGGGCTGGAGCGAGGCCTATGGCCTGTTCCTGAACGGCGAGGCAGACATGGTGCTGTCCTATACCACCTCGCCCGCCTATCATCTGATTGCCGAAAAGGATGACAGCAAGACTGCCGCGATCTTTTCCGAGGGTCATTATCTGCAGGTCGAGGTGGCAGGCAGACTTGCCGCCGCGCCACAACCCGAGCTTGCCGAGCAATTTCTCGAATTCGTGGTGTCCGACAGTTTTCAGGCAATCATTCCCGAAACCAACTGGATGTATCCGGCACGCATCCCCGCTGCGGGTCTGGCCGACGGCTTTGGAAGCTTGCCACAACCCGAACGCGCGCTGCTGTTCAGCGCCGAGGAAGCGGCCAGCCTGCGCGGCCCGGCCCTGTCCGAATGGCTGAACGCACTCAGCCGCTAGCGGCTTCCTGCGCCCGCGCTCCAAAAGGCTGGGCTGGCAGCGATATCGCTGGCGCTGGATTGGCGGGGGCAGTCTGGCCGGGGGCGGGCGTCGCGACCTTCCTTGTTCTGCTGACGCTCGGGGCAGTTGTCGCGGTGGCGTTGCGGGCGGGCAGCGGTGGTGCGCTTGCAGCCTCGGACTGGGCGGCGGTCAGGTTCACGCTGGGACAAGCGCTTGTCTCGGCGCTGCTGTCGGTCGCGCTGGCCGTTCCCCTTGCGCGGGCGCTGGCGCGGCGGCGGTTCTTCGGGCGCGGGTTGGTCATCACACTGCTGGGCGCGCCCTTCCTGCTGCCGACGCTGGTTGCCGTCCTCGGGCTTCTCGCGGTCTTCGGGCGCAACGGTCTTGTCAACAGCTGGCTTGCGATGCTGGGCCTCGGGCCGGTGCAGATCTATGGACCTCAGGGTGTGGTCCTGGCGCATGTGTTCTTCAACCTGCCGCTGGCCACCCGGCTGATTCTTCAGGGCTGGCTTGCGATCCCGTCCGAGAGGTTCCGCCTTGCCGCCTCGCTTGGCTTTGCCCCCGGCGATCTGTTTCGGCGTCTTGAATGGCCCATGCTGCGCGAGGTGCTTCCGGGCTGCCTGCTGGTGATCTTTCTCATCTGCCTGACCAGTTTTGCCGTTGCGCTGACGCTGGGCGGAGGTCCGCGCGCCACGACGATCGAATTGGCGATCTATCAGGCCTTCCGCTTTGATTTTGACCTGGGCCGCGCGGCGCGCCTTGCGGCACTGCAGTTCCTGATCTGCGCGGCAGCCGCCGTTGTGGCGCTATGGGTCACCACGCCTGCCGCGATTGGCGGTGGATTGGACCGGACAGTGCAGCGCTGGGATGCGGGGCGTCTCTGGCCGTGGGATGCGCTGATCATTGCGGCTGCGATGCTGTTCCTGATGCTGCCGCTGGGGACGGTGGTCGCAGCGGGTTTGCCACAGCTCTTATCGCTGCCCGAGGTCGTGTGGCGGGCTGCGGGGCGCTCCGTGCTGGTCGCACTGGCCTCGACGGCGCTTTGCCTTGCCATGGGGCTGGTGCTTGCGCTGGCGATCCTGCAGGTGCGGCGGGGGGCGGGGGTGCTCCTTGACACCGCGGGCATGCTGTCGCTTGCGGCTTCGCCGCTGGTTATCGGAACGGGGCTGTTCCTGATCGCCTATCCGCTGGTTGATCCGTCGCGCCTTGCCTTGCCCGTCACGGCACTGGTGAATGCGGCAATGGCCCTGCCCTTCGCCCTTCGGGCGCTGCTTCCCGCCCTGCGGCAGGCTGAACGCGATTTCGGGCGGCTGGCGACCAGTCTGGACATGACCGGGATCACGCGACTGCGGCTGGTTCTTCTGCCGCGGATACGCCGCCCGCTCGGTTTTGCCGGTGGGCTGGCAGCAGCCCTGTCGATCGGCGATCTGGGAGTCATCGTCCTGTTCGCAGAGACGGGGAGTGCGACGCTGCCGATGCAGTTGCAGCGCCTGATGGGGGCCTATCGCATGGCCGATGCGGCCGGGGCGGCCCTGCTTCTGCTGGTGTTGAGCCTTGCGGCTTTCTGGATCCTTGACCGAAGCGGACGTGCCAATGCTGCAACTTGAAGCCCTTTCCCTGCGTCTCGGCACCTTCAGCCTGTCGGCCGATCTGTCGGTCAAAGCCGGCAGCCGCGTGGCGCTGATCGGCCCGTCGGGGGCCGGAAAATCCACGCTTCTGGGCGCCATCGCGGGTTTTGTGCCAGCGGTGCGCGGTCGGATTCTCTGGCACGGGATCGACTTTGCCGGACAGGCGCCGGGGCAACGCCCGCTCAGTATCATCTTTCAGGACAACAACCTGTTCCCCCATCTGAGCGTGGCGCAGAATGTGGGGCTTGGGCTGCGGCCCGACCTGCGGCTTTCGCCCAGGCAGCGGGCAGAAGTTGCGCAGGTGCTGGAAAGGGTGGGCCTGGCCGCCTTCGCAACCCGCAAGCCTTCGGATCTGTCTGGGGGCCAGCAAAGCCGGGTCGCGCTTGCGCGCGTGCTGCTGCGCGCGCGTCCGATCCTGCTGCTGGACGAACCCTTTGCGGCGCTTGGCCCCGCGCTCAGGGCCGAGATGCTGACACTTGTCGAGGATCTGGCCGGCGACGGCGGGCTGACGGTGCTGATGGTCACCCATGACCCGCAGGATGCGCTTCGGCTCTGCCCGGAGACGATCCTGGTGGACGAGGGGCATGCCCTGCCCCCGGGGCCAACCGCGGTACTTCTTGCCGATCCGCCGCCGGCGCTGCGCCGCTACCTGGGAAAATGAAAAGCGCGCCCCGAAGGGCGCGCCCGTCAGAGGTTCAGTGTTGACTCACTTCGCCTCGGCCTTGGTTTCCCGCTTGATCTGCATCCAGAGCCGCTTGTTCGTGAGATAGAGCAGAACAGTCAGCACCGTCAGGAACAGCACTGCGGTAAAGCCGGCCTGCTTGCGCGCCATCATCTTGGGTTCGGCCGTCCACATCAGAAATGCAGCCACGTCCTTGGACAGGGCGCGCGCGTCATTGGGGCTGCCGTCGGCGAAGGTGACAGCCTCGTCGTAGATCGGCGGCGCCATGGCGATCCAGCCGCCGGGGAAGGCGGTGTTCTCATAGAAGACCGTGCCGGCCTCTTCCTTCTCTTCGCCGGTATAGCCGTAGAGCAGCGAGGCGATATATTCCGGCCCGCCGATGCCACGGAACAGCTGGTTGATCCCCAGGCCGTAGGGGCCGTGGAAGCCGGCACGCGACTTGGCCATGAGGCTCAGGTCCGGTGCGGTTTCCAGGCCCGATCCCGGGAAGTGGTCGGTCGCGGCGGCAGGGCGGAAGTCGTCGATTTCCGAATCGTAGACCTCGAAGTTGGCCGCATAGGCGCGCACCTGATCTTCCGGTAGCGCCGGCCCGCCTTCGTCACCCAAGGTGCGGAAGGGCACATGTTTCAGCCCGTGACAGGCGGCACAGACCTCGGTGTAGATCTGCAGGCCGCGCTGCAACTGGTTCCGGTCATAGGTGCCGAACGGGCCTTCGAAGGGGAAGTCGAAGTCGATGACATGGCCTTCCTCACCGGCAGCCTGGGCGCCGCCCGCCGTGAGGGCCAGCGCGGTCAGCGCGGTGAGTGCAAGTTTGCGGATCATCTCAGCGTGTCCTTTCTTTCACTCGGCCGGAGTGGCCCGGGCGGCAGAGGCACCCTTTTTCTTGGAGTTCGCGAGGATGAAGTCTTCCTCGATCGTGGCGGGCGGGGTCAGCGGTTTCTCGATGACACCAAGCAGCGGCAGGATGACAAGGAAGTAGGCGAACCAATAGGTCGCGCCGATCAGCGAAATCCAGGTATAGATCCCCTCGGCCGGCATCGCGCCGACCCAGGTCAGCACCACGAAATCGACCACCAGCAGCCAGAACCACCATTTGAACATCGGGCGATAGCGGCCCGACCGTACCGACGAGGTGTCAAGCCAGGGCGTCAGCGCCATCACCGCAATCGCGCCGAACATCGCCAGAACACCGAAGAACTTGGCGTCGACGAGCCCGAAGGTGATGAACTGGGTCAGCTGCACGATCCAGACGTCGCCGGTAAAGGCGCGCAGGATGGCGTAGAACGGCAGGAAGTACCATTCCGGCACGATATGCGACGGCGTGACCAGCGGGTTCGCCTCGATATAGTTGTCGGGGTGGCCAAGATAGTTCGGCATGAAGCCGACGATCACGAAGAAAACCACCAGGATAACGCCCAGCGCGAAGAAATCCTTGAGGATGTAGTAGGGCCAGAACGGCACGGTATCCTTCTCGGCCTCTTCCTTCGAGCTGCGCCGCACTTCGACACCGGTCGGGTTGTTGTTGCCGGTGTGGTGGAAGGCCCAGACGTGCACGATGACAAGCGCGGCGATCACGAAGGGCAGCAGATAATGCAGCGAGAAGAAGCGGTTCAGCGTGGCATTGTCCACCGCCGGTCCGCCCAGAAGCCAGGTCTGAAGGCTTTCACCGATCCCCGGAATCGCGCCGAACAGGCCGGTGATCACGGTCGCGCCCCAGAAGGACATCTGGCCCCACGGCAATACATAACCCATGAAGGCCGTTGCCATCATCAGCAGATAGATCAGCATGCCGATGATCCAGGTCACCTCGCGCGGGGTCTTGTACGACCCGTAGTAGAGGCCGCGGAAGATGTGCATGTAGACGGCAAAGAAGAACAGCATCGCGCCGTTCTGGTGCAGATAGCGGATCATGTGCCCGCCGTTGACGTTGCGCATGATGTGTTCGACGCTGGCAAAGGCCAGATCGACATGCGGCGTGTAATGCATCACCAGCACGATGCCGGTCACGATCTGCAGCGCGAGGCAGAACATCAGCACGATGCCCCAGATCCACATCCAGTTCAGGTTCTTGGGGGTGGGCAGCATGATCGTGTCGTAAAGCAGCGCCACGATCGGAAGGCGACGGTGGAGCCACTTTTCGCCGCGCGTCTTGGGCTCGTAATGGTCGTGGGGAATCCCGCTCATCTGTTTCTCCCTCAGCCCAGCTGGATGGTGGTATCGTCGACGAATTGCGCGACGGGAACATGCAGGTTCTCGGGCGCGGGACCGCGGCGGATACGGCCCGAGGTATCGTAGTGCGACCCGTGGCAGGGGCAGAACCAGCCACCGAAATCACCCGCGGCATTGCCCAGCGGCACGCAGCCAAGATGGGTGCAGACGCCCATCATCACCAGCCATTCGCCGGCTTCATCAAGCGACCGGTTGCGGTCATCGGCAGGGGCGTCGCCGATGTTGAAGTTCCTCGCATCACCATCCATCAGGTCGCCCAGCGGCACGCTGCGCGCATCGGCAATCTCGGCTTCGGTCCGACGGCGGATGAAAACCGGCTTGCCGAGCCACTTGACGGTGATCTGGCTTCCCACGGCGACGTCGCTTACATCGACGAAGATCGAGGCCAGCGCCTGAACGTCCGCCGACGGATTCATCTGATTGACAAGCGGCCAGACGGCGGCACCAACCGTCACGGCCGCCGCGCCTGCCGTGGCGTAATACAGGAAATCCCTGCGAGTGCCTGCGTTATCTTCTGCGTGGGACACGAGAATACTCCCTTCCATGACCTGATCCGTCGGCCAATACGATGATAAGGCCACAGTTGCCTGCCGCCTTCCCGCGCCGGTTCTAGCCTTGGGCGGCTAAGCCGTCCAGTGGACATTTCGTCTTTCCTGCCCATGTGTGGCAAGCCGATTGTCGCAGCGAAACCGGCATCGGGATCATTGCGGACGGGTTGCCTGCATCGCAGGCCGGCCCAGAAAGCCAGCGGCCCAATCCGCAAGCCCTTCGCGCCCGCTGCGCCAGACGCGGTCCGCGTGGCGCAGATCAAGATAGCCCAAGGCACAGCCCAGCGCGATCTGCCCGATATCCAGCGGCCCTGCCAGATGACTCAGCCAGCGACCTTCGAGCGTATCCAGTGCCCTGTCGATCTTGCGCCATTGCCCCTCGACCCAGTCGGGCATCCGAAGCGGCTCGGGGCGCAGGCGCGATTCGTAAACCATGAGCAACGCCGCATCCATGATCCCATCGGCTGTCGCCTCGATCGTTAAGCTGTCCCAAAGGCGCGGTGCGGCCGGGTAAAACCCGCTTCCCGCCCGATCATCCAGAAACCGGCAGATCACCCGGCTGTCGTAAAGCGCAGGGCCATCATCGCGCACCAGGGTCGGGATCTTGCCAAGCGGGTTTTCCGCCAGTGGCAGGTTGGCCGGATCCAGCGGGCTGCCACTGGCCCGCTGCAGGGTCATGTCCTGCTCCAGCCCAGCCTCTTTGGCCAGGACCAGCACCTTGCGCGCATAGGGGGAATTGTCCGAGAAGTAGAGGATCATGGCGCCGCTTTCCGAAAGCGGATACGGCCAAGACCTGCGGCGTCAATCTCCAGCCCGGGGCCCGACGTGCCGAGCCGAACCACCCGCCGAAAGCGCGCGGCAAGATTGATCTGATCCTCGTGCGGGGCCTGATGCAGGCTGACGCCCTCATCCACGCGGTCCAGCGCATCTTCGTTGCGCTGATCCAGATGTCCCGGTCGCACCGAGCGGGACACGGCATAGGCCGCAAGCACGACGGCGCCATAGCGCAGCGCGATCCCGGCAATAGGCAAGACAGGCAAAGGCATGGCGTTCCCCTTTCCGCGCCAGATTATGGCGCGGGCGCGGTGCTGTCCACTGATCTCACTCGGCGGCCATGACCCCAGCCGGTTCAACGCGGACCGCCGCGAACTTGAACTCGGGGATCTTGCCATAGGGGTCGAGCGCCGGGTTCGTCAGCACGTTGGCCGCGGCTTCGACATAGGCGAAGGGGACAAAGACCATATCCTCGGCCACGGCGCGGTCGGCCCGGGCCATGATCGTGATCTCGCCCCGCCGGGTGATCAGGCGCACCATGCCGCCCGCTTCCACCCCCAGACGCCGCAGCGTCGCGGGGTGAAGGGAGCAGTTCGCCTCGGGCTCCACCGCGTCGAGCACCCGCGACCGGCGGGTCATCGACCCGGTGTGCCAGTGTTCCAGCTGCCGCCCCGTGGTCATCACCATCGGGAATTCGCTATCCGGCACCTCATCCGGCGGAATGATGGCGGCGGGGGTAAAGCGCGCGCGCCCCTCGGCCCTCGGGAAGCCATCGCCAAAGACGATCGCCTGCCCCGGATCGCTGGGCGAGAGGCTGGGATAGGTCACCGCGCCGTCATTCACCAGCCGGTCCCAGGTGATGTTGTCGAGGCTGCGCATCCCCCGCGCCATCTCGGTATAGACCTCGGACGGGTCGGTGTACTGCCAGTCGAGGCCAAGCCGGCGCGCAAGTTCCACCGTGATCTGCCAATCCGGAAGGGCCTGCCCCGGCGGCCGCACCGCCGCCCGCGCGATCTGCACCTGCCGGTTGGTGTTGGTCACCGTCCCGGCCTTTTCATAAAACGCCGCCGCCGGCAGGATCACATCCGCATAGTTCGCGGTTTCCGTCAGGAAGATGTCCTGCACCACAAGATGGTCGAGCTTGGCCAGCGCCTCGCGTGCATGCGTCACGTCCGGGTCGGACATCGCCGGGTTCTCGCCAAGGATATACATGCCCCGGATCGTGCCTTCATGCACCGCATCAAGGATTTCCGTGACCGTCAGGCCCCTTTGCGCCGAAAAGTCGCCGCTGCCCCAGATTTCGGAGAACCGGGCCCGCACCGCGTCATCCGTCACCGTCTGATAATCCGGCAGGAACATGGGTATGAGGCCCGCGTCGGACGCGCCCTGCACGTTGTTCTGCCCCCGCAGCGGATGCAGCCCCGTCCCCGGCCGCCCCACATGCCCGCACATGAGCGCGAGGCTGATCAGGCAACGGGAATTGTCAGTGCCATGGATGTGCTGAGAAACGCCCATCCCCCAGAAGATCATTCCGGCCCGCGCGGTCGCAAAGTCCCGCGCCACCTGGCGGAGCGTTTCAGCCGGGATGCCGCAATGCTCGGCCATCTTTTCCGGCGCGAACTGCGCCAGATGCGCTTTCTCGGCCTCCCAGTTCTCGGTCCAGGCGTCGATGTATTGCTGGTCGTAGAGCCCTTCCTCGACGATCGTCGCCATGATCGCGTTCAGCATCGCCACGTCCGCGCCGGGGCGAAACTGGAGCATGTGCGTCGCGTGCCGCTTCAACGCCTGCCCGCGCGGGTCCATCACGATCAGCTTGCCGCCGCGCTTGGCGAACTGCTTGAAGAAGGTCGCGGCGACCGGGTGATTTTCGACCGGATTCGCGCCGATGACGATGGCGACGTCGGCGTTCTCGATCTCGTTGAAGGTGGCTGTCACGGCGGCGGAACCGACGTTTTCCATCAGCGCCGCGACCGAGGACGCATGGCAAAGCCGCGTGCAGTGGTCGACGTTGTTATGGCCGAAGCGCTGGCGGATCAGCTTCTGGAACAGATAGGCCTCTTCGTTCGTACATTTGGCGCTGCCAAAGCCCGCGACTGACTGGCCGCCATGGGTTGCATCCAGCCGGGCAAGGCCATTCGCGGCCAGGTCCAGCGCCTCTTGCCAGTTCGCCTCGCGGAAGTGGGTCCAGGGGTTGGCCGGATCGACGTCCAGCCCCTTGGGTGGCGCATCGGACCGCCGGATCAGCGGGACGGTCAGCCGGTGCGGGTGGTGGATGTAGTCAAAGCCAAAGCGGCCCTTGACGCAGAGGCGGCCTTCGTTCGCGGGGCCGTTGATGCCGTCCACGTGGGTGACGCGATCACCCTTGATCTTGAGGCTCACCTGACACCCCACGCCGCAGAAGGGGCAGACGCTTTGCACTTCGCGGTCGAAGTCGCGGCTGTCGCCACGTTCCTCGGCATCAAGGATGGCGGGCATCAGCGCGCCCGTCGGGCAGGCCTGCACGCATTCACCGCAGGCGACGCAGGTGCTGTCGCCCATGGGATCGTCGAAATCGAACACCGGAAAGGCGTCATGCCCGCGCCCGCCCATGCCGATCACGTCGTTCACCTGCACCTCGCGGCAGGCACGGACGCAGAGGTTGCACTGGATGCAGGCGTCAAGGTTCACCCGCATCGCCACATGGCTGTCATCAAGCAACGGGATCCGTTCGACCTCCAGCGTCGGGAATCGGGACGTGACAACCCCCTGCGCATCGGCCATGTCCCACAGGTGCGAGGACCGGTCATGCGCCATTTCCCGTTCGGGCTGATCGGCCAGCAGCAGTTCCATCACCAGCCGCCGAGAGGTTTCTGCCCGCGTGGACTGGCTGTTGACGACCATGCCATCCGCCGGCTTGCGGATGCAGCTGGGGGCAAGCACACGCTCGCCCTCGATCTCCACCATGCAGGCGCGGCAGTTTCCGTCGCTGCGATAGCCGGGCGCGTCCTTGTGGCAAAGGTGGGGGATCAGCGTGCCTTCGCGCTTTGCCACCTCCCAGATGGTTTCATCCTCGCGCGCCTGAACCTCGCGCCCGTCAAGCGTAAAGCGGATCATCTCAGACCTCATCGGGGAAGTGTTGCATGGTCAGCCGGATCGGGTTCGGGGCCGCCTGCCCCAGCCCGCAGATCGAGGCATCGGCCATCACCGTGCACAGGTCGTCCAGCAGCGCCCGGTCCCATTTGGGCGCCTGCATCAGCTTGACCGCCTTTTCACAGCCGACCCGGCAGGGGGAGCATTGACCACAGGATTCAGATTCAAAGAACCGCAGCATGTTGAGCGCGGCATCGCGGGCGCTGTCCTGATCCGACAGGACCACCACCGCGGCCGATCCGATGAAGGTGCCATGCGCCTGAAGCGTGTCGAAATCCAGCGGCACGTCATTCAGGCTGGCCGGCAAGAGGCCCGAGGATGGGCCACCCGGCTGGTACGCCTTGAACACATGGCCTTCCGCCATCCCGCCCGCAGCCTCGATCACATCGGTTATCGTCGACCCGGCCGGCAGCAGGTAGACACCCGGCCTGGCCACGCGCCCCGACACCGAATAACTGCGCATGCCCACGCGGCCGTTCCTTTCCACGTCGCGCAGGACCTCCGGCCCCTCGCGGCAGATGCGCGCGACCCAGTGCAGTGTTTCGACGTTGTGGACCAGCGTCGGCTGGTTGAATATCCCGACCTGCGCCACATAGGGCGGGCGGTTGCGGGGGATGCCCCGCTTGCCCTCGATCGATTCGATCATCGCGGATTCTTCGCCGCAGATATAGGCGCCCGCGCCGCGCCGCAGTTCGACATAGCCCGGCCGGATCAGATGCGCCGCCTCCAGCGCCGCGATTTCCCGCCGCAGGATCTCAAGGATCGCGGGGTATTCGTCGCGCATGTAGATATAGCAGCGATCCGCCTCGACCGCCCATGCGGCGATCAGCATCCCCTCAAGGAACAGATGCGGCGTGCGTTCCAGATAGTAGCGGTCCTTGAAGGTGCCCGGCTCGCCCTCGTCCCCGTTCACGGCAAGATAGCGCGGACCCTGCGCCGCGCGGACGAAGGACCATTTGCGGCCCGAGGGAAAGCCGGCGCCGCCAAGGCCGCGCAGACCGGAATGCAGCAAGGTCTCCTGCACCTCTTCGGGATTGCCGCCGGCGCGAAGCCGTTCCAGAACCTGATAGCCCCCGGCGTGGCGGTAGTGGGGCAGCGCCTCGTAGGGTGGCAGATGGGCGTGGGTATCGCCCGTGGCCACCGCCGCAGCGATCTTTTCAGCCGTTGCATGGGTGATGTGATTATGCCCGACCTCGGCAACCGGCGCCATGTCGCAACGGCCCATGCAGGGCGCACGCAACACCCGGACGCGGGCGGGATCATGCCCCGCCTCGAGCGCGGCCAGCAGAGCCTCGGACCCGGCGAGTTCGCAGGAAAGCGAGTCGCAGACCCGGATCGTCAGGTCGGGGGGCGGGGTGTCGCCTTCCTTGACCGGGTCGAAATGGGCATAGAAGGTGGCCACTTCCCACACCTCGGCCATCGACATCCGCAGCTCTTCGGCCAGGGCGCGCAGGTGGGCGGCAGGCAGATGACCCCGCGCATCCTGGATCAGATGCAGGAACTCGATCAGAAGGTCGCGCCGCCGCGGCCGGTCGCCCAGGAGGGCCTGCACTTCCGCCAGGGCGGCATCGTCAAGCTGGCGCCCCTTGGGCGTATGACGCCCGCGCCCCCTGCCCGATTTCCAGATACCCTTGTCGTCCAGCGCCATCTTCACCCCCTGTTGCATCGCCTGTCGGCGGCTGCCTGCAGAGGGTCATCGTGGGAAGGGCTTGATAGAAAATCAAGCGCGCAATTCCGTCTGTTGATAGCCTATGCCTATTGCGCGAGCCTGCGCCTATGCGCAGCGGACCAGTCGCGCGTTCTGGCCAGCGCCCATTGGGCCAGAAGCCCCCCTGCGATGACCGCGACGTCAAGGCCCATCGACGGCGGCAAGCCCAGCTTGAACGCCTGCATCAGGATGCACAGGACCGAGCCGAGCGCGAAGACCGGAAGCGCATGCCGGCCCATCAGCGCCAATGGCTGCATCACGCCGCTCGCGCAGACCTTGCGGACCAGGGGCACGGCGGACAGGAGGTAGAAAAGTGCAAGGACATGAAGAAGGCGAGGCAGGGAAACGAATGTCTTGTCGAACCCTGTCAAATAGAAGGGCAGCCCCCAGTCCCGCAACTGCCCCAGCACCGCGCGCCCCCCGCTGCCCACCGCCGGCAGCTTCATCCAGGCCAGGACGAACAGAAGAAACAGCCCGCAGGCCCAGACAAGCCCGGCCCGCACCGGCACGAGACGACGCCCATCCCGCATCGCGATCCCGGTGCAAAGGCCAATGATGAAAATGAGCTGCCAGGACAGCGGGTTGAAGAACCATCCACCCGGATTGGGATATGCCGGCAGGTTCAGCCGGAACTGCCCTGCCAGTGCCCAGAGACACACCGACCCCGCAATCAGCAGCCACGGCGCACGCAGCGCCAGCGGGAAGATCAGCGGCGTCGCCAGCAACAACGTGATGTAAAGCGGCAGGATGTTGAAATAGCCGATCTGATGGCCGAGCGTCGGCAGACCCACCAGAACCTCGAGCGGATTGCGGAACAGGGGGGCCAGGTTGTTGCGCTGGATCATGCCGTAAAGGCCGAAGTACTGCGCCGCCCCGGCAGCAATGGCGATGGCCATGAAGGTGATCGTCACATGGACAAGGTAAAGCGTCCAGGCCCGGCCCCAGACCCGCGCGACCGCCGGCCAGAGTGCCGGTTTCCGGAACTGCGCGGAATAGGCCAGCCCCGCCGCAATCCCTGACATCACCACGAATGCCTCGGCCGCATCGGAAAATCCGAAGTTTCGACTGGTGAACCGCTCGAAGACCGTGCCGGGAACATGGTTGATGTAGATCGTGACAAGGGCAAGCCCCCGCAGCACGTCCAGACGCAGATCACGCTCGGGCGCAAGCGGCGCGGTCAGTTCCGCAGGAACGGCGCTGACTGTGTCACGCATAGCTGGCGGTGCCCAGTGCCGCGGGGGCACCGCGGCTGTCCCGCGCGCTGGTCCACTGGTCAAGGATCTGGCGCTGATAAAGGATCACCCGATCCGGATCGGTTTCACTGGGCACGATGAATGCATCTCCCGACCACGCGCCGCAGGGCCGGGACGACAGGGTGATGACCACAGGTGCAAGGATCATCGGAATGCAGACCGGCAGCAGCCACAGCACAAGTTCCGGTGCCAGGCGCGAGGCGGTGAAAAGCCCCAGCACTCCGCACAGCACGATCCAGCGGCTTGCAGTCCATGCCGCGCCCCAGCCAAGCGTGCCGTCGCCGCGCCGGTTCGGCGGCCAGCCGCCATCGATCCCCATCAGCACCTGCAGGACCGAGCGCGTCTGGAACATCAGCATGATCGGTGCCATGACGCTCGAGGCCGCAAGCTCCCACAGCGTCGTCAGGAACACGCGCCCTGGTCCGCCGAAAGCGCGCGCGCGGCCTGTCATGGCGGCATGGGCGGCGATCGCCAGCTTGGGCAGGATCAGCAGGCCGAGGACACCGATGGCCAGTCCGATCGCCTTCGAGGTTTCGTTGCTCGGGAAGACCGGGAAAAGCTGGTAGGGCTCGGGGAAGTAGTTCGGTGCGTGCTGGAACAGCGGTTGCACCACGCTTGCCATCATGAACATCAGCCAGAACAGCGGCGCGATATAGGCAAGGATGCCCTGCAGGAAGACGAACCGGCTCCAGCCACGCAAGCCCGGAGCCCCGATGATGCGGCAGTGCTGAAGGTTACCCTGGCACCAGCGCCGATCCCGCTTGGCATAGTCGATGATGTTCTCAGGCCCTTCCTCGAACGACCCCTCCAGATCGGGATCGACGCGCACACGCCACCCGGCCCGGGCCAGCAGCGCCGCCTCGACGTAATCATGACTCAGGACATGGCCGCCAAAGGGCGGATTGCCGCTGAGCACCGGCAGGCCGCAGCTTTCGGCGAAGGCCCGGACGCGCACCAGAGCATTATGGCCCCAGAACGGCCCGCAGCGCCCCTGCATCAGCCCCTGTCCCCGCGCAAAGATCGGCGAATAGAAGCTCGCGGCGAACTGCATCGCCCGGCCGAACCGCGATCGGGCCTTGATGATCTTCGGCAGGGTCTGCAGCAGGCCCAGTTCGGGATCGGCCTCCATCCGGCGCACCATTTCGGCGATGGTCGCGCCCTCCATCAGGCTGTCGGCATCAAGGATCAGCGCGTAGTCATAAGCTGCGCCCGAGCGCTGGAAGAAATCCTCGATGTTCCCGGCCTTCTTGCCGGTGTTGACCGTCCGGCGCCGGTAGAACATCCGGCCCGCGCCGCCTCGTTCCGCCAGCAGGCGCGCGAACCAGATTTCCTCTTGCCGGGCGACCTCCTCGTTCCGGGTGTCGGACAGGATCGCGAAGTGGAACTGCTGCGACAGACCCAGCGCATCCAGCGACAGGTCGATCGCGGCAACGCGCGACAGGGTCTCGGCGGGATCCTCATTGCAAACCGGCACGAGGATCGCCGTCCGCCCCCGGATTGGCGCATCGGACCCGACCGGCGGCAGGCCCTCCAGATGGACCGCCAGCAGGCCCAGAAGGCCCTGCATCGCACCCCAGGCCAGCCACAATGTACTGATCCCGATCAAGCCCGCCCGAAGGATGTCGAGCCGGTCCAGCCCGTCGGCGGCGCCGAACTGCAGAAAAAGAAGCGCCGCACCGATGCCCAGGCCCAGCGTCGGCAGCAGCGCCGCCAGCCGCACTGCAAGAAGGGAAAGGCCATCCCGGGGCCGCATCGTGATCAGTGGCCTGCGCGGGCGGCAGGTCGCAGCGCGGCAAGCATCTGGATCAGGCGCTGAAGCGGCCCGACGGGGGCCTCAAGCACCTGTTTCGGCATGACAAGCGGCGCCTGCGGCAGGTCATGCACGGCAGACGAATGATGTTCCGCGGCAGATGTGTCGATCTGCGTCTGAAGGGTCATGGTCGCATCCATTGATAAAGCCAGGTCTCGGACAGCTTGCGGTCATAGCCGGCAATGTGGGCTACCAGTTCGATCGTGCTGCCGCGCGGCCCCTGCACGTCCAGCACCAGCCGCCACATGTCGTTCTGCGGCAGCTTGTAGAGGGTCTTCGAGACGATCTCGCCCTGCGAGATCCAGATCGCGGGTTCGACCTTGGCGTCCTCGGGCAGTCGGCCCAGCATGCCGCCCTTGAAGTCGATGACGAACTTGCGCTGATCCTCGGGGGCGGCCACGCCGGCGGCGCCCGCCGCGCCCGCGCGGGTTTCGTGCACCCAGGCGCGGTCGGCCTTCTCGTCGGGATCGATATTGCCCCAGCGAAGGCGATAGCGGTACTCGCGTTCGTCGCCGGCGCGCACCGGTGTGTCGGGCACCCAGAAAGCGACGATGTTGTCGTTCACCTCAAGATCGGTGGGGATCTCGACAAGTCGGACAGCCCCAAGCCCCCAATCCCCCAGCGGCTCCACGTTGAGCGAGGGGCGGGCCTCATAGCGGGCGCCCTTGTCCTGATAGAGATCGAAATCCCGGTCGCGCTGATGCAGGCCGAAACTCTGCGGATTGGCTTCGGTGAAATAGGAGCTTGCCAGCCGCGGCGGGTTGTTCAGCGGGCGCCAAAGGGTTTCGCCGTCGGCACGGGTGATGTGCAGACCGTTGCTGTCATGGACCTGCGGGCGGTAATCGTCAAAGCCGCTCCGGTTCTTTTCGTCGTAAAGGAACATCGAGGTCAGCGGCGCGATGCCCAGCTGTTCGACATCGGCCCGGAAGAACAGCCGCGCCGTTACCTCCATCACCGTTTCGACCCCCGGCGTGATGACAAAGCGGTATGCCCCGGTGACGCTGGGGCTTTCCAGCGCGGCATGAACCACGATCTCGCGCGCGCCCGGTGCCGGGCGCTCAAGCCAGAAATGCGAAAACCGCGGGAATTCCTCGCCCGAGGGCAGGCCGGTGTTGATCGCAAGCCCGCGGGCCGAGATGCCATAGCTGTTGCCCTGCCCCAGGGCGCGAAAATAGCTTGCGCCCACGAAGGCGACCACCTCGTCCAGAATGTCCGAGCGGTTGAGCGGGAAGTTCAGCCGGAATCCCGCCACCCCGGGCATCTCGGTATGCTCGGGCACACGTTCGGCCAGTTCATTGAAATACTCGAAGTCGTCGGTCGAGAAGACCAGTTCAGAGGCGCGGCCATCCACAACTTCGGCCACATGGACCGGCTCGTTGAACAGCCAGCCCAGATGGAAGGCATGCACGCGGAACAGGCCACGGTCATCTTCGGACCAGCGCGCCCGGTCGCGGCGGAACTGGATCAGCCGGTAATCGTCATACTGAAGGCCATCCAGAAAGCTGGGCGCGAGCGTTTCAACCTGATGAGGCTGACGCGCCTTGTCCCGCATTGCCTCGGTCAGAAGATCGAAAGAAAACGGCTGCCCCTGCGTCATCGCGCCGGCATCGGCGTCCTGCGCGAAAAGCAGCGAAGGACAGGCCACCGATCCCAGCAAAACCGCAGCCGCCGGCAGTCCGGCAAGCACGGAACGACGGGTGATCCCGGGAGATAGTTCTTGTGTGGAAGTCATCAGCCTGCACGATCCGCCGAATTGCCCTGGTTTCAATGCGGCCAGGGGCATTAGGTTCCCTTCGGATCCACGCCGCAGCAGGAAAACGCGCTCCGGGGGATAACTGCAGCATCATGTTGCCGAAGAATCCTCCGAACATCGCGCCCCGGCGTTTTTGCAGGCGCAGCATCCGCCGGCCGAAATGGCAAGTAAACGACTGCTTTGCAAGGGGTTCTCCGCGGCACCGCGACCATAGATGACGCTTATGTGACTGTTCGGCGGGGAATCGCCAGCGGGCACCCACTTCTGCAGCAAGCCGGCGCCGATCATATGCAGGCGGCCCGCCAGCCACCGGCACATGCCCGGCTCAGACTGTTCCCCCGGCACGCTCTGCATTGCGATCGACACCGGGTGGACGCAGCGCCGACACGGCCCAGATCCGGTGCGGGATCAGCATCCGATCCTGCGGGAAGCGGTCCCGCAGCATCTGCGCCAGCGCCTCGTCGAACGCCGCCACCCGCTCGGGCGTGAGGCTGGCCTGCACGCCGGCACTGGCGCGGATGCGGCCCCGCCAGGCTTCGTGGCTGTAGGGAACTGCGCAATCGAAACTGAAGGTCTCGATCTGCTCGAAGCCCGCCTCGGCAAGATCGCGCAGCCACCGCGGATAGATGCCGTTTCCGCCCGCCATGGTCCAGGATGGGTTGAAGGCCAGGATCAGCTGTTCCGTCGCCTGAACCACATTGCCTTCAAGGGGAAGCCAGTCGAAGTGAGCCAGCACGATTCGCCCGCCGGGTCGCAAGGCACGGGCGGCCTCTGCCGCCGCGATGCGACGGTCAAACCAGTGCCAGCACTGGCCCGCCGTCACGAGATCAACAGAGGCGGGTTCCAGGCCCGGCGCCTCGGCGCGCCCTTCCCGATAGGTCACCCGCACCCCGGCCTCACGGTCCAGGGCACGCGCGGTTTCAAGAAGCGGCGCCGCGGGATCGAGGCCAAGCACCTGCATCCCCGCCTTCGCAAGACCGCGCGCCACCGTGCCCGTGCCGGTGCCAAGATCCACGGCGGTGCCCCCCGGCGTGATCCAGCCGCGCCGCGATAACGCTGCAAAGAAGCTTTCGGGAAACCCCGCGCGGTGGCGGCCATAGTCGTCGGCGGTGCGGCCAAAATCGACCTGAACGCCAAAGGCGCGGGTGGCGGCGGGATCAGCTTCGGTCATGGAACTCCTTTCCGGACGGTCAGCCCTTCAGATGCGTCGCCCGGTTGCAACAGCCTGCCCGCGACGCTCTGGTCCTCGACCTCAAGCTGCGCTAAAGGAGGCCAGAACTCAGCCAGGGGACGCGCATGGCACGAATTCTTATCACCTCTGCCATCCCATACATCAACGGCATCAAGCATCTTGGCAACCTTGTCGGAAGCCAGCTGCCAGCCGATCTTTATGCCCGCTACAACCGGGCCCGCGGCAACGAGGTCATGTTCATCTGTGCAACCGACGAACATGGCACCCCCGCGGAACTGGCCGCCGCAAAGGCCGGCAAGCCCGTGGCCGAGTATTGCGCGGAAATGCACGAGGTTCAGAAGACGATCGCGGAAGGGTTCCGCCTGTCCTTCGATCACTTCGGTCGTTCCTCCAGTGCGCGCAACCATGTGCTGACCCAGCATTTCGCCGGCAAGCTCGCCGAAAACGGCTATATCGCGGAAGTGGCGGAAAAGCAGGTTTTTTCCCGCGCAGACAATCGCTTTCTGCCGGACCGCTATATCGAGGGCACCTGCCCGAACTGCGGCTATGACAAGGCCCGAGGGGATCAATGCGAGAACTGCACCAAGCAGCTTGACCCCACCGACCTGATCAATCCGCGCAGCGCGATCTCGGGCTCGACCGACCTTGAGGTGCGCGAAACCAAGCATCTCTACCTTCGCCAGTCGGCGCTGAAGGACCAGATCGACGCCTGGATCGACAGCAAGACCGACTGGCCGATCCTGACCACCTCGATCGCCAAGAAGTGGCTGCATGACGGCGATGGCCTGCAGGACCGGGGCATCACCCGCGATCTGCACTGGGGCGTTCCGGTGAAGAAGGGCGATCAGGACTGGCCGGGGATGGAGGGCAAGGTCTTCTACGTCTGGTTCGACGCGCCGGTCGAATATATCGCCGGCACAGCCGAATGGGCTGATGCGCAAGGTCTGGATGACAGCGCATGGCGCCGCTGGTGGCGTCTGGACGAAGGCGCCGAGGATGTCCGCTATGTCCAGTTCATGGGCAAGGACAACGTGCCGTTCCACACCTTGTCTTTCCCCGCCACGATCATGGGGTCGGGCGAGCCGTGGAAGCTGGTGGATTACATCAAGTCCTTCAACTACCTGAATTATGACGGCGGCCAGTTCTCTACCTCGCAGGGGCGCGGCGTCTTCATGGATCAGGCACTGTCGATCCTGCCGGCGGATTACTGGCGCTGGTGGCTTCTGTCCCATGCGCCCGAGAATTCCGACTCCGAATTCACGTGGGAGAACTTCCAGGCCTCGGTCAACAAGGATCTGGCCGATGTTCTGGGCAATCTTGTCAGCCGTGTCACCAAGTTCTGCCGCGCCAAGTTCGGCGAGGCCGTGCCCGAGGGTGGCACCTTCGGCCCGCAGGAAGCGGCGCTGATCCAGGAACTGAGCACCCGCCTGCGCGCCTACGAGGCGCATATGGAGGCGATGGAGGTGCGCAAGGCCGCCGGAGAGCTGCGCGCGATCTGGGTCGCGGGCAACGAATACCTGCAGGCCGCCGCGCCCTGGTCGGTGGTCAAGGAAGATCCGCTGCGCGCCGCGGCGCAGGTGCGGCTCGCGCTCAATCTGATCCGGGTCTATGCCGTGATCTCGGCGCCCTTCATCCCCGACGCTGCGACAACGATGATGCAGGCCATGGGCAGCAACGACTGGGCGTGGCCCGAGGATGTTTCCGAAGCATTGCAGACCCTGGCCGCCGGCCACGCCTTCAGCGTCCCCGAGGTCCTGTTCCGCAAGATCACCGACGAGGAACGCGCCGACTGGCAGCAACGTTTTTCCGGTATCCGCAGCTGACATTCCTGCCGTCCGACGCCGAATGGCGTTGCGGAGGCGCAGGGTCGGGTCCGTTGGGCAACTATAGAGGCCAGGCAGCATCACCCATGTGGATGATGCTGCGGCCTGTCCGGCGGCGGCGGCGTCTCGGCCTTGCGGCACGACAAGGACCTGAGCCCATCGCGCCGCCACCAGAGAATCAGGCAGCACCGCTTCTTCATCTGGTGCCCGCGGCCGGACTCGAACCGGCACGGCATGCGCCTGGGGAGTTTAAGTCCCCTGTGTCTACCATTCCACCACGCGGGCAAGCGCGGCGACCATAGCCAAGTTCTGTGCAAGGTAAAGGCGTCAGAACACCTCTTTCACCGCCTCCATCGCCACATAGGTCGAGGTCGAGGCGACATGCGGCAGGGTCGATATCCGTTCGGCCATGACGCGGCGATAGTCGCTGATGTCCCCGGTACGCACCTTGAGAAGATAGTCGAAGCCGCCGGCGATCATGTGGCATTGTTCGATCTCGGGGATGCCGAGGACAGCGCGGTTGAAGGCCTGCAGCGCGCCTTCGCGGGTATCTGAAAGCCGAACCTCGACAAAGGCCACATGCGCCTGATCCAGGCGGATCGGGTCCAGAAGGGCGCGATACCCCAGGATCACGCCCTCGTCCTCAAGCCGCTTGAGCCGCGCCTGGGTCGGGGATTTCGACAGGCTGATCCGCCGCGCAAGTTCGGTGGCGCTGATCCGACCCTCGGTGGAAAGCACCCGAAGGATGGCGCGATCGGTCCGGTCCAGATCTGCGGGTGTTTTGGGCATTCCGGAACCTTCTTTATGGTCTTTTCGACTGTCGCTGCCCTCAGAACGGGAAGAACGGCCTGCGCATTTCTCATATTATAGCCGAAACAGCAGGATGCGCAAATGACCCAGAAGCCCGCCGACCCCATGGATTTGATCCGCTTTCACGCCCTTGCGAATGAAGAACGCCTGATCGCCGATCTGGTGCGGGTCGCCGGGCTGGACACCACGGCACGGGCGCGCATCGCCGCATCCGGGGCCGAACTCGTGCGCCGGATCCGCAGCGAGGCCAAGCCGGGCCTGATGGAGGTGTTTCTGGCGGAATACGGACTTTCGACTGACGAAGGCATCGCGCTCATGTGTCTGGCCGAGGCGTTGTTGCGCGTGCCGGACCCGCTGACGATGGACGCGCTGATCGAGGACAAGATCGCACCCTCGGATTGGGGACGGCATCTGGGACGCTCGGCCTCGAGCCTCGTGAACGCCTCCACCTGGGCGCTGATGCTGACGGGGCGCGTTCTGGACGACCGCGGCACCGGAATGGCAGGCCATCTGCGCGCCGCCGTGCGCCGGCTGGGCGAGCCGATGATCCGCGCTGCCGTCGCACGTGCAATGAAGGAAATGGGCCGCCAGTTCGTGCTGGGCGAGACCATCGAAAAGGCCCTTGCCCGCGCCCGAAGCGAAGAGGCGCGCGGCTTTACCTATTCCTACGACATGCTGGGCGAGGCCGCGCGCACGGCCGAGGATGCCGCGCGCTACTTCCGCAGCTATGCCCAGGCCATTTCCGCGATTTCCCAAGCGGCCAATCAGGCCGATCTGCGGGACAACCCCGGCATATCGGTCAAGCTGTCGGCGCTGCATCCCCGATATGAAGTTGCCAAGCGCGACAGGGTCATGGCCGAACTGGTGCCGCGGGTGCGGGATCTGGCGCGGATGGCAAAGGGCGCCCGCCTCGGTTTCAACATCGACGCGGAAGAGGCCGACCGGCTTGAACTCTCGCTCGAGGTCATCGAGGCGGTGTTGCAGGACCCCGAGCTTGCCGGCTGGGACGGGTTCGGGATCGTCGTGCAGGCCTACGGCCGGCGAGCAAGCGCGGTGATCGACTGGCTGCATGCGCTGGCGACGCGGCTTGACCGGCGCATCATGGTGCGCCTTGTGAAGGGCGCCTATTGGGACACCGAGATCAAGCGCGCCCAGACCCTGGGCCTGCCCGGCTTCCCGGTCTTTACCCGCAAGGCCGCGACCGATGTGAGCTATATCGCCAATGCGCGCAAGCTTCTGGGGATGACCGACCGGATCTATCCGCAGTTCGCCACCCATAATGCGCATACCGTGGCAGCAATTCTGGACATGGCGACAGACATCACGGCCTTCGAATTCCAGCGCCTGCATGGAATGGGTGAACGGCTGCATGACATCGTGCACACGGATCGTGGCACGCGCTGCCGCATCTATGCCCCGGTGGGTGCCCATCGCGATCTGCTGGCCTATCTCGTGCGGCGGCTGCTTGAAAACGGCGCAAACTCCAGCTTCGTCAATCAGATTGTCGATGAAGCGGTGCCCGCTGAAGCAGTTGCCGCCTGCCCGTTCACGGAAATCGAAGCGGCTCGGCCGCTGGCGAACCCGGCGATTCCTGCCGGCGACGCCCTGTTTGCCCCCGAACGCCGCAATTCGCGGGGATTCGACCTGACCGACGCCGGCGATCTGGCCCGGGTCGAGGCGGCCCGAGCGGCGCACCATACCGCAACCTTTACCGCAGCGCCCCTGATCGCCGGACCCAGCGCACCGCAGGGACCAGATGCAGCCCGGAACCCGGCCGCGCCCGACGATCTGCCGGGCCAGGTCCTGCCGGCCAGCGCGGCCGATATAGAGACCGCGCTTGCTGCGGCCCGCCCCTGGGATGCCCCGGACGAAATACGTGCCCGGATTCTGTCGCGTGCCGCCGACCTTTATGAACAGGAGTTCGGCCAGATCTTTGCCCTTCTGGCCCGAGAGGCCGGCAAGACCGTGCCCGATGCGGTCGGTGAACTGCGTGAGGCGGTCGATTTTCTGCGCTATTATGCAGCGGGCGCTGCGTCGCTGGCGCAGCCGGCGCGCGGGGTCTTCGCCTGCATCAGCCCGTGGAACTTTCCGCTGGCGATCTTTACCGGTCAGGTTGCCGCGGCGCTGGCGGCTGGCAATGCGGTGCTTGCCAAACCGGCCGAGCAGTCACCCCTGATTGCGGCGCTTGCCGTGCGGCTTCTGCATCAGGCGGGTGTTCCGGCCAGCGCGCTTCAGTTCCTGCCGGGTGCGGGCGCGACCGTCGGTGCGGCGCTGACATCGGATCCGCGGGTGGATGGCGTGTGCTTTACCGGTTCAACGGAAACCGCCCAGACCATCCGCCGGGCCATGGCAGCGCATCTGGCACCCGGGGCGCCACTGATTGCCGAAACCGGCGGCCTGAACGTGATGATCGTGGACAGCACCGCACTGCCGGAACAGGCGGTGCGCGACATCATCGCAAGCGCCTTCCAGTCGGCGGGCCAGCGGTGTTCGGCCCTGCGGTGTCTCTATCTGCAGGAAGACATTGCCGCGCCGGTTCTGGAGATGCTGAAAGGCGCGATGGATGAGCTTTCGCTGGGCGATCCGTGGGAGCTTGCAACGGATATCGGGCCAGTCATCGACCAGGCCGCACACCAGGAAATTACCGCCCATGTCGAAACCGCACGCCGCGAGGGCCGGCTGCTCAAGCAGTTGACGGCACCGGCCGCAGGCACCTTCATCGGCCCCGCGCTGATCCGCGTGTCAGGAATCGAGGCGCTGGAGCGCGAGGTTTTCGGGCCGGTGCTGCATGTGGCGACCTTCGCTGCGGCCGAACTTGACCAGGTGATCGAGCGCGTGAACGCCACCGGCTATGGCCTGACCTTCGGGCTGCACAGCCGCATCGACGATCGGGTGCAGCAGGTGGTGAACCGCCTGCATGTCGGGAACATCTACGTCAACCGCAACCAGATTGGCGCGATCGTCGGCAGCCAGCCCTTCGGGGGCGAGGGGCTTTCAGGCACCGGCCCGAAGGCAGGCGGCCCGGCCTACCTGCCCCGCTTCACGCGGGCCGCACCGGCACCGGCTGATCCTGGTGCTGACAGCGCCGTCAGCGATCCCGCAGCGATCCAGGCGGCCCTGAACCGGCTGCGCCCGTCCGGCGTGGCAGTCTCGACTGAAACGCTGCCCGGCCCCACGGGCGAATCAAACCGGCTGTCGCTGTTCCAGCGTGAACCACTGCTGTGCCTTGGCCCGGATGCTGCGACTCAGGCGTGCCTTGTGCGCGACCTGGGGGGGCTTGCCGTGGAAGCCCCCGGCTTGCCGCCGGCCGCGCTGACGGGGCTTGTCGGGCTGTCGGGCGCCATCTGCTGGGGGGGGAGTGCCCGCGACCATGCCCTCGCCCTGGCAGAGCGCGACGGGCCGATCCTGCCACTTGTCACGGGGGTGCCGACGCTTGCCGATGTGTTGGTGGAACGCCATGTCTGTGTCGATACCACCGCATCGGGCGGCAATGCCCAGCTTCTGGCGGCCTTGGGGGCCTGAAAACCGGAGCCATCCCCTTGGCATGACCGGCTGCTCGCATCCAGGAGGCCCGCGGCATCGAGAACCGAGTCCGGGCCGCGCCGGCCGGGCGTTCATGTTGCTTGCGGGCTTGACGGGCCGGGCGGGATGGGGATGCTGGACGGATGTTTCCGATCCGCGATCACAATCCGTCCAACAAGACGCCGTTCGTCACCTACGCGCTGATCGCGATCAACGTCCTGGTGTTCCTGTCGTACCTGCCGCGCTTTGGCGACGACATGCAGATCATGTCGTTCTTCCTGCGCTGGGGAATGGTGCCGCAGCTTCTCACACAGGGCGACGGGGGCTGGCTTACGCTTGTCACCTCGATGTTCCTGCACGGGGGCTGGCTGCATCTGGGCGGGAACATGCTGTTCCTCTGGATCTTTGGCGACAACCTCGAGGAAGAGTTCGGCCACGGCGGCTTTCTGCTTTTCTACCTGGCCTGCGGTATCGGTGCGGCGCTATGGCAATATGCCACGGCGCCGATGTCGCCGGTTCCGGTGGTGGGGGCTTCGGGCGCAATTGCGGGCGTGATGGGCGGCTATCTGCTGCTGTTTCCCCGCGCGCGGGTCGATATTCTGCTGATCATCATCATCTTTTTCCGCATCATTACCGTGCCGGCCTGGGTAATGCTTGGCATCTGGTTCGGCCTGCAACTGATGAACGGCGTGATGAGCGACGCGACGATGGGCGGCATCGCCTATTGGGCACATGCGGGCGGGTTCATCGTCGGGTTTGCCGCCACGCTTCCGCTTTGGCTGCGCCGTGGCGGGCCAGGCTTCTGGCGCCGCACAAAAGGCCTGCCGCCCCACCCGGAGGCTCGTTACCGGCAGTCCGGCTTCCCGAGGATCCCGCGACGCTGAAGCGAGGGCGATCAGGCGTCGCGGATCAGCTTGGCGAAGGAAGCAAAGATCTGGTCATTGGCCGCGATCACGGCGCCCTTTCCCAGGATGTCATAACCTTCGCGCACCGGCCCGGTCAGGCCACCGGCCTCGCGCACCAGCAAGAGGCCGGCGGCAATATCCCAGGCATTGAGTTCGCGTTCCCAATAGCCGTCATAACGCCCCGCCGCCACATAGGCGAGATCGAGCGCGGCCGCGCCCCAGCGCCGCACGCCGGCACAGGCAGGCATGAGCCGCGCCAGATCCTGCAGCGTCGCGGGCAATGTCTGCTTGCCCGCGAAGGGCACACCCGTGGCAAAGATGCATTCGATCATGCTGCGACGGCCCGAAACGCGCAGCCGGCTTTCGTTCATCCAGGCGCCCGCACCCTTTTCCGCCCAGAACATCTCGTCCTTGGCCGGGTCATAGACCACACCCGAGACGATCTCGCCCTTGTGCTCCAGCGCGATCGAAACCGCCCAGTGCGGCAACCCGTGCAGGAAGTTGGTCGTGCCGTCCAGCGGATCGACGATCCAGCGGCGGGTCGGGTCAGCCCCCTCGGTGGCGCCGCTTTCCTCGCCCAGCCAGCCATAGGTGGGGCGCGCGCCCATCAACTCGTCGCGGATGATCTGTTCAGCCCCGATATCGGCGCGGCTGACGAAGTCGCCAGCGCCCTTGACCGAAACCTGAAGGTTCTCGACCTCGCGGAAGTCCTTGACCAGCGCACGTCCTGCCTTGCGCGCGGCCTTGATCATGATGTTGAGGTTAGCACTGCCTTGCATCGGGGCCTCCTGTTCAATCCGCGCGTATACGCAGCCCGAGCGAAGATTCCAAGAGGGCGCAGGCGTTGCATGGCACGGCAGCCCCAGCCCTCGCTACCGTTGCGATGCGATCGGCAAGAGCACCGGAACCGGCCGTTTGCGGCGGATCGCCTCGCCCGCGCTTGCCAGGGACTTGCCGCGGACGAGATCTGAGGGAATCTCTAATCCCTCTGCAACTTGACGGGTTCGGTCCTCGCCAGCCGCAGCACATGCGACATGTAGGGGCGGGCCGTGTCCTCGCGCCGGGTTGCCCCGTAAAGGCGCTTGGTCATGCCTTTTTCGGTCAGCGGCCGCGTGACATAATCGGAATTGTAGCGCACCTGACGCACAACCCAGTCGGGCAGAACCGCAACCCCTCGGTTCGCCGCGACCAGCATCAGGATCACGGCAGTCAGTTCAACCTGGCGGATGCCGCGGGGTTCGACCTTCGCTGGCGTGAGAAGTTCGGTGAACACATCCAGTCGTGTGCGATCCACGGGATAGGTGATCAGAAGCTGGTCCCGGAAATCCTGCGCCTCGACAAAGGGGCGCGCGGCCAGGGGGTTCTGGCTGGACGCCACGAAGACCGGTTCATAATCGAACAGCGGTGTGAAATCGACGCCGTCGAGGTTTTCCGGATCCGACGAGACAACCAGATCCACCTCTTCGCGCAGCAACGCCGGCAAGGCCCCGAAGGCGAGCCCCGGGCGGATATCCACATCGACATCGGGCCAGGCGTGACGGAACTGCTCCAGCACCGGGAACAGCCATTCGAAACAGGCGTGGCATTCGATGGCAATATGCAGGCGCCCCGATTTGCCCGAACGCAGCGCCCGGAAATCATCCTCGAGCGCCTCGATCTCGGGCAGGATCCGTTCGGCCAGCCGCAACAGCCGCACGCCGGCCGCGGACAGCCGCAGGGGCTTGGAACGACGCACAAAAAGCTCGACGCCCGCCTGTTCCTCAAGCCCCTTGACCTGATGCGACAACGCCGATTGCGTCATGTTCAGAACCTCGGCCGCCCGGGCCAGGCCCCCTGCCTCATGGATGGCGCGAATGGTGCGGAGGTGACGGAATTCCAGGTGCATCTTGCGATCAACCTCATATTGATCTTGAGAATTATGAATTTGTTTCACAAACTACCCCATGCGACAAGAGGCGACCGAGATCAGGAGTCCCGTCATGTCTGCACCGCGAATCTCATTCGAGTTCTTCCCGCCCCAAACCCTGGAGGCGAGCTTCCGGCTGTGGGAAACGGTCCAGATGCTTGCGCCGCTGAAGCCGTCGTTCGTGTCGGTCACCTATGGCGCGGGCGGCACCACCCGCAAGCTGACCCATGAGGCGGTGACCACGATCGGCCGAAACTATGGCCTGAACGTCGTGGCGCATCTGACCTGCGTTGACGCCTCGCGGCAGGAAACCCTTGCCATTGCGCAAACCTACGCCGATGCCGGTGTGTCCGAAATCGTGGCCCTGCGCGGCGACGCGCCCAAGGGCAGCAGCCGTTTCGTGCCTCACCCCGAAGGCTTCGCCGATTCGCTCGAACTGATCGAGGCGCTCGCGGCAACCGGTCAGTTCCGCATCCGGGTCGGCGCATACCCCGAACCGCATCCCGAGGCAGCCGACGATCTGGCCGATGTGCGCTGGCTGCGCCGCAAGATCGAGGCGGGCGCGCATTCGGCCATCACCCAGTTCTTCTTCGAGGCCGAAACCTTCCTGCGCTTCCGTGACCGCTGTGCCGCGAACGGAATCACCGCGCCGATCATCCCGGGAATTCTGCCGATCGAGAACTGGGCCGGGGCGCGCCGCTTTGCCCAGCGCTGCGGCACCCGGGTTCCGCAGTGGCTGGATGATGCCTTTGCCACGGCCGAACGTGACGGGCGCGCTGACCTGCTTGCGACGGCGCTGTGCACCGAGCTTTGCGACCGGCTTCTGCAGGAAGGTGTAGAGGATCTGCATTTCTACACGCTCAACCGCCCGCAACTTACCCGCGACGTGTGCCGCGCGCTTGGCATCGTTCCGGAGGTGGCCCTCGGCAACGTTGCCTGACGGTTGCAGGGCTTGGCAACTGGCGCTAGCGTCCGCCCGTCCGGGAGGTGCCAGATGTCAAGCCAGCGTATCGCGCGAAGCGCCGAAGACCTTATGCCGCGCGCGCGGATGCTGGCCCTGTCGGGGCTTGAGGCAATGCAGGAAATGCTGGCAGGCAGAATGCCGCAGCCGACCATCGCGGGCCTGCTGAACTACCACCTGCACAGCGTTGAACAGGACCGGGTGGCCTTCAGGGGTACACCCGGTTTTGAACATACCAATCCGTTCGGGACGGTGCATGGCGGCTGGTACGGAACGGTGCTGGACAGCGCGATGGGCTGCGCAGTGATGACCCGCGTGCCGCGCGGGCATTGGTACACGACGCTTGAATACAAGGTGAACATCACCCGCGCCCTGCCACTGGGCACCGAGATCGAGGCCGTGGCCGAGGTCTTGCACGCAGGCCGCAGCACAGCCGTGGCCGAAGCCACGATCCGCGATCTGGATGGCAAGCTTTTCGCAAGCGGCACCACCACCTGCATCATTCTTCCGGGCTGAGGGTCCGCCTTGGCAGCCCCCGGCCCGGAACGTGTCTGTTGCGTCAGCCGCGCAGGGCGAGAGTCGTGACGATGCTCAGGTCACCGAAACCGTTGAACCGCGTGTTGGTGGCAACGGAGTAGGCGCCAAGCCCGTGAAACAGCACAAAGTCGCCTTCGGCCATGTCGACGGGCAGCGAGAGTTCGCCCGGCAGGCGGTCCACGCTGTCACAGGTAGGCCCGAAGACGATGCAGGCCCGGCCTTCGCCTTCGCGCCGGATGCCTTCAGGGCTGCGCACTTCCACCCGATCAATTCCGCCGATCAGCGGCAATTCGGCCAGCGCCCCGTAGACGCCGTCGGTCAGGAACACATGATCGCCGTCGCGGATACCCCGCACCCGCGTCGCGAGTGTGAAGGCGTCGGCCACAAGGCCGCGCCCCGGTTCACACACCAGCGCCGGACGGGTATCCCCGAAGGCTTCCGTGGTCACCCGATCGATCAGCGCGAAGATCGCATCAAGCTGCGGCACGATCCCGTTCAGCCGGTGCGAGGGAAAGCCCCCGCCGACATTCAGCCGCGCAATCCTGACCTCTGCGGCACGCGCGATTTCGGCAGCAGTGCGGATATAGGATTCCCACGCCGCCGGATCGGTGCATTGCGTGCCGGGATGGAAGGTCAGCGACGGGATGAAGCCGGCCTCGGCGACCTCGCGCAGCAGGGCCGTCGCCTTCTCGACCGTCGCGCCGAACTTGGCACCAAAGTCATAGGCCGCGCCCTTGACCGGCAGCTTGAAGCGGACGGTGACCTCCTTGCCCGCCGCCGGGACCATCTCGATCAGCTTGGCCAGTTCGGAATGGCTGTCCACCGAATAGCTGTCCACGTCGAGTTCGACCGCGACGGCGATCTCGCTGCGCGACCGGACGGGGTTGTTGTAGTGCAGCGCCGCATCCGGGGCGATTCGACGGATCAGCCGGATTTCCTCGGGCGAGGCCACATCATAGCCGCGCACCCCCGCCGCCGCGAGGTTTTCGATCACGACATCGGCAGGGTTGGACTTGACCGCATAGGTCACAAGGCCCGGAAACCCGTCAAGAAACCGGCGTGCCATCGCCTGAAGAAGGCCCGGCGCAAAGAACATCACCGGCGCATCGCCATCGTGGATGCGGAGAAATTCGGACGGTTGCGTCCAGATCGTTTTCGAGAGCCCCATCGGCGGTTCCTTTCATCTGCCAACAGAGCGCAGCCTGACCCCACCCTGGCACTACCAGTTCGGAGCCGCTTACGCGTTCAACCAAACCAGGCCAGGTGCGTATGAGCCGCCCTTTTCCTGAAAACGAGGATGCCGCATATGGGGCACATTTTCATCGACGAAAAGAGTTGTTTTTACAGTTTTGCCCGTCATAATGACGAAAATCGCGACAAAGTGACATGGACGACCTGGATAGAAGCCTTCTTGCACAGCTTTCCGCCGATGCGCGGGTTTCGGTTGCCGTTCTTGCGCGGCGAATGAAGGTTGCACGGTCCACGATTCAGGCGCGACTGGAACGGCTCGAATCCTCGGGGGTCATTGCCGGATATACCGTGAAACTGGGTGAAGCGGCCCGCCAGGGACGAATCCGCGCCTCGGTTCTTCTGACGATCGAGCCACGGTCGCAGGCAAATGTGCTGACACGGCTGCGCGCGCTGCCACAGGTCGAGAAGATCCATACCACCTCGGGCCGGTTCGACCTTCTTCTGCAGGTTGCCGCACAGACAACAACGGCCCTGGACGAAGTTCTGGATGCGATCGGCGCGATCACGGGCGTCCGGTCGTCGGAAAGCCTGATCCATCTCTCCACCAAGATCGATCGCGCCGAGTGACGTAAACCCTTTCTAAATCCTTTGGCGCGATCCTGCGGGGATGACCGTTCCGGAGCCGCCCATGGCCAAGACCTTTCCCTCCCCCGGCCTGCCGCCCCTGCCCCAGGCAGATGATGAGGCGCTGCATGACGATCCCGAGCATCCGCAGTTCGACCTGACGCCCGGCCGGTTCACGATGATCGCGGGCCTCGCCTTTCTGCCCGCCTTCATCCTTCTTTTGCTGCGCAGCTTCGGCTGACCGTCGGCCTTCCCCTTGCACCAGTGTCGCGCTAAACACAGGCGCGATCAGAGTTGAAGGGGACCGCCGCAATGGCCATGGACAAGACATTCGACGCCGCCGAAGCCGAAGCCCGGCTTTACGCCGAATGGGAAGGGGCGAATGCCTTTGCCGCCGGGGCCAATGCCACGCGCGACGAGACATTCTGCATCATGATCCCGCCGCCGAATGTCACCGGCAGCCTTCACATGGGTCATGCCTTCAACAACACCCTGCAGGACATCCTGATCCGCTGGCACCGGATGCGCGGCTTCGACACGCTCTGGCAACCGGGCACCGACCATGCCGGCATCGCGACGCAGATGGTGACGGAACGAGAGATGGCCGCGAACGGCGAACCCGGCCGCCGCGAAATGGGGCGCGAGGCTTTCGTCAATCGCGTCTGGCAGCAGAAGGTCAAGTCCCGCGGCACGATCATCGGCCAGCTTAAGCGGCTTGGCGCCTCCTGCGACTGGTCGCGTGAGGCCTTCACCATGGGCGGTGCCAAGGGCGACCCCGACGCGGGCCATGGCCCGAACTTCCACGACGCGGTGATCAAGGTCTTTGTCGATCTCTACAACAAGGGCCTGATCTATCGCGGCAAGCGGCTGGTGAACTGGGACCCGCAGTTCGAGACCGCGATCTCCGACCTCGAGGTCGAGAATATCGAGGTCGCAGGCCATATGTGGCACTTCAAGTACCCGCTCGCCGGGGGTGAGACCTATACCTACGTGGAAAAGGACGCCGACGGGAATGTGGTGCTGGAGGAGGAGCGGGACTACATCTCCATCGCCACCACGCGCCCGGAAACCATGCTGGGCGACGGCGCGGTCGCGGTGCACCCGTCGGACGAGCGTTATGCCCCCATCGTCGGCAAGCTCTGCGAGATTCCGGTCGGCCCCAAGGAACATCGCCGCCTGATCCCGATCATCACCGATGAATATCCCGACCCGGCCTTCGGTTCGGGCGCGGTCAAGATCACCGGCGCGCATGACTTCAACGACTATGGCGTGGCCAAGCGCAACAACATCCCGCTTTACCGTCTGCTGGACACGCGGGCGCAGATGCGCAGCGACGGCGCGCCCTATGCGGAATGCGCCGCCCGTGCGCAGGAGATCGCGAACGGCGCCGCCTTCGACGAAGGTTCGGTCGATGCGCTGAACCTTGTCCCCGACGATCTGCGCGGCCTCGACCGGATGGAGGCGCGCAAGCGCGTGATCGAGCAGATCACCGCCGAGGGACTGGCCGTGATGACCACGGATGCCGAGGGCAACCCGATCCCGCTGGTCGAGAACAAGCCGATCATGCAGCCCTTCGGCGACCGGTCCAAAGTGGTGATCGAGCCGATGCTGACCGACCAGTGGTTCGTGGACACCGCGCAGATCGTGCAGCCCGCGATTGATGCCGTGCGCGAGGGGCGGACGAAAATCCTGCCCGAACAGCACGAAAAGGTCTATTTCCACTGGCTGGAGAATATCGAGCCCTGGTGCATTTCCCGCCAGCTCTGGTGGGGGCACCAGATCCCGGTTTGGTATGGTCCAAGCCTCAAGCCTGGGATGTCGCTCGCAGTAAATGGAGCCGACGCCATTGACGCACTCGACGGCAAATCCTTCTGTGGGCCTAGTTATGCTCATGTTCTTGAGCAGGCGCGCGCTTACTACGGCGAAACCGTAAGCATCCGCGAAGGATTTGGCCCCGATGCACCCGCACCCGAAGGAGTTAGAAGAACAGCTTACTCCTCGTATGGCGGAGGGGGACGCCCAGAGGACGGGCGCGTTGGTATAATTTGGCTGGAACGCGACCCCGACGTGCTCGACACCTGGTTCTCCTCCGGCCTCTGGCCCATCGGAACGCTGGGCTGGCCCGAGGATACCGAGGCGCTGCGCAAGTATTTCCCGACCGATGTTCTGATCACCGGGTTCGACATCATCTTCTTCTGGGTCGCCCGGATGATGATGATGCAGCTTGCCGTGGTCGATCAGGTGCCGTTCCACACGGTCTATGTCCACGCGCTTGTCCGCGACGAGAAGGGCAAGAAGATGTCCAAATCGCTGGGCAACGTGCTCGACCCGCTGGAACTGATCGACGAATACGGCGCGGATGCCGTGCGGTTCACGCTGACCTCGATGGCGGCGATGGGGCGTGATCTGAAACTCTCGACCGCGCGCATCCAGGGCTATCGCAACTTCGGCACCAAGATCTGGAACGCCGCGCGTTTTGCCGAGATGAACGGCGTCTGGGAAGGGCACGAAACCCGCGCCACCCCGCCCGAGGCCGCCGCCACCGTGAACCGCTGGATCATAGGTGAGGTCGCCCGCGTGCGCGAGGAGGTGGACGCAGCCCTTGGCGCCTTCCGCTTCAATGATGCAGCGAACGCCCTTTACGCCTTTGTCTGGGGCAAGGTCTGCGACTGGTATGTCGAATTCGCCAAGCCCCTGCTTGCCGACGAGGCCACGGCGGAGGAAACGCGCGCCACAATGGGTTGGGTGCTGGACCAGTGCCTGATCCTGCTGCACCCCGTCATGCCCTTCATCACCGAGGAGCTGTGGCAGACCACGGGCGCCCGGCACAAGATGCTCGTCCATGCCGACTGGCCGAGCTATGGCGCGGAACTGATCGATACTGATGCCGACCGCGAGATGAACTGGGTCATCGGCCTTATCGAGGAAATCCGCTCGGCCCGGGCGCAGATGCATGTGCCGGCGGGGCTGAAACTCACGCTGCTGCAAACGGCGCTCGACGCCGCCGGCCAGGCGGCACTGGCCCGCAACGAGGCGCTGATCCGGCGGCTCGCGCGGATCGAAACGCTGCAAGAGGCCGCGGCTGCCCCCAAGGGAGCGATCACCATCGCCGTGGAAGGCGGCAGCTTTGCCATCCCGCTGGACGGCGTCATCGACATCGCCGAGGAAAAGGCACGGCTGGCCAAGACGCTTGAAAAGCTTGAAAAGGAAATGGGCGGCCTTCGCGGGCGGTTGAACAATCCGAAGTTCGTGGCCTCTGCCCCCGAAGAGGTGGTCGAGGAAAGCCGCGAACTTCTGGCCCAGAAAGAGGATGAGGCTTCAAGGCTCAAGGCCGCGCTGAAGCGTCTGGCAGAAGTGGGCTGAAAGGGAAACACGATGGCGCCGCGCTACACGAGACTGGTTGAAAGCCTGCCCGCGTCAGTGCCCTTTGTCGGCCCGGAAACGCAGGAACGCGAACGGGGCCGTCCCTTCGCGGCGCGGCTGGGGGCGAATGAAAGTGTGTTCGGGCCCTCGCCCGGCGCCATCGCTGCGATGGAGCGCGCCGCCTCGGAGGTCTGGATGTATGGCGATGCGCAAAGCCACGCCCTGCGCACGGCACTTGCCGCACATCATGGCGTCACGCCTGCCCATATCATCGTGGGCGAAGGAATTGACGGGCTTCTCGGCTACCTTGTGCGGCTGCTGATCGCGCCCGGCGATGCGGTGGTGACCTCCGACGGGGCCTATCCGACCTTCAACTACCACGTCACCGGCTTTGGCGGCGTGTTGCACAAGGTTCCCTATCGTGGGGATCACGAAGATCCCGAGGCACTGCTTGCGCGCGCTGCCGAGGTTGATGCCAAGCTGATCTATCTTGCCAATCCCGACAACCCGATGGGCAGTTGGCACGACGCGCCGACCCTCCAGCGCATGATCGCGCAGGTGCCCGAAGGCGCGCTTCTGGTTCTGGACGAGGCCTATGTCGAGCTTGCGCCCGAAGGCACGGCACCGCCTGTTGTGGCGGATGACCCGCGTGTGATCCGGATGCGGACCTTTTCCAAGGGTCATGGTCTTGCAGGGGCGCGCGTCGGCTATGCAATTGCGGCGCCGGATCTGATTTCCGCCTTCGACAAGATCCGCAATCACTTCGGAATGTGCCGGATCAGCCAGGCCGGCGCCCTGGCCGCCCTGGCCGATCAGGACTGGCTGCACCATGTCCGGGATGAGGTGGCACAGGCACGCAATCGCATCGCGGCCATCGCCCGCGACAACGGGCTTGCGCCGCTGCCTTCGGCCACGAACTTCGTCGCAATCGACTGCGGCCGCGATGGCGCCTTTGCCCGACGCGTTCTGGCCGGGCTGCTTGAACGCGACGTGTTCGTCCGCATGCCCTTCGTCGCGCCGCAGGACCGCTGCATCAGGGTCAGCGCCGGGCGGCCGCAGGATCTGGATCGTCTGGCCGAGGCCCTGCCCGCCGCCCTTGCAGCCGCCCGTTCCCAGGGCAGCTAGGCCTTCATGCCTTGGCGATGATCCGTGTTGCCGCGGCGATGGCACCGGGGCCATGCGGAATGCCCAGCGCCACAAGCCCTGCCTCGATCACCCCCAGAACGCCCATCACCATATGGGCGTTGACATGGCCCATGTGGCCGATCCGGAAAAACCCATGCCAGGCCGGGTCGCCCGGAGGCGCCATACCGAGTCCGATCCCCAAGGTCACGCCGGCGCGCTGCTCGGTCCAGTCGCGCAGCGCGGTGGCATTGGGCGACTGCATCCGGATCGAGGTGACCGAGCGGGCACGGCAGGCGGGGTCTGGGATGTTGAGCGACATTGCCCCCTCGATCCCCCAGTGATCCACCGCCGCCCAGATCGCCTGCGCCAGCAGGTCATGCCGGGTCCAGACGGCCTCGAGCCCCTCTTCCTCGATCATGTTCAGCGCTTCGGCCAGACCCAGCAGATGATGGGTGGGCGCCGTGCCGCAGAACAGCTGGTAGAACGCCTCGGGCGCAGCACGCGGGGTCCAGTCCCAATAGGGGCTGCGCAAGTCCGCCGTGGCACCACGTTCGCGGGCGCGATCACTGAACCAGACAAAGCCCAGTCCGGGCGGCGTCATCAATCCCTTCTGGCTGGCGGAAACCATGACATCGGCGCCCCAGGCATCCATCAGGAACCTGTCGCAGGCAAGCGAGGCGATGCAATCCACCATCAGAAGCGCGGGATGGCCTGCGGCATCGATCGCCGCGCGCACCGCGGCCACGTCGTTACGCACCGACGTGGCCGTGTCCACATGGCTCAGCAGTACCGCCTTGATGCGGTGACTCCGGTCCGCCGCCAGTGCCTCGGAGACCCGCGCGGGATCGACCGGCCCGCGGCGGCCAAAGTCGATCTCCTGCACCTCCACACCCATGCGGCGGGCGGAATCGGCCCAGCCAAGGCCGAACTGCCCTGTCACCAGCGACAGCGCCAGATCGCCGCGAGAAAACACATTCGCATTTGCCGCTTCCCAGGCCCCGTGGCCATTGGCGATGTAGATGGCGACGTGGCCCGCTGTTCCCGCCAGATACCGAAGCCTCGGCAGCATGGCATCGACAAGATCATGCAGCGCACCGCCATAGATGTTGGGCGCCGGGCGGTGCATTGCGTTCAGCACCCGGTCGGGCATGACCGAAGGGCCGGGAATGGCCAGATAACTGCGACCGTAACCAAGGGTCATCTTGTTCTCTTCTCTGTTGGACATCCATGCGTAAGCACGTGGCGAATGGCCGTCAATCGGCGCCTTGGCCTTTCTTGCCTCACCCCCTAAATCCCGTTAGACCCGTCCCTCATGACCGGCGCGGTGAACCCGAAGGACGCAAGCTTGCCCAAGACGCCCCTGCGAAAACGCTTCAGCGCCGCCACGCGCCTGTTCCGCGAAACCTGGGGAACCGACATTTCCTCGGCCAGGGCGCGCCGGCGCGCCTGGTGGGACTTTCAGTTGATGGATCATGCCTTCCTGCGCCGCTGGTGGAGCAATTCCGCCGAAATCGCCCCCGGCGTCTGGCGGTCGAACCAACCTTCGCCGCAGCGGATCGCCCGGTATGCGAGGGCGGGGATCCGCAGTGTCCTGAACCTTCGCGGCCCGGGGCGCCACAGCCACTATCTGTTCGAAAAGGAGGCCTGCGAGGCGGCGGGCATCACGCTTGTGGACCGGCGTCTCTATGCGGCCGAGCTTCCCAGCCGGGACGAGCTTCTTGCCCTTTTTCAGGCTTTCGACGCGATCGAGAAACCGTTCGTGATGCATTGCAAATCGGGTGCCGACCGCTCGGGCTTCGGGGCCGCGCTCTACCTGATCGACACCGGCACCCCGGTCAGCGAGGCGCGCCGGCAGTTGCATTGGAAGCACCTGCATTTCAAGCGCGATGCGACCGGAATTCTGGACTTCTTCCTGGAATCCTACGCCGCGGCACAGGCACAATCCGGAACAAGCCTGCGCGACTGGATCGCGCGGGACTATGACCCTGAAGCCCTGACCCGGGCCTACCGCGCCGGGAGGACCGCACGATGAGCACCGCGCCCTCCGCCACCGAAGGCAGGATGCTGGGCTGGGTCTGGCGCAACTACCTCAAGCGACGGATGCCGTTTCTGGTCGTGGCGCTGCTGCTGATGACGGTTGAAGGCTCGATGCTCGGGGCGCTGTCGTACCTCATGCAGCCGATGTTCGACGACGTGTTCATCGCCGGTGACAGCGCGGCTGTCTACTGGGTTGCGATTGCGATTTCGGGCGTCTTCATCCTGCGCGCCTCGGCGGCCTTCTGCCACCGGGTGCTGATGTCATGGCTGGGCGAACGCGTCACGGCCGAGGTGCAGTCGGACCTCCTGCGCCATCTGATGACGCTGGACCAGTCGTTCTTTCAGGTCCATTCACCGGGCAACCTGATCGAGCGTGTGCGCGGCGACAGTGGTGCGATCCGCCAGATCTATTCCGGCGTCATCGCCGCCTTCGGACGTGATTTCGTGGCGCTTGTATCGCTTCTGGCGGTGACGCTTTACATCGACTGGCGCTGGACGCTTGTGGCCGCGATCGGCACGCCGCTTCTGATCATCCCGATCGTTGCCCTGCAACGGCTGGTGCGCCGCACAAGCCGCGCGGCACGCGCCGCCGCAGCCCAGAACTCGACCCGGCTGGACGAAATCTTTCACGGCATCACCACGATCCAGCTGACCGGTTCCGAGGACCGCGAGGCCGGGCGGTTCGGTCGTTCCGTCAATCAGTTTGTCCGGGCGCAGCTTCGGGCAGAGGCGGGTTCGGCCGGCATTCCGGCACTGATCGACCTGGTGGCGGCAATCGGCTTTGCCGGCGTCCTGACCTATGGCGGCATGCAGATCATCGGCGGCGAAAAGACGGTGGGCGAATTCATGGCCTTCTTCACCGCGATGGCGCTGGTCTTCGACCCGCTGCGCCGCCTGGGGGGCGTCAGCGCCGCGCTGCAGGCCGCGATGGCCAGCGTGGAGCGGATGTATGGCATCCTGCAGACCCCGCCCGCCATCACCAGCCCGCAGCCCCCGCGCGCGCCACTTCCGCTTCGCAGCGAAACCCGGATCGAGATCGACAATGTCACCTTCGCCTATGGGGTTGATCCGGTGCTGCGCGACACCCGCTTTATCGCCGAAGCCGGGCAAACCACGGCGCTTGTGGGACCTTCCGGCGCAGGCAAGACAACCATATTCACGCTGCTGACGCGGCTTGCCGATCCGCAGGCGGGCGCTGTCCGCATCGGCGGCCACGATATCCGCGACATGGATCTCAAGGGGCTGCGCGGGCTGTTTTCAGTCGTTTCGCAGGATGCGGCCCTGTTCGATGAAACCATCCGCGACAACATCCTTCTGGGGCGCAGCGACATTTCGCAGGCACGGCTGGAGGCAGTGCTTGAAGCCGCGCATGTATCGGAGTTCCTCTCGCACATGCCGCAGGGCCTTGATACGCCGGCCGGTCCGCGCGGTTCGGGCCTGTCGGGGGGGCAGCGGCAGCGTGTCGCCATCGCCCGCGCCCTGCTGCGCGACGCGCCGATCCTGCTGCTGGACGAAGCCACCTCGGCCCTGGATGCCCAATCCGAGGCGCTGGTTCAGTCGGCGCTTGACCGGCTGAGCGCTGGACGCACCACGCTTGTGATCGCGCACAGGCTTGCAACGGTGCGGGACGCGCACAAGATCGTGGTAATGGAGCGCGGTCAGGTGGTCCAGCAGGGCACCCACGCCGGCCTTCTGGCCGAGGGAGGGCTTTACGCCGACCTGCACCGTCTTCAGTTCAAGACCGAGGTCTGACCCACCCAAAAGAAAGGCACCGCGATGACAGGGGAACATGCCGACAACCGCCGCCTGCTCGAGGTCAAGGGGCCCGACCGGCGGGATTTTCTTCAGAACCTGGTGACGAACGATGTTGACCGCCTTGCACAGGGGCTGGTCTATGCGGCGCTGCTCAGCCCGCAGGGCAAGTATCTTGCCGATTTCTTCCTTGTTCCGGCCGAAGACAGCATCCTGATCGACGTGCATGCGGATCTGGCAGAACCGCTGTTGCGCAGGCTTGCGATGTACAAGCTGCGCGCCAACGTCACGATCACCCCAGGCGATCTTGCCGTTTCGCGGGGACGCGGGCCGGTGCCGGCGGGGGCATTTGCAGATCCGCGTCACGCCGAACTTGGCTGGCGCCTTTATGGCGCTGCGGGGGCATCGGCACCGGGCATCGACTGGGACACCCTCCGGGTGGCACATCTTGTGCCGGAAAGCGGGATCGAGCTGATCCCCGACGAGAGCTACATCCTTGAATGCGGTTTCGAGCGGCTGAACGGGGTGGATTTCCGCAAGGGCTGCTATGTCGGCCAAGAGGTCACCGCGCGCATGAAGCACAAGACCGAACTGCGCAAGGGCCTGGCGTTGGTGGCCCTTGAGAGCCCGGTGCCGGTTGGGACCGAGATCCTGGCCGAGGGCAAGCCGGCAGGGCGGGTGTTCACCCAGGCAGAGGGGCGCGGCATTGCCTATCTCCGCCATGATCGGGTGGGCCCGCAGATGTTCGCCGCCGGGGTGGCGGTCACGCCGGTCTGATAGGCTTTGCACTGCCCCGATGAGTGCGGGGGCTGCCGCCGCGCCCGCGCGACCCCCGCCGACAGTGTCTTGCATGCGGGCAGAGACGACGCGACCCGATGCCTTGCCTCCGTAGCCGCCTTGGCGACACCGGTAAAGTCGCGGCAACCGCACCGTCGCAAGGCATGGAACGCAGGACCCGCCAGGCGGGATCACGCCTTGGCAGGCCCTGGCAACTCAGGCGCGTTCGGAATATTCGCCAAGCTCGGTGTTGATGATGATGTCCTCATCCGTGCCGATGAAGGGCGGCACCATGATCCGGACGCCGTTGTCCAGAACAGCAGGCTTGTAGCTGTTGGCCGCCGTCTGCCCCTTCACGACCGGCTCGGTCTCGACCACCTTGCAGGTGACCTTCTGCGGCAGACGCACAGAGAGCGCCTCCTCACCGTAATACTCGACCGCGACCATCATCCCGTCCTGCAGGAACGGGCGCCGGTCGCCCAGAAGATCGGCCGGAAGCTCGATCTGTTCATAGGTTTCGCTGTCCATGAACACCAGCATCCCGTCCGTTTCGTAAAGGAACTGCTGATCCTTCGTCTCCAGTCGTACCTGTTCGACCTTGTCCTCCGAACGAAACCGTTCGTTCAGCTTGCGACCGTCGCGCAGGTTCTTCAGCTCGACCTGGGCAAAGGCACCGCCCTTGCCAGGCTTCACATGATTGACCTTGACCGCCGCCCAGAGGCCGCCGTCATGTTCGAGCACATTGCCCGGACGAATTTCGTTTCCGTTGATCTTCGGCATGCGGAAGCCTTGCAAAGGTTGATTGGAGGTTAGCCGTCCCTATATCTTTGCGGGCTACACCTGGCAAGCCGACTAGATACGGTAGATGCTGCGGGTAAGGCATGCGCTCAGTGCATGGCCGGTATGCGCGCAGGATGATATCGAATCGAGACCCGAAGGCCTAGACACACCAGACGCCAGAAAACGCAAGAGCAAGAATAAAAGGACGACATCATGGTCGATTTCGTTGACGGCACCGCATTCAACTATGAACAAGGCCAGAGGTCGCGCAAACTGTTCGCGGCAGTCGTGCTGGCTGCGTTGGATGACGCAATTGCCGATGACAAGAAATATGGAAACGGACCCGAGCAGATTGCCCGCTGGGCCCGGTCGCGCGACGGGCGCGAAGTTCTGTCCTGCGCTGGCATTGATCCGAACGAGCGGGTCGTGAAGGGTCTGATGGAATTCGTGTCGAAGGGAATCCGCACCTCGGTCGCGCTGTCGCGCGAGGAAAGCGAACG
The DNA here is from genome assembly GCF_042666235.1 of Halodurantibacterium daqingense. Lineage (NCBI taxonomy): Bacteria > Pseudomonadati > Pseudomonadota > Alphaproteobacteria > Rhodobacterales > Paracoccaceae > Halodurantibacterium > Halodurantibacterium daqingense. The sequence continues at coordinate 241,654 of NZ_JBHTFQ010000001.1, read as the reverse complement.
CCGTCACGCAATGGAAGAGGCAGCCGCAGCCTGACACGCCTGTGTCTGCTGTGGCCTGCACATGGAAAACGCGCCCTCCGGGGGCGCGTTTCCTTTTGAGGCAGTTGGGCCGGTGCTGTCAGGAGCCTGCCTGAATATCCAGTCGGACCAGGGTCTGATTGAGAAGAATGTAGGCAATTTCCCCGAACGTGACCGGGCCGGTAAAATCTCCGGTTGGGCGTCCCTCCAGATCGCCGTGGATATAGTTCAGGATGCAGTTGCAGGAAAACTGCGCAGCGCCTCGGCCGCCGGCATTCCGCGCAAAGGCTGCGGCATAGTCCGGCACCGGGCAGGCCAGACGGTATTCGACCCCCGGCACCACCGGCGCATAGAAGGACACCTCGCCGGTGCGGTGATCGATGTCGCGGATCGAGACATTCACGTGCGCGCCGGCGTAATTTGCGATCAGAGGCAGCCGCGTATCGGCTCCGCTTTCGACAAGGAAGGTGCCGAAACTCACCTCGGCCCCCTCCACGATCGCCCGACTGGCAGCGAAGCCGCCCACGGGGAAGCTGAAGGTCACGGCGTCGTCCGGCTCGAAGATGTTGACGATATCCAGTTCGGCCCGTTCCCCCGGCCAAAGCTCGAGATGAAGAAGCAGGGCGCCGTCCTCGTTCACCGCGCCGGTGGCTCCGTTCACCACCTTTGGCCTGCGTGACCCGAGTTCATCAAGGTGAACCCCCGTCACCCAACCCAGGAGCGGCTGATCGAACAGCCCGGGATAGCCGGGGCCGTTCACCGCGAAACGCGCATGCGCCGTGGAGAAGGCCGGCACAAGGATAAGTGTTGCCCCGCCGTCGATGTAACCCGCAGGAATCTCGGGCAGGGACAGGGTTGGAAGATAGCGCACCTCGGCGCGCCGTGCCTGAAGCGTGGTACAGAACAGCTTGTCGCGCAGCACCGCGCCGCCATCGGATGCCACGAAATAGACGGTGGTGCCACCGATCCAGCGCCCTTTCGGCAGTTGCAGCAGCAGCTGTTCGTCTCCGGCGATGCACATGATATCGCCACGCCCAATCCGTTCGGCCGCTTCGACAACGTCCAGTAGTTCGTTCTTCACGCTTTGTCTCCATGCGCCAGACTGGCCTCAAGATCCGCCTTTGCGTCGGGGTTCCGGTTCAGGTAATCCTTCAGTTCGTCAATCCTGCTGGACAAGAGCCCGGGGTTCGCGCGCACCTCGACCCGCATGCGACTGACCAGGATCCTGGTTGCAAGCCTGGCCTTCGGAAGTCGCAGACATCATTCAGAAGCCTTGCAAGGCGGTGTTCCGGCTCTGCAGTCACGGCTACTCTCCTCATTATGGAAGGAGCATCTGCCAGTTCGGCGCGCAGTCGCTGCGACGCCGTTTCCCTTGGCATATGATACTGTCCCTGTCCCCAAATCAGACTGCTAACGCCAAGGGCGCCGCCACAACAGAACCCCGTTGGTATGGTGGCAATCCCTTTTGGGGCTGCATTACGGGCGTCTTCGTCCCCATGCGGGATCTGGATACGCAGGCGCCCGGGCGGGATTACGGCATCTCTGCCTGCAGAGGGCCGGCGATAGTGCGTTACGAGCCTTTAAGCTCGCCGGAGCATGTGGGCCCGCCCGCGCCGCTACTCCGGGGTGCGGGGGGTATCGCGCACGGGAACTGATGCGGCCGCCAGCCCCAGCCGCCCGGCGAGATCATTCAGAACCACCTGCCCGTAATCGGCGTTCGCATGAAGAATGTCATCCTGCGCCTGCTTCAGACGGAGGTTGGTCAGCCTTGGCGCCCCCATCGTGAACTTTTCGCGCGTGAGCACCCATTTGAACACGGTTTCCTGAGGCTGGGGCAGATATAGGCCGCCAAGCTCCTCGACCACGGTCGCGGCAACCTCATTGTAGAGGCGGGCAAAGCGGGTCGCATCACCCTGGCGGATCTGGCGGCGGAAGGTCGCGAGCTTGGGGGAGTCGATATGCTTGGCCGCCGGGAAGGGCTGGGTCAGCACGTAGATCGGCTTGTCGGCCTGAAAAACCGCCCGCAGCTGCGCCAGCAGCCGCGCACCATTTGCCGCGCGCAGGCTGTCGGCAAGCGCTGCCCGCAGCACCTTTTCGCTGATCACCGGTCGCGCCAGGTCATTGGTGCGCCATCCGAAGATCTGATTGTCGCGCAGGATCGCAACCGACTTGAAGGGGCTGATCTCGCTGCCGACAACGGCAAGGAAATCATAGCCGGAGAGGTCAATCTCGTGGTGAAGACCGAGCTTTTCCAGCATGTCGCGAAAGTCGGGATCCTCGGCGCGGATCACCGGACCATCCAACCGATGGCCCTGCACGCCAACCCCGCTGCGCACGAAGAAATCCAGGCTCAGCCCGGGCCAAGCGCCCTCGTGTTCCCGCCAGGCCTTCAGAAGCGCGGCGCTGTGCGAATTGCCGAAGATACAGCCTTTCATGACGTTGCGGCATCCAGAAGAAGCTCATCGCAGAACGCGTCCATTTCGTCTTCGCCGGCGGGAATGTCGATGCGGGCGCATCCCGGGTGCGCGGCAAAGAACATATCCATGATCATCCGCACGATCTCGGGCCGGACGCTGCGCCTGTCGTCGCAGAAGGTATCCCGCAGGATCGGATGCGTCGTGGCCAGTTCGTACGAGGGGAAATAGTCGCAGCCGGAGTCACTGTCTACCACCTCGGCCACAGCCGCCCGCAACACCGATTTCGACCGCGTCGTCGCGGCAAGCACGTGGCCCCCCGTCGCCGTCGCGACGAGCGGAACCGGAGACACGGTGAAAAGGAAACGCAGCCCCGGATTGATCTGTCGCGCGGCGGCCATGAAGGCTTCAAGGTCGGCGATCACCTCGGCGGTCCGCAGGTTGCGGAAGCGATGCAGCTCCGGGTCAAAGACACCCGGAACCACGCTGGGACAGACTGGAAACACTGTCCCGGTTTCGGCATGCGCCCAGCACTCGGTCAGCCCGAGGGTAAAGAAGAAGACCGTTGCCTTTTCAATCATCTGTCGCACGCGATCCAGATGCGACACGCGGATACCGACCAATTCGTCCGCCGAAGCGAAGCCGCCCGGCTCGATCTGCGGGCGAAGCCCGTCGAACCAGGCGCCTCGGCTTTCCCAGACCGCTTCGGGGCGGATGCGGGTTGCCAGCACATCCTCGACCAGTTGCAGCAACTGCCGGGGGGTATAAATGTTGCCGTAGCGCGCCGAATAGATGCCAAAGCCGAAAGACTGCGCCGTGGCATGTGACATTCCTGGGGGGGGTGGCTCCAGATCAAGAAAATCGACCGTTGCGTGGCGCAGCTCCTGGCCGATCCGCTGAGCAAAGCAGCTTCCCGCCGTGGCGATCGCATCCTGCGCCCCGATCTGGAATCGGGGCTGATACAGATCGTTCAGCCGGAAGTCATCGCTGCGCAGGCAGCGTTTCCAGTAAGAACTTGCAGGAAGATTGGAATAGGGCATGGCGGGCTTTCACGCTGTCTTGCAACGATGCCTTTGGCCCGGGGCGATGTCAACCTGAGCTCAGAACAGCGGCGACAGATCGCCCGGATCGGGCAGGAACAGATCCGCAAGAAAGATGCTTTGCCCCTCCCCGATGCTCAGGAGCAACCCCTGCTCTGTCTGTTCGGCCTGAAGCGTCGCGACCCGCAGCGCGTCAGAAAACAGGAGACGGTCCACACCCAGCGTGAAATCACCGATGCGGTCATGGCCATCCCCCGTGGCAAAGACGAAGACATCCGCCCCCGCACCGCCGAACAGAGTATCGTTGCCTGGCCCTCCTTCCAGCCGGTCGTCGCCGGTTCCGCCAAACAACAGATCATCCCCCAGCCCGCCGAACAGCCGATCATCATCGGCGCCGCCATAGAGCGTGTCATTGCCTGCGGCGCCAAACAGGCTGTCGGCCCCCGACCCACCATAGAGCAGATCATCGCCATCGCCCCCGCCGATCATATCGCTGCCGGCGCCACCATCGATCGTGTCATTTCCAGCGTCGCCCAGCAGCAGGTCGTTTCCATCGCCACCAAACAACAGGTCGTGCCCGTCACCACCATAGAGCGTGTCGTGCCCAGCGGCGCCGTAGAGGGAATCGTTGCCGGACCCGCCATAAAGCAGGTCATCCCCGTCGCCCCCGCCAAGCAGATCATGGCCTGGCCCCCCATAGAGGCTGTCATTGCCCGCGTCGCCCAGAAGCACGTCGTTTCCGTCACCGCCGTAAAGCTGATCGTGACCCGTGCCCCCAGAGAGATGATCGTCGCCGTCCGCACCGTAAAGCTGATCATCGCCGGCGCCGCCGTACAGCAGGTCGTTGCCGGCGCCGCCGCCGATCACATCATTGCCGTCGCCGCCGTAAATCGTGTCGTTGCCGTCTTCGCCCAGCAGCAGATCGGCGCCATCTCCCCCGAACAGCAGGTCATGGCCCGCCCCGCCGTGAAGCGTGTCGGCGCCCGCCGCACCATAGAGAGAGTCATTGCCCGCCCCCCCGTACAGCAGGTCATTGCCCGCGCCGCCACCCAGAAGATCATCACCCGGCCCGCCGTCCAGAAGGTCGTCGCCGTCCTCGCCCAGAAGCACGTCATTGCCCGCGCCGCCATACAGCCGGTCCTTGCCCAGACCGCCGTAAAGCGTGTCGTCGCCATCGGCGCCATAAAGATCATCGTTGCCGGCGCCGCCCCAGAGTGCGTCGTTGCCGGCGCCCCCGCCAAGGGTGTCGTTGCCGTTGCCGCCATACAGGCTGTCATCCCCATCGTCGCCAAGGATCAGGTCGTGGCCATCGCCGCCATGGATGGTGTCCTGGCCGTCGCCTCCGGCCAGATGATTGTCACCGGCGTTTCCCTCGATCAGGTTACCCAGCGCGTTGCCCTCGACACGCAGGTTTCCGGCACCCGTGAGGCGGATGTTCTCCACATTCGGGGCGTTGCGCCACATCTGGTAACTGACCGAGGTGATGATCTGGTCGTGACTCGCCCCTGCGACTTCGAAGATGATCGTCGAGGAGTTCCGCACGTAATAGCTGTCATTGCCCAGCCCGCCCATGAGGATCGTCGGCGAGGTTTCTGCAGCCCGGCTGACCGTTCGGCCTGCGGCATCAAGCCAGTCATGCAGCTGGTCATCGCCCGGCGTCCCGATCGTGACCGGGTTCGAGGGCGTTTCCAGGAAGGGCACGCCCCCGCTGACCAGCGCCTGCGCAAGGACATCGGCAAGAATGCCGGCGATTCCCGGGGCATAATGCAGCGCGTCCTTGAACATTGACGTGCTGCCCACCCCGGCCCATTGCGCGATCAGATCGGGGCGCAACAAGGCGATATCGGGGCGGCTGGCCGCCAACGCCTCTTGCTGCGCGATAATCGTTCTCCAGGCATCCCGTTCGGCCATGGCCGGGGCATTTTCGGACAGGCCAAGGAGGATGTGCTTGGTATCGTCGGGCCAGACTGCCCGGCCGGGAAAGGCGCCCCTGACCTGCGATTCGATGGCGGAAAACAGATCTGCGGCGCGCCGGGCATATTCGGCACTGCGCGCCACGGCAAGCGTATCCGCCTCGCCCTGGACCCAGGCAATGCCGCCGAAAGTCATCTGGGGATTGTCCGTCAGGGCGGCGATGATTGCGCCGGCAAGTTCCTGTGGCAATTCGCGCGCCGAGAACCAGTCCTCGGCCGCGCGCCCGAAGGTCAGCGGTGCGCCCGGTGCCGCGACCGTGAGAACGATGCAGTCGGGATGGCTTGCCCGAAGCGCGGCGGCCGTTGCGCTGGACAAGAGGTTGGCATTGCTTTGCCCAGCGATGACGAAGATCTTCGACATTGGCGCGCTCCCGAGAAGCTTCCGATTTTCCTATCCCCGGGTTTCGGAACGGTAAAGGCGCACACCCTTTAAGCCTCAGTTTTAGTTAGATTTTTTACATTTCGTATGGTCTCCACCTCAAGGGATGCCCTCGAACAGCGAAAGGTTGGGACGGGCCCCCCGAAGGGCGGTCAGGGGCAAGGGGAGTTGAACATCCCCCGCTCCCGGGCCAGTGTGACGGCCTGTTCTGGGGGGATCATGAAAACCGGTCTGTTCTTCTTGCTGCTCGGCTATGTGCTGAGCCAGTTCTACCGCGCGTTCCTGGCCGTGCTTGCGCCGGCGCTTCTGACGGATCTGGGCGTTGGGGCCGATGACCTTGCCCGCGCCTCGGGCTACTGGTTCCTGGCCTTTGCCCTCATGCAGATACCTGTGGGCTGGGCGCTCGACCGCATGGGCCCGCGCCTGACGGCCTCGGTGCTGCTGGCGATCGGTGGGGGCGGCGGAGCGCTTTTATTCGCGCTTGCCCAATCAGCACTGGCCATCGACATCGCGATGGTGCTGATCGGCATCGGCTGCGCGCCGGTGCTCATGGCTTCCTATTATATCTTTGCGCGTGCCTATCCCCCGGCCGTCTTCGGCATGCTGGCGGGGATCATCGTCGGAGTCGGATCGCTCGGGAACATCGCCAGCGCCCTGCCCCTTGCCTGGTCAGCCGACTTTTTCGGCTGGCGCGAAACCGTGTTCGCGCTTGCCGCGATCACCTTTGCCGTTGCGATCGCCGCCGGGCGCTTCGTGCCGGACCTGCCGGCAGTTACCGCCGAAGGGGCGCCGCGGGGCTCGCTTCTGGATCTGCTGCGCATGCCGGCGTTGTGGTTCATCCTGCCGATGCTGCTGGTCGCCTACGCGCCTTCCGCGGGGATCAGGGGGCTCTGGATCGGGCCCTATTTCGCCGATGTGCATGGTGCGGGCGGCGCGGGCGTCGGGCAGGCGACGCTGGTGATGGGCTTCGCCATGGTCGCGGGCAGCATCCTCTACGGGCCACTGGACCGGTTGTTCCGCAGCCGCAAATGGGTGGTTTTCGGCGGCAATGCCCTCGGCCTCGTCTGTCTGGTGGCGCTGGCGCTCTGGCCCCAGGCCGGGTTCTGGAACGCGGCGCTGCTGCTGGCTGCGGTCGGGTTCTTTGGCGCCTCGTTCCCGACAATCATGGCCCATGGCCGAAGCTTCGTGCCGCCGCATCTGACGGGGCGCGGGGTCACACTGCTTAACCTGTTCAGCATCGGGGGCGTCGGCCTGTTGCAGATGCTGAGCGGGCGCATCCACGCCACCGCGCTCGCCAGCGGCGCAGGCCCGGCCGAGGCCTACCAGATGCTGTTCTGGTTCTTTGCGGCGGCGCAGATTGTCGGGCTTGCGGTCTATCTCTTCAGCAAGGACAGGCTGGACTAGTGAAAGACCCTTTCACTCGGGGGGGGGCTGCGGTATTGGGCGCTGTCATGTGACGTCATGCCAAGGAGGGTCCGATGGGCTACAGGGTCGTCGTCGTCGGCGCCACGGGTAACGTGGGCCGCGAAATGCTGAACATTCTGGCCGAGCGCCAGTTCCCGGTGGATGAGATCGCCGCGCTGGCCTCGCGCCGGTCGCTGGGCACCGAGGTGAGCTTTGGCGACAAGACCCTCAAGACCAAGGACCTGGAGCAGTTCGACTTCACCGGCTGGGACATCGCGCTTTTCGCGATCGGCTCGGACGCGACGAAGATCCACGCGCCCAAGGCGGCCCAGGCCGGCTGCGTGGTGATCGACAATTCATCGCTTTACCGCTACGATCCCGAGGTGCCGCTGGTCGTGCCCGAGGTGAACCCCGAGGCGGTCGAGCAGTACCGCAACAAGATGATCATCGCCAACCCGAACTGTTCGACGGCGCAGATGGTCGTGGCGCTCAAGCCGTTGCATGACCGGGCGCGGATCAAGCGGGTGGTCGTTTCGACTTACCAGTCGGTGTCGGGCGCCGGCAAGGAGGGGATGGACGAGTTGTGGAACCAGACCAAGGGCATGTATGTCCCCGGTCAGGAAGTGGCCCCGTCCAAGTTCACCAAGCAGATCGCCTTCAACGTGATTCCGCATATCGACGTCTTCATGGAGGACGGCACCACCAAGGAAGAATGGAAGATGGTGGCCGAGACCAAGAAGATCCTCGACCCCTCGATCAAGGTAACGGCAACCTGCGTGCGCGTGCCGGTCTTTGTCGGCCATTCCGAGGCTCTGAACATCGAGTTCGAGGAGTTCCTGGATGAGGACGAGGCCCGCGACATCCTGCGCGAGGCCCCCGGCATCATGGTGATCGACAAGCGCGAGAACGGCGGCTACGTCACGCCGATCGAATGTGTGGGCGACTATGCGACCTTCATCAGCCGCATCCGCACGGACAGCACCATCGAGAACGGGCTGAACATGTGGTGCGTCTCGGACAACCTGCGCAAGGGCGCGGCCCTGAACGCGGTGCAGATTGCGGAAACGCTTGGAAACCGCTGCCTGAAGAAGGGCTGACCAGATCACGACCCGAAAGCCCGGCACCCGCCGGGCTTTTGCCTTTCAGCCCCTTCATTGGCGGCTGCGGAATTCAGATCTTGTGCTGGCCCGTCCTGCGGAATCGCTGGCGCCCAGGGCGGCGTGAAGAATAATCAACTCCCAGATGCACCAGTTGCCGGGTTGCAGCGGCAGGGGCGCGCGGCGTGGCCTTTCGGGGCACCGCGCGCGACAGCCGCGCTCCGTGTCAGAACCGCTCTGCCCGCATCACCTCGCAATCGCTCACGCTGACCACGCCGATATGGCGCTCCACCACCGCGAAGGCGGCCTCGAGCAATGGCTCCACCCGCTCGGGGCGGATCAGGCAGACCACCGCCACCATGCCGCCGGCGCGGCTCACCTGGCCCTCGCGGCTCCAGTGGCCAGACCGGCCCGTCCCGCCGCTGACCGGAAGCACGGTAAAGCCCGTGACGCCCGCCTCGGCCAATGCGTCGGTCAGCCGGCGCTCCATCACCGCCTCGATGATGATCTCTACCCGTTTCGCCTTGTGGGTCTGCATGTCAGCCTCCGGTCAGGGTTGACGCAAGCGCAAGATAAAGCGGGATGCCAAGCGTCAGGTTGAAGGGGAAGGTCACGCCAAGCGCCAGCGTCAGATAAACCGCAGGATTGGCTTCGGGCAACGCCACCCGCATTGCCGCAGGCACTGCAATATACGAGGCCGAGGCGGACATCGTCATCAGAAGCATCACGCCCCCCGGCGACAGCCCCAGCACAAGGCCGGCGCCAAGCGCAAGCAGCGCCCCCAACACCGGCATCACCACCCCGAACCCGAGCGCGCCCAGCGAAAGAACCCCGCGGCTGTTGCGCAGCCCGCGCCCTGCCACCAGCCCCATGTCCAGCAGGAACAGGCACAACACGCCCTTGAAGGGGGCGACGATGAACGCCTGAATTTCGGACATGCCGGCCGGGCCGGTGATCCAGCCGATCACGAAGGCGCCGATCAGCAGCACGATCGAAGCATTGAGCAGGATTTCGCGCCACAGCTCGCCATCCATCCGGGCGCCCTTGCCGCTGCGCGACACAAGCCAGAGCGCCGAGAGGATTGCCGGTGCCTCCATTGCCGCGGCAACGGCCACCATGTAGCCCTCGAAGGCGATGCCCTGCCCGGTCAGGACAGAGCTTGCCGCAACGAAGGTGACGATCGAGATCGAGCCATAATGCGCCGCGACCGCCGCGGCATCGACCACCGACAGCCCGGTCATGACCCGCAAGAGAGCGAAGGCCCCGAAAGGGATCGCCGCCGAAAGCACGACACCCACCAGCATCGTCGCGATCAGGCCGCCGTCAACGCCATGCTCGGCAACGCTGACGCCACCCTTGAAACCGATCGAGAACAGCAGATAGATCGACATTGCCTTGGCCGCTGCCTCGGGCACCGAGAGATCGGAACGGGCAAGCGCGGCTGCAAGGCCAAGGGCGAAGGACAGGATGATCGGTGAAAGCAGGTTCTGGCCTGCCAGTGTGAATATACCTTCCAAGGTGCCATCCCTCTGAATTTTGCCGCAGATAGGGGAGCGCAGCACAAAAGAAAAGATCAGATGGGAAGGAAATCGTCGCTTTCCGGATCGTACTGCTCCAGCCCCCCGCTGCCGATATCGTTCCAGAGCCCGTGCAACGTCAGGCTTTCCTCCTCGACCGCCGCGCGCACGAAGGGGAAGGTCAGCAGATTCTCGAGCGAGATGATCACCGCCTGCTGCTCAAGCGCCCGCAGGCGCTGTTCGGTGCCTTCGCAGCCCGCCGTCCGCTCGTATCCCGGGCGCAGCAATTCCATCCAGCGGCCGATGAAGCTGGTTTCTTCTTCCAGCTCGGGCGCATGGCCCGAACACATGTCGAAGCAGCCCCGCACACCGCCGCAGCCCGAATGGCCCAGAACCACCAGATGCGCGACCTTGAGCGAGGTGACCGCATATTCCACCGCCGCCGACGTGCCGTGATAATCGCCATCGGGCCGGTAAGGCGGCACGAGGTTGGCGATGTTTCGGTGAATGAAGAACTCGCCCTGATCGGCCCCGAAGATCGACGTCACATGCACCCGGCTGTCGCAGCAGGAAATGACCATCGCCCGCGGATGCTGGCCGTCTTCGGCCAGGCGGCGATACCAGGATTTGTTCTCGGCAAAGGTCGTGGCCTTCCAGCCGTGATAGCGTTGGACGAGATAAGCGGGCAGGGGGCGCACCAGTTTCATCTTGTCTCCGTCGTCGTGCTGCAGCCCCTGATTAGAAGGCAATTGACCGAAGTTCGAGCGATTTCTGCGGGGCATCTCAACCTTTTGTTGACTGCTTGTCCGCAGTTTGGCCGGACGCGGGGGCGTGATAAGGGGTGATACGTGGAACTTGTGCATGTCACACGGGCTGATGAAGGCATCGGCCTTGATGGGGCGCGACTTGCGGCACTCTGGCAAGATCTGGGACCGGAAATGGCCCGAAAGGTGCTGGACCGCGCCCGCACGGAAATCTCGGCGCGACTGTCGGAGATCGCGCAGGCCGAGGCCAGCGCGGACATGACTTCCGTGCTGCGCGCGGCCCGCCGTCTGGGGCGGGTGGCCGAGCATGTCGGAATGTCGCGGATCGCGCGTGTCTCGGGCGATGTCGCCCAATGCGCGGTGCAGCGCGATCCGGTGGCGCTGAGCGCGACAGCGGCCCGCCTCTTCCGCCTGTGCGAGCGCGCCCTGGGCCGAGACGGAGCCCAGGGGTATCCCGGCTGGGTACCGCTGCTCTGAGCTGGCGTCGTCGGCGCTCGGCCGCGCCTTCCGCGCGGATAAGCCTTGACTGTTCTTCGCCCGAAACTTAATGAAAGCAGGCCTGAGGCGAGTGGGCAGGTAGGTTATGCAGCGGATTGCAAATCCGTGTAGACCGGTTCGATTCCGGTACTCGCCTCCACAAAATTGCATAGCGCATAGTTTTCCTTCGGATTTGTGGCCGTAGTCTCTAGATCCGCTTTCCTGAATTCATCAGGATGATTGTTTCTTACGGTACGCGATGGCTTGCAACCGCGTCCGGTTGATCGCGCTGAAGCGCATTCACTTTGGCCAACAGCATCCGCAGTTGGTACATCACGCTCAGGCACCGCCAGATCGTCACCAGACCGATAGCGGCGGATCAGATCCTCCGTCCATTTCCCGAACGTGGTCGGATCGAGGGTGCCGGAGGCCAGCTCGCTGGTTCCAGTCAGCCGAATCAACCGCTCTGCTCCGCCAAACTTCTGAGCGTAAGGATGAAGTCGGTACCGATCTCATCACGATCCGTCATGCTGCCTCCTCCGGCTTAGGCGCACAGAGCCCCCCACCACAGGAGGCAGGTGATCAGCATCTTTCCTGATCCGCACCGGATGAGCGTCGCCATGATCAGATGGAAGAGCGCCGGAGCTTGCCTCACGCCGCCGGGGCAAGTTCGGCAGGCGTATTATGGGCACATGGCGACGATATCGCACAGCTGTGCCGGCGCGATGCCCGGCCGTTACCGCGACCTTCGCCGATCTCGTGCAGTCGCTGGGGCAGGAAAGACCAGGCTGAAGGGTTCGCCTCTTCGATGCGGGGCAGCGTGATCAGCCGGTTGCCGAGGGGCCTGGAGCACCGGCTTGGGCCGCCCGTCGCGGAGCACGGGTGGCGCGGGTTGCCTTTCCGCCTCGTCGAGGGCACGGACACCCGGGCCATTCGGTCAGCACGGCGGACGGCGCTCTACCCGAGAGCCGGGTCATCCTGATCCGCGCCCGCCCCGCCCAGGTCTCGATGTCGTCGAAGTGTCGCATCGCGGTGAGGCGAGCGCCAACAATCTCGTGCGTCGGATGGTGAAGAAACGACAGATGCGGTGCTCGGAACCACGAAACAAGCTGCTCACTCCGGGGGGGGCGACCTGATAAGGGACAAGCCTGTAAACCGCCTTACGCACCAGCTTTCGGAACAACCACGACAGCCCATCTCGAACTGCCTGTGACACCTGTTTGGGCGGGCGGCGTGCGACACCGCGCCCTGAGATGCTCGCCCCGACCGTTGGCATGACGAGGGTTGAGGGTGCGGGTGGTCCTGAGATCCTTAGCGAGCCTTGTGCATATTCCATCGCCCTGAGGGATCGGTTGGTCTGCCTGTCCGCGGCGTAGAGAAAGGTTCGGAACGCCGGGCATACCCTGTGATCGAGATAACATCGAAAGCGGGAATGATGGCACAGGGGACAGCCGGGCCGCTCCGGCCACCGGGCCTGTATCAGGGCGCCTGCCACGGTTGCCGCAAGATCGCGGGTAAACTCCCCGGTCAGGCTGAAGAACATCTACCTTGCTTTCGGGATGTAAGTGGTATAATGAGTATAACACATGCAAGGGAGGGTTTGCGCGTGACGGAGGGATCAGATGCACCGACCTGCATTGAAGCATTCCCCCTTCACGCTGTTGTTCAAGAAGGGGCGCTGCGCAGGATCTGTTTTGCGGAACGGGAGGTGCTGCGGCTGATCGACTACCCCATCCGCGACGCCAACTGGGGAACCGTCCCAACGAGCACCGTTCGACAGGATCTCTCTGCTGACGGGGCGCGGTTTTCTCGGCGCTTTCACACCCAGGACGGGGCGATCGAAGGGTGTTTTTCGGCCGAGATCGTGCCGGATGACGCGGGTGTGCGCCTGGTGGCCGAGCTGTTGCTGCAGGTGCAGCGCGACTGTGTCGTGAACCGGGCGGGACTCGTCGTGCTGCACCCGCTCGACGGGGTGGTGGGTGAAGGGCTCACCATTCGTCATGCGAGCGGCGAATTAACCGAGACCAGCTTTCCGCGTCTCATCTCGGCCCGCCAGCCGGTTCTGGACATTGTGGGCCTGACGCACCGGGTCGATGACGTCGTCATGTCGATCGCCTTTGAGGGCGAGATCTTCGAGATGGAGGACCAGCGCAACTGGACCGACGCCTCGTTCAAAACCTATTGCCGTCCGCTTGCCCTGCCACGACCCTACAGTCTGACAAGAGGCCAGGAGGTGCGGCAGAAAATTACTGCAATCTTGGCAGGCGGAGCACGGGCAACCACATCCCCCGCATCATCCACCTGTGGCAGGCAGGCGCGCGCGTCGGTCCAGGAGGCGGCTGTCATGCCCGATATACTTCTGGCGCATGAGACAGCGATAAGCGGGCCGCCGCATCCACAGGTGCCGACACTGGCTGCCCAGGGGATCCTGCTGCGGGCCGATGCGACCATGTTAGCGGTGGAACAGGCCCCGCCGGGGCCGGTCACGCTGGAACTTGTCATCGGGCAGGATCCCGTGGAGGATTTGCACGCCGCCGCGTGCGCGCTGCGGCAGGCGGGGCTGACCGCCACACGGGTCATCGCCCTGCCGCGCGGCTACCTGCAAAGCCATCAGCCGTCAGGACCATGGCCAGAAGGCCCCACGCCTGCCGAGATCGTGCCACTGGTCCGGCAGATCTTTCCGGATGCCGAGGTCGGCGGCGGAATGCTGACCTTCTTTCCCGAATTCAACCGGTGCCCGCCCCGGCCCGCGCTGGTGGATTTCACGACTTTCGGGACCTCGGCCATTGTTCACGCAGCCGACGACATGTCGGTTTCAGAAACACTCGAGGCGATCCCGCAGGTGATCGAAAGCGGCCGTGCGCTGTCGGGGGGCCGTCCGTTGCGGCTTGGGCTGATGTCGATCGGGATGCGGTCAAATCCCTACGGCGCCGCGGTGATCGCCAATCCGGAGGGCAGAAGGCTGCCGATGGCGATGGAGGATCCACGCCAGCGAACACCCTTCGCCGCCGCCTTTGCTGTCGCGCTTGGCGCCGCCTGCGCGCGGGGCGGGGTGGCGGCCTTTGCACCCGCGATGACGGCAGGACCGCTGGGCATGGCCGATCAGGCCGGACCCTGGCCGATCTGGCATGTGGTAGCAGCCCTCGCAGCCCTTTCAGGTGAAATGGTGCTGGTGGAAGGAGGGCCAGCCACAGGACTTGTGACATTGCGCGCAAGCGATCCCACGCAGAGCATGCGTCGCGGTGGCCTTCGGGGGCTCGCTGTGAACCTTGGACCCGGCGATGTGCAGCTGGAAGGCTTCGCCGTCAGGATCCCCGACCGCGGGGACTGGACCTGGATCGATGCGCCGGGCCCTGCCGGCCCCCTGACGCTGCCGCCCATGACCGCCGCCATCCTGACAGGAGAAAGAGCATGACCTACCGCGGCGTCCTCATCGGCTGTGGCTTCTTTGCCCAGAACCACATGCATGCCTGGCAATCGACCCCGGGCGCAGAGATCGTGGCGGTCTGCGACCGCGATCCGGCCCGGGCCGAGCAGTTCCGGCGCGATTTCGGCGTCGCCGAGAGCTTTTCCGATGCCGCCGTCATGATGGCCACCCTGCGTCCGGATTTTGCGGATATCGTCACCACCGTGGAGACACATCCCGAACTCGTCAAGTTGTGCCTGTCCCACGGCGCGCTGACGATCTGCCAGAAACCCTTCGCCGAAAGCTATGCTGCCGGGCTCGAGATGGTGAAGGCGGCCGAGGCGGCGGGACGTCAACTCCTGGTGCATGAAAACTTCCGCTGGCAAAAGCCGTTCCGGCACATTCGTGCGGCGGTCGAAACCGGCGAGATCGGGCGACCGCATTTCCTGCGCCTGTCGTTCAGACATGGCCATGACATCTACGCCAACCAGCCCTATCTAGCCCGGGTCGAGGAGCTCGCACTGATGGATGTAGGGCTCCATTTGTTCGATGTGGCGCGCTTCCTGATGGGCGATGTGGACAGCATCAGCTGCACCACACAGCGCCTGAACCAACGGGTGCGCGGTGAGGATGCCTTTGTCGCGTTGCTGCGTCACAAGGACGGTGCCGTCACCAGTGTCGAATGCAGCTTTGACAGCCGGTTCGGCGAAGAACGCTTCCCACAGACGCTTGCGCAGGTCGAGGGCGACGGCGGCAGTCTTGAGCTTTTGGCGGGATACCGGCTGCGCAGGCATGGTCCCGATGTGATCGCCGAAGAAGATGTGGAACCGCCGGTGCCCCTCTGGGGCACGCGACCCTGGCATCTGATCCAGGAGTCGGTCGCCGCATTCGAAGCGCATGTGGTCGAGGTGCTGGACGGGCGCGCGGTGCCACAGCCTTCGGGCGCGCATAACCTTGAAACCCTTGCTCTGACACGCGCGGCTTACCGTTCGGCCAGGCAGGGCGAAACGATCCACATGGCCCCGTTCATTGCCGCGGGCGCCGAACGATGAGCCGCGAAATGGGCGCCTGCCCTGGAAGGAGAGGACGATGACGAAGATCGCGCTGATGGGTGCCGGGGGCAAGATGGGTGTCCGGCTGGCCACGAACCTGAAGGGCACGCGCTTCGATGTGGCACCGGTCGAACTGGCCGAGGAGGGGCGGGCACGGCTTCGGGCCGCGACCGGGCTCGAATGCGTTGAACCGGGGCAGGCGCTGTCACGGGCCAAGGTTGTCGTGCTCGCAGTGCCCGACCGTGCCATTGGTGCCGTCGCACATGAGATCGTCCCCCGACTTGATCCCGGCACGGCGGTGATCGTTCTGGACGCTGCCGCCCCCCATGCGGGCGAAATGCCGGCGCGTGCAGATGTCACCTATTTCGTGACCCATCCCTGTCACCCGCCGATCTTCAACGATGAAATCGGCACGGCGCGGCTGGACTTCTTCGGTGGCGTAGAGGCCAAGCAGCATATCGTCTGCGCACTGATGCAGGGGCCAGAGGAGCATTATTCCCTGTGCGAGGAGGTGGCCCGCACGATCTACGCGCCTGTCATGCGCGCGCATCGCTGCACGGTCGAGCAAATTGCCCTGCTTGAGCCGGCGCTGTCGGAAACGGTGGGCGCGACACTGGCGCTGGCGCTGCGCGAAGCGACGGATGAGGCCGTGCGCCGAGGTGTCCCGGAACAGGCCGCCCACGATTTCATGCTGGGACATCTGAATATCGAACTGGCCATCGCCTTCGGGATTTTCCCCGATGGCAAGTTTTCCGACGGGGCGCTGCATGCCATCGCCCGGGCCCGCCCGCAGATCTTTCGCGAGGGCTGGCTCGAACGTGTGTTTGCGCCCGAGGCGGTCCTGCAATCGGTGCGCGACATCTGCCATCCCGACGGCCAGGGCTGAGCCCCGGGATCACACATCGTCAGCCATATGGGAGGAAACCACATGAAACACACCATTCGCACCGCTGCAGCAGTTGCGGCGCTTTCGCTGGCGGGTGGGCTTGCTGCGCCCACCCAGGCAGCCACCATCTGCCTGGCGTTCCAGGATCTCGAGACCGAGTTCTGGGTTGCCGGTCACATGGCCATTACAACCACCCTGGCCGAGGCCGGCCATACGGTGCTTGAACGCAATGCAAATGAGGATGCGAACCGGCAGTTCGAACAGGTCAACGATTGCATCGCGCAGGGTGTGGACGGAGTCATCCTGATCCCGCAGGACGGTGAAAGCGCCACGACCATCGTGGCCACGGCGCAGGAAAACGACGTGCCTGTGGCTGTGTTCAACCGCCCGCCGTCGGACCTGTCGCGCGGCATCGTTGTTGTCGCCGACAACGCAACGATCGCCGAACAGGCCGTGGATCATATCGTCGAAAAGGCCTTGGCCTCTGCCCCCGATGACAAGACCCTGAACGCGATCATCGTTGTGGGCGATCTGGGTGATCCGAACGCGGTGGGCCGCCGCGACGGATTTCACGCCGCCATCAGAAAGCAGGCCGACCGTTTCAACGTGATCGAGGTGGCGTCAAACTGGGATGCTGCGACGGCGCTGGCCAACCTCGAGGCGGCAGTAACGGCCAATCCTCAGATCGATCTGCTGTTCACATCGTCGGACTTCCTGTTTCCGACCATCCGCTCGGTGCTGGAACCGCGCGGTCTGTGGAAACCCCGCGGCGAGGCGGGGCATGTCTGGATGGCCGGATTGGACGGCGACGCGACCGCATGCCAGCTTATCAAGGACGGACATGTCGATGCGACGGGTGTGCAGGATCTCTATTTCGAGGCCGAGGCGGCGCTTGAGGCGATCCTTGCGGCGATCGACGCCGGAGACACGGATCCGAACCAGGTGATCGAGGATCCGGGCTTTGCCTTGACTGCCGACAATCTGGCAGAGCGGGAGATGGACATGTGGGGCTGTGTGCTTCTGGCCGAGGGGTTTCTGGACAAATGAGCGCGCCTGACCCGGCCGGGGCATCCCCCCGGCCGGCCGCGATGCAGGGCGCGCGCCAGCGCCCGCAGGTCGCGGCCGGGGACGGCATGCCCCCCCAGCATTCCCGGCATGACGGCATGCCGGAGTCGAGACGCCTGTCCACGCGCCTGAGGGAGCGCGCCGGTGCCCTTCTCTTGTCAGACTTCTTCGTGCTTTACCTGTCTCTGGCCTATGTGTTGGTGCTGATCCCGTTCCTTCCCACACTTGCCACGCCGGCGAACCTGTCGAATGTGCTGTCCAACATGTGGCCGCTTCTGGTGGTGGCGATCGGGCAGACCTTCGTGCTGACCATCGCCGGGATCGACCTGAGCCAGGGCGCGGTCGCAGGATTGTGCAGCATCCTTGTTGCCATGCTGATCGCCACGTCGGCACCCGCGCAGGTTCTGGGGCACACACCCGTTTGGGGCCTGGTGCTGACCGAAGCCGGTGGCCCCCTTGGCGCCGCGCCCTTCGGAACCTGGATGGCCATCGCGATCGTCCTTGCCGTTGCCGCGCTGATCGGGTTTGCGAACGGCGTTGCAGTGGCGGTACTGAGAATGCCCGCCTTCATGGTGACTCTCGTCGGCCTGATCGCCCTTGGTGCCTTCGCGATCTGGCTGACCCAGTCGAACAATATCCGCGGCCTGCCCTCGGACTTCATCGCCCTTGGCAAGGGAACGCTGGTGTCGCTTTATTTCGGCGATCAGTATGCGCCGCAGCTGCCACGGCGAGAAGTTCACGCCTTCATCACCTGGCCAATGATCGTCGCGCTCCTGGTCGCGCTCTGCGCCCATGTCGCGCTCAGCCATACCGTGTTCGGGCGCCGGATCTTCGCGATCGGCCTGAACCGGCGCACAGCCGAAATATCGGGCGTTCCCGTCGTGCGCGTCATCATTGCTGTCTTTGCGATCTCGGCGATCTGCGCAGCCATCGGGGGCCTGCTTTACACTGCGCGGCTCGAGACGGGGCGGCCGACGCTGGGCGGTGGCAACTTCCTGCTGGATGTCATTGGCGCCACGGTGATCGGCGGCACAAGCCTTTTCGGCGGCAAGGCCAAGATCCTCTGGACGGTCTGGGGGGTGCTGTTCTTCGTCTTGCTGGGCAACACGCTGAACCTCATGAACCTGTCCGCCTTCCACATCGACATGGTGAAGGGCGGGGTGATCCTGGCCGCGGCTTTCCTTGACGTGGCACGGCAACGGCTGAGGAGGGGACGAACATGACCGAGGCACTGCTGCAACTTGACTCCATCACCAAGGAATGGTTCGGCGTGCCGGCCGTGCGAGATCTGACGCTGACGGTGCCGCGCGGACAGGTTTTGGGCCTGATCGGCGAGAACGGCGCCGGCAAATCGACGCTGATGAACATGATCGGAGGGGTGGTTCCCCCGTCTCGGGGAACGATGCACCTGAAAGGCGCGCCCTATGCGCCAGCGGGGCCCATTGATGCGACCCGCGCCGGCATTGCCTTCATTCATCAGGAACTCAACCTGTTCACAAACCTGTCCATCCTCGACAATATCTTCATCACGGGGTTTCCGCGTCGCTTCGGTCTGACCGATCGGCGAACTGCATCACGGGAGACGAAGGCACTTCTGGACCGGCTGGAGATACGCCACGCACCCGAAACGCTGGTGGAGGAGCTTGCGCCCGGCGAACGGCAGTTGATCGAGATTGCGAAGGCGCTGCATCGGTCGGCTGATCTCATCATCTTTGACGAACCGACCACATCGCTGACCCCCCGCGAAACCGCACGCCTCTTCGAAGTCATCGCGCAGCTGCGCAACGAGGGGCGCACGGTGATCTACATTTCGCATATCCTTTCGGACGTGCGCATGCTTTGTGATCGGATCGCCGTCCTGCGTGATGGCCAGCTGGTGGATGAAGGGGCGGCCACGGACTTCGGTATCAGCCGGATGATCCGCTCGATGATCGGACGTGATCTGGCCAGCCTCTTTCCGCCGCGATCTGCCCCGCCCGGCGAGGACGTGCTTGTCGTCGCGCAGGGTATCTCGCAGCCCGGGGTGGTGGAGGATATCACCTTCTCGATCCGCGCCGGAGAAATGCTCGGGCTATTCGGGCTGATGGGCTCGGGGCGCAGCGAAGTGGCGCGGATCTTTTTCGGGCTTGATCCCGCCGCCGAAGGCACCCTGACAGTGGCCGGGCGCGTCGCGCGCGGCGGGCCGGTGGCGCGAATCGCCGATGGCATTGCCTTCGTCACCGAAAACCGCCGGGAAGAAGGGTTGTTGATGGAGGCGCCGGTGGCCGAAAACATCAGCCTTGCGACCTTGGGTCGCCTGGGGCGGGGACCGTTCGGCTTCCTCGACCGCGAGACCGAGCGCGCCACTGCGGAGCGCGCGCGTGCCGACCTGTCGATCCGGGTGTCGGACCTGGAACGGTTGCCGGTGCGGGCGCTGTCGGGTGGCAATCAGCAGAAAGTGGTGATTGCAAAATGGCTCGCTGCGGCACCGCGGCTTTTCATCCTGGACGAGCCGACGCGGGGTGTCGATGTCGGCGCGAAATATGAGATTTACGCGCTGGCTGACCGGCTGGCAGCGGCCGGCAATGCGGTTCTGTTCATCTCATCGGAACTGGAAGAGCTTACAGGCATGTGCGACCGTATTCTTGTGATGAACCGCGGCGAGATCACCGCAGACTTTCTCCGTGCGGGCCAGACCGCGGCGTTTGACCGCGAAGCGCTGCTGGCCGCAGCCTTCCGCGAGGTGGTGGCATGACCGGGCGCGTATTTCCCGCCTTCGCGGCGCAGCCGACAGGCCTGCCATCGGGCCTCTCGCCGGCAGACCGTGCGCTTGATCTCGCACTCCGGCGCGCGACGGTGATCATCTTCGCCGCGGTGCTGCTGTACTTCGGCCTTCAGGCGCCGGCATTTCTGGGCCAGGAGAACCTGGGCAACATCGTCAAGCAATCGGCCTTCATCGGGATCGCGGCAATCGGGATCACCTTTGTCCTTCTGACCGCGGGTATCGATCTGTCGGTTGGGTCGGTGATGTACCTTGCGCCACTGATCGCGGGCTTCGTGATGCGCGACACCGGCGTCGGCGTTGCGGGGGGCATGGCGGCCGCAGTTGCGGCGGGGGCCGTTCTTGGCGGGATCAATGCCATTTTCATCGTCGGACTATCGATCATTCCCTTCATTGTCACGCTGGCGACGCTCTTCGCTTTTCGCGGCTTCGGAGCCTTTCTGACCAGTTCGCGGCAGTTCGATTTTCCGCCCGCGATCCGTGACTTCGGCCTGGCGGCGATCGGGGGAATTCCGGTGCCGGTGATCGCCTTTGGTCTTGTGGCCCTGGCCGCGCATCTGGTGCTGACGCGAACCACCTTCGGCCGCCAGGTCTATGCCGTTGGCAATGATCCTGCCGGTGCCGTCAAGGCGGGGATACCGGTGGCCCGGATCCGTGGGGTTGCCTATGTGATCTCGGGTGCCGCGGCGGGGCTTGCGGGCTTCGTCCTGATCGCCCAGATCGGGCGGCTCGATGCAGGCTTTGGCCAGGGGCGGGAGTTCGATGTCATCGCTGCGGCAGTTCTTGGCGGGGCAAGCCTGTTTGGCGGGGTCGGAACGGCCCTTGGCGCGGTGGTAGGGGCCACGCTGATGCAGACAGTGAACACCGGGCTCGCCTTCACGGGGGTGAATCTCTACCTGCAACCCTTGCTTCAGGGCGGGATCATCTTTCTGGCGGTGCTGGTGGATTCGCTGCGCCAGGCCCGGCAGGCGATGCGCCGCCGTCGCACGATCCGGCCCCTTCAGGTGCTTTCGCGCGATGGCTCAACTTGAACTGGCCGGCGTCGTTCTTTATCACGCGTGCGACCAGCGCCCGGCGGCGCAGATGGCCGTCAGGCGGCCTTGCGATGCCGCCACGCACCCTTCAGGGGCAGGAATGATGAGCCAGACCGCAGCCGAGCCGATCCAGCGCCGCAAGCTTTACCAGGAGGTGATGGACCGCCTTCTTGACATGATGCGGGACGAGGGGCTGGCCGTCGGAGACCAACTGCCCTCGGAACGCGACCTGATGGAGCGCTATGGCGTCGGGCGTCCGGCGGTGCGTGAGGCGCTTCAGAACATGGCCCAGCTTGGCCTGATCAGCATCGCCCATGGCGAACGCGCCCGCGTCGCGAAACCCAGCTTTGCAAACCTCTACGAATCGATCGCGCTCACGACCAGCGGCATCCTGCGCAATTCTCCCGAAAGCCTGCGGGATCTGAAAGAGGCGCGATTGCTGTTCGAGGTGCAGATGGTGCGGCTGGCAGCGCAACGCGCCACGCCTGAAGACGTCGCCCGGCTGCGGAGACGGCTGGAGGACCATCACGCCTCGCTTGCCGATCTTGGTCAGTTTTTCCGCCATGACATGCTGTTTCACCGCGAAATCGCCGTGATTACCGGCAACTCGATCTTCCCGGATCTGAGCCAGGCGGTGATTGGCTGGCTGGGCGAGTTCTATTCGCAGCTTGTCCGGCTTCCGGGCACCGAACAGCTGACGCTGAGCGAGCACGGGCAAATTCTTGAAGCAATTGCCGCAGCGGATGCCGATGCGGCCGAACGCGCGATGCGAGACCACATCCTGCGCGCGAACAAGCTGTATGCGCAGCATCAGGGCCAGGGAGCGGCGACCGCAGGCTGAGGGCCAGCCCCTCCAGCTTCCGGGGGGAACCCGGCGGTTACAATACCAGCGGTCAGCCGCCCCCATCGCGGATGCGTCCGAAATAATCCGCCCCCCCCATCTGACCACCCTTCAGCGCCAGTTCCAGACCGTCGAAGGCGGGTTCTTCGCTCCAGCCGCGGAGGATCGCCGCGCCGGGGATGGTCGGCGCCAGCGCCGTCAAGGCGTAGATCCCAAGCTGACGCGTCGCATGCCCCGAAGTATCGCCGCCCGAGATCACCGCGCGGCGCAGCCCCGTGTCCTGTACCACGCGCGCAAGAATCCGGCCTAGCGCAGCCCCGATCCGGGTATTGGCAACCTCTGCGTCGATACCCGCCCGTGCGCGGGCCTCGGCAAGGCGCGCGACTGCCGGATCGTTGGGGCCACGCGCCGTGTGGACAAGCGGGTCTCGCCCCTCTGACAGCGCCGCGCGACAGGCCGCCATTGCCGCCGCCTCGGCCGCGCGTGAACGTTCGTCGTCGCCAACAAGATCCCCGGCTTCAAGCGCGAGGCCCTGAAACCCTTGTGCAAGCGCCCAGTCAATCTGCGCCGCAGTCACTGAAGAAACCGAACCCGACACCGCGATCATGCCCCGCGCTCGTCCGATCCCCGGCGGGTGTGGGGCGGGTGCAAGAAGCCCGGACCTGCGCCAATGTTCAACCAACGCATATTCCACGCCCTGCGACCCGACGCAGAACGCACCCGGACCGCGTCTGTCCCACAGAAGCTCCCCGCACAGGGCAAGGTCATCGTCGGTCAGGGTGTCAAGGCAGATGATGCGATTCCCCGCGGCCCCAAGCTCTGCCAGCCGCGTCCTTGTCCGCTGTGGATCCTGCATCGTCTCCAGGTCGATCAATCCGATGGGCAACGTTGTCTGGCACGCAAGATGACGAGCGACCTCAGCTTCATCCATCGGGGTAACCGGGTGGCAGGCCATTACAGGATGGCGGTCCAGCCGAAATACGCCGCCCGGCGCGGCCGCGAAAAGCTGCCCGAAGCACTGATAGCGACGGATGGCGGGGGCGGCCAGAAGTACCGGGACCGCAGGTGCGGCAAAGACGGACAGCGCCAGTTCCACCGCCCGCCCGATCGAGCCGATATGCGGAGCCGAATCGAGGGTCGAGCAGACCTTGTAATGCACGAGGGGCGCCCCGGTGCGGGAAAGCCCTTCAAAAAGGCGCGGCAGATGCGCCTCCATCCACTCGGGTCCGTGCGACCGAGCGGTTCCGGCCACGATCAGCGCGCGCAGCTTCGGAAATCGCGCCAGTTGCTGTGGTGTTGGCAGGTCAAGGAACAGCGCCGCGTGAAGCCCGGCGAAGGCCATGACCTCCATCACCGCAGCCGAGCCGGTGAAGTCATCGCCATAAGCGGCAAGCAGCAGGCCGTCGGGCAAGGTCACGAGGTAATTCCCCGCGCCTGCGCCAGCGCCCGGGCAAGCGGAGGATGTGATCTGGCCCAGTCGTCAAGGTCAGCGCCGGCCATGGCAGCCGCCCATGCGGCGCGCAGACTTTCCACACCCGCTGCCGGCCCGTCGGGGTGCCCCAGGATGCCACCGCCGGCAGCATAAATGAGATCGGCCGAGCCGAGTTGTCGGAAGGTCTCGGGTGGTTGCAGCACCGTCTGAGCCGAGGAGAAAACCGGCATCGCGATACAGGGATTATCGGACCACAACGGCGTCAGCTGTGCCCGGGCCGACCGGATCACGCTGTCATCTTCCTCGCAGAACTTGTTGGCCAGCCCGTTGACATGCATGTGATCAGCCCCTGCCAGCCGCCAGATCTTTGACCACGCGGTATAGGACCACCCCAACGCGGGATGACGCGACAGGTAACCCCAGCCATTGCGATGCGCATGGATGGGAAGTTCGGCGTGACGCGAAAGGGCCAGAAATCCGGACACGCCGACCGAGTTCAGGTTGACCATGACACAGGTGCCGCCCAGATCGCGGATCAGATCGTGGCGCCGGCGCATCTCGTCCACCTCCCCGGTAAGATTGAAGGCGAACATGACCTTCTTGCCCGTCTTGTCAGAATGATCGTTGATCACCCGCATCACGGCGCGCGCGCGGTCCTCGAAGGGGCAGGCCGGCCCGTCAGATTGCAGTTCGTCATCCTTGATGAAGTCGATCCCCGCACCCGCGAGCGTCGCCACGAGATCCGCTGTCGCGGCGGGTGAGAGTCCGACGCTGGGCTTGACGATGGTTCCGATCAGCGGCCCCGCACCTACGCCGGCAAGGCGCCGCGTCCCTTCGATGCCAAATCGTGGCCCCGGCCCCGCGGCAGCGAAGGCGGGTGGCAGGCGAATATCGGTCAGGCGCAACCCGGAAAAGGCGTGAAGCTCGAAAAGGTTGCCCGCCACGGTGGACATGAGGTTGGGGAGCGACGGGCCGATCGTGTCCAGTGGCCAGGACAGTGTCACCCGGGCGCGCCGCCAGCCCTGCCCACAATCCCCGGCTGCACCCGGAAGCGAGGGGGCCGGACGGGCCTCGAGCTCTTCCAGCGATTCGACGCGCGCAGCGGCCCGCAATTTGAGCGCATCCGTTTCGCCGGCAAGCCGCAGGAAGGTTCCCGAGGATTGTTCGCCCGCCATGGTTTCGGCGGCGCGTCGAGGATCCAGCGCCGTCTCGATCAGATAATCCGCCTCGAATCGTTGGTTCATGCTGCCCTCGGTGTCATTGGCATACTCATTATACCAACCGAGGATGCCGCTCAAGCCCCCGCCGGTGCTGACAGGAGCGGTCACACCCGCAGCCGTGCAGGGCTTACGGGCTTGACGATGATGCCCGGGGGCCGCACTCGAGAGAGAACATCACCCCTCGGCGGATGACCGTCCGATGATCCGCGCTGATCGTGATCCGACTGACGAAGAGGTCATCCTGCGACGACAGGGCCAGGCGCGAGGCGTGCAAGCCCCGGATCGGTGGTGCGCGCCGGTTTGATCGATGACAGCCCCAATGGCCCTTCTTGTGGCCGAAACGGTGATAAAGCACGCCGCGCATCAGGCCGATCTTCGCCGTCACGCTATCCATTGAGGTGCCAGAAACCCCTTTTCGGCAAAGGCCGCGGGGGCCGATGCGAGCAGCTTGCGCCGCGTCTCGATCATCATTTCGGCGCGTGTTCGTCTTGCCGTTCCGCCTCCGGATACCGCAAAGCCCTGTGACATACGGATCGTATGTCACCTGCCAGCGTGCTTCAGGTTCGACGCCCGGCGGAAGCCGGTCCATCAAGCGGCGTCCGAATGATCCACTTCGCAAAGGCATTTCCCATGGCAGCGCTCAAAGCGATCTTTCTCGCCAATTCTGCCCGTCATACTTTATGAAGCGGACGGATACCGACCTGCCGTGCGTTCCGTCGACCAGCTCATGTGTCGGGAGAGGTCGAAAGCCGCGGGGTTGGCTCGCCCGAGGGCGCCTGCTCCGGTCGGACAAACGTGCGGCCCAGAACCTCAGCGCCGTGTGCGGCCGTCTGCAGCTCCGACGGCCGACGTGACGACCTTCCACACCGACCCGGACGCGCAGATCCCGGTGCTCATGCTGGTGACGGAGCACCTTTTCCCAGGCCACCCGTTCCCGTCGTGAATGCCAAGGAGGGCTGTCGTGGCAGACCCCCAAATGACAATGATTACATGGCCGCGCCTTCAAATCCGAAGTTTCAAACAAAACACAGGAACTAGATCCCCTTGCGACGTTGGGATTGCCTCTTCTGTCAGAAAGGTTCGCTCTTGCCGCCCGCACCGCGCTTGCCGACGCCCGAAGTGGCCGTTCGTGCCTCTGCAGACAGCTTCCAGAACCTTGCCCTCAGCAGACATCCGTTCGCGAAAACCATCTACGGATTGAAGCTCAACCGGCCCCGGGGCATGCGCTGACATACCGGACACTCCGCCAATTCATGCGCCAGCGATCAGGTTGCTTAAATGCAGTGGCTGGGAGCGGAGTTTGCGCCCAAAGGCAATCGCGGGCCAGAAAATGCGGTGCGATCTGGCGCTAGCGCAGGAGATCTGGTCGGAGTGAGAGGATTCGAACCTCCGACCCCCTGCTCCCGAAGCAGGTGCGCTACCAGGCTGCGCTACACTCCGACCGATGAGGCGGAACTACAGAAGGCCGCGGGGATTTGCAAGCCTCATTCCGGCGTCCTGCGCCGCGGCAAGGGCATGAACCGCGGCTGCGTTCCCGTATCGGGCCGCCCGTGCGACTTGAGCACCGGCTGATTGCCCGCCGAGGCGGCATTATCCTCGCGGAACAGTATGTAAAGCCCGCTGCCGATGATGATCGCGGCACCGACCGCCGTCACCAGATCGGGGGATTCGTCAAAGAACAGATAACCGAACAGCGCCGCCCAAAGAATCTGCGAATACTGCATCGGCGCGACGACAACTGCCACGCCCGTCCGATAGGCGATGATCATGCAGAGCATGGCCAGAAACGACAGCAGAGCGATGACGCCGACGGCCACGAAGTCCACAAGCGGCATCGGCTGATAGGTGAAGGGCAAGATTGCACCCATGATCACGAAGTTTGCCAGCATCGGAAACAGCAGAAGAACGACGCTTCTTTCGGCATTGCCGATCTTGCGCACGATGATCCCGTTCAGCGCGCCCCCGACTGCCGCCGCGAGCGCGGAAAGGTGGCCAAGGCCGAGGTCGGTCTGTCCGGGCCGCAAAACCACGATCACGCCGATCAGCCCCACAACGACAGCCAGCCCGCGCCGCAGCCGCACGGTCTCGCCGAGGATCGGGATCGACAGCAGGGTGATCAGCAGCGGCGTTGCAAACAGGATCGCGTAGGTCTGGGCCAGCGGCAGCGCCGAAAAGGCATGAAAGGCCGAGACGGCCGTGACGACGATCGCCAGAGTCCGCAATGCGGTCCAGCCGGGATGGCGCGGGCGCAGATTGCCTTCCGACCGGTCGCCGATCAGCATCATGGTCACGAAGGGAAAGCCCAGAAGCACGCTGAGAAACACGATCTGGACCGGGGAATACTGCGCACCAAGGTATTTCACGATCACGTCGTGGGTTGCGTAGATCGCAAAAGACAAAAGCGCCATGAGCGCCGCGCGGATATTGTTGTTGGCCATGGCATCCCTCAGGTCCTGCGGCGATCAAATTAGAGCCTTTGCAGGCCGGCTCAATCCTTGGCTGAGTCCTTTGCTCTCAAAAGCTTGCCAGAAGGGCGGCGCTCTGAAATCGTCCGCCCCATGACAAGCGACATCCTTACCCTGCTGGGCGGCATCGGCCTGTTCCTGTTCGGAATGCAGACGCTGACCGAAGCGCTCAAGCAAAGCACCGGCCAGAAAAGCCGCGCCCTGCTGGCCCGTTTCACCCGGACGCCGCTTGCGGGCGTGGCGACCGGCGCCATCGCCACATCGGTCGTCCAGTCCTCTAGCGCGACAACCGTCATGACGATCGGCTTCGTCGGCGCTGGGCTGATCACCTTCCCGCAGGCGCTTGGCGTTCTCTATGGCGCCCATATCGGCACGACGATGACAGGCTGGGTGGTGGTGGTGATCGGCTTCAAGCTCAAGCTGGGGCAGATCGCGCTGCCGGTCCTGTTCCTGGCCAGCCTGATCGCGGTGCTGGGCCGGGGAACCGCCGCGCGCAGTGGCAGGATCCTTGCGGGGCTTGCACTGGTCTTCATCGGGCTCGATTTCATGCAGCAGGGCATGGCCGAGTTCGAGGATGCGCTCAGCCCGGCAGACTTCCCATCAGAACACGGGATGGGCCGTTTCTGGCTGGTGCTGATCGGCATCGCGATCACGTTGGTTACCCAAAGCTCCAGCGCCGGTGTTGCGACGGCGCTTGTGCTGCTGGGGGCAGGGACAGTTTCGTTCGGCCAGGCGGCCACGATGGTCGTGGGCATGCATGTGGGAACGACAGTGACGGCGCTTCTTGCCTCGGCGGGGGGGACGGCGGCGATGCGGCAGACGGCCGTGGCCAACATCATCTACATGATCGGCACCGGCGCACTCGCGCTGCTGATCCTGCCTTTCGTCGGGCCGTTGCTGCGTGACGGGCTGTTCCGCGGCGATGCGATGCTGGCGCTGATCGGCTTTCACACCACCTTCAACCTGATCGGCACGGCCGTCTTTCTGCCTTTCACCCATCGCTTCGCGCGGGCCGTCGAGCGCCTCGTGCCGGGACCGGGCGGAAATGCCGCGGACGTGTTGCACCCCCAGCTTCTGAGCGATCCCGCTGCCGCGCTGGATGCCGCTGCCGGTTTTGCCGCCGAGGTGGCGCGCAACCTCTTCGCGGCACTTGCCGCGTCGCTGGGTCCGCAACCCTCTTTCGCGCGCCTGCCAGCGGCCCGTGAAGAGGCCGAGGCCGCGCTGCTGGCACTTCATGCCTTCGTGACGAGAATCGAGGTTCCGCAGGGCCAGGAGGCGTTGTTGCTGCGCTACGCGGCCCTCCTGCACCAGATCGACCATCTGCAACGGCTCACCCATCGAGCGTGGCAGGAAAACCGCATCCAGACCGCCACCCGCCTGCCCTATCTGACGCGCTATGCCCGGGTTCTGGCGGCGCTGATGCTTCGCAGCGCTGAGCCCGGCACGGATGCCCGGCTTCTTCGGCTGGAAGCGCGGCTGTCACGGCGCGAGGAACGCCTGCGCAGCCGCGCTCTGGCGCCCGAACAGGTCCTTAACCGCCCCTTGGCCGAAGTGTTCGCCGCGACCGATGCGATCAGATGGTTGCGGCGCTGCACCACCCATTCGGAGCGGATCCTGCATCATGGTGCTGCAGCCCTGCCCGTTGCAGCAAGGCCGCCAGCGCCTGCTGCCCCGCCCGGCAGATCAGGCGGGGCGTAAAGCGTGCTTACAGGCTTGCCTCAAGGGCACCCAGAATGGCATCGCCCATTTCGGTGGTGCTGACCGGGCTGCCCCCCTCGGCCTGCATGAGGTCGGCGGTGCGCACGCCCTCGGCAAGAACCTTCTGCACGGCGGCTTCCAGACGGTCGGCTTCGGCGCCCAGATCAAAGCTGTAGCGGAGCGCCATGGCGAAGCTGAGGATGCAGGCGATCGGGTTCGCCTTGCCCTGGCCTGCGATATCGGGGGCCGATCCGTGCACGGGCTCATAAAGCGCCTTGGGCCGGCCGTTGGCCATCGGGGCGCCAAGGCTCGCCGAGGGCAGCATCCCCAGGCTCCCGGTCAGCATCGCGGCGAGATCGGACAGCAGGTCGCCGAACAGGTTGTCGGTCACGATCACGTCGAACTGCTTGGGCCAGCGGGTCAGCTGCATGGCACCGGCATCCGCATACATGTGGCTCAGGTCCACATCCGGATATTCCTCGTCCCGGACCTTCTGCACCACTTCGCGCCACAGGATGCCGGATTCCATCACATTGGCCTTCTCCATCGAGCAGACCTTGTTGCCGCGCCGGCGGGCCAGCTCAAAGGCAGACCGGGCGACGCGCGCGATCTCGGATTCGGTATAGCGCTGGGTGTTGATGCCGACCCGTTCGTTGCCCTCGGTGAAGATCCCGCGCGGCTCGCCGAAATAGACACCCGAGGTCAGTTCGCGCACGATCATGATATCAAGGCCCGCGACCACGTCCTTCTTCAGGGACGAGAAGTCGGCCAAGGCGTCGAAGCACTGCGCGGGGCGGAGGTTGGCGTAAAGGTCCATCTCCTTGCGCAGACGCAGAAGGCCGCGTTCCGGCTTCACGCTGAAATCGAGCACATCGTATTTCGGGCCACCGACCGCACCCAGCAGAACGGCATCGACCTCCTGTGCCTTGGTCATCGTGTCGTCGTGAAGGGGGGTTCCGTGCACGTCATAGGCCGCGCCGCCGACAAGATCCTCGCTCACGTCAAAGACGATGCCCCGGCGGGTCCCGAACCAGTCGATGATCCGGCGCACCTCGGCCATGACTTCGGGGCCGATCCCGTCACCGGGCAGGATTAGGAGAGAGGGGTTGCTCATCATTTGCGTCCTTGCAATGGGGGTGCCTTGGCGTAACGCCTTGGCCCCAATGGGTCAAGGCGCGGGCAGACGCAGATCCACCCAGACAAGGGCATGGGCCGAGGCCAGAGCCTCCCGTTCGGGCCCCAGCGCATCCTCGGGCCAGAGCAGACCCGCCCCCTCTGCTGGCCAGGAGGGCAGCACATAATCGACGCGCATCGGCCCGAGCCGTTCCCAGCGCACGCTGTCGCTGCCGGGAAGGGGATCGTGCAACTGCGGATGCGCCAGCAGGGCACGAATTGCCTGCCCCATGCCGTCGCCCCGCTCGGGATCAAGGTTCGCCCCGCCCAGCAGCACGAACGGAGGCTCAGGCGGAGCCAATGGCAGCTCGCCATCCAGAAGCGCACGCCAGAACGAAACCTCGTCATGGTTGCGGCGCAGATTGCGGTCATGCGGGCCGCCAAAGACCGGCGGACCGGCGTGGAACGCCAGCAGGCCAAGCCGCCCCGTTGGCGCCAGAACCGCCACCTCCCAGGCCGCGACCGAGGCGAGGCGCTGTTCCTCGAACACGGCGGCGGATGGAAAGGGCGCGCCATCGACCTGTGGCAGCAGCGCCCCCGGAAGATCGCGCCAGAGAAATCCGGAGAAATCCCGCACCTCGCCCAGCGGATGGCGCGAGAGGATCGCCATGCCGCCCGCGCCCGCGAAGCGTCCATATCCCTGGGCATCATCGGCCGTTCCCAGCCTGCCGTCACCATCAAGATCCAGGCCCGTCGCCCAGCCTGTGTTGGGCCGGGCCGCGAAGCGATGCGGATATTCCAGCCCCGCAGCGCCCAGGGATTCCGCGAAGGCATCAAGCGCGGCGCCACCGAAATCGTAGTCGAACTTGTTCAGAAGCAGGATGTCAGGCCGCGCCGCCACGATCATCGCCACAGCGGCCTGCACCTGATCCTCGCCCTTCAGGATATCCTGCAGCAGAAGGCCCGGACCACGCCGCGTCAGGGCGGCATTGTAGGTGGCTACGCGCAGAGGATCGGCCAGAGCGGGACCGACCAGAAGCCACAGCATCAGACCCGTGACAAAGACGCTTCGCATCACCCCCTCCGGTTTTCGGCAGGGTGCTGCAGCAAGGTTAACAGATGCTTAAGACATGCTGCGGGGCCACCGTGCCGGGCGGCCCCGCAGATCCGGTGCGCCTCAGACCCAGGGACGAAGTGTTCCGGCCTTCGCCTCGAAGCTGTCGATCGCAGCGGCTTTTTCAAGCGTCAGGCCGATATCATCCAGCCCGTTCAGCAGGCAGTGCTTCTTGAAGGCGTCCACTTCGAACGGGAAGGATTGGCCGTCGCTGGTGGTGACCACCTGCGCTTCAAGATCGACGGTCATCCGGGCATTGGCACCCTTCTTCGCGTCCTCCATCAGCACATCCACCTGATCCTGCGGCAGCACGATCGGCAGAATGCCGTTCTTGAAGCAGTTGTTGAAGAAGATGTCGGCAAAGCTCGGCGCGATCACGCAGCGGATGCCGAAATCCAGAAGCGCCCAGGGCGCATGTTCGCGGCTCGACCCGCAGCCGAAATTCTCGCCGGCCACAAGGATTTCTGCGTTCCGGTAGGCGGGCTGGTTCAGGACGAAATCAGGGATCTCGTTGCCCTCCTGGTCAAAGCGCATCTCGTCAAAAAGATTCGCGCCAAGACCGGTGCGCTTGATCGTCTTCAGGAACTG
Source organism: Halodurantibacterium daqingense (assembly GCF_042666235.1). Lineage (NCBI taxonomy): Bacteria > Pseudomonadati > Pseudomonadota > Alphaproteobacteria > Rhodobacterales > Paracoccaceae > Halodurantibacterium > Halodurantibacterium daqingense. The sequence goes on along the minus strand of NZ_JBHTFQ010000001.1, from coordinate 209,896 downwards.
CTTGGGGATGATCATGTCGGTATCGACATTGACCAGCGGCATCGGCGCGGCAACGCCGGTAAGGGTGGTGAACTTGTCCATGATCCGCTCCTTACACCGTCTCGGCCATGATGTCGCGTATGTCGGTCAGATGGCCGGTGATCGCCGCGGCTGCGGCCATGACCGGGCTCATCAGATGGGTGCGTCCGCCACGCCCCATGCGCCCCTCGAAGTTCCGGTTCGAGGTGGCAGCACAGCGCTCACCCGGTGCAAGCTGGTCGGGGTTCATGCCCAGGCACATCGAACAGCCGGCAAGGCGCCATTCGAACCCGGCCTCCTTGAAGATATCGGCCAGCCCCTCTTCCTCGGCCTGCAGGCGCACAAGGCCCGACCCCGGCACAACCATGCCCCGGACCCCAGGAGCGAGCTTCTTGCCCTTCAGGACTTCGGCAGCAGCACGCAGATCCTCGATCCGGCCGTTGGTGCAGGACCCGATGAAGACCGCATCGACCTTGATGTCGGTCAGCTTCATGCCCGGGGTCAGACCCATGTAGTCGAGGCTGCGGCGCGCGGCCTCGACCTTGCCCCCGGCAAAGGATTCGGGCGCGGGAACCACATCGGTGATCGGCAGCACGTCCTCGGGGCTGGTGCCCCAGGTCACGACCGGCGCGATATCCTCGCCGCGGATGGTCACCACCTTGTCGAACTGCGCGCCTTCATCGGTGAAAAGCGTCTTCCAGTAGGCAAGCGCCGCCTCCCAGGCCGCGCCTTTCGGCGCATGCGGGCGGCCCTTGACGTATTCGAAGGTCTTTTCGTCGGGCGCGATCAGACCAGCGCGGGCGCCGCCTTCGATCGCCATGTTGCAGACGGTCATGCGGCCTTCCATCGACAGGTCGCGGATCGCCTCGCCGCAATATTCGATGACATAGCCGGTGCCGCCTGCGGTGCCGGTCTTGCCGATGACGGCAAGGGTGATGTCCTTGGCCGTGACGCCGGGCAGAAGCTTGCCCGTGATCTCGACCTTCATGTTCTTCGACTTCTTCTGGATCAGCGTCTGGGTGGCCAGAACATGTTCCACCTCGGAGGTGCCGATGCCATGCGCCAGCGCCCCGAAGGCGCCGTGGGTCGCAGTGTGGCTGTCACCGCAGACGACGGTCATGCCCGGCAGCGTCCAGCCCTGTTCCGGGCCGACGATATGCACGATGCCCTGGCGGATGTCGGACACCGGATAATAGTTGATGCCAAAGTCGCGGGCATTCCTGTCCAGCGCATCGACCTGGATACGGCTTTCCTCGTTATCGATGCCTTTTTCACGGTCCCAGGTGGTGGGCACGTTGTGGTCGGGCACGGCGATGGTCTTTTCCGGGGCACGGACCTTGCGGCCGGCCATGCGCAGACCTTCGAAGGCCTGCGGGCTGGTCACTTCGTGCACCAGATGGCGGTCGATATACAGCAGGCAGGTGCCGTCTTCGGAACGGTCGACAACATGGTCGTCCCAGATCTTGTCGTAAAGCGTGCGCGGAGCAGTCATGGCTCTCTCTCGTCTATGAGGTTTGGCTCTGAGAACAGGGCGTGCCGGAATGCGGCACGGGTCGCGGCATCAGCCGCGCGTAAGTCGCGCGAGAATGGAGAGCGACTCGCCATAAAAGCGCCAGGGCAGGCGCGCACGGTCATCCATGTCGAAGAAACGTGTCATGCAGGCTTTCTACGCCCGAATCCTGCCTCTGGCAATATGCCCTGCGGCGTGCCGATGCCCTTGCAAAAGCCACGGGCGGGATCATTGAGATTTTAACCTCCCGATGCTACATTGAAGCCATGCCTGCGCCGCGGCCAGTCGGCGCGCAACCCAGGAGGACAATGTCCTGTCTTACATGCAGAACGCGGCCAGCAGCACGGCCGCACCCGAGGCGCAGATGACTGCGCCATCCGATGTCTCCGGAGACGAACTTCTGCGGCACATTCTTGCCTCGCTTGACGACGACAAGGCCGAGGACGTCGTGACGATCAGCCTGCGCGGCCGTTCGGAAATGGCCGATCACATGGTGATCTGCTCGGGCCGGTCGTCGCGCCAGGTCGCAGCCATCGCCGAAAAGCTTGTGGACCGGCTGAAGCAGGATCTTGGCCGTACCAGCCGGATCGAGGGCAAGGAAACCGGCGATTGGGTGCTGATCGACACGGGTGACGTCATCGTCCATGTGTTCCGCCCCGAAGTGCGCGAATTCTACCAGCTTGAGAAGATGTGGATGCCGACGCAGGCAGCCCGTTCCTGAGGCCGGATGCGCATACATATCTGCGCGGTCGGGCGCCTTCGCAGCGGCCCTGAACGCGCGCTTGTCGATGATTATCTCACACGCTTTGATCGAAGCGGGCGCCCCCTGTCGCTTGGGCCCGTGCAGATGCACGAGGTCGAGGACAGGAAGGGCGGCGGCATGGCGGCCGAAGCGGCCCTTCTGGCCCGCGCACTGCCCGAGGGGGCGCTTGTCTGCACCCTGGACGAACGCGGTCGCAACCTGACCTCGCCCGAATTCGCGCAGATGCTGGCCGATTGGCGCGATCAGGGGCGGATGGACGCTGCCTTCGTGATCGGCGGCGCGGACGGGATCGCGCCTGCCTTGCGGGCGCAGGCGGATGCGAGCCTGTCGCTCGGACGCATGGTCTGGCCGCATATGCTGGTGCGGGTCATGCTGGCCGAACAGCTTTACCGCGCCGCCTCGATCCTTGCGGGGGCGCCCTACCACCGCGCGTGATGTTGCCCTTCCCGAACAGGCCCCTTAGAACGGGGCCACAGCATCGGAACGCCCGGAGGCCATGATGACCCACCCCAAACCTGTCGTGCTCTGCATCCTTGACGGCTGGGGGATCGGCCGGAACCCGGAGGTCAGCGCCCCGGCCCAGGCCCGGACTCCGACCTTTGACCACATCATGGCCACCTGCCCCCATGCGCAACTGATCACCCACGGCCCGGACGTGGGACTGCCCAGTGGCCAGATGGGGAATTCCGAAGTCGGCCATACCAACATCGGGGCCGGCCGCGTTGTCGCGATGGATCTCGGACAGATCGATCTTGCGGTCGAGGACGGCAGCTTTGCCCGGAACGAGGCGCTTCTGGCCTTCATCGCAGCGCTTCGGCAAAGCGGCGGCACCGCGCATCTGATGGGCGTGGTGTCCGACGGCGGCGTGCACGGACATATGACGCATCTTCTTGCCGCCGCGCGGGCAATCACCGCGGCCGGCGTGCCGGTGGCGATCCATGCGATCACCGACGGGCGCGATGTCGCCCCCGTTTCCGCGGGCGATTTCGTCGCGCAGTTCGCGCCGTCGCTTCCTGCTGGCGCTGTGATCGCCACAGTGACGGGGCGCTACTATGCCATGGACCGCGACAATCGCTGGGAACGTGTGGGGGCTGCCTATGCCGCCATGATCCGCGGTCAGGCACCCCATCACGCCGCCGATGCGCAAGCGGCCGTTCAGGCCGCCTATGCCCGCGGCGAAAGCGACGAGTTCATTCTGCCCACGCTGATCGGCAATTATACCGGCGCTGCCGATGGGGACGGCTTCTTCTGCCTGAATTTCCGGGCCGATCGCGCGCGCGAGATCCTGTCGGCAATCGGCGCACCGGGGTTCTCCGCGTTCGAAACCGGCCCCCGCCCCCGTTGGGCCGCCCTTCTGGGGATGGTGGAATATTCCGAGGCGCACAACGGCTTCATGACCACCGCGTTTCCCAAACGGGTGCTGGTCAACACGCTTGGCGAATGGGTCGCGTCGCACGGGCTGCGCCAGTTCCGCATTGCCGAGACCGAGAAATACCCGCATGTGACGTTCTTCCTCAACGGTGGCCGCGAGGCGCCCGAAGCGGGCGAGGACCGGTTCATGCCGCTCAGCCCCAAGGTGGCCACCTACGACCTTCAACCCGAGATGTCGGCCGGCGAGGTGACCGAGCGTCTGGTGGCTGCGATCGGCGCGGGCTACGATCTGATCGTGGTGAATTATGCCAACCCCGACATGGTGGGGCACACCGGCTCGCTTCCGGCCGCAATTGCCGCCTGCGAGGCTGTGGACCGTGGGCTTGCGCGCGTTCTTCCTGCGCTTGCGGCTGCCGGGGGCGCGATGATCCTGACCGCCGACCACGGCAACTGCGAACTGATGATCGACCCCGAAACCGGCGGGCCGCATACGGCCCATACCACCAATCCGGTTCCCGTCGCGCTGATCGGCGGGCCGGAAGGTGCGCAGCTTCGCGACGGGCGCCTTGCCGATATTGCGCCTACGCTTCTGCAGCTCATGGGATTGCCGAAGCCCGATGAAATGACCGGCGAAAGCCTGATTTGCTGATGCGCAACCTGATCCTTGCCACGGCGACCCTGCTTGCCCTTGCAGGCCCGGCGCGCGCAGAGGGCGACGCCGGAGAAGCCGCGCGCCTGGCTGCGCGCAACCTGAGCGAGGCGACTGCCGCCCTGCGCGAAGCCTCTGCCGCGCGCGACCGGGTGACGGCGCTGACCCGCACGATCCAGGCCTATGAGGACGGGCTGGTTGCCCTGCGCGAAGGGCTGCGCCGCGCCGCGATCCGCGAAGAGGCCATCCGCCGCCAGTGGGATGCGCGGCGCGACCAGGTGGCGCGCCTTGTCGGCGTGATGACGGCGATGGAAAACGCAGCGGGGCCGATGCTGCTTCTGCATCCCACCGGCCCCGTCGGCACGGCCCGGTCGGGGATGATCCTGAGCGAAGTGACGCCCGCCCTGCACGCCGAGGCCGAGATCCTGCGCCGCGACCTGACTGAAATCGCGACCCTTCGCCAGCTTCAGCAGAATGCGGCGCAGACGCTTGAAGAGGGGTTGCAGGCCGCGCAAGAGGCACGCGCCCAGCTGTCGCAGGCCATTGCCGAACGCCGCGACCTGCCGCAGAAATTTGCGGAACGCCCGGACGAATTGCGCAGCATCGTGGAAACCATCGACACGCTCGACAGCTTTGCCGACCTTCTGTCCGACACGCAGATCGGACCCGACGAGGTGGCGCAGGACTTCAGCGACCGACAAGGGGGGCTGCGTCTGCCGGTGCAGGGCACGATCCTGCGGCAGTTCAACGAAGCGGATGCCGCCGGCGTGCGCCGCCCGGGCCTGTTGCTGGCGACGCGCGCCAATGCTCTTGTCACCGCGCCCGCGCCCGCCACCATCCGCTACATGGGGCCGCTGCTCGACTACGGAAATGTGATGATCCTTGAGCCGGAAGGCGGTTATCTCATGGTGCTCGCGGGGATGGAGGTGCTTTATGGTGCGGTGGGGCAAGTCATCCCGGAAGGCAGCCCGCTTGGCCTCATGCCCGGGGGCGCGGCAGGGGCCGAGGAATTCGCAGCCGAGTTTCTGGCGCTGGCGCGCGACGGGGCCGGAGGCGGCCAGACCGAGACGCTTTACCTGGAAATCCGGCGGTTGAACCGGCCTACCGACCCGGCCGAATGGTTCGCACAGACAGAGGAATAGGACGGCATGAGAAAATTCGTGATGGCCGCATTGGGCGGCACGATGATCGGGGCGGTACTGACCACGCAGGTCGCCGGGCCGCTTCTCGCGCAAGAGGCGAGCCGCAATGCCTCGGTCTATCAGCAGCTTGATCTGTTCGGCGACATTTTTGAGCGGATCCGCAACCAGTATGTCGAGGAGGTTGATCCGGCCGATCTGATCGAAGCGGCGATCAACGGCATGCTGACCTCGCTTGATCCCCATTCCGGCTATCTGCCGCCCGAGGATTTTTCCGACATGCGGGTGCAAACCCGGGGCGAGTTTGGCGGCCTGGGGATCGAGGTCACGCAGGAAGAGGGCTTCGTCAAGGTCGTTTCACCGATCGACGGAACGCCTGCCGACATCGCCGGCGTCGAGGCCGGTGACTTCATCACCCATGTGGACGGCGAATCGGTGCTGGGCCTCACGCTGGACCAGGCCGTCCAGATGATGCGGGGGCCGGTCGGATCGGAAATCATCATCACCGTGGTGCGTGAAGGCCGGGCAGAGCCGTTCGACCTGTCGATCATCCGCGACACGATCAAGCTGACGGCGGTGCGGACCCGGCTTGAAGGTGACACGGTCGTATTGCGTGTCACGACCTTCAACGACCAGACCTATGCCAATCTCGAGGAAGGCCTGCGCCAGAGCATCGAGGAAGCCGGCGGGCTTGATCGCGTGAACGGCATCGTGCTTGACCTGCGCAACAACCCGGGCGGCCTGCTGAACCAGGCGATCCGCGTGACCGATGCTTTCCTCGACAAGGGCGAAATCGTTTCGACCCGGGGCCGTGATGCCGAAGCCGGCGAACGGTTCAACGCCACGGAAGGGGATCTGACCGAGGGCAAGCCGATCGTGGTCCTGATCAATGGCGGCTCGGCATCGGCGTCGGAAATCGTCGCTGGCGCCTTGCAGGATCACCGCCGCGCGATCGTGGTCGGCACCAAGAGCTTCGGCAAAGGATCGGTCCAGACAGTCGTTCCGCTGCGCGGCGACGGGGCGATGCGCCTGACGACCTCGCGCTATTACACCCCGTCCGGGAGATCGATCCAGGCGCTGGGCGTGGCGCCGGATATCCTTGTGCAGCAACCGCCGCGCCGCCCGGCCTCGGAGGACGAGGAGACCAATCCCCTGCACAGCCGCAGCGAGGCCGATCTGCGCAATTCGCTTCTCAATGACAGCATGAGCGATGCCGAGCGCGAACAGATGGAGGCCGAACAGCGCCGGGCCGAAGAAGCGGCACGGCTGCGCGAAGAGGACTACCAGCTAGCCTATGCGATCGATATCCTGAAAGGCATGTCGGCGCTCTCTCCCTCGGTGCGCGCGACGCAGGATTGATCCTGGCGCCGGGGCCACGCGACGCGGCCCCGGCCCGTAAGGAACTGGATGATGACACCCGAACAAATCGCGGCCCTGCCCTACCGACCCTGCGTCGGCGTCATGCTTGTGAACCGCGACGGCCGCATCTTTGCGGGCCAGCGCATCGACAGTGATATCCCGGCCTGGCAGATGCCCCAGGGTGGCATCGATGAGGGCGAAACGCCGCGTCAGGCCGCGCTGCGCGAATTGACCGAGGAAATCGGCGTTTCCCCCGACCTGGTGACGGTGCAGGAGGAAACGCCGGGCTGGATCCGCTATGACCTGCCGCCCGATCTGGTCGGCAAGGTGTGGAAGGGCCGTTTTCGCGGGCAGAAACAGCGCTGGTTCCTGATGCGCTTCACCGGTGAAGATCGTCAGATCAACATCGCAACCACCCATCCCGAGTTTTCCGAGTGGCGCTGGCTGACCTCATCGGAACTGCTCGACAGCATCGTGCCGTTCAAAAGAGCCACCTATGCGCAGGTGATCGGACATTTTCAGCGCCACCTCCCCGGCGGGGCCTGAACCCCGCCAGCCCTCTCAGCCCCGGCGCAGCCGCGTCAGCAGATCGGCCGAGACATAGCCATCCGGCGTCAGGCCCGCCGCCGATTGATAGGCACGGACAGCGGCAAGGGTGTTCGGCCCGATCCGCCCGTCGACACCGCCGGTATCGAAGCCACGGGCGGTCAGAAGCCGCTGCAGCTCCTGCCGCTCCGCCACGCTCAGCGCGCGATCCCCCCGAGGCCAGTCGGCCCGGAACGGCCCGCCGCCGCGCAACCTGTCGGACAGGTGGCCGATGCCCAGAGCGTAGGAATCGGACGAATTGTAGCGCTTGATGACGGCAAAATTGCTGAAGGTCAGGAAGGCAGGGCCACGGGCGCCGGCCGGCAGGAAAAGCTGCGCATTGCCGTGGTTGGGAATCGCCCCGCCCCCGGCAAGCCGCACGCCCTGCGCCGCCCAGTCCCCGACGGGTCGCGCCGTGCCGACCAGGGCGTGATTGAACCCCTGCGGCAACTGCACCTCGACCCCCCAGGGCTGGCCGCGGGTCCAGCCGAACCGCGCCAGATAGGCGGCAGCCGAGGCCAGCGCATCGCTCGGATCATCCGACCAGATGTCGCGGCGCCCGTCGCCGGTAAAGTCAACCGCGTAATCCAGATAGCTTGTCGGCATGAACTGGGTATGGCCCATGGCACCGGCCCAACTCCCGGTCATCGCCTCGGGGCCGATATCGCCGGCCTGAACGATCTTCAGCGCGGCCACCAGCTGTTCCTCGAAGAAGGGACCGCGACGCCCGTCATAGGCAAGCGTGGCCAGCGCCGGGATGATCGGCGTTGTTCCGCGGAAGCCGCCATAGGAGCTTTCCATCCCCCAGACCGCCAGCACCACTTCCTTTTCAACGCCATAGCGCGCCTCGATCGCCTGCAGGACGCGGGCATGTTCGGCCAGCTTGGCGCGCCCGGTGTTGATGCGCGTTGCGGAAACGGCCCCGTCGAGATAGTCCCAGATCGCGCGGGTGAACTCGGCCTGGTTGCGGTCGCGCTGAACCACATCGGGCATGTAGCTGGCGTTGCGAAAGGCCCGGTCGAAGACCTGCGGCGAGATTCCCTGCGCGGTAGCCCGGGGGCGGAACCCCTCGACCCATCGGTTGAAGCCGCTTTGGCTTCCGGGCTGGCGCGGCCCGGCATCGGCCGCGGGCGCCGGACGTGCCTCGGGGCGGGCGGATCGATCTACGGGCCCGCCCATGCCGCAGCCAGGCAGAAGAAGGGTCGCCAATCCGAGGGCGGTGAAGGTCTTACGCATCGGGCACCTGCTCTGTTATCGTTAGCGCAAGTTTAGCCTTTTTCACCCTTTGCGCCAACCAAAGCACCGCCCGGTCGGGTTCAGGACCGGCGTTTGCGTTCAACTTTGCGTTTGGTGCTGGCGCTGCGGGCCTTGAAGGCGCCCGGCTTGCGTCCCTTCGGTGCCCCTCGTGCCGGAAGCGAACCGCGCGGCAACTCGCGATCCTCGATCGACAGAAGCTCCAGCATCAACCCGCCCGTCACCGGCACCGCCTCGGCAAGCCGGACGGTAACCCGCTGCCCGATGCCCAGTGTCAGGCCGCTCCGGTCGCCCATCAGTGTCTGGCTGCGGTTGTCATAGTGGAAATACTCGCGCCCGAGCGTGCGGATCGGGATCAGCCCGTCCGCGCCTGTTTCGGAAAGCTTCACGAACAGTCCGAATTTCGTGACGCCGGATATGCGGCCCTCGAATTCGTTGCCCACCCTTTCGGAGAGGTAGGCGGCCAGATAGCGGTCTGTGGTGTCACGCTCGGCGGCCATGCTGCGCCGTTCGGTTTCCGAGATATGCTTGGCGGTTTCCTCCAGCCGCTCGATATCTTGGGGTGAAAGGCCGTCATCCCCCCAGCCATGTCCGGAAATGAGCGCCCGGTGCACCACCAGATCCGCATAGCGCCGGATGGGCGAGGTGAAATGCGCATAGTTCTTCAGCGCCAGCCCGAAGTGGCCGAAATTTTCGGCGTTGTAATAGGCTTGGGTCATCGACCGCAGTGCGCTGATGTTCAGGAGTTCGTCGAACTCGGTCCCCTGTGCCTGGGCCAGAAGGTTGTTGATGTGCCGGGTCTGGAGCACCTGCCCCTTGGCCAGCGTGAAGCCCGAAGCCTGGGCAACCTCGCGCAGCGCCTCCAGCTTTTCCGGACTGGGCTCTTCGTGGACGCGGAACAGAAGCGGACGGCGCAGGCGGTTCAGCTCTTCCGCCGCGGCGACATTGGCGAGGATCATGAACTCCTCGATCAGCTTGTGCGCATCCAGGCGTTCGCGGAAGGCGACCGATGTCACCCTGCCCTCGGGTGAAAGCTCGATCCGCCGTTCGGGCAGGTCGAGATCCAGCGGCTGACGCCTGGCCCGGGCGCGGTGCAGGGCGGCATAGGCGGCATAGAGCGGGTGGATCACCTCCTCCAGCAGTTCGGCGCAGCGGTCGTTCGGCCGGCCATCCTGCGCGGCCTGAACCTCTTCATAACTCAGCGAGGCAGGCGACTGCATCATCGCGCGGGTAAAGCGGTGCCCGATCTTGTTGCCCGCGGCGTCGATCTTCATACGCACGGCGATGCACGGCCGCGGCACGCCTTCGTGCAGCGAACAGAGATCCCCCGAAAGCCTGTCCGGCAGCATCGGCACCACGCGGTCGGGGAAATAGCTGGAATTGCCGCGCGTCCAGGCTTCGCGGTCCAGCGCCGATCCGGGGCGCACATAATGGGCCACATCGGCGATGGCGACCCAGACGATATGGCCACCCTCGTTCTTCGGGTCGTCATCGGCATGGGCATAGACGGCATCGTCATGATCGCGCGCATCCGAGGGATCGATGGTGACGATCGGCAGATGCCTCAGATCCTCGCGCTTGCCCAGCGCAGCCGGTCGGGCGCGGTCGGCCTCGGCGATGGCTTCGTCGGAAAAGGCATCGGGGATTCCATGCTGGTGAATGGCTATCAACGACACCGCCTTGGGCGCTGTCGGGTCGCCCAGCCGGTTGACCACCCGCGCCTGCGGCAGGCCCATCCGCGCCCGAAGGCCCGCCTGTTCGGCCTCGACCAGTTCGCCATCCTGCGCCCCAAGCGTCGCCCCCGCCAGGACCCGCCATTCCTTGTCGGCGCCCTTGTCGATGGGAACGATCCGGCCGCCTTCGGTTTCCTTGCGGAAGATGCCCAGCAGGCGCTGCGGATTGACGCCGATCCTGCGGATCACACGCCCCTCGTAGTGATGCGCCTCGCCGATGACCTCGGTCAGCCGGGCAAGGATGCGGTCACCCTCGCCCAGCGCGGGATCGGCTTCGCGCAACTGCATCAGCACCTTCGGTTCCGGCCCCTCGCCCTGCCATTCCAGCGGGCGGGCATAAAGATCACCCGCGGCATCGGGGGCCAGCACCTGAACGATGCTGACCGGCGGCAGCTTTTCCGCATCGCGGTAGGTGCGCCGGCGGCGCTCGACCAGGCCTTCGCCCTCAAGCTCCTTGAGCAGGCGCTTGAGATCGATGCGGGCCGCGCCCTTGATCCCGAAGGCTTTGGCGATGTCACGCTTTGCCGTCAGGCCCGGGTTCTCGGCGATCCAGGTGCGAAGGTCATCTTTGGAGGGTATACGCGTCATTTTTCACAGGTAGCACGCAGCCCCTGCTTCGTCATGCGGAAAGTCGGGTAGGATTCAGCCGAAATAGTCGCGCAGGATCCGGCCGTAAATCGCCTTCAACTGCTGGATCTGCGCCACGGGAACACATTCATCCACCTGATGCATCGTGCGCCCCACCAAGCCGAATTCCACCACCGGGCAATGGTCCTTGATGAAGCGCGCATCGGATGTCCCACCCGAGGTGGACAGGGCCGGTTCGCGCCCGGTTTCCGCCGCCACCGCCCGCGCCACCAGGTCCGAAAATGGACCGGGCGGGGTCAGGAAGCTTTCGCCCGAAATCCCGACCGTCAGATCAAGACTGACGCCGGTTTCAGCGCGAACCACTTCCGCCATCTGCTGAAGCCACTCGGCCAGCCCCTGCCCGGTATGGGTATCGTTGAAGCGGATGTTCACGCTCGCCCGCGCCTGGGCCGGGATCACGTTGGTTGCCGGATTGCCGGTGTCGATCGTGGTGATCGCCAATGTCGAGGCGTCGAAATGTGCCGTGCCCTGGTCAAGCTCGTGTTGCGCCAGACGGTCCAGAAGCCGCACAAGGGCCGTGAGCGGGTTTCTGGCCCGGTGCGGATAGGCCGAGTGGCCCTGCACGCCCCGGGCTGTCACATGGGCGGTAAGCGACCCGCGCCGCCCGATCTTCATCATCTCGCCCATGGACTCGGGGCAGGTGGGCTCTCCCACCAGGCAATGCGCCATCGCCTCGCCCTCGGAGCGCATCCAGTCCAGAAGCGCGACAGTGCCGTGCCTGGCATCGCCCTCTTCATCGCCGGTGATCGTGATGATGATCGCCCCATCGGGGGGCGTGGCCGTCACGAAATCGATCGCCGCCGCGACAAAGGCCGCAACCCCCGACTTCATGTCGGTCGCGCCGCGCCCGTAAAGGATGCCATCACGGATTTCCGCGCCGAAGGGATCGACACTCCAGGCGGCGGCATCGCCCACGGGAACGACATCGGTATGGCCGTTGAAGCCAAAGCTGCGCGCGTGCCCCTTGTCGCCCCAGCGGGCAAAGAGGTTGGGAACACCCCCCCGATCCACGCGTGTGCAGTGAAAACCCGCGCCCGCCAGAAGCCCTTCCAGCAGAACCAGCGCCCCACCCTCTTGGGGCGTGACGGATGGGCAACGGATCAGATCGGCGGTCAGCGCGACAGCATCGGTGGTCATCGGGGCCTCAGTCGAAGAACGGTGTCATCTGCGCGACGATCACCGAATTTTCCTGCAATGCGCGCTGCATGAGCGCCTGTTCCTCGGCATCGATCTCTTCCCCGGCGGCAAGGCGTTCATCCAGCGTGCCGTAGCCCGTCACATCAAGAGGGGCAAGCTCGGCCTGCTTCAGGATCGCAACCGTTTCGCGCACCGCCTCGGCCTCGTCCACACCGCTTGCATAGCAGATCAGGGCCGCGCCCGTCGCCTTGGGCGGCAGGCCGTCGTCCTTCCTGCGGCCGACCTCGACCAGCAGCGTGTAAACCTGCTGCGGGCGTTTCGGCTTGGGCGCGGGGCGGTCAGCCTCTTCCATCAGTCGCGCAGCAATTCGTTGATCGAGGTCTTGGAGCGGGTCTGCGCATCGACCTTCTTCACGATGACCGCGCAGTAAAGATGCACGCCACCTTTCGAAGGCATCGACCCGGCGACCACCACCGAGCCTGCCGGAACCTCGCCATACATCACCGCGCCGGTTTCGCGATCGACGATCTTGGTCGACTGACCGATGAACACGCCCATGCCCAGCACCGATCCCTCGCGCACGATCACGCCCTCGACCACCTCGGAGCGGGCGCCGATGAAGCAGTTGTCCTCGATGATCGTGGGTCCGGCCTGCATCGGCTCCAGAACGCCGCCGATGCCAACGCCGCCCGACAGGTGCACGTTCTTGCCGATCTGCGCGCAGGATCCGACCGTTGCCCAGGTGTCGACCATGGTGCCGCTGTCGACATAGGCGCCCAGATTGACGAAGGACGGCATCAGAACCACGCCAGGCGCGATAAAGGCAGAGCGGCGCACGACGCAGTTCGGAACCGCGCGGAACCCGGCCGCTTTCCAGTCGGACGCGGCCCAGCCCTTGAACTTGCTGTCCACCTTGTCCCACCAGCCGCCGCCCTGCGGCCCGCCGGTCTGTTCTTCCATATCCTTCAGCCGGAAACCAAGCAGCACCGCCTTCTTGGCCCACTGGTTCACATGCCAGCGGCCATCCGCCTGACGTTCGGCGACGCGCAGCTGGCCCTTGTCCAGCGCGGCAAGCGTTGCCTCGATCGCATCACGCGTCTCGCCGGTCGTGGCGGGGGTGATGCTGTCGCGCGCGTCCCAGGCGGCCTCGATCGCGGTTTCCAGGGCAGCGTTCGACATTGGATCCTCCGGTTCGGTTTTGCTGGCGTGACCGTGCCTATAGACGAGCGCCCCCGTCGGCGCAATTCCCAAGGGTGGCGCTGGTCCGGCACCGGCATTAGGTTAGCGCCAACGCGCGCGAGGAGAAGCAGCATGACCGACGACGGCAGAACCCACCCCCTGCGGGATTCGCAGCAAGATTTCGAAGCCGCGCAGCACCGGCCCGATACCGCACAGGCCCGCGCGCCGGCCTACCGGCTTGCCTTTGCCGATACCGACTTCCTGATGCGGGAGGAACTGCGTCCGGTCCGGCTGCAGCTGGAACTGCTCAAGCCGGAACTGGTGATGGCCGAACGGGGCATCCAGTCAACCGTGGTGCTGTTCGGGGGCGCGCGCATTCCCGAACCGGCCCACAAGGATCAGGCCCGCACCGAAACCCTGGCCGGCCTTGCGCATTATTACGACGAGGCCCGGCGTTTCGCCCGGCTTGTCACCGAGCGCAGCGTCGAAAGCTATGGCAAGGATTACGTGATCGTCACGGGGGGCGGCCCGGGCGTGATGGAGGCCGGCAACCGCGGCGCCCAGGACGCGGGCGGGATCTCGATCGGGCTGAACATCGTGCTGCCGCATGAACAGCGGCCGAACATTTATGTGACGCCCGATCTTTGCTTCAACTTTCACTATTTCGCGGTGCGCAAGATGCACTTCCTGATGCGCGCCCGCGCGGTTGCGGTGTTTCCGGGTGGATTCGGAACGCTGGACGAAATGTTCGAGTCGCTCACCCTGATCCAGACCAGACGGATGCGGCCCGTGCCCTTCCTTCTGTTTGGCGAAGCGTTCTGGCGCCGGATCATCAACTGGGATGCGCTTGCCGATGCCGGGACCATCGCGGCGGAAGACCTTCACCTTTTCCGTTTCGTGGAGACCGCGGAAGAGGCCATGGCAGTGATCGATGCCTGGGAAGATCCCTGTCTATAACTGATAAAAACAATCAGGATTGACTCTCCAAGGTCTTTCTGTCAGGTTTCTTGCATGATCGAGCCACCCGCTGTGGGAAGCCCAGAAACGCGACAGGAGAACAGGATGACAAGACCAGTGCCTACCCCCTTGCCGCCCGCCCGCGCGGCTTCGCCTTCCATGCCCCTGGCTGCGCGGCGGCACAGCGCAATCTGCAGCCTCGCGCTTGTGCAGGCCCTGTTTGACGGCGCATGGATCGAAACCCGGATCGAGCAAATCGTGGACCGCGTCGGAGGCCTTGCATGAACATGATCGTAACCCACCCCCGTATCGTCGAAGCGGTCAGCGGCCTGCCGCTGCATGACGCGACCGATCTGACCGGCGGCGGCATCCAGGCGCAGATCCGGCTTAACGACCAGATCTACACGCTGCGCATCACCAAGGCGGGCAAGCTGATCCTGACGAAGTGAACCGCTGGTGACCCCGAGAGGATTCGAACCTCCGACCTCCAGATTAGGAATCTGCTGCTCTATCCTGCTGAGCTACGGGGCCGCCTTGCGGCCCCTTCTCGTTACGGGCAAGCGCGCCGGATTTCAACCGCCGGAACGAGACCGACGCAGTTTTGCCTCCTGTAGGGCGCATCGGGCGGTATCCGGGCGAAACGGGGCTGCGCGACGGCGGCCGGGGGCCAAGTGTCCAGCGCCCGTTGCGCGCGTTGCGGTTGAAGCTGGCTGACTGCAAATCGCACCCGACGCCTGTCGAAGCTGGCATGGCGGATCGGCAACGGCTGCGCCACCCTTTCAATGCCCGGAGCGCGCCGTCGCTACCCTTTCCCTTGGAAAAACCTGCGGGGTAACGAACGCTGCCACGGCCCCCAGCCTCACACCAAGCCCCCAACCTCACACCAAGCCCCCAACCTCACACCAAGCCCACGTGCCCCGCGGCAACGAACGAGCCGCGGCGCCTTGGCCGCACCCGATGATGGCGACCCTTGGCAGATCCTCCCACGCAATCCTGCGCCACCACCCAATCCCGCCGAGCCGGTCGCGCACGCGTGCAGCGCCCGGTGCGCCCCTCACACCAGGCAGATGCCGGCCCGAGGCGGAGGATGTTCGGATGTCGGTAGGTCTGCAGCCCTGCAGAAACTCGGGCCCACGCTCGTTCAGCCGCTTGCGGAGGACGGGATCCCTCTCAAGCGGCAGGCGCGCGTCTCGGGCGGCGGCCCCGGCATGCGCGATGATCCGCTGCGCCCAGCCCTGTTGAAGCAGGCAAGTCCGACCATGGCGCTGCTACCCGGCGATCTTCCAAAGGGTGGGAGCGATGCCGAATGATATCACCATCATCAGCGCCCGACGCAGCCTGAACGGGGCTGCAAGACCTGTGGGGCGCTGCCGTGGGCGGGCTACTGGATGCGGCTGACGACAGGGCGGCCGGATCAGGTGGGACCAACGGTCAACCATCCCTTTGTTGTGACGACCGGGCAGGTCTTCGCCCTCCATTCGCAAGGACGTCGACGAGGCCTGTGGCTTCTGGCCGGCAATTGCGCGAAAGGGCCATGGACGCGGCATCCTGATGGCGCCGCAGTCTTTCCCGGGTCGGAACGGAACCGATGACGGGGGCACCCCCGATCGACAACCGCTCCGCCATCCGCGGTTGCCTCTGCCATGGATGCCGCCGGTCCTTGCAGAACGCGCTTGGAATGGCTGCGGGTTTGGCGCTAACTAGTCCTGAGGCAAGACAGGTTTTACCCCCGTGACAAAACTCCCGACGCCCGATCCACGCCGCCCCTTGACGCTGCGCGATGTATCGGAAGCCTCAGGCGTAAGCGAAATGACCGTCAGCAGGGTGCTTCGTAACCGCGGCGACGTGTCTGCCGCAACGCGCGACAGGGTGCTCGAGGCCGCAAAGCGCCTTGGCTATGTACCGAACAAGATCGCGGGTGCGCTGGCAAGCCAGCGGGTAAACCTGGTGGCGGTCATCATCCCCTCGCTGTCGAACATGGTTTTTCCAGAAGTGCTGGCCGGCATTTCCGAGGCGCTTGAGGATACCGGACTTCAGCCCGTGGTCGGCGTCACGGATTATTCGCTCGAACGCGAGGAGGCGGTTCTTTACGAAATGCTGTCCTGGCGACCCTCGGGCGTGATCGTTGCCGGGCTGGAGCATTCCGACATCAGCCGGGCCATGCTGTCGAACGCCGGCATTCCGATCGTCGAGATCATGGACGTGGACGGACCGGCGATCGATTCGAACGTCGGGATCTCGCATCGACGTGCAGGGCGGGAAATGGCCGCTGCGATCCTTGCCGCTGGCTATCGACGCATCGGGTTTCTGGGCACCAAGATGCCCCACGACCACCGTGCCCGCAAACGGCTCGAAGGCTTCCGTGCGGCCCTGAACGAGGCGGGGCTCGATCTTGCCGATACCGAGTTCTATTCGGGCGGCTCGGCGCTTCTGAAGGGGCGCGAGATGACGCAAGCGATGCTCGCGCGCAATCCCGACCTCGATTTCCTGTATTACTCCAACGACATGATCGGCGCGGGCGGCCTGCTGTACTGCCTTGAACAAGGCATCGACGTGCCGGGCAAACTGGGTCTCGCCGGGTTTAACGGCGTGGAGCTGCTGGACGGCCTGCCGCGCCGGCTGGCCACGATGGATGCCTGCCGCCGGGAAATCGGCCAGATCGCCGCCGAGATCATTTCCGGCAAACGTCAAAGCGACCTTGTCGGCGGAGAACGCGTGGAGCTGACGCCCAAGCTGCAACCGGGCGATACGATCCGCAATGCCTGACCAAAGGCCGCGCGCGGCGCTTCAGGTGGTCCTGTTGTTCTGGGGCACGAAATACGGGGCCGACCATGTGAACGCGCTGGCGGAAAGCCTGCGCGACCACGCCAGCGCGCCGCTGCACATCCTCTGCCTGAGCGACCGCCCGCGCCAAGGGCTGACTGTCGCGCAGCACCCTATCCCCGAGGCCTTCGCCCGCCCCGAATACCTGGGGGGCGGTTGTCAGGCAAAGCTTTCGGTATTTTCGCCCGGGCTGCTGGAACCCGATATCCCGGCGCTGCTTGTCGATCTTGACACGATGGTCACGGGTGATGTGCTGCGCCTGTTGCCGCTTCTGGAACGGCCCGGGATCTACATGCTGCCGGCAACCTGGGGCACGATCTGGCCGCTGTTGCGGATTCTGTCGTGGATCCTGCCGCTGCGCTGGCGGGGCAACAGTTCGCTCGTGCTGTTTCGCCCCGGGGACTGGACCCATGTGCCGGACCAGTTCCTGAAGGACTGGGCGCACGACCCGCGCCCGGAATACGCTGTGGCGGACGACAAGTATCTGTCCCGGATCGCCGGCCGGGCCCTGCGCCGCATTCCGCCAGACCTGGCCGTCAAGTTCACCAATGAATTTGCAAGCCGCATTCCCGCCCTCGCGGGCCTTCTGGGCCGCATGACCCGGACACGTGCCAGACGGCAGAATCTTGTCGCCATCACCTTTTCCGGCGGCCAGGCCAAGCCCGAACAATTGCAGGCCCTGCCCGAAGGCGCGGTCATCCCGCTGGGCCGCGGACGTCGCCTGGTCTGGTCAGCGGCGGCGACAAGCGGCATGATGGCGCCCATCAAACTTCACTGGTCCCGCATCGGACAGAACAGGCAGACGACATGAAGATCGCCCACCGCGAGGTTTCCCCCGCCCATCCGCCCCTGGTCATTGCCGAGATCGGCATCAACCATGGTGGCGATCTGGATGTGGCCAAGACGATGGTGCGGCTTGCCCGCGATGCGGGCTGCGAATGCATCAAGCATCAGACCCATATCGTGGAAGACGAGATGACCGAGGAGGCGAAGGAGATCTTCCCGCCCAATGCCGACGTCTCGATCTGGGAGGTGATGAACCGTTGCGCCCTGTCGCGCGAGGATGAGGTCAGGCTCAAGGATTACACCGAAAGCCTTGGCATGATCTACATCTCCACGCCCTTTTCGCGCGCCGCGGCGGATTTCCTGAACGAGATCGGCGTGCCTGCCTTCAAGATCGGCTCGGGCGAGGCCGACAACCTGCCGCTGATCCGTCACATCGCGCGGATGGGCAAGCCGGTGATCCTGTCCACCGGCATGCAGACGATCGACACGATGCGCGCGAGCGTCGCGATCCTTGAAGCGGCAGGGATCGACTACGCGTTGCTGGAATGCACCAACCTCTATCCCTCTCCGCCCGAAATCGTGTCACTGCGCGGTGTGACGGACCTGCGCGAGGCCTTTCCCAACGCCGTCGTCGGTTTTTCAGATCACTCCATCGGCCCGGAAATGGCGCTGGCCTCGGTGGCGCTGGGGGCCTCGATCCTCGAGAGGCATTATACCGACAGCCGTTACCGGATCGGCCCCGACATCATCTGTTCGATGGACCCGGCAGAACTGCGGTTTCTGATCGACCGGTCGCGCGAAATCCACACGGCCCTTCACAATGAAAAGCGGCGCACCGCCCCCGAGGAATCGGTCTATCGCTTTGCCCGCGCCAGCGTCGTCGCCGACCGCGACCTTCCCGAAGGCCATGTGATCACCGAAGCCGATATCTGGGCCCGCCGCCCCGGTTCGGGCGAGATCCCGGGCTATGACTTCGACAAGGTGGTGGGCAAGCGCCTGACCCGGGCGGTGCCCCGGAACCGGCAGCTGAAATGGTCGGATCTGGCATGACAGGCGGCGCGCTTGGCATCTGGCTGATCAATCTGCCGCGATCATCCGACAGACGCGCGCACATGGAAGCGCAGCTGGCTGCGCTGTCGCTGGACGTCACCCTGTTCACTGCCGTTGACGGGCGGGCCGAATGGGACAGGCTGGTGCCAAGCGTCGATCTGGCCGCGTTCCGGCGCAATGTCGGGCGTGAGGTGATGCCCGGCGAGATCGGCGCCTATCATTCGCATCTTGGCGTCTGGCAGGCATTGCTGGACAGCCCGCATGACGTGGCGCTGGTGCTGGAAGATGACGTAGTCTTCCACGACGAGTTTCTTCCCGCGCTGGAAACGGCCCTTCGCCTGCGCGACGAATGGGATTTTCTCAAGCTCAACAAGATCCGCGCCAAGCATCCTGTTGCCCAGCGCCGGGCGGGCAACTGGGTGCTGAACGCCTATCTGGGCCCGGCAACCGGGCTGGGTGCCTACCTCATCACCCGGGATCTGGCGGCGCGGCTGTTGCCGGTGATGCTGCCGATCACCCGGCCCATCGACCATGAACTTGACCGGATCCATGTGCATGATTTCCGCCACTATGGGCTCGAGCCATTCCCGAGCCATGTGGATGACGGCAATGTCAGCACCATTACCGGCAAAGGATTTGCCGAGGTGCGCAAGTTTCCCGCCCACCGACGCCTGCCAGCCTATGCGCTGCGCCTGACAAACCTGATCGGGAAGGCGCGCCATCTTGCCGCGCGCGGCCGCCTGCGGCCCCTCCGGCAACCTCCGGACTGACCGCCAGATCGGACACGATCGGCCCGGCGCATCAAGGCTTGGGCTTCTCGGAGCCTTGCGGCTCGGGGCCCGCGGCACCCTGATGGAAGGCCTTTCAGGCACGTCACCTGCGGCCTGTCAGTCGGGGATCGTGCCGCCGTGGTCGCGCCAGTAATTCGCCATCCAGCGCACCTGCCCATGCCCCATATGGGGAAACCGGTCCCACCAGCCGGCGCCCGCGCGGATCAGATCGATCGGCCGCGGCTTGCCGTGGAAGGCAACGACCTTCGCCTCGCCCGAGGGTTCACGTGGCGGCAGGATCAGGTCCAGCCCCATGGGCCGGCGCAGATGGCGCTTGAAGCTGACCACCCAGCCAGCAGGCCAGAACGACATTGCACTTGCATGGGCATGAACCCATTTCTGTTCGATGACCAGCGCGCGGGCGTTGTGTTCCGGGTCTTCCTGAAAGCGTTCGACGATCTGGGCCTCGGCACCCAGGGTGAAGGCGAAAAGGCAGGTTCCGGCCTCGGGCGCGCCCTTTCCACTGGGGTGCGGGCGCCAGTCGGGGCCCATGTCCGTGGTCAGAAACGGCGCGGGGTGATCGAAGAACGGATCAAGGCTGCTGCAGATCACCATGTCGAGGTCGATGAAAAGCGCGCGCCCCGTCAGCCCGTAAAGATCGCGGCAATAAACGGCAAGCTTGGGCCAGGCACCGTCCCACCACATCCAGTCGGACAGGCCGATATCCGGGATCGGGAAGGATTCCACACCCTCGTCGAAACCCGTGGCATCATCGGTCAGACAGACGAAGCGGAACGGCCCTGTGATGTTGCGCCGACAGGCGCGAAACAGCACGTTCACGTAGTCCGCCGGATAAAGCGTGCCCCATTTCATGCACAAGACAACGCGCGACTGGCTCATACCGGCCCTCCCTGTTCCGCCCAGCCCTAGCGAACCGCCAACCCGCTGTCCATATCGGCGCGCCTTGCGGCCGCAGCGGAGCGCGTTATCCTGAGTGAATGAAGCAGGACAGACATCTTCTTTTCGTCACCGGGACCCGCGCAGATTTCGGCAAGCTGGAACCCCTTGCCGTTGCGGCCCGCGATGCGGGGTTCCGGGTGTCGTTTTTCGTGACCGGCATGCACATGCTTGGCCGCTATGGGCTGACCAAGATCGAGGTGCACCGTATGGCGGGGGTCGCGGTGCATGAATTCCTCAACCAGCGGGAAGGTGATCCGCAGGACATGATCCTTGCCAAGACGGTGCTGGGGTTTTCCGACTTTCTGGCCGAACACCGGCCCGATCTTGTCGTGGTCCACGGCGACCGGGTCGAGGCGCTGGCCTGTGCGCTGGTCTGCGCGACGAACTACGTTCGCTGCGCCCATGTCGAGGGCGGCGAGGTGTCGGGCACGATCGACGAGATTTTCCGCCACTGCAACACCAAGCTTGCCGCAGTGCATTTCGTCAGCTCTGACGCCGCCCGCCAGCGGGTCATGGCGCTGGGTGAACCCGCCGAAGCGATCCATGCCATCGGCTCGCCCGAACTTGACAAGCATGGCGCCCCTTCCGGCGTGACGCTGGACGAGGTGCGGGCCCGCTACGACATCCCCTTTGCCGATTACGGCATCTGCGTCTTTCACCCCGTCACCTCGGAATCGACGACGATGGGCGCGCAGGCGGCGGCACTTTATGGCGCGCTTGACGCGTCGGGGCGCAGCTTCGTGCTGATCCTGCCCAACAACGACCCGGGTTCCGAGCAGATATTCGCCGTGATCGACGCCCTGCCCAAGGAACGGTTTCGCTGCATCCCCTCGATGCGTTTTGCCTATTTCTCGGAACTGATGAAGAACGCGGCGGTGATGGTGGGCAATTCCTCGGCCGGGGTGCGCGAGGCGCCGTTCCTCGGGATCCCCAGCCTTGATATCGGCACCCGCCAGACGGGGCGGTCGCAGGCACCTTCGCTGACCTCCTGCGCCGCTGATGATGCGGGGGCCATTGCCGCTTTCCTGCAGCGGGAATGGGGCCGCCGCTATCCGGCACATACCGCCTTTGGCGAAGGCCGCGCCGCAGATCGGTTCGTGGAGGTGCTGCGGTGCGCCGACTTCTGGACCGCACCGCTGCAGAAGGCCTTCCGTGACATCGGCTGATGCGCCAGGGCGCGGCGCGCTTCTGCGGCTCTGGCTGGGGCTGAGCGGCATCGTCGCCCCGGTGGCGCGGTGGCATTTGCAACAGCGCGTTGCCTGGGGCAAGGAAGATCCGCTTCGGGTGCGCGAAAAGATGGGCGAGCCCACCCTGCCCCGCCCGTCCGGGCCGCTGGTCTGGCTGCATGCGGTCGGTGTGGGCGAGGTTCTGGCCCTGCCCGCGCTGGCCTTGGCGATGCAGGCGCGCCGGCCGGGGCTGCATGTGCTGATCACGTCGTCGTCGCGCAGTTCGGCGGCGGCGCTGGGGCCGAACCTGCCGGCTGGGGTGGTGCATCAGTTTCTGCCGCTGGATGCCGCGCCCTTCATCAGGCGCTTCCTGGATCACTGGCAGCCAGATCTGTCGGTCTGGGCGGAACGCGACATCTGGCCCGCGCTGATCGAGGAGAGCTTTCGCCGCGGCATTCCGCTTGCGATCGTCAATGGCCGCATGAACGCCGCCTCGTTCCGGGCAAAGGCGCGGGCGGGCGCGCTTTATCGGCAGCTTTACGGGCGCTTTGCCTATATCGGCGTCCAGAATCCCGAGACACGGGCGCATTTCCTCAAATTGGGCGTTCCGGCCGCGCGCCTTGCGGTGACGGGCACGTTGAAGGCCGGCGCCGCGCCCTTGGCCGATCAGCCCGAAGCCCGCGCGCGGATTGGGGCGCAACTTGGCGACCGGCCGCTGTGGATCGCGGCCTCATCCCATCCTGCGGATGAGGATATGGCGCTAGCTGCCCAACGGCTGCTGCTGGATCAGGGCAAGGCGCCGGTTCTGGTGATTGCCCCGCGCGATCCCGGGCGGGCGGATGCGATTGTTGCCCAGGCCACGACCGCAGGGTTTCACGTGGAACGCATCGCGCCGGGCAACATCGTCGAACAGCCCGCGGATGTTCTGGTGCTGGGCGAAATCGGCCAGCTTGGTCTCTGGTATCGCCTTGCCCGGGCAGCGCTTGTCGGCGGCTCGGTCGCGCCGGTCGGGGGGCACAATCCCTACGAGCCGGCGCGGCTGGATTGCGCGATCCTCCATGGGCCGCATATCGCGAACTTTGCCGAAGATTATGCGGCCTTCCACGCGGCCGACGCCGCGCGGCTGGTCACCGATCCGCCCGGCCTTGCGGCCGCGCTGTGCGACCCGGCCCTTGCGGCGATGCGCCCACGGGCGGCCGAGGTGGCCAGCCGCGGTCAGGCCGCACTTGGGCGCGAGGCGGAAAAACTCTTGTCCCTGATGGCGGCGCGGTTAAACCGCAGGGACTGAACCATCCGAGGCACCTGATGGCACATGCCGCCCTTCCCGCCGGATTGCGCCTGTTCATGGCCCTTTACCGGCTGATCTGGTATCCGGCGCTGCCGCTGGTGATGCTCTATTTCCTGATGCGCGGCCGCAAGGATCGCGCCTATCTGCGCCACATGGGCGAACGTTTCGGTGGCGGGGCGGGGCCTGTCGGCGCGGTCTGGGTCCACGCGGTATCGCTGGGCGAGATGCGGTCCGCCGTGCCGCTGGTCCGGGCGCTGCTTGACCGGGGCGATTGCGTCGTCACCACGCATCTGACGCCGGCGGGACGTCGCGCGGCCGAAACTGCCTTTGCGACCGAAATCGCCGAAGGCCGCCTTGCCGCCTGTTACCTGCCGCTGGAGTTCGGCTGGGCCTATCGCCGCTTTTTCCGCCGCCTCCGCCCGCGTCTGGGTCTGGTGCTGGAAATCGAGGTCTGGCCGGTGATGATCCTTGCAGCGCGCAAGGCGGGTGTGCCGCTGTTTCTGGCCAACAGCCAGTATCCCGCCAGAAGCTTTGCCCGTGACAGACGGCTTGCCCATTGGCTTGGGCATCCGGTTCGGGCGCTTGCGGGTGTGCTGGCCAAGTCCGAAACCCATGCCGCGCGCTTTGCAGCCCTCGGAGCCCCGAATATCCATGTCTGCGGCGAGCTGCGGTTTGACCAGCCGATTCCGCCGGCGCTTCCGGCAGCCGCCGAGGCCCTGTCACGGGCGCATCCGGCACTGGCACGCCGCGGGGTGGTGACCCTCGCCAGCGTGGTCGAGGGTGAGGACGATCATTACCTGACGGCCTACCGCCACGTGCAATCCGAACTGCGCCGACAGGGCCTGCAGCCGCCGCTGTTCATCCATGTTCCGCGCGCCCCGGAACGATTCAGCGCGGTCGGCGACCTTCTGGAAGCGGCGGGACAGAACGTGCTGCGCCGGTCCCGCGCCTTCGATGCGCAGCTTGGTCCGCGACCCGGAGCCTTTGATCCGGATGCCGACATCCTGCTGGGCGACTCGCTGGGCGAGATGTATTTCTACCTCGCGCTTGCGGATGTGGTGGTGGTCGGGGGCGGGTTCGTCAAGAAGGGCGCCCATAACGTGATCGAGCCTCTTGCCCTGCGCAAACCGGTGCTTGTCGGCCCGCATGTCTGGACCATCGAATATCCGGGCATCGAGGCGCAGGCAGCGCAGGTAATGAAGGTCTGCCCCGAGATCCCGGATCTGGCTGCGGAACTGCTGGACCTTTTGCAGAACCGACATAAACTTGACGCGATGGCCGACCGGACCGACAGCTTCTTTGCCGAACATGCGGGCGCGACCCGCCGCAGCCTCGCGGTCATCGATCCGCTGCTCGGGCCGCGCCATGACTGAAATGCCCTTGATCGCGATCGTGCCGGTGCGCGGCGGCTCCAGGGGACTGCCGGGCAAGAATACGCGCGACCTTCTGGGCAAGCCACTTTATCGCCATGCGCTGGATCAGGCGCATGCGGCGGGGGTGAAACTGTGCCTGCTGTCGACCGACATTCCTGCCCTTCTGCGCGCCGATCACGGACCAGGGGTGCAGGTCGTGCCCCGGCCGGGCGAACTGGCGCGGGATGACACGCCGATGGATCCGGTGCTTGCCCATGCGCTGCAGGTCGTCGACGGGCCGGCACGGGTTGTTCTGCTGCAGGCCACGTCGCCGCTGCGTGAACCAGAGGATATCGCAGCGGCAGTCGCTCTCCATTCAGCGGGGCGCTTTGATCTGGTGATGAGCGTGACGCGCACCCCCTCGCACATCCTGAAATACGGAATGGTCAAGGAGGGGGCGTTCCGGCCAGTTGCCGGGGCCGATTACTGCTTCATGAACCGGCAGGCGCTGCCGGAGGTCTATCGGCCCAACGGGGCCGTCTATGTCTTTGACGCCGACTGGTTCCGGCGCAACGGCAGGCTTGCCACCGACCGGATCGGTGCGGTGGAAATGCCCCCGGAGCGCGCGCTGGACATCGACACGGCCGAGGATTTCGCGCAGGTGGAATCGGTCATGCGGACAAGGGGCGCGCAATGAGCACGCTGCTTTCGCTTGGCCATGGCTACAGCGCGCAGGTTCTTGGCCGGCGGCTTCTGGCCGAGGGATGGCAGGTCATCGGCACGACCCGCAGCCCGGACAGGGTGCAGACGCTGAAAGCCATGGGGGTAGAGCCGCTGGTCTGGCCCGGGTCGTCGCTCTCGGAGGCGCTGGGCCGGGCCACACATCTTCTTACCTCGGTTGCGCCCGATGCCGAGGGCGATCCCGTCCTTGCCGCCGAAGGCGCCGCGATCGCCGCCGCGCGCCACCTGCGCTGGATCGGATACCTTTCGACCACTGGCGTCTATGGCGACAAGGGCGGCGCCTGGGTCGATGAAAGCACGCCGCTCTGTCCCACGACCGCCCGCGGCCAGCAGCGCGTCGCCGCCGAGGCTGGGTGGCAGGATCTGTGCGCGCGCGCCGGACTTCCGTTGCACATTTTCCGGCTGGCCGGCATCTATGGGCCGGGTCGCGGCCCGTTCGAAAAGGTGCGCAATGGCAGCGCGCGGCGCATCATCCGCGAAGGCCAGGTGTTTTCCCGCATTCATGTCGAGGATATCGCCGAAGTCCTCCATGCCTCGATCCGGAAGCCGCATCCCGGCGCGATCTACAATGTCTGCGATGACGACCCCGCCCCGCCGCAGGATGTGATTGCCCATGCTGCCCGCCTGCTGGGCCTGCCGGATCCCCCTGCCATTCCGTTCGATGAGGCGGATCTGTCGCCGATGGCGCGGAGTTTCTATGCCGAATCAAAACGTGTCCGGAATGACCGGATCAAGCGGGAACTGGGTGTGACGCTGCGCTACCCGGATTATCGCACCGGCCTTGCCGCATTGCTTGATGCAGCCGGACGTTGAAGTCACAAATGCTCGATTTCGCCGGAAAGTCGTTGGAATTCCGGGCATAATCCGTTTCCATTACGGAAAGTTATCCTCGGTTTCACTGCCGCTGCGCAAAATTAACAATTATTAACAAATGCCTGAAGCCCGCTCTTCGGCATCATTGCGCGCTGTTTATTCAATTTTGAGCTTCTTGATTCGATTCTCGTGGATTACCGTTCCCTCACAACGTGAGGTAGAAGATGCTCGCGTACGAGATCGACGCCTTTCGTGTTTCGCAGCCACAGCAGAAAAGGCGCATTCCGATGTCGTATCTCTCGATCACCGCAAGCAAGATCAACTTCAACACCTGGTTCAAGGATACGCCGCTGGGCCTGCGCCTGGGGCTTCTGGCCGATCGCGTCTGGCAGGCGGGCCGGCTTGAAAGCCATCGCGCGGGCGATACCGTCATCGCCCGCGGCGACGCACGGGCAATCCTTCATGTCGTGCTGACCGGGCGCATGTCCGACAGCATGACCTGGTATGGCCCGGGCAACCACCTCGGATCGGGCCCGATCCTGCACGGACGCGCCATCAGCGACGATGTCGTGGCGCTTGAGCCCTGTACCGTCTGGAGCCTCGATCTGGGGCAGTCCCTACTTGGCAAACCGCTCGCCGCCGTGCGGCAGCTTCTGCTCGAGGTTCTGGACATGCTGGAACCGCTGCCGCGCCACCGCCCGATGCCCCGGCGTCAGCGGGGCGATGTGTCCGGCTTCTGCGACAGCGACAACCCCCTCATCCGCCGGACCGCTGCCCAGTTGCGCCGCGGCTCGGACAGCGAGACGGCCGCCACCATCTGGAAATACGTCCAGGGCATGCCCTATCGCTTTGGTCACTGGCAGGAACGCGCGTCGCAGACCCTGGCGCGCGGGACCGGCATGTGCACGACCAAGTCGAACGTCCAGGTTGCGCTGGCCCGAGCCTGCGGGCTCGAGGCGGGCTTTGTCGAGGTGGGCCTGGAGATGAGCGTTCTTGGCCTGCTGATCCCGGACATGTGGCACCACGCGATGCGCCCGAAAGTGCGCCACTACTTTGCGGCCGTGCGGCTGGATGGCCGCTGGCACGCCGCCGATGCGACCTTCAATGTCGCCTGCCTTGACCTGTTCGCCAAGGCAAACCCGGTGCTGCTTGCGCTGCAGCCCTACAGCTTTGGCACCAACGCCCCATTCAATCCCGGCGCCTTCGTGAACGGCGAGGATCCCTTCGCCATTGACGTACGCCCCGATCTTGCGCGCGAGATGAGCAAGTCCAGCCGCTTCGAGGCCCACCATTTCGATTCCCTCAACACGAGGCTGGATCAGGTGCAGGGGCTTGTGACCATGCCCGACCTGGCGCGCGACCCAGAGATGGCGCGCAGCCTCGGGCTGGTGGACTGAGCGATGACGCAGTTCGATTGGGATTTTTCCGCCCCGACCCCCAGCAGCATGGGCGATCACGACGTGCCCCTCTTGTCGGACCGCCTGGCCGGCCGGCGGATCGCCCTTCTGGTGACCGGTGGCATCGCCGCGATGAAGGCGCCCGAAATCGCGCGCGGCCTGCGCCGCAACGGCGCCGAGGTCGTGGCCTTCTGCTCGGATGACGCGCTGCGCTATGTGGCGCGGGATGCACTGGAATGGGCCACGTGCAATGGCGTCGTCACCAGCCTGACCTGGCGGGCGGAACATCTGTCGGATAGCGCCCCTTTCGACGCCTATCTGGTCGCGCCCGCGACCCATAACACCATCGCCAAGGTGGCTTGCGGCATCGCCGATACGGTGGTGACATCCGCACTTGCCTCGGCCATTGGGCGGATGGAGCAGGGTGGCTGCAAGGTCATCATCGCGCCCACGATGCACGGAACGCTGCACAATGCACAGCTGGTGGAGAATGCCCGCAAGCTGGCGGCGCGCGGCGTGATCTTTGCTGCCCCGCGGGACGCCTATGGCAAGCACAACCTGCCGGACACCGAGTTTCTGTGCGTCTGTGTCGGCCGCGCGCTCAGCCGCTCGGCCCTGCGGGGGCGCCGCATTCTTGTCACCGCCGGACCGACGCCGGTGCCCATCGACGGCGTGCGCCGCATCGTCAACCGCTTCCGCGGCCGGCTGGGGGCCGAAATCGCCGCCCAGCTGTTGTGGCGCGGCGCCGAGGCCGAGCTGCTTCTGGGCGATGGCGCCTGGCGCCCCGCCCCCTGGATCGGCGCAAGCATCGCCCGGACCTATGACGACTATCTGCGCATGGTGCTCGCGCGGGTGGACCAGGGGCTTTTTGCCGGGGTCTTTTCGGCGGGTGTCGCCGATTACCGCCCCGCTTCGGCGGTGGACGGCAAGATCCCCAGCGGCCAGCCCGGCCTTGCGCTGCAGCTTGTCCCCACAGAAAAGGTGATAGACCGGGCCTGCGAAAAAGATCCCCGGATGCATTGCGTCGGCTTCAAGTATCTGGAGAAGGTGACCGAGGACGAGCTGATCCGCGTGGCGCGTGGGCGGCTTGATCGGGCATCGCTGGTGATCGCCACCCGGGGCGAGGATACACGCGGCACCGAGCAGCGCGCGCTGTTCGTGACGAATGACGGCGTGCGCCCCGTCGAGGGCAAACGCGCCATTGCTGCGGCCCTTGCCGACCATCTGGAAGCCCTTCCCGCCGCCGCCGCCTCGGCCGCCGTCAGGAAGGAGTTGAGAATGGTCTGAAACTCTGGCTAGTGTGAATCGGCCGGGGCACGGGTGTTCCGGTCGGTCCACCGGCGGGGCGGTGGCTCTGCCAGCCTGCCCCCGGGACAGATCTGACCCATGCCGAAAATGCCCGAAACGGATGATGACGTCGGCAGGCTCACAAGGATCCAGGCCCTTGTGGTCGAGATCCTGAACAGACTTCTGCGGTGTCGGATCGAAGATACCGACACCGAGGTGCAGGCGGCGCTTGCCAGTCTTGGCACCTTCTGCGGATCCGATCGCACCTATGTCTTCCTGGTGCGCGACGGAAACACGCTCGACAACACCCACGAATGGTGTGCCGAGGGTATCGAACCGATGATCGAGATGCTTCAGGGGCTCGATATCAACCTGATCGATGCCTGGATCGATGCCTTCCGGGCGGATCAGCCGGTGCATGTGCCCGATGTGGAGGCGCTGCCGGAAAGCCGTGCCGATCGGTCGATCCTGCTGGACCAAGGCATCAGGTCGTTGCTTACGGTCCCCATGAGCGATGACGGCAGGATCGTCGGCTTTGTCGGCTTCGATGCCGTCCGCAGCCACAAGGCCTTCCTGCCCGGCGAGATCTACCTGCTGAAATCGGTCGCCGACGTGATCATGTCGGTCCTGTGGCGGCGCGACACCGATCAGGCCTTTCGCGCCGCCCAGGCCGCGCTTGACGAAGAACGTGCCTTTCTGGACAGCATCCTGCGCACCAGCGTCTCGGCGATCCTTGCGGTGGACAGCGACACCACAGTGCTTTTTGCCAATGACGCGGCGCAGGACAAGCTGCGCCTGCGCCCCGGAGACCGGCTGAGCGATCTGGACATCTCGGCCTGGAACGTGACGGATCTGGAAGGCCAGCCGATCGCGCGCGAGAATTTTCCGGTGACATCGGTCGTGCGGACCCATGAGCCGGTGCAGGACATGCGCTGCGCCGTGACGCTTCCCGACGGAACACGCCGGTTCCTGTCGATCAATGCCGCGCCGCTGCTGCGCGGCACCAACAACGCGCCGCGCGTGGTGGTGTCCGTCACCGACGTGACCGAGGAGGTCATCGCCAATCGCGAACTTCAGACCGCGCTGGAAGACGCGCGGCAGGCCAGCCGGGCCAAGACCCGCTTCCTCGCCAACATGAGTCACGAGATGCGGACCCCGCTCAATGGTGTCCTGGGCGTGACCGAGCTTCTGGACGCGACGCTGTCGGACCCGAACCACAAGCGCATGATCTCGGTGGTGCGCGATTCAGGCGAACTGCTGCTCGCGATCATCAATGACCTGCTCGACATGTCGAAGATCGAGGCAGAGCGGCTCGAGATCGAACAGGTCAGCTTCGTCCCCGCCGATCTGGCGCGGCGCATCGAGGCAACTCATACCGTTCGCGCCTCGGAAAAGCAGATCTCCCTTTCCATTCTCACCTCTTCGGGTGCGGACCAGGCGCGGCTGGGTGATCCGAACCGAATCCTGCAGATCATGCACAATGTGATCGGCAATGCGATCAAGTTCACCGAGTCCGGCGAGGTGAGCATGGCGCTCAGTTGTCTGCCCGGCAAGCCGCTGGTCATCGACATCCGTGACACCGGCATCGGCATGACCGATGAACAGCAGGCGCGGGTGTTCGACGACTTCGCCCAGGCCGACTCCTCGATCTCGCGTCGCTATGGCGGCACGGGGCTTGGGCTGGCGATCGTGCGACGGCTGGTGACGATGATGGGCGGCACCATCCGCCTGCACAGCCGTCCCGGCGAAGGTACCCAGGTGCGCATCAGCCTGCCCCTGCCCTTGGCCGAGCCTGCGCCCGACATGATGGCGGCCGAACCGGGCCCGGCAGCCCCCGGTCTTGGCCTGCGAGTCCTGGCGGCGGATGACAATGGCACCAACCGCATGATCCTGCAGGCCATGCTGCGCAATCTCGGGGTCGAAGTCGTAATGGTTTCGGGCGGGATCCCGGCGCTCGAGGTTTTTGACGGGCCACCTTTCGACGCGGTGCTTCTTGACATTTCGATGCCCGATCTGGACGGGATCAGCGTTCTTCAGCAGATGCGCCTGCATGAGGCCGCCGCGGGCCTGCCCCCCGTTCCGGCGCTGGCCGTGACTGCCAACGCCATGGCCCACCAGATCGAGAGTTACCGCAAGGCGGGCTTCTGCGGGCACATTTCCAAGCCGATTACCCAGAAGGCCCTGCGTGAGGCCCTGGAGCAGTTTGCACACGGACCCGGCGAGACGCACGGCGGCTGACACGGCCCAACCGGGAGTATCGCTTGCCACCGGATCGCAGCCTGTCCCCGCCTCCTGCCCGGAGGATGACGTTCTTCCGATCCGAACGGAGGGGCGAAGCACGCCGCTCTTCCCACCTCGGCGGGGGCGGGATCGCCGCCCTGGCGCAACTCAAACACGGCAGCCCTGCGCAAAAGCAAAAGACCCGCGGCACGATGTGCTGCGGGTCTTTTGAAATGGTGCCCAGGAGAGGACTCGAACCTCCACGCCTTGCGGCACAGGTACCTGAAACCTGCGCGTCTACCAATTCCGCCACCTGGGCAGGTGTCGTGAGGGGCGATTTACCGGTGCGCTCGGGCAGTGTCAACGGGAAGTTTCGCAAAAAGGTGCGAACACTTGCCGCTTGTTCGTCGGAGCCTTGGGGGATATTGACATTCCTGAAAAGACACGGAGATCGCATCATGTCGAAACTGGTCACGATCATTGGCGGCTCGGGCTTCGTCGGCCGCTATATCGCGCGGCGGATGGCGAAAGAGGGTTGGCGGGTGCGCGTCGCCTCGCGCCGCCCGAACGAGGCGATCTTCGTGCGGACCTATGGCGTCGTGGGGCAGGTCGAACCGGTGTTCTGCAACATTCGCGACGACATGTCCGTCCGGGCCGCGCTGAGCGGGGCGGACGCTGTGGTGAACTGCGTCGGCATCCTGAACATCAGCGGCAAGAACCGTTTTGACGCCGTTCAGGCCGAGGGTGCCGAACGCGTTGCCCGCATCGCCCGGGAAGAGGGACTTTCCTCGCTGGTCCACATCTCGGCGATCGGTGCCGATGCGGAATCGGACAGCGAATATGCCCGCACCAAGGCTGCCGGCGAAGCGGCCGTCCAGCAGGCGTTCCCCGGCGCGGTGATCCTGCGCCCCTCGATCATCTTCGGGGCCGAGGACCGGTTCTTCAACCGCTTCGCCGGCATGGCGCGCATGACGCTGATCCTGCCGGTTGTCGGCGCAGAGACCCGGTTCCAGCCGGTCTATGTGGATGATGTCGCGCAAGCGGCGGTTCTGGGCGTTCTGGGCCGCGCCGAACCGGGCATCTATGAGTTGGGTGGCCCGAACGTCCACACCTTCCGCGAACTGATGCAGGCGATGCTGCCGCTCATCCGGCGCCGGCGCGCGATCGTGAACGTGCCCTTCGGCGTTGCACGCGTCATGGGCGGGGTGCTGGATTTCCTTCAGACGATCACCTTCGGCCTGTTCAGCAATGGCATCCTGACACGCGACCAGGTGCGCAATCTGCGGCGCGACAATGTCGTGGCCCCCGGAGCCCGCGGATTCGAGGCGCTTGGCATCCGGCCCGCGCCCGTTGCGGCCGTGCTGCCCGAATATCTCTGGCGCTATCGCCCGACCGGCCAGTATGACGCGATCAAGGAATCGGCCCGCAACCTGCGCAGTTGATCTCAGCTATAGGCGATGCCCAGCAGCACCGCCCCCAGCACGACGCGATAGACCACATAGGGCGTAAAGCTGACCCGGCGCAGAAGCCGCATCATGAAGGTCAGTGCCGCAAGGGCTGCCAGAAAGGATAGGACCGCGGCGATGCCACCATCGCGCGCGGCCTGAACATTGGCCGTTGCAATGACCTCGGCCCCAAGAAGCACACCCGAGGCGATGGTGGTGGGAATCGACATCAGCATCGCCAGACGCGCCGCTTCATGCCGCCCATAGCCCAGCGCACGCGCGCCGCTGATCGTCGCCCCCGAACGCGAGGTTCCGGGCACAAGCGCAACCGCCTGCCACAGCCCCATCACCAGTGCATCGCGCACCGTCCAGCCTTCTGCCTTCTTTGCGGTCATGCCCTTCTGATCCGTCCAGTACAACACGATTCCAAAGACGATCATCATCCAGCCGATGACGGCGATCGAGCGCATCATCTCCATCATTCCGGTCACCTTCAGGACCAGCCCCAGCAGAATCACCGGCACGGTGGCAATGACGAGGCACAGGGCGAGCCGCGCCCCGGGCGTATCGACCCGCCCCCGCACCAGCCGGCCAAGGCCCCCGAGGGCCTCGGCAACATCCCGCCAGAAAAACAGCACGACAGCAAACAGCGTCCCCAGGTGAACGGCAACGTCGATAACCAGCCCCTGATCATCCAGCTCTGTCAGGGCGGGAAGCAGAATGAGATGGCCTGACGAGGAAACGGGCAGAAACTCGGTAATGCCTTGAATAATCGAGACAAGTAACAGGTGAAACAGGGTCATTTTGCTGCTCTTTGATTCGTTGGGCACAGACTACGCCGGCGGGCTCCGAGGAAAAGGCGCAATTTAGGTAGTGATGGCTGACCTATTTTTGCGCGTTCAACCCGTGATGGACGAGCGGAAACCTTAAAAATTCCCCTTACAGGTCAGCATTGCTGACTTTTATTCATCTACGCTTCGGTTTAATACGGCGCACCGATGATCCCGGAGGCTCAGCCATGGCACAGCAGCGAATGCTTCAATTTGTCACCATCGGGCGTGAAACGCCGGAAAAGCGGCCCGCGCCCGTGCGGACAGGCGACTTTGACGAGATCTACCGTGAATTCGCCAATGCGAAGGCCGCCGAACAGGCAGCGCGGTGCAGCCAGTGCGGCGTGCCCTATTGCCAATCGCACTGCCCGCTGCACAACAACATCCCCGACTGGCTGAAGCTGACTGCGGAAGGACGGCTGCGCGAAGCCTATCAGGTAAGCCAGGCCACCAACACCTTCCCGGAGATCTGCGGCCGCATCTGCCCGCAGGACCGACTGTGCGAAGGCAATTGCGTGATCGAACAATCCGGCCACGGCACGGTCACGATCGGCGCCATCGAGAAATATATCAACGACACTGCCTGGGAAGAGGGTTGGGTCGAACCGATCCGCCCGCTGAGCGAGCGGCCTGAATCCGTGGGCATCATCGGCGCAGGGCCTGGCGGGCTTGCCGCGGCGGATGTGCTGCGTCGGGCCGGCGTTCAGGTGACAGTCTATGATCGCTATGACCGCGCCGGCGGGCTGATGACCTATGGCATTCCCGGCTTCAAGCTGGAAAAGCCGGTGGTGATGCGCCGGGTCGAGCAGCTGCGCGACGGCGGTGTCAACTTCGTGGCCAACTGCAACGTCGGCGAAGACATCAGCTTCAATGCGATCCGCGGGCAGCATGATGCGGTTCTGATCGCAACCGGCGTCTACAAGGGCCGTGAACTGACCGATCCGGGCGCCGAAGCCACGGGCATCGTGCGCGCGCTTGATTATCTCACCGCCTCGAACCGTCAGAGCTTTGGCGATGACGTTCCGGAATTCGACTCTGGCGAACTGAACGCTGCCGGCAAGCGCGTCGTGGTCATCGGCGGCGGCGATACGGCCATGGACTGTGTGCGCACCGCCATCCGGCAGGGCGCGACCTCGGTCAAATGCCTCTATCGCCGCGACCGTGCCAACATGCCCGGCAGCCAGCGCGAGACGCAGAATGCCGAGGAAGAGGGCGTGGAATTCGTCTGGCTTTCAGCGCCCGGGGGATTCATGGGCAACCCGGTCGAAGGGGTCATGGTGCAGAAGATGCGCCTTGGCGCCCCCGATGCCAGCGGTCGCCAAAGCCCCGAGGTCATCCCCGGCGCCGATTATGTCGAAGGGGCCGACCTTGTGATCAAGGCGCTTGGCTTCGAACCCGAGGATCTGCCGACGCTTTGGGGCGTGCCCGAGCTTGAGGTGACACGCTGGGGCACGATCAAGGCCGATTTCCGCAGCCACGCGACCTCGATCCCCGGCGTCTATGCTGCGGGCGACATCGTGCGCGGCGCAAGCCTTGTCGTCTGGGCGATCCGCGATGGCCGCGAGGCCGCGGCGGCGATGCTCGACTATCTCGGCCAGTCGGCGCAGGTGGCGGCGGAATAACCGCCGCACCCCTCCCCCCATTTTCGACGCGCAGCCCTGGCTGCCGTCCCCGTGACGAAAGGTTACGCCATGACCAAGTATGATGCCGCCTGGGTCGCAGCCGAAGAAGCCAAGCGCCGCTGGATGGACGAAAACAGCCTTTACAAGGCCGATGATGAACATTCCTCCTGCGGGGTGGGTCTGGTCGTGTCGATTTCCGGCAAGCCCAGCCGCAAGGTCGTGCAATCGGGGATCGATGCGCTCAAGGCGATCTGGCACCGGGGTGCGGTTGATGCCGATGGCAAGACGGGCGATGGCGCGGGCATCCATGTCCAGATCCCGGCGCCGTTCTTCTACGACAAGATCCGCCGCACCGGCCACGAGCCGGACCTGAAGGCACTTGTCGCCGTGGGTCAGGTTTTCCTGCCCCGCACCGATTTCGCGGCCCAGGAGCGCTGCCGGACCATCGTGGAGACCGAGGTCCTGCGCATGGGCCACTATATCTATGGCTGGCGCCATGTTCCGGTGAACACCGAAGTTCTGGGCGAAAAAGCCAATGCCACCCGCCCCGAGATCGAACAGATCCTGATCAAGGACGCCAAGGGCCTGGACGAGGAAACCTTCGAACGCGAGCTTTACGTCATCCGCCGCCGGATCGAAAAGGCGGCGATTGCCGCACAGATTCAAGGCCTTTACCTCTGTTCTCTGTCCTGCCGCTCGATCATCTACAAGGGCATGATGCTGGCAGAACAGGTCGCCGAGTTCTATCCCGACCTGAAGGATGAGCGGTTCGAGAGCGCCTTTGCCATCTATCACCAGCGGTATTCGACCAATACCTTCCCGCAGTGGTGGCTGGCCCAGCCGTTCCGGATGCTGGCCCATAACGGCGAGATCAACACGCTCAAGGGCAACCTGAACTGGATGCGCAGCCATGAAATCCGCATGGCCCATTCGGCCTTCGGCGATCAGGCCGAGGATATCAAGCCGATCGTGCCACAGGGGTCGTCAGATTCGGCCGCGCTCGATTCGGTGTTCGAGGTGATGGTGCGCGCCGGCCGGAACGCGCCGATGGCCAAGACCATGCTCGTGCCGGAAGCCTGGAGCAAGATCGCCAGCGAAATGCCGCAGGCCTGGCAGGACATGTATGCCTATTGCAACGCGGTGATGGAGCCGTGGGACGGCCCTGCCGCCCTCGCGATGACCGACGGTCGCTGGGTCTGTGCGGGACTTGACCGCAACGGCCTGCGTCCGATGCGCTATGTCGTCACCGGCGACGGGCTTCTGATCGCGGGTTCGGAAACCGGGATGGTGCCGGTGGACGAAATGGGCGTGCGCGAAAAGGGCGCGCTTGGGCCGGGGCAGATGATCGCCGTCGATATGACCGAGGGCAGGCTTTACCACGACGCATCGCTCAAGGACAAACTGGCGGCGGCTCAGCCTTTCGGCGACTGGATCGAGAAGGTCACCGACCTCAACGCCATGATGCGCGACATCCCCGAGACGCCGCTGACCGAGGGCGCCGACCTGCGCCGCCGTCAGATCGCGGCCGGCTATACGCTTGAGGAGCTGGAGCAGGTTCTGGCCCCGATGGCCGAGGACGGCAAGGAGATGATCGCCTCGATGGGCGATGACACCCCGCCGGCGGTCCTGTCGAACCAGTATCGCCCGCTGTCGCATTACTTCCGCCAGAACTTCAGCCAGGTGACCAACCCGCCGATCGACAGTCTGCGCGAAAGCCGGGTGATGAGCCTCAAGACCCGGTTCGGCAACCTCAAGAACGTGCTGGATGAAAGCAGCAGCCAGACCGAGATCCTGGTTCTGGAAAGCCCCTTCATCGCCAATGCCGAATTCGACCGGATGATGCGGCAATTCGGGGATCAGGTGGCGGTCATCGACTGCACCTTTGCGGCCGGCGCAGGGCCGGACACGCTGCGCCAGGGTCTTGAACGGATCCGCGCCGAAGCCGAGGATGCGGTGCGTTCCGGCGCCGGGCATCTGGTGCTGACCGATCAGGCCATCAGCGCCGAGCGTGTCGCCATGCCGATGATCCTTGCCACCAGCGCCGTTCACAGCTGGCTGACGGCGAAGGGGTTGCGCACCTTCTGTTCGATCAATGTCCGGTCGGCCGAATGCATCGATCCGCACTATTTTGCGGTGCTGATCGGCTGTGGCGCCACCACCGTAAACGCCTATCTGGCGCAGGATTCGATCGCGGACCGGATCAACCGTGGCCTTGTCGAGGGAAGCCTGACCGACGCCATGCGGCGCTACCGTGCGGCCATCGACGCGGGCCTGCTGAAGATCATGTCCAAGATGGGGATCTCGGTCATCTCGTCCTATCGCGGCGGGCTGAACTTCGAGGCCGTCGGCCTGTCGCGCGCCATGGTCGCCGAATATTTCCCCGGGATGCAAAGCCGCATTTCCGGTATCGGCGTCGGCGGGATCCAGAAGAAACTGGAAGAAGTCCATGCGCGCGGCTTTGCGACCACCGACCAGGTTCTGCCGATCGGCGGCTTCTACAAGGCCCGGCGTTCGGGCGAGAAACACGCCTGGGAAGCGCAGACCATGCACATGCTGCAATCGGCCTGCGACCGCGCTTCCTACGACATGTGGAAACAGTATTCGGCGGCGCTGCGGGCAAACCCGCCGATCCACCTGCGCGACCTGCTGGACATCAAGCCGCTGGGCAAGCCGGTGCCGATCGAAGAAGTGGAATCCATCACCTCGATCCGCAAGCGCTTCGTCACTCCGGGGATGAGCCTTGGGGCGCTCTCGCCCGAGGCGCATAAAACCCTGAACGTCGCCATGAACCGCATCGGCGCGAAATCCGACAGCGGCGAGGGCGGCGAGGATCCGGCGCATTTCCATCCCGAACCCAATGGCGATAACCCGTCGGCCAAGATCAAGCAGGTGGCATCGGGCCGCTTCGGCGTCACCGCCGAATACCTGAACGCCTGCGAGGAGCTTGAGATCAAGGTGGCCCAGGGCGCCAAGCCCGGTGAAGGTGGCCAGCTTCCGGGCATGAAGGTCACGGCCCTGATCGCGCGGCTGCGGCATTCGACCCCGGGGGTGACGCTGATTTCACCACCGCCGCACCACGACATCTATTCCATCGAAGACCTCGCGCAGCTGATCTATGATCTGAAGCAGATCAACCCGCGCGCCAAGGTGACGGTCAAGCTGGTGTCACAATCCGGTGTCGGCACCATCGCAGCGGGCGTCGCCAAGGCCAAGGCGGATATCATCCTGATTTCCGGCCATAACGGCGGCACGGGTGCAAGCCCGGGCACCAGCATCAAATATGCCGGCCTGCCGTGGGAAATGGGCCTGACCGAGGCGCATCAGGTTCTGGCGATGAACAACCTGCGCGAACGCATCACGCTGCGCACCGATGGCGGGCTCCGCACGGGGCGCGACATCATCATCGCCGCGATGATGGGGGCCGAGGAATACGGCATCGGCACTGCGGCCCTGATCGCGATGGGCTGCATCATGGTGCGCCAGTGCCAGTCGAACACCTGCCCCGTCGGCGTCTGCACCCAGGACGAACGCCTGCGCGCGAAGTTCACCGGCACTGCCGACAAGGTCGTGAACCTCATCACCTTCTATGCGCAAGAGGTGCGGGAGCTGCTGGCCTCGATCGGCGCCCGCTCGATCGACGAGATCATCGGACGCGCTGACCTTCTGACCCAGGTCAGCCGCGGGTCGGCCCATCTCGATGACCTCGATCTCAACCCGCTGCTCATCACCGTCGATGGCGCGCACAAGATCACCTATGACCGGTCCAAGCCGCGCAATGCCGTGCCCGATACGCTGGACGCGGAAATCATCCGCGACGGCGCGCGCTTCTTCGAGGATGGCGAAAAAATGCAGCTGTCCTATGCGGTGCGGAACACCCACCGCACCATCGGCACCCGTGCCTCAAGCCATATCGTGCAGCGGTTCGGCATGCGCAACGATCTGCAGCCCGA
The DNA here is from genome assembly GCF_042666235.1 of Halodurantibacterium daqingense. NCBI lineage: Bacteria > Pseudomonadati > Pseudomonadota > Alphaproteobacteria > Rhodobacterales > Paracoccaceae > Halodurantibacterium > Halodurantibacterium daqingense. The sequence goes on along the minus strand of NZ_JBHTFQ010000001.1, from coordinate 171,094 downwards.
CCACCTGACGGTCAAGCTGACCGGCAGCGCCGGCCAGTCGCTGGGGGCCTTTGCCGCGCCGGGGCTGAAGATCGAGGTTTCCGGCGACGCCAACGATTATGTCGGCAAGGGGCTTTCGGGGGGAACGATCGTGGTGCGGCCGCCCATGGCCAGCCCGCTTGTGGCCGCTGAGAACACCATCATCGGCAACACGGTGCTTTACGGCGCCACCGACGGTTACCTTTTTGCCGCCGGTCGCGCCGGGGAACGGTTTGCAGTGCGCAACTCGGGCGCGAAGGTGGTGGTCGAGGGCTGCGGCTCGAACGGGTGCGAATACATGACCGGGGGCATCGCCGTGATCCTGGGCCGGATCGGGGCAAACTTCGGCGCGGGCATGACCGGTGGCATGGCCTATGTCCATGATCCGGACGGCACCGCCGAAGGGCTGATGAACCTCGAGACGCTGGTCACCTGCGCGGTCACGGTGCCGCACTGGGAACATCAGCTTCTTGATCTGATCCGCCGTCACGTCGCCGAAACCGGCAGCCTCAAGGCCGCGGCGATCCTTCAGAACTGGGAGAGTGAGCGGGCGAATTTCCTTCAGATCTGCCCGAAGGAAATGCTGGTCCACCTGCCCTTCCCGCTGAGCGAAGAACCGCAAGCCGTTCCGGCCGAATGACAGACGGGCCGCCCCGCAAGGGGGCGGCCCGGGCCTTGCGCTTTCTGACCGCGCCCCACCCGGACCGGGCCTTGACAGAGGGGCCTTTCGCAGGCGGCGCGGAGGGGCCTTCGCGCTTGTCTAGCCCTGCGGTGCCAACCGCAGGACTTCGCCGTCCTCATGCTCGGTCAGAACCCAGATTGCGCCGTCGGGGCCGAGCTGAACGTCGCGGATGCGGCGGCCGATTTCGAGGATCTCCTCATCCGAGACCTCGCCTTCGGCAAGCGTGACGCGCACGATCCCCTCGGTCACCAACCCGCCGATCAGCATGTCGCCGGCCCACCCCTCGAACAGCGTGCCTTCGGGGATGAAGGTCAGCCCGGAAGGGGCGACCGTGTCCTCGAAGATATGCACCGGCGGCGTCATCCCTTCCATCGCCGTCCCCACGCCCATCGGCGCACCGGAATAGTCGTTGCCGCCGGTCGTGAAGGGCCAGCCATAGTTGTTGCCTGCCACGATGAGGTTGATCTCGTCTCCGCCCAGCGGCCCGTGATCCGAGGCCCAGACCTCGCCGGTCGTGCCATGGACGGCCAGGGCCTGGATATTGCGATTGCCGATCGAGAACAGATAAGGGTCCGGCGCGCCTTCATCGGCCTCGGGATCGGTGGCGAATTCGGGATTGTCCGGATGCGCTTCGCCGTCCTCGGTCATGCGCAGGACCGATCCCGCCTGATCCGAGGCATCCTGTGCGCGCGAAATGTTCCGCCGCTCGCCGATGGTCAGGAACAGCGATCCGTCATCGGCAAAGGCCATGCGTCCACCAAAGTGCAGGCCGCTCGAATCCTGGTCTTCCTCGTTCATCACGAAGATGTCCTCGACGTCCTCGAGCCGCACCTCGTCGCCTTCCTGCGCGACTCGCGCCCGCACCACGGCAACGCCGGCGCCGGCTTCGGTTTCGCGGGAATAGCTGATATAGACCCAGCCGTTTTCGTCGAACTGCGGATGGGTCACGATGTCGAAGAGGCCGGCCTGGCTGCGCTCGGTCTCTCCGTCATAGCGGAACAGATCCTCGGCCTCCCAGATCGGCTCGGACAGGGTGCCATCGCGGTGAACCAGCCTGATCGTTCCGGGGTTGCGCTCGGTCACGAGCACGCGATCCTCGTCGAGAAAGGCCATGCCCCAAGGGTGCACGAGCCCCTCGGCAACCGTTTCCACGTCGAGCGTGAGGTCGCGCGCCTCGATCGGGCCGTAGTCTGCCGCCGCAGGCAAGGCAACCGCCAGGGCAAGCGGCGAAGCCAGGGCAGTGCGCGTCAGGAATGTCATCTGCAATCTCCTCTCTGTTGAAATGAGACCCTCTCAAGCGCTCCACCCCGCAAAGGTTCCATCACACCGGGTCCATGATCCGCCGCGCTTGACCGGCGGCGCGACTTCATGGCTAAAGGGCGCGATGGCCAGATCCGGGGCAAAGACACGGGCGCGCAGCAAGGGCGCCGGCAGCGCGCAGCCGCTTTGGCGACGCGGGCTGCGCTGGCTTGGGCGCGGTCTGGGGGGCTTTGCCGCCGTCCTGCTTCTGCTGATTCTGGTCTTCGCCGTGGTGCCGCCGCCTCCGGGGATCTACATGCTGCAGGAATCGCGGCGGCTGGGCGGGATCCAGCGCGACTGGGTGCCGATGGACCGGATCAGCCCGCATATGCAGCGCGCGGCCGTCGCGGCGGAGGACGCGAATTTCTGCCTTCACTGGGGTTTCGACATGAACGAGATCCGCCGCGCCCTGGATCAGGGCCGCGGCCGCGGCGCCTCGACCATCAGTCAGCAGGTGGTCAAGAACGTGTTTCTCTGGCACGGGCGCACCTGGTTCCGGAAGGCACCCGAGGCGGTGCTGACGCCGGTGGTGGAAACCTTCTGGTCCAAACGCCGGATCCTCGAGGTCTATCTGAACGTGGCCGAATTCGACACAGGCGTCTTTGGCGTCGAGGCGGCTGCGCGTCACTATTTCGGAACCGATGCCGCGTCGCTCAGCCCGACGCAGGCGGCGCGGCTGGCGATGGTGCTGCCGAACCCCAAGGAACGCAGCGCCTCGCGGCCCACGGACGCCCAGCGCCGGCGCACGGCAGCGATCCTTGACGGTGCGGCAACGATCCGCGCCGACGGCCGCTCGGCCTGCTTCGAGGGTTGAGTTTCCGGCCCTCGCAAGGCAGGAAGGGCCCATCACCAAGCCAGAGACATCCGAATGACCCGCCTTTTCCACCTGCCCCTCTCGCCCTTCTGCCGCAAGGTCCGCCTGACGCTGGCCGAAAAGAAGATCGAGGTGGAGCTGATCGAGGAGAAGTTCTGGGAACAAAGCCCGGACTTCCTGCGCCGCAACCCCGCCGGCAAGGTGCCGATCCTGAAATATGAGAACCGGCTGATGTCGGAAAGCCAGGCAATCTGCGAATACCTGGATGAAATCCATCCCAACCCGCCGCTTCTGCCGCGCGCGCCCGCCGACCGCTACGAGGTTCGGCGCATCTGCAGCTGGTTCGACGACAAGTTTCACCACGAGGTGACGTCGAACCTTCTTTACGAACGTGTGAACAAGAAGCTGTCCGGCCAGGGCTATCCCGAAAGCCGCAACATCAAGACCGGCGCGCAGAAGATCAAGTATCACCTGGATTACATGGGCTGGCTGCTGGATCAGCGGCGCTGGCTGGCCGGCGATGTGATGACGCTGGCAGATTTCGCCGCCGCATCGCATCTGTCCTGCCTTGATTACATCAGCGATGTCGACTGGAACCGCAACGCCAACGTGAAGGACTGGTACGCCAAGATCAAATCGCGCCCCTCGTTCCGGGCACTGCTGGCCGATCAGGTGCCGGGCTTCCCGCCGCCGTCGCATTACGCGGATCTGGATTTTTGAGCGCGGAGCTCAAGGAACGACTTGTCACCACTGCGCTGGCCGAAGGCTTTTCCAAGGTCGGCGTCACTGCCCCCGACGCGATCCCCGAGGCCGCTGCCAGGCTTGCAGCCTTTGTCGCCGAGGGCCGGCACGGGCAGATGGGCTGGATGGCGGAACGCATGGCCTGGCGCGGCAACCCGGCCGCGCTCTGGCCCGAGGCGCGATCGGTCATCATGCTGGCCGAGGTCTATTCCCCCGATCACGATCCCCGCGCGGTCACGGCGCTCCGAGATCGCGCGGCGATCTCGGTCTATGCCCAGAACCGCGATTATCACGATCTGGTCAAGAAGCGGCTCAAGCGCGTGGGCCGCTGGCTGATCGATGCGGCGGGCGGCGAGATCAAGGTTTTCGTCGATACCGCGCCGGTGATGGAAAAGCCCCTTGCCGCCGCCGCCGGGTTGGGCTGGCAGGGCAAGCATACCAACCTTCTCGCACGCGATCTGGGAAACTGGTTCTTTCTTGGGGCAATCTTCACCACGCTTGATCTGCCCAAGGACACCCCGGCACGCGAGAATTGCGGCAGTTGCACCGCCTGCCTTGACGCCTGCCCCACCGCAGCCTTTCCCGCCCCCTTCCAGCTGGATGCGCGGCGCTGCATTTCCTACCTCACGATCGAGCATGAGGGCCCTGTCGATCCCGCGCTGCGCCCGCAGCTTGGCAACCGCATCTATGGCTGCGACGATTGCCTTGCCGCCTGTCCCTGGAACAAGTTCGCGGCCGAGGCCCATGACCTGCGCTATGCCGCCCGCCCTGATCTGAAGGCGCCGCCGCTGGCCGATCTGGCGCGGCTGGACGATGCCGCTTTTCGGGCGCGTTTCTCGGGCAGCCCGATCAAGCGGATCGGCCGCGACCGTTTCGTGCGCAATGTGCTTTATGCCATCGGCAATTCCGGGGATCCGGCCCTTGCCCCGGTCGCGGCGGCGCTGCGCGGGGACGATGACCCGGCGGTGGCCGATGCGGCAGCCTGGGCCGAAGCACGGCTGACAGGAGGAGACGCGGCGCGGTAGGGCATTTTCAACCGTGACGTGTTGGGCTAGGCAGGACCCAACGAGGGACCAAATGCCAGCAGAACCGCCTCAGACCTCTCCTGTTCAGGGAATTGTCCTCAAGATCCTGTCGGTGATCGTCTTCATCGTGATGGCATCGCTGATCAAGGCTACGGCTGACCATGTGCCGCCCGGCGAGGCGGTGTTCTTCCGCTCCTTCTTTGCCGTGCCGGTGATCCTGGTCTGGCTGTGGTGGCGCAGCGAACTCGGCACGGGACTGCGCGTCAGTGATCCGATGGGCCATGTCTGGCGCGGCCTGGTCGGCACGCTTGCGATGGGTTTCGGCTTTGCCGGGCTGGGGCTTCTGCCCCTGCCCGAAGTGACGGCGATCGGATATGCGGCGCCGCTGCTGACGGTGATTCTCGCCGCGATGTTTCTGGGCGAAGAGGTGCGCGCCTTCCGCCTCTCGGCGGTGGCGCTGGGCCTTGTCGGGGTTCTGGTGGTCCTGTCGCCGCGCCTGACGACCGTGGGCGACTTTGGCAATCTCGAGGCTTTGGGCGCAATCGTCGTCCTGACCGGGGCGATGTGCACCGCGCTGGCGCAGGTCTTCGTGCGCAAGCTTGTGCAGATGGAGCAGACCTCGGCGATCGTCTTCTGGTTCTCGATCACCGCCTCGATCCTGTCGCTGGCCACCGTGCCCTTTGGCTGGGTGCTGCCCGCCCCGCGCGAGGCACTGCTGCTGGTCACGGCAGGCCTTCTGGGCGGGCTGGGCCAGATCCTGCTGACCGCGAGCTATCGCCATGCCGACGCATCGGTGATCGCGCCCTTCGAATATGCCTCGATGATCTTCGCGCTCGGGATCGGCTATTTCCTGTTTGGCGAGGTGCCGACGCTGGTGATGCTGGGCGGGGCGGCGCTGATCATTCTTGCCGGCGTCCTGATCATCTGGCGCGAACGTCAGCTTGGCATCGAACGGGCGAAACAGCGCAAGGTAATGACGCCCCAGGGGTGAAAAGGGCCGCGTGAATTGCTATGTTGAACGGACTGGACCAACGGAAACCCGAGGAGGAGTGGCCATGTCCCGACATGTCATCGACAAGACCCCGCGCGAAAACAGCGGCGCCCGGCTCAGATCATTTCTGGCAATCGCCCGCGAAAGCGGTCAGCACCCCGCGATCCGCGCCCTGTCGCAACGCCCGGCGGAACGGGCCGCGCCCGGCCGCAGAGTGAAGGAATTCCTGCGAATCGAACGCGGACACACCGCCTGATCCCCTGGAAGGCCGCCCCCGGCGTCAGGCCGGGGGCGATGCTGTCTTACGCGCGCACCAGCTTTTCGTAGGCTTCCGCGATATCGCGGGTCAGCGCGCCGACTTCGAAGCGATAGTCGCCGATCTGCCCGACGGGCGTCACCTCGGCGGCGGTGCCGGTCAGCCAGCACTGCTGGAAGCCCTCAAGTTCTTCCGGCATGATGTGGCGCTCATGCACGGTGATCCCGCGTTCCTTGAGCATGCGGATCACGGTCTGCCGGGTCAGGCCGTTCAGGAAGCAATCCGCCAGCGGCGTGTGAACCTCGCCGTCGCGGACAAAGAAGATGTTGGCCCCGGTCGCCTCGGCGACATAGCCGCGATAGTCCAGCATCATGGCGTCCGAACAGCCCTTCGCCTCGGCCGCGTGCTTGGACATGGTGCAGATCATGTAAAGCCCGGCCGCCTTGGCTGCCGAGGGGATGGTTTCAGGGCTGGGCCGCTTCCATTTCGACAGGTCGAGCTTGGCGCCCTGCATCTTGGCCGCACCGTAATAGGCCCCCCATTCCCATGCGGCCACGGCCATCCGGACCGGGTTGCGGCTGGAGGCCACGCCCATATCCTCGCCCGCGCCGCGGAAGGCCACGACGCGCACATAGGCATCGGTGAACCCGTTGGCCGCCAGCACCTCGGTCTTGGCGGCTTCGATCTGATCCACGGTATAGGGGATCTCCATATCGATCAGCCGGCCCGAGGTCAGCAGACGCTCGGAATGTTCGCGGCTCAGGAAGATCTTGCCTCCATAGGCCCGTTCGCCCTCGAATACCGAACTGGCATAATGCAGCGCATGGGTCAGGACGTGGACCTTGGCGTCCCGCCAGTCCAGCATCTTGCCGTCCATCCAGATCTTTCCGTCACGATCGTCATAGGCACCGACCATAGTGTCCTCCATGCGGCCCGCCGGCCACTTTCCACAAGTTGCGCAATAAACGGCCGTCATGGACATATTATTGCGCCGAAGCGTGATTTCGCTAACAATTGATTCTTGGAAAGTCAACAAGGCTGACATAAAATCTGAAGGCAAGATACAGGGGAGCTGGGGCACAGATGGCAGAAGGCGGCGCAGGACCCGGAGGCGAAAGCCTCCTCTTCCTGACGGACGAGCAGCTGCGAAAGGGCATCGAGGCAATGTTCTTCGCCTATCGCGGCTTTACCGCGGATCCGGACCGGATTCTTGAAAACCATGCCTATGGCCGGGCCCATCACCGGGCGCTGCATTTCATCCATCGCAGCCCGGGGACCACGGTCAACAACCTGCTGGGTATTCTTGGCGTCACCAAGCAGTCGCTGAACCGGGTTCTGCGCACCCTGATCGACGACGGGCTGGTCGAAAGCCGTGTGGGGCGCAAGGACAAGCGCGAGCGTCATCTGTTCCTGACGGAAAAGGGTGCGCAGCTTGAACGGGACCTGTCCGATGCCCAGCGCGCCCGCATGCGCGCAGCTTATCGGAGTGCAGGCCCCGCCGCCGTCGCCGGGTTCCGGCAAGTGCTCGAGGCGATGATGGACCCGGATCTGCGCCGCCAGTACCAGAGCAGCAAGGATACCGGCTGATGACCCTTGATGCCACCGCGCAACCCCAGGCCCATCTGTTGATCGTCGACGATGATGAGCGCATCCGCGGACTTTTGCAGAAATTCCTGATCCGGCAGGGATTTCTGGTCAGTGCCGCGCGCGATGCCGCACAGGCGCGCCGTCTCTTGGGGGGGCTCGAATTCGACCTGATCGTGCTGGATGTGATGATGCCGGGCGAGGACGGCATCAGCCTGACCCGCGCCCTGCGAGACACGCTGGATACGCCGATCCTGTTGCTCACCGCCCGCGGCGAAGCCGAGGACCGCATCGCCGGGCTTGAGGCCGGGGCGGACGATTATCTCATCAAGCCGTTCGAGCCGCGGGAACTGCTGCTGCGCATCAACGCGATCCTGCGGCGGATGCCCCAGCCTGCCGTGCAGCCCGGCGGGCCGAAGGTGCTGCAGCTGGGTCCCGTCCGCTATGATGTCGAAAGGGGCGAGCTTTGGCAGGGCAGCGCGCCGGTTCGGCTGACAGCGACGGAATCGGCGTTGATGCGCATCTTTGCCTCGCGCCCGAACGAGGCCTTCAGCCGCATCCAGCTGGTCGAGGATCTGGGCCGGGACCGCGGCGCAGGCGGCGACCCGGCACAGGAACGCGCGGTAGACGTTCAGATCACGCGGCTGCGCCGCAAGATCGAATCCGATCCGAAACAGCCGCGCTATCTTCAAACGGTGCGCGGCGCCGGCTACATGCTGACCCCGGACTGACGCTTTCGCCCGCGCCACATGCAGGTGGCAACTGCGGCCGCGTCATGCCTGCGCCTCAAGCCTGAAAGGATCACCGGTGACTGCCTTCGTTCTGACCGTAAAATGCCGCTCGCGCCGCGGAATCGTCGCCGCCATTTCCGGCTTTCTGGCCGAGATGGGCTGCAATATCACCGACAGCGCCCAGTTCGACGATTCGGTCACCGGCAACTTCTTCATGCGCACCACCTTTCGCAGCGAAACCGGCGCCGACCTTGAGGCGCTCTCAGCCGGTTTTGCCAAGGTGGCAGAGCCTCTGGACATGGACTGGCAGTTTCACGATGCCGCACGACGCATGAAGGTTCTGGTGATGGTCTCGAACTTCGGGCATTGCCTCAATGACCTGCTGTATCGCTGGCGGATCGGCGCACTGCCGATCGATATCGTGGGCGTGGTGTCGAACCATCTTACCTATCAGAAGGTCGTGGTGAACCACGATATCCCCTTCCACCACATCAGGGTCACCCCCCAGAACAAGCCCGAGGCCGAGGCCCGGCTGATGGCCCTGATCGAGGAAACCGATACCGAGCTGGTGGTGCTTGCGCGCTACATGCAGGTGCTTTCCGACGAGATCTGCGCGCGGATGTCAGGCCGCATCATCAACATCCACCATTCCTTCCTGCCCAGCTTCAAGGGCGCCAACCCCTACAAGCAGGCCTATGAGAGGGGCGTGAAACTGATCGGCGCCACGGCGCATTACGTCACCCCCGATCTCGATGAAGGCCCGATCATCGAACAGGACACGGTGCGCATCACCCATGCCCAGTCACCCGAGGATTATGTGAGCCTGGGACGCGACGTCGAGGCGCAGGTTCTTGCCCGCGCCGTGCATGCCCATATACACCACCGCGTGTTTCTCAATGGCAACAAGACGGTGGTCTTTCCTGCAAGCCCGGGCTCTTATGCCTCGGAACGGATGGGCTGAGCAGAGCCCCCTATCACGATCGGACGGGGGGAGCCGGCGCCACCCCCGCCACTGCCCGCCCCTGGTTTCTTGGAAGGCGGGCAGCGAAAGGCGTGTCACTGCCGCGCCGGAACCATGCGAGACCTTCGCGCCCCGGCCGCGCGGGCCAGGCCCGACGGTGCGAAGCCCCGAAGACGCGGCACAGCGGCGGCAGGCAAAATCCGACCAGTTGCCAGCCCCCGGAGGCGCCGTTAGTCTGGCGCCATGACCACCGCCCTTCTCAGCCACGCCGCCTGTCTTGATCATGTGACACCCCCCGGCCATCCCGAACGGGTGGCCCGCCTCGAGGCGGTCCTTGCCGCCCTGGACGCACCGGAATTCGCCGGCCTGGTCCGGCTTGAGGCGCCTCTCGCCGATGTGGCCGAGGTTCTGCGGGTTCATCCCGCGGCCTATCTCGCCCAGATCAAGGGGGCGATCCCCCGCGCCGGCCAGGTGATGCTGGATGAGGATACCCATGTGTCACAAGGCTCGCTCGACGCGGCGCTGCGGGCGGTGGGGGCGGCCACGCTCGCGGTCGATCTTGTTCTTGCCGGACGGGTCCGCAACGCCTTCTGCGCCACACGCCCTCCGGGCCACCATGCCGAGACGGCGCGCGCAATGGGGTTCTGCCTCTTCGGCACTGCGGCAATCGCCGCCAAACGCGCGCTTGACCACCACGGGCTGAACCGCGTTGCGGTGGTGGATTTTGACGTGCATCACGGCAATGGCACTCAGGATCTGTTGTGGGATGACGGCCGCGCCCTGTTCATCTCGCTGCACCAGATGCCGCTTTATCCCGGAACCGGCAGTTCCGGCGAGCGGGGCGCGCATGACAATGTGCTCAACCTTCCGCTGCCGCCGGGCAGCGGGGGCGCCGAAATGCGCCGCGCCGTGACGAAACAGGTCATGCCACGCCTGCGCGCCTTTGCGCCCGAGCTTGTGCTGATCTCGGCCGGCTTCGACGCCCATGCCGATGATCCGCTGGCCAACCTCGCCTGGCACGAGGATGATTTCGCCTGGATCACCTCGGAACTGTGTGAGCTTGCCGATCAATGCGCCGGGGGCCGGGTGGTCTCGACACTCGAGGGGGGATATGATCTTGACGCGCTGGCCGCGAGCGTCGCGGCACATGTGCGGGTTTTGATGGAGCGAGACGGATGACCGAAAGAGCCGTGACCGAAATGAGCTTTGAAGAAGCAATGGCCGAGCTTGAAGGCGTCGTGAGCCAACTGGAACGTGGTGATGTGGCGCTGGAGAAATCCATCGAGCTTTATGAACGCGGAGCGGCCCTGAAAAAGCACTGCGAGGCGCGGCTGCGCGCCGCCGAAGAGAAGGTCAAGGCGATCCAGCTGGCCGAAGGTGCGCCGGTCGGAACGACACCTGTCGAAGGGCTTTGATGTTTCCGCAGGCTTTGGCGGCCGCTGTCGGGAAGGTGCAGGCGCGCCTGGCGCAGGAGCTTTTCCCCTTCGACGACCAGCCGGTCGTCCACGCGATGCGCTATGCGCTGGCCGGCGGCAAGGGGTTGCGCGGCTTTCTGGTTCTGGAAAGCGCTGCATTGCATGGGGTGCCGGCCGACGCTGCGCTGCCGGCTGCTGCCGCAGTCGAGGCGATTCATGCCTATTCTCTGGTGCATGACGATCTGCCGGCGATGGATGACGACGATCTGCGCCGAGGCCAGCCGACCGTGCACGTGAAATGGGACGAGGCGACCGCGATTCTGGCCGGCGACGCGCTTCAGACCCTGGGCTTCCAGTTGCTGACCGATTCCGTGCTGGGCGCGGCGGACCGACGCCTTGCGCTTGTCTCGGGTCTGGCGCGCGCGGCGGGCGCGCAGGGCATGGTGCTAGGCCAGGCGCTTGACATCGCGGCCGAGACGGCGGCCCGCCCCCTGTCGCTTGAGGAAATCACCGCGCTGCAGGCGGGCAAGACCGGGGCGCTGATCGTCTGGTCGGCCGAGGCGGGGCCGGTGCTGGCCGGGGCCGATCCCGCGCCGATGCGCCGTTACGCCAAGGCGCTGGGCCTTGCCTTTCAGATTGCCGACGACATCTTGGATATAGAGGGCGATCCGGAACGGGCCGGCAAGCGCCTGCAGAAGGACATGGTTGCCGGCAAGGCCACCTTCGTGTCGCACCTCGGGCTGGAAGGCGCGCGCCAACGTGCCCGCGCCCTTGTGGAGGAGGCCGAAGCGGCCCTTGCGCCCTTCGGCGACCGGGCCCGAACCTTGCGAGAGGCCGCCCGTTTCGTTATTGCCCGCGACATGTGAAGCCTGGCCCCGGGGAGGGGCACGCCAAATGATCGAACGACCCAAGACGCCGCTTCTGGATCGGGTAAACCTGCCAAGCGACCTCAAGGCCCTCAGCGACCGGCAGCTTCGTCAGCTGGCGGATGAGCTGCGGGCCGAAACGATTTCGGCGGTATCGGTCACGGGCGGGCATCTGGGTGCAGGTCTTGGCGTGGTCGAATTGACGGTGGCGATCCATGCGGTGTTCGATACGCCGCGCGACAAGCTGATCTGGGATGTGGGCCACCAATGCTACCCGCACAAGATCCTGACCGGGCGGCGGGACCGCATTCGCACCCTGCGCCAGAAGGACGGGCTGAGCGGCTTCACCAAACGTTCGGAATCGCCCTATGATCCGTTCGGCGCGGCTCATAGCTCCACCTCGATCTCGGCGGCGCTGGGGTTTGCCATGGCCCGCGAACTGGGCGCCGGCGACGTGGGCGACGCAATCGCGGTGATCGGCGACGGATCGATGAGCGCGGGCATGGCCTATGAAGCGATGAACAACGCCGGGCATCTCAGGAAACGCCTCATCGTCATTCTGAACGACAACGAGATGAGCATCGCGCCCCCGGTCGGTGCCATGTCGGCCTATCTGTCGCGCCTTTATGCAGGCGCACCGTTTCAGGAGCTCAAGGCCGCCGCGAAGGGCGCAGTAAGCCTTCTGCCCGAACCGTTGCAGGAAGGCGCGCGCCGCGCCAAGGACATGCTCAAGCATCTGGCCGTGGGCGGCACCCTGTTCGAAGAAATGGGCTTTTCCTATGTCGGCCCCATCGACGGGCATGATCTGGACCAGCTTCTGCCGGTGCTTCGCACGGTCAAGGCGCGCGCGGACGGGCCGATCCTGATCCATGCGCTGACGAAAAAGGGCAAGGGTTATGCCCCCGCCGAGGCCGCCGCAGATCGCGGCCATGCCACCGCGCAGTTCAACGTTCTGACCGGCGAACAGAAAAAGGCGCCTTCGAACGCGCCCTCCTATACCAAGGTCTTTGCGCAAAGCCTCATCCGCGAGGCCGAACTGGACGACCGGATCGTTGCCATCACCGCCGCGATGCCGGACGGAACCGGGCTCAACCTGTTCGCCGAGCGGTTTCCGCGCCGCTGTTTCGACGTGGGCATTGCCGAACAGCATGGCGTCACCTTTTCCGCAGGGCTTGCCGCGGCAGGGATGAAGCCTTTCTGCGCCATGTATTCCACCTTCCTGCAGCGCGGCTATGACCAGGTGGTGCATGACGTGGCGATCCAGCGCCTGCCGGTGCGGTTTGCCATCGACCGCGCCGGGCTGGTCGGCGCCGATGGCGCGACCCATGCCGGCAGCTTCGACATCGCCTTTCTGGCCAATCTGCCCGATTTCGTGATCATGGCCGCCGCGGACGAGGCCGAACTGGTGCACATGGTCGCAACCGCCGCCGCCATCGACGACCGGCCCAGCGCCTTCCGGTTCCCGCGGGGCGACGGAGTCGGGGTAGAGATGCCCGAACGGGGCGCGCCGCTCGAGATCGGGCGCGGGCGCATCCTGCGCGAAGGTGGCCAGGTGGCGCTGCTGTCGCTGGGCACCCGCCTGTCCGAGGTGCTGATCGCGGCCGAGGCGCTGGCCCAGCGCGGGATCCGGGCCACAGTGGCCGATGCGCGCTTTGCCAAGCCGCTGGACCGGGACATGATCCTGCAGCTTGCCCGCAACCACGAGGCGCTGATCACGATCGAGGAGGGCGCGATCGGCGGGTTTGGCAGCCATGTGGCACAGCTTCTGGCCGAGGCGGGCCTGTTTGACCGCGGGCTGCGCTACCGCTCGATGGTTCTTCCGGACACGTTCATCGATCAGGCAAGCCCGGCCGACATGTATGCGACCGCCGGGATGAACGCGCCGCAGATCGAAGCCAAGGTGCTTGAGGCCCTCGGTATCGCCGTGGTCGGCGAACGTCGCGCCTGATCAGGCTGCGGCGCCGCCTGTCCAATGGCACAGGCCACACCGGCAGATTGCATCGCCGCGCCGCGGCCGCTAGAGAACATCCGAGCCAGCTCTTCCACCCCTTGCCATCTGGCGGGACCAGAGCAGCTCGTATCAGCGTGGGCGCCGGCCCACGATCCGAAAGCGCAGGCCGGGGCCTGCCCGGCATGGGCCGGCCCTGCGGGCCTTCATCGGCCCGGAGCCACCACCCGCGGGCCTGCCCGCGACCACAATCCTGCGGCCCGGCCGCAGTCAACGATGCGGGCCCGGCCCGCAGGGGGAACCGTGACGATTCATCTGCATCTCAATGACCTCCCTGACGGGCTCGACCTGGGGCCGGTCGTCGCCATCGATACCGAAACGATGGGGCTTAATCCGCACCGGGACCGGTTGTGCCTTGTCCAGCTGTCGGCAGGCGACGGTGATGCACACCTTGTGCAGATCGCGCGCGGCCAGACCAGCGCGCCCAACCTCTGCCGCATGCTGACGGATCCGCAGGTGCTCAAGCTGTTCCACTTCGGCCGGTTCGACATCGCGGCGCTGCTCAATGCATTCGGGGCGCTTACGGCACCGGTCTATTGCACCAAGATCGCCTCGAAACTGATCCGGACCTATACCGACCGTCACGGGCTCAAGTACCTGCTGCAGGAGCTTCTGGAGATCGACATCTCCAAGCAGCAGCAAACCTCGGACTGGGGCGCACCTGACCTGAGCGAGGCGCAGAAGGCCTATGCCGCGTCGGACGTGCTGTATCTGCACCGCCTGAAGGCTGCGCTGGACCTGCGGCTTGCGCGCGAAGGCCGCACCGGGATCGCCCAGGCGTGTTTCGATTTCCTTCCGGCGCGGGCGCAGCTTGACCTGACCGGCTGGCCGGAAGCCGACATCTTCGCCCATTGAACCGGAGCGGCCCATGAGCGACGAGATCTTCCTGACCACCGCCCGCCGCGTCATCCGCCGCGAGGCCGAGGCGCTGGAGCTTCTGGGCGAAAGCCTTGGTCCGACCTTTTCGGCCGCCGTCAGGCTGATCCTGGACACGAAGGGCCGGGTCATCGTGTCGGGCATGGGCAAATCCGGCCACATCGCCCGCAAGATCGCGGCTACTCTGGCCAGCACCGGCACGCCCGCACAGTTCGTGCATCCCGCCGAGGCCAGCCATGGCGACCTGGGCATGGTGGCGCGCGGAGATGTGGCGCTTGTCCTGTCGAATTCCGGCGAAACGCCCGAGCTTGCCGATATTGTCGCCCATACCCGCCGCTTTGCGATTCCCCTGATCGGCGTCGCCGCACGTGCAGACAGCACGCTGATCCGGCAATCGGATGTCGCGATCGTGCTGCCGCAGGCTGCCGAGGCCTGCGACACCGGGATCGTTCCCACCACCTCGACCACGATGACCCTTGCCCTGGGGGATGCGCTGGCCATCGCACTGATGGAGCACCGCCGATTTACCCCCGAGCACTTCCGGGTCTTCCACCCCGGCGGCAAGCTGGGCGCCCGGCTGGCGCGGGTGGGTGACCTCATGCATGGCGCACAGGACATGCCTGTCGTTCCCACAGGCGCCCCGATGAGCGAGGCGCTGATCGCCATCAGCCGGAAGGGCTTTGGCGTGGTAGGCATTATCGATGCCAACGGCGGATTGGCTGGCGTCATCACAGACGGCGACCTTCGCCGCCACATGGAGGGCCTGCTGGCGCGGCGCGTGGACGAGGTGATGACCCGCAGCCCCCGGACCATCGGCCCCGAGGCCCTTGCCGAGCGCGCCGTCGCCGTGATGCAGGAGGCCAAGATCACCAGCCTGTTCGTCCTGGATGACGAAAGCCGCCGCCCCCTGGGCATCCTTCACATCCACGACTGCCTGCGCGCCGGGGTCGCCTGAGCCATGGCCGGGCGGCAGAACAGCTACTCACGGCTGGTCGCGGGGCTCAAGATCACGCTTCCCCTGGTCGCGCTGGCGCTTCTGGCCACGCTGTTCCTGTTTTCGCGCAGCATCGACCCCAGCCGCGCAATCCCCTATGCAGCGCTGGATGTCGAACAGCTTGCCCGCGAACCCCGCATCTTCGAGCCGGAATATGCGGGCGTGACCGAGGACGGGGCAGCGCTCTCGATCCGGGCCCAAAGCGCGCAGACCAATCCCGCCCGTCCCGCGCAACTTGAAGCCACCAGCGTCGAGGCGAGGATCGACACGCCCGATGGCGGTTTCGCGGCGATCACCTCGAACAGCGGCATCATCGACGATGTGGCAGGTGAAGTTCAGCTTGAGGGTGCCGTTCGCGTCATCACCGGAACCGGCTACCGGATCCGGACCGAGGCACTTTCGGCTGCGCTGGACCAGACCCGCCTCGACAGCCCCGGCGAAATCTCGGGCGAAGGGCCACCGGGGCACTTCACTGCGGGCCGGATGGCGCTGATGCAGCGCCCGGACAGTTCTGACTATGTTATCATTTTCAACGGTGGTGTCCGGCTGATATATGAGCCGTGAAAGGAACGTCATGCAGCGACTTGCCCGCCCCTTCTGCCTTGCCCTTGCCCTGCTTGTTCCGGGACTGCCGCTGCCTGCCGTGGCACAGGGCGCACAGGTGGCCTTTGGCACAATGCAGGCCGATACCAGCCTGCCGGTCGAGGTAACCGCCGATCAGCTTGAAGTCGATCAGGCGGATGGAACGGCAGTATTCACCGGAAATGTCACGATCGGCCAGGGGGCGATGCGCCTTACAGCCGACCGTGTGCGGGTGGAATATGCAGCCGGCGGCGTGAACCGGATCGCGCGGCTTCTGGCCTCGGGCAATGTCACGCTGGCAAGCGGCAATGAGGCCGCCGAGGCGCAGGAGGCGGATTATTCCATTGACGACGGGCGCATCGTGATGACGGGTGATGTTCTCATGACCCAGGGACAGAATGCGCTGAGCGGCGAGCGAATGGTCGTCGACCTGACGCGCGGCACCGCCCTCGTCGAGGGACGCGTGCGCACCATCCTCGCCCCCGGGCAGAACGCGCCGCAGCCCGCCCCATGACGATGCCTGTTCCAGATCCGGTTGCCGCGCGGACGGGCCTTCAGGTCACCGGCCTGCGCAAAAGCTATCGCAAGCGCCCGGTCATCCGCGATGTGACGCTGCATCTGGGCCGGGGCGAAGTTGTTGCCCTGCTCGGGCCGAACGGTTCGGGCAAGACCACCTGTTTTTACGCCATTGCGGGGCTGGTGCCGGCCGAGGGCGGCGAGGTCACCATCGACGGGCGCGACGTGACCGGCCTGCCGATGTACCGGCGCGCCAAGCTTGGCATCGGCTACCTGCCGCAGGAAATGTCGATCTTTCGCGGGCTCAGCGTCGAAGACAATATCCGCGCCATCCTTGAAATCACCCATTCCGACCGGCACAAGCGGCGTGAACGGCTGGAAGAGCTTCTGTCCGAGTTCTCGATCAGCCACCTGCGCCGCGCGCCCGCGCTGGCGCTTTCGGGCGGCGAACGGCGCCGCGTGGAAATCGCGCGCTGCCTTGCCGCCGATCCGAAATACCTGCTGCTGGACGAGCCCTTCGCCGGGGTGGACCCGATCGCAGTGGGAGAGATCCGCGGCCTTGTGTCAAAGCTGCGCACCAAGGGCATCGGCGTGCTGATCACGGATCACAATGTTCGGGAAACGCTCGAGATCGTCGACCGCGCCTATATCCTGCATGACGGCACGGTGCTCATGAGCGGGACAACCCAGGAAGTGGTGCGTGACGAAAACGTGCGGCGGGTCTACCTGGGCCAGACTTTCCGCATTTCCTGACGGGTAACAGCGTGAAACCGGGCCTTCGCATCGTCCAGACCCAGAGGCTGGTTCTTGCGCCCGGAATCCGGCAGGCGCTGGCGCTTTTGCGGCTGCCCGCCGGCGACCTGCACGAGATCATCGCCCGGGAGGCTGCCGAAAACCCTTTCCTTGTAGTGGACGAACCCGTCCGCCCCCGCGGACCCCGGACCAGCGCCTATGACGTGGCGCTTGATACGCGCGCGGCCACACACTCGGTCCTCGCGCAGGTCTTCGACCAGATCGGCGCCATGAAGCTTGATCCGGCCCTCCGCGCGCTGGCGCTCCACCTGGTGGCCGATCTGCGCGAAGACGGCTACCTCGACACCCCCCTGGCCGAGCTTGCGGCCGAGCTTGGTCAGCCGCTTGCTACGCTGGAAGCCGCGCTCGCAGTCCTGCACGCCTGCGAACCGGCCGGCATCGGCGCGCGCAATCTCGCCGAATGCCTTGAGCTTCAGTTGCATGATCAGGGACTTGAGAGAGATCTGGCGCGACGGGTGGTCGCACAGATCGGCCTTTTCGCGCGGCCCGACGCTGCGCAGTTGCGGCGCGCCTTCGATCTGCCCGACCAGCGGATCGACGCGATCACCCGCATGGTGCGCAGGCTGCGCGCCCGGCCCATCGAACCGGAACCCGCCGCGGCCCAGCCGCTGGTGCCGGACCTTGTGGTGACCGTTGCCGCCGATGGCCAGTTCGAAATGACCCCGGGCCGCGGCAGCCTGCAGGGGGTGCGGGTCAATGCGGCGCTGCGGGCCTCGGCGCGCGAAAGCGGTTTCGGCACCGAGGCGCTCGCACGCGCCGAGGCGCTGGTGCAGGCGCTCGACTATCGTCAGAACACGCTGCGCCGAATCGTCACCTGCCTTCTGCGCCATCAGGAACGCGCCCTGCGCGAGGGCGATGAACACATGCTGCCCCTGACCCGCGGACAGATCGCCGCCGAACTGGGGCTTCATCCCTCGACCGTCGGCCGGGCGGTCACGGGCAAGGCAATCGAGGTGGCCGGGCGGCTCTGGCCGCTGGCCCGGTTCTTCGGCCCTGCCCTTTCAGCGCCGGGAGAGAGCGAGGTTTCAGCCTTCGCCGTGCAGCGCAGCATCGCGCGGCTGATTGCCGCAGAGCCGCCCCTGGACCCCTTGTCGGACGCCGAGATTCAGCGACGCCTGCTTGCGGAAGGCGTTGACATATCACGCCGAACTGTCGCCAAATACCGGGGATGCCTGCGCATCCCGGCATCGCATCTGCGCCGCAGGAAACGGGCGCAGCGCGTGCCGAACGGCACGGGGCCGGGCGGTGGAAAGGCATTGACTTGACGGCCCTTTGCGTCGCGAAGGCCGACCGGCAGACGAACCAGAAGGAGGTGTCATGCGGTACCAGATCAGCGGAAAACAGATCGACGTCGGGGATGCGCTTCAGACGCATGTGAAGACCGAGCTTGGCGAGGTGATGACCAAGTATTCGCAGCGCCCGACCGATGCCACGGTGGTTTTTTCCCGCGATGCACATGAATTCGTCTGCGAAGCCACCGTCCATCTGTCGACCGGACTTACCGCGCAGGCCAAGGCCAGCGCGACCGAGATCTATGCCGCTTTCGATGGGTGCCGCGAGAAGATGGACAAGCAGCTGCGCCGCTACAAGCGCCGCCTGAAGGACCACCACCGCGCCCGTGCACAACCGGTTGAATTCGGCGGCGCACAGTCCTATATCCTCGCCGCATCGGAAGGACCGGAGGATGCCGAGCCTGACACGTTGCAGCCGATGATCATCGCCGAGATGGAAACGCGCATCCCAAGCGTTTCGGTGGGCGAGGCGGTGATGCAGATGGAACTGTCGGGGTCGCAGATGCTGGTGTTTCGCAACGAAGGCCACGGTGGGGTGAACGTCGTATATCGCCGCGAAGACGGCAACATCGGCTGGATCGACCCGCGCAACAGCAAATAGCGCCCGCAACGTCGGGCGCGGGAACGTTAACGGTTCATGAATCTGTCAAAACTACTCGAACCCGGAGCCATCAAGGTCTGCGGACACCTGACAAGCAAGAAGCGTCTCTTCCAAGATCTGGGAGAGATCGCCGCTGCGGCCTATGGGATCGATGCCAGCACAGCCGTTGACGCGCTGCAGGAACGCGAAATCCTGGGTCCGACGGGTGTCGGCCATGGAATAGCCCTGCCGCATGCACGTATCGACGGGCTGGACCGGGTTGTAGGTGTGTTCCTGCGCCTTGAACGACCTCTGGATTTTGATTCGGTCGATCGGCAGCCGGTCGATCTGGTCTTTGCGCTTTTCGCCCCCAAGGATTCGGGCGTAGAGCATCTGAAGGCACTTGCGCTTGTGTCGCGCACCATGCGTGATCCCGGCATCTGCACCAAACTGCGTGCAAACGCGGATCCCGCCACCCTGCACGCGATCCTGACCGAGAGCCGCGACACCCGCGCGGCCTGAGCGATCCCCCCTCCAGCGGCCAAGGCCTGATCCCATTCGAACCGTTGCGAGGGATCAGAAGGGGCAGACTGGTCTTTGGATCACCCCGAGATCCGGATGCGTTCTGAAGCGGAATGCCGGCCGGCGGCCTCGGCCTCGATGCGAGGCAGGGTCCGAGGCTGGACGCCGCCGCCAACGTGGCGCCACGGCCTGGTTCAGGGTCGGGCGGGCCTGCTCTGCACGATCCCCACACGCCTGCCGCGTGCCTCGGCGATCGGCATGAACGGACGCCCTCCTGCAGCGCGGTCCCGCTCGGCGGCTTGGCGCCCCGCGCGGCGGGGTTCAGGCGTGAAAGGGCTCTGGGCGTCCGGCCCGGGAGGTGGGGGGAATGGAACCCACAGCGGCATCGGCGGGAGGGCGAGACCGAGGGTCGTGCGGGGGATCGGCCGGCCGAGATGCGCCCTGCGCGGCATGATGTGCGTTTTCCAGCAATGGACGCCAGCACCCTATCTGGCCCAACCGCCGGACCCTCCGCCGCAGCCAGCGACCGCTCCAGGCATGGCCAGGCACAACGCAGCTTGCGCAGGAACCGGCCCCGATCAGCCCCCCCAGGCGTCGAATCCGAAGGTCAGATAATCGCGCTGATAGGCATCCCGTGCCGCGGCCTCAAGCTCCTCGTCGTAGAACTCGGCCAGCGCATAGGGGGCGGAACTGCGCGGCTCGGGCAGTGCCGGTGCGGCGCGGCCGAACCGGGCGGCGAGGGTTGCAAGGCCTTCACCAAGTTCGTCTTCGCGCAGGATGAGGTCTGGCAGCAACAGCGACGACATGCCCTGAAGAACGGCGCTCTGGCTTGCCCAGGCGCTGTCGACGCGGATGCTGCTCTGTCCCGCCAGGTTGCCTTTCAGAAACCGCAGGAAAGCCAGAAAGGCATCGCGGTGCGCATCAAGGCTCTGCACTTCTCCCTCTCGCGGAAGGGCAACGCCATAGATCCGCGCCAGCGTTGCAGCGATATTGCCATAGCGGCCGCTGAGGATCGTTTCGCAAAAGGCCGCATGGGCACGCGCAAGAGGATGGCGCAGCACGGTAAAGCTGCGGTGTCCGGGATTGTCCTGCTTCCACTTGCGGATGGTCTTGTAGCTGAAGCCGCCCCTGACCTCCGCACTGTCCAGCGCCGCCATCCACTCCAGCACCTCGGCCTCGGGGCCGGAACGCACCGGAAGGTAGAGCAGCGGCGTGTGCGCAGCGGCGTGGAACGTGCCGATGGCATGGCCGCGGCGGGGTTCGAAATTCGGCGTTCGGCACAGGTTGAAGCGATCAAGCCGCGCCAGAGCCTGCTCCATCTCCTCGAAGTTCACGACCTTTTCGGAAATCTCTTCGGGGTTCTGTTTCTTCAGCTTGTCCGAGATCTTCTCGATGCGCCCTTCGATGCCGAGGTATTGCGCAAGACCGTTGAGCACCTTCACATCCTGGATATCTTCATAGGCGATGTAGAAGGCTGTCTGCCCCGAAACCTGAAGGCCATGCAGCAGCGTGACCTGAAAGGCCTGCAGGCGTTCAAGATGTTCCTCGAACTCGGCCGCATCGAACTCGGCCCTGGCGCTGCGCTGGTGACGAAGATCCGAAAGCTTCCACTGCCCGGTTGCGGCGGCGATCTTGCGCGACACATAGCTTTCGATCGGATTGCGCGTCAGGACGATCTTGGCGCAGCGCGGATCCTCCAGCACATGCGCCAGCACACGCGGATCATGGTCATGGAAAAAGCGGAAGCCCGGAAGGCCTTCGGTTTTTTCACGCATCCTGGCAATCAGGCGCAGCGGATCGTCACGCCGCTCCTCCATCGTTATGCCCATCATCTGCATCTTGTCCTTCTGCCCGATGAAATGCGGGTTGAAGGCTTCGCCGTAGCACTGAAGCTCGGAAAACTCGTTCAGGTTCGCCTCGAGGAAGTTCGAACCGGTCCGCATTTCTGCGAACAGCACGAAGTAATCGAATTTTCGGGTCATCAGATCATTCACCACGTGTTCTTGTCTGGCGGGCGCCCTGCCTTGGCGGGGCTACCCGGAAGTCGCCCATTACCAGGGGCTGCATTCCCTCGTTACGAAGGTTCTGCAGGAAGGCGCCGAAACCGTCCAGCGAAACCATGGGCGGCAGGACGCCCGGCGTCAGATGTGCACGCGGATTCATCTCGTCGAGAATCATGTGCAGGTGATCGCGCGGCGCGTCGATGAAATCCGCAAGCGTCCAGACATGAAGCCGTGCCTTGGTCCAGGGGGATCGCAGGACCTTCAGGAAATCCAGTTCGACCTGCTGCAGGCGCGCCGCCTCGCGGCGGATGTCGGCGAAGTTCCTGTTCGACCGGAACAGGGGAATCGCCCAGGCGCCGCTGATCACCGCGATCTGCGCGTTGTGATCCGTCGCCAGGAACCAGGTGAGCGCCTGGGTATCCCCCGGTCCGAACTGGAAGCACTGGCGTTCGCCGCGGGTGTTCCAGATCAGGCTGGTCAGAAAGCCCCGCGGCTCGCGATCACGCAGCGCGGCGGAATCCGACAAGCCACCGCGATAGACTCCCACACCGCCCGCATAATGCACCCGGTCCGGCGCGAACAGCTTGCCATGGACTGCCGTTCCGGTGACCTCGGCCATCCAGGGCTCGAACCCTTCAAAAAGCTCGGCGAAACCGGAAAAAAGCGAATAGGGCGCTGCCGTCTTGCTGTTTTCGCGGTCCGGGCGCGGAAAGCGGCTCTGCATGTAAAGGCCGGGGCGGCCCCGAGTGCGCCGCTCGAGCGCCGTCGAAAAGATCCGGTCGATCCGACCGGGGTTCGGTTCCGCACGCCGCAGTGCCTCCTTCTCCTCGCTCAGGAAAACCCGGTAGAGCAGGTTCGCCTGGGGCCAGATCTTGCGCGCGACAAAGCAGTCCGAGCGGCGCAGGAGCCGCAGATGATCGTCGTAAAAGATATGGGGCTTGCCCTGGAAATCGAACTTCGACAGCGTCAGCGACCGGCTTTCGATGGTGCGGGCGTGTAACCGCACAAGCGACTGGAAGTAGGATTCATCCGGAATCCAGACCTTGCGGAAGTAGCGGTCGTACTCGGCGCGGCGCGGATCGTTGAGTATCGCGCTCAGCGTCGCCCGCGACAGGCACCACCATTGCGACCCCAGATGCGGCACCACCCCCTTCGGGATTCGGCGGCGGATGCGGAATCGCCGCTGCAGCCTGACCGTCAGATCGAACAGCTTGCGCTGGCGCTTCCAGGAGAAGGGAAACCAGAACTGGAAACGTTCCCTCTCAAGCCCGTCCACCGTCCAGGACACATCCTCGGTGGTAACCGATTCGATGAAGTCGGTGGTTGGCCGCTGCGCAAGATAGTCGCGCAGCTCCTGAACCGGGCGCAGCGGCAGGCAGGATCCCGAGGCATGAAAGACGTGATCGACCTTCGGAAATTCGCGCAGCATCATCCGGGCCGCAGCCTGTGTAGCCGTCACCAGCGACCAGGTCCCCCATTCGCAGCTGTGCCTTTCACAGAACCGGACGTTCGGCAGGTCGGACAGCTTGCGCACCAGTTCATCATAGGAACGCCTGCGCACCCTCCGATCGACATGCAGCACCACCGGGCAATCGGCCCGCGCCCAATGCCGCGCCACCTGCGCCGCGCGGTTGAGCGCGGTGTGACACAACATGATGAAGCCCACGCTCATACCCAGTTCCCCTTGGACATGAGGCCGAGGATCTCCAGCTGGCGCCAGTTGTCGTAATGCTCGGAGCATTCCGTCCAGAAGACGGGGTCGTCCTGCAGGCCCTCGTGGTAGGCCTTGTATTCGTGGCTGCCCGCGTAATGCTGCCGGCGCACCATTTCCTCCTGCGACTTGGCGACAAAGGTGTCGATGAACTTGGCGTGCAGGAGGCAGCCCGAGGCCTTTTCCCCGCCCCATTCATCATAGACAAGGTTCAGCCCGCGCGGCAGCAACATATGGGTCGAACTGACATAGGTGTATTTGCGGTGCCACTTGACCAGCGGGATCTTGTTCAGGGCAGGCGCCCGTTCGGGCAGGTCGCGGAAGAACATCCGGGCCCGGGGCCCGCCCTGGATCCAGAGATTCCCGAACCGCGCGTTGCGCTTGATGGCGTAATTGCCGCTGTCGAACCAGCAGGCGATCTCGAACGGATCCTGACCTTCCTGATAGGGAACCTCGTGGATCCGCCCCTTGGGATACATGTCAAGAAGCATCGCGCTGAAGGAGCGCACCGAAGAGGCATCGAGCCAGTCCGTCAGGGCCTGGATGGGACGGGTGTCGCAGAACGGGTAGACAAGGAATTCGTCCACATCGACGACAAGCGTCCAGTGCTTGTGGCCGTAGGTGCTTTGCAGCCAGTTCAGCCAATCGACCCCGAACCGCGACCGCTTGTAGCTGCCCTCGGTGGTCCAGAGCGAGACGTCCGGCTGATCGGCGAGGTATTCGCGCGATCCGTCGTCCGAGCCGTTATCGACCATCAGGAAGTGGTTCACGCCCAGGTTGCGGTAATACTGAAGGAAATACGGCAGGCGGATCCGTTCGTTCCGCAGGGTCGAGAACAGCAGCACATCGGGCTTGCGGATCAGATCGGTACGGCGGGCAACGGGCACCAGTTCACGGCTTTTCCGAAGGGCGCGGAGCCTCCATCGCTTCCGCGCCAGCCGCAATCGGTATTTGGCAAGAAGTTCCAATCGTCCCCATCCAGC
Source organism: Halodurantibacterium daqingense (assembly GCF_042666235.1). Taxonomy (NCBI): domain Bacteria; kingdom Pseudomonadati; phylum Pseudomonadota; class Alphaproteobacteria; order Rhodobacterales; family Paracoccaceae; genus Halodurantibacterium; species Halodurantibacterium daqingense. Next base: position 146,831 of record NZ_JBHTFQ010000001.1, on the reverse strand, counting down.
AAGGCGCTGCAACCATAAGCAGCGCCCGCGATCCTATCAAGTCAGCTTCAACACCGACTGGAAATGCTTGTTCCAGCTTGGCAGATCCAAGATCGCGGCTGGCCGAGGCATTGCCTCGTCATCCAGCGCCTCGGCCAGCTTCCTCGCCCACTGATACCGGTCATGCACCGGGGCGTAAATGGGATAACTTCCGGCGAATTCGCGGTAGATGGGCAGGTCGTTGCAGATTACCGGAACGCCCAGCGCCGCAGCTTCGAGCAGGGGCAGGCCAAAGCCTTCCGCGTGGCTTGGAAACAGCAGGGCCCGCGCGCCTTGCAGCAGCGCCGCCACCGCTCCGTCATCCAGGCCGGCAAGCTCAATGACCGTATCCCCCATGAACGGCGCCTCATCCAGCCGTCGGAACAAAGCTTCGTTCTTCCAGCCGCGACGCCCGATGATGAACAGACGCGGGATGGAAGATGGGGGCAGCGCTTCGTGCATTTGTTGCCACAGATCCAGCAGCAGGGCATGGTTCTTGCGCGGCTCGATCGTGCCGATGGTCACGAACCACGGCCGATCGAGAGGCAGGCCCGGTGGCAGCTGTGCGGGCTCGGGACGCGGAGGCTCGACCGCAAGATGCGCGACCAAACCCTCGGGCACCCGCTCCATGCCGCTGAAATGGCGCTCGGCATCGCGGCGGCTTTGTTCGGAGTTGTAGATCACCAGATCGGCATGAGCCGAGACAGTCGCGAGACTGTCGGCAAAGCGTTCCACCTGCCCCGCCCCCGCGAACTGCGGAAAATCGACGGGAATCGTATCATGCAGGAACACCGTGATGCGCGCGCGCGGAACGGAACGGACTGCCTGCAGCACCCGTGGTTTCAGATTCGAGTGCCCGATGTTCAGATAGGCTGTGCCGGACGGCAGGTGGCGGCGCAGCATCGGCCCCAGCAGCGGCCCTGCGGCCCGCGCCAGCGCCAGACGCCGCACCGTTGACCGGGCGCGGCTGCGGGTGTCCCTTCCGCCGCGCGCGAGGATCCGCGCCAGAAGGTCGGGCCGGCCCCAGGGGGTATCGCCACTGATTCGGTCAGCAAAGGCGGCGATGCCGTGCCGGTCCAGAAGCACATCCACAGGCGAGGCGCGCATCAGCGCAAAAAGGGGCACATCTTCTTGCAGCAGGCGCCGGAGATAGGCCAGCTCCACCCGGTCGATACCCGTCAACGGCCCCTGCCCTGCGCGCGACAGCAGCCGCGTCAGGTCCAGCAGACGTGCAGGAGGGGGCGAACCCTCGTTCGCCCCCTCCCGAGCCGCGTCATTGGCTCGCAGCGTCATCACACCGGATTATTCGGCCGCGTTCTGGACTGCTGCCATTTCCTGCAGGAATTCCGAAAGCTCGTCGCGCAGATCGTCGCGCGCCAGGCCGAAGGCGACCGTCGCCTGAAGGAAGCCGGCCTTGGAGCCGCAGTCGAAGCGTTGCCCGCGGAAGCGGAAGCCATAGACGTTGTCCGATTCCTCGATTTCCTCGGCAATCGCGTCGGTGAGCTGGATCTCGCCGCCGGCGCCGCTGCGCATGCGGTTGAGGTTATTCAGCACCTTGGGATTGAGGATGTAGCGCCCGATCACAGCAAGATTGGACGGCGCCTCCTCGGCCTTGGGTTTTTCCACCATGCCACGGACTGAAACGAGCGATCCCATATCCTCGCGCACATCCAGAACACCATAGGATGATGCCTTTTCGGGTGGCACTTCCATGGCGGCGACCATGTTGCCGCCGGTTTCGGCATAGGCTTCGACCATCTGCTGCAGACAAGGCTTTTCGGCGGCGATGACGTCATCGGGCAGGATCACCGCGAAGGGCTCGTTGCCGATCAGGCGGCGCGCGCACCAGACCGCATGGCCCAGGCCAAGGGCCTTGTGCTGGCGCACATAGGCAATGGCGCCGCTGTCCATGTTGGTGGTCTTCAGCACTTCCAGCAGGTGATCCTTGCCGGCGCGGCGCAGCGAGTTTTCAAGCTCGGGGGCGTGATCGAAATAATCCTCGAGCGCGCCCTTGCCGCGCGAGGTCACGAAGATGAACTCCTTGATGCCGGCGGCGCGGGCCTCGTCGATCGCGTACTGGATCAGCGGGCGGTCAACCAGCGTCATGATTTCCTTCGGGATCGACTTGGTCGCCGGCAGAAACCGCGTGCCAAGCCCCGCGACAGGAAAGACTGCCTTGGTTACCTTGCTCTTCATGACGTATCCCCTAAATCACCTTGTTACCGAGAAAGCTGGCGATGTGTTCAACTTTCTGCACACGCTAACGTTCCAAGCTTACATCCATTCGGATAAGATAAACATCCGTTTGAAACAATTTTACTTATATAGTGCGCAAAGTTTCGCCAGTTTGCGACTCCGGGGCGTCATTTGCGGCACGTTCATGCACTTCTCTCAATGATTTGTTAATTAATTCATCGCTCGGAGTTCGGCAAGCCGCTGCAGCTCTGCTGCAACGCGGCATTCGAATCGCCAGAATCGGATCAGCGGCCCCTCCCGTTCCGAGCGGCCACACAGCCCGCCCTGTTGTTCCCAGATCCCGCTTTCCAGAAAGCGCATCCGGTGAAAGCCGGGGCCAGGATCCAGACAGAGGATTGTCGCAACCTCCCCCTTGGCACGGGCTGCGCGCGCCTGCTGGCGGAGCCTTTCCCGCTGCCAGCGCCAGCCGCTGAAAAGCCGACCGGGCCGCGGCCCGGTGTCGGGAAGCGGCAGGAAGGGCTCGCTGCCCTTGTCCGGAAGCGGCGCAAGCACCGGCAGGGCGCGGACGCGGCCCTCGGCGATGCCAGCCTCGAGGGTGTGCTGCAGGTGTCGCACATCGCGCGGCTCGAGCGTTCCGGCCACCATATGGCGCAACAGCCGCCGCCGCTGATCCAGGCGCAGCCGGTCAAGGGCGGCATCGTGAACCTCTGGTGTGGCGTGGCGGCGCAGAAAGACAGCCGTGCTTGCACCGATGTCAACCAGCGTCAGCGGCGCGCGGTTCGCGCGGCGGCGCCCGCTTGGCGCCGTGCCATGGTGCACCTGCGCCAGCGGCACGATCGCCGTCAGCGCCCCGCGCGCGGCAAGGCGCATGTTCACGTCGGTTTCGTCCAGATAGAAGGTATATGAAGGATCGAACCCGCCGATCTCGCACAGCAGATCGGTGCGAAACGCGCAGTTCGTCCCTTCCGTCTTGATCGCGCGACCCGGGCGACCGGCCAGAGTGGCGCCGGCCCGGGGGATATCAAGGGGCGCGGCATGCCCGGTTTCATCGACCGTCTGCGCCCGCCACTGGAAGGAAATGCCGTTTCGCCCCCGGACAAATCCACCCGCCGCCGCCACAGACCGATCCGCAAAAGGCGCGGCAAGGCGCGACAGCCAGGTGGGCTCGGGCACCGCATCATCGTCGATGAAGGCCACCACCTCGCCCGCGGCACGCAGGATGCCGAGATTGCGCGCGGCGGAAATGTTCGGAATCTCGTAGTGACAGGTCTTGGCGGCAAGACCCAGATCCTGCACCTGCGCAAGCCCGGCGCCGTCGGCGACCACGATCACCTCGAAGGCGGGGTGATCCTGCTGCATCAGTCCCAGCAGGCACAGTCGCAGATGGGCAGGCCTTCCCCGGCTGACGACGATCACACTCGCCGTGGCGGGCCTTTCGGTCATTCCATCCCCATCTCGGCCATCATTGCCTCGATGCGCGGCACATCCTCGGGGTTGTTCAATTCCCAGAACTGGCGGCCGCGCGCCTCGACCTCGACGCACAGCACGGGGTGACCATTTTCGAGGAAGCGCAGCTGCTCCAATCCCTCGAGCTGCTCGAGCAGCCCCGGCGCCCAGCGCGGATAGGCGGCAAGGGCATGGGGCCGGTAGGCATAGACGCCGACATGATGAAAGACCGGGGTCGGCGCATCGGCCGCATAGGTTCGCGCCGTGAAGGGAATCACCTCTTTCGAGAAATAGAGCGCGCGGCGGGCGGAATCGAAGACAGCAGTGGTTCCCCCCACCCGGCCCGCGCGCCGATCCTCAAGCAAGCCGGCAAGCGCGCGCCCGTCGCAGCGCAGAACGGGCGTGGCCATTCCCGCGTCAGGATCCTCTGCAAGGCCCGCGATCAGGGCCTCTACGAACCAGGGCGGGGTCAGGGGCGCGTCGCCCTGCAGGTTCACGATCACTTCGTGCCCTTCGCCCAGCGCCGCCATGGTTTCGGCGCAGCGTTCGGTGCCGTTGGCGCAGGCCGCCGAGGTCATCACAACCTCGGCGCCAAATCCGTCGCAGGCCGCACGGATGCGGTCGTCATCGGTGGCCACCACCACCCGGTCCGCACCCCGCACCGCCTGCGCCGCCCGCCAGGACCGTTCGATCAGCGTCCGCGCCACCCCATCCGCGCCCCGCAACGGCACCAGCGGCTTGCCGGGATAGCGCTGCGAGGCAAAGCGGGCGGGGATGACGATCAGAACGGACATCAGGACGCTTTCAGATCTACGCCGGGCGCATAGGCGATGAAGAACGGGTTCTCATAGCCCGCCTTGCCATAGGTCAGCGGCAAATGATCGTCGAACCGGACAACCTTTCCGCCCGCGCCAAGAAGAACCGCCTGACCCGCGGCGGTGTCCCACTCCATCGTGCGGCCCAGCCGCGGATAAAGATCGGCCTCGCCCGTTGCGACCAGGCAGAACTTGAGCGACGATCCGGCGCTGGTCATGTCCCTGACCGCATACTTGCCGATATAGGCATCGGTCGCGGCATCGCGGTGCGACTTGGAGGCCACCACCATCAATGCGCCATTGTCGGGGCGTCCCACCGACAGCGGCGTCAGCGTGCCGGCGCGGGTGATATCGAAGGGGCCCTGTTCTTCCACGGTCACGCCATCTGCGCCGGTATAGAACAGCCGCTCCTTGGCCGGCGCATAGACCACGCCCCGCGTCGGCACACCGTTTTCGACCAGCGCGATATTGACAGTGAAATCGCCCCGGCGCTGCACGAACTCTTTCGTGCCGTCCAGCGGATCGACGATGATGAATGTGTCGGCAGCCTTGCCATGGGTAGCGGCCTGTTCCTCGGTCACCACCAGAATATCGGGGAACGCCTGCGCAAGCCCTTCGGCGATCAGCGCATCGGCGGCCTCATCCGCCTCGGTCACCGGGCTCGCGTCGGATTTGGCGCGGACATCGAAATCCTCGGCGCCATAAATTTCCATGATCCGGTCGCCCGCCTGCAGCGCGAGGCTCCGGAAACACTCGACAAGGCGTTGGTAATCCATACTCTCTCCTGACCTGCGCGCCCGATGGGCATGCGCGTTGAACAATCCGCCCTTCCCCTTTATCATCGCATGATCAGGCATCGGCAAGATGACCGGCGCACTTTCGCGCCCCGCCGCATCGACAGGTCAGGCATGTTTCAGCGCAGCGCACCAAAATCCAAGCTCCACTCTGCCGCGTCATTGCTGGAACTGATCTATCACAGCACCGTGCGCCACATCCGGAAATCGCATGGAAACGCGGTGATCGGGTTGTTTCTGAACATCATCCAGAGCCTCGTTCTGGTGATCGTCTTCTACTTCATGTTCTCGGTTCTGGGGCTTCGCGGCAGTGCGGTGAGGGGCGATTTCATCCTCTACATCATGTCAGGGATCTTCCTGTTCATGACGCATATCAAGGCAATCGGTGCCGTCGCGGGTGCCGAGGGGCCGACATCGCCGATGATGCACCACCTGCCCATGAACACAATCGTCGCCATCACGTCGGCGGCGCTTGGCACGCTTTATATCCAGGTGCTTGCGATGGGCGTGATCCTGTTCATGTATGACGTTCTGGCCAGCCCCATCACCGTCTACAAACCGGCGGCGGCGTTTTCCATGCTGTTGTTGTCGTGGTTTTCGGGCTGCGCGATCGGAATGCTCTTCCTGGCGTTGAAGCCCTGGTTTCCCAGTGCCGTCGCGATCGTTTCGCAACTTTACACCCGCGCGAACATGATCACCTCGGGCAAGATGTTCCTCGCCAACACCATGCCCGGCTATTTCATCGCGATGTTTTCATGGAACCCGCTGTTTCACACGATCGACCAGGCGCGGGGCTTTACGTTCATCAATTACAATCCCCACTATTCCTCTGTTTCCTATCCGATCTACTTCTCGCTGGCCTGTCTCGTCATCGGACTGATGGGCGAGTTCTTTACGCGCCAGCGCGCCTCGATCAGCTGGTTCGCGCGGCGCTAGGCACCGCGCGCGCCGATATCAGACGGCATAGCGCAGCACCGCTGCAAGCGCAGCGTCCTGCGGAATATCGGCGCGCCGGACGCCCAACACCCGCCCGCCACTCGCCAGCACGCGGCCCGCGATCTCATCAACCACGCCATAGTTGGTCGCGTTGTCTTCGGCATCGAAGGTGACCGCGCCGGCCTCGTCCACCGTTCCAGCCACCACATCGTCGATATCGACCAGAAGCGTGTCGATCGCACCGAAGGTCGCAGCCCGCGCAGCATCGGAAATATCGGTGATCGCCCGCCCCTCGGACTGACGGGCGGCAAACAGGTCATGAAAATGCCGAATGGTATCCTGATGCAGCCGGTCCAGAATGGGGCGTGCCGCCTCGGCCAGCGCCGAAGGCGTCTCGTTCACGGGGCTGGTCTCGATCATGCCCTCGGACAGATGTGGATAGCTGCTGACCGAGCGGAAGATCGATTTCAACGGCTCGGCCGCGGCAAGGATCAGCGGCTCGGTCCGACCCGACAGGATCGGCCGCAGGGCGGCATCAATCTGACGGCAGAAGTTGCGCAGCAGGATCTTCTGCCCTTCGCTGGCATGGATGCGCCCCGAGGCCGAGCGGGAGTTGACGCTGGCTGTGTGGTTGGCATCGGCAGCCGTCTTGGGCATGTCCGGAACCCGGACGGTTTCCGCCGGCAGATCACCGGTCACTTCGATCAGCCGCACCTCGTTTTCCGCCAGTGCCAGGACGAAGGCGTGCTGCGGAACCGAGACGGCCCGGATCAGCGGCTTGAGGTGAAAGCGGTCCGAAACCTGCACAAGCTCCGGCAGACGGTTGGGCAACCGGAAGGTTCGGATCCGGTCGGGCGTCACCAGAACGGCCAGGCTGTTGGCCTGATGCGACCAGAAGCCATCATCATCCAGAAGGTCATTGACCTGTTCGGCGATGGGCCAGATCGTGCGCTTGGGCGTTCCAGCGGCTTCAAGCTGCTCTTCTGCTTCCTTCAGCATATGGCCAAGGCGCAGGCGCGAGGTTTCGATATTCTGGGTTTCGGGGGTGGTGTGGAGATAGATCGATACGCTTGCCTCATGCCGGCTGGACACGAGGTTCTGCAATTCCGGCTGGGTCGGAATGTCGACATAAAGCATATGGGGCTCCTTCTGAAATCTGTGCACGGCAACACCGGACGACGCGCGCCCTTCCCTGCCAGAGGCTGGGCCGGGTGCCTGCTTCGAGGGCAACGCGGCTGCGCAGGTGAGGTTCCGCCACCGCCCGGGTTGACTTTCAAAACCCGAAGGGGCAGGCCCGAGGGGGCGAACATGGACCGGCCGCGCCGGTGGCTACGCCGGGCGCCTATCCCCCGGCCAACTCTGACAACAGAGATGACCTGATGATCCTGAACGATCGTGTGAGACGCGAGTGGATTGGCAATCCGCGCACCGAGCTGCTTTCCGGCCTTGTGGTGGCCCTTGCACTTATCCCCGAGGCCATCGCCTTTTCCATCATCGCCGGCGTCGATCCCAAGGTCGGGCTTTATGCCTCGTTCTCGATCGCGGTGCTGACGGCGATCGTTGGCGGGCGGCCCGGCATGATTTCAGCCGCGACGGCGGCAACGGCAGTGCTGATGGTCACGCTGGTGCGCGATCACGGGTTGCAATACCTGCTTGCGGCGACGGTTCTGGCCGGGCTTTTGCAGATTGGTGCCGGCGCGCTGCGGCTGGCCTTCGTGATGCGCTTCGTGTCCCGCTCGGTCATGACAGGCTTCGTGAACGCGCTCGCCATCCTGATCTTCATCGCGCAGATCCCTGAACTGACGAATGTGCCACCGCTGACCTACGTGCTTGTCGCGGCTGGGCTGGGTGTCATCTACCTGTTCCCGCTCCTGACCCGCGCGATCCCTTCACCGCTGGTCTGCATCCTGTGTCTGACCGCGCTGGTCTGGGCGCTGGGGCTCGACGTGCGCACCGTCGCCGACATGGGCGCGCTGCCGGATACCTTGCCGATGTTCCTGATCCCGCAGGTGCCCCTCACGCTCGGGACGCTGACCATCATCCTGCCCTATGCACTTGCCGTCGCGGCCGTGGGCCTTCTGGAAAGCCTGCTGACCGCCCAGCTGGTTGACGAACTGACGGATACGCCCAGCAACAAGAACCGGGAATGCATCGGGCAGGGCGTCGCAAACAGCGTGACCGGCCTCATGGGCGGCATGGCGGGTTGTGCCATGATCGGCCAATCGATGATCAACGTGAAATCCGGCGGGCGGGCGCGGCTTTCCAGCCTGACGGCCGGGGTGATGCTGTTGTTCCTGATCCTTGTCCTGGCGGATTTCGTGCGCATCATTCCGATGCCCGCGCTGGTGGCGATCATGATCATGGTCTCGATCGGCACCTTTTCCTGGTCATCGCTCCGGAACCTGCGGACGCATCCGCTCAGTTCCTCGGCGGTCATGCTGACCACGGTGGTGCTGGTGGTCTGGACCCACAACCTTGCGATCGGCGTGCTTGCCGGGGTGCTGATGTCGGGGATCTTCTTTGCGGCCAAGATCAGCCAGATCTTTCGGGTCACCTCCGAGCCATCGGCCGATGGCCGCAGCCGCACCTACCGGATCGAGGGGCAACTGTTCTATGCGTCGGTCGAGCGTTTCTCGGCCTCGTTCGACTTCCGCGAGGCGCTGGACGAGGTGACGATCGATGTCAGCCGCGCCCATATCTGGGATATCTCGAGCGTGGCGGCAGTGGACATGGTGGTGCTCAAGTTCCGCCGCGAAGGCACGAAAGTGACGCTGGTGGGCATGAACGAGGCCTCGGAAACCATCGTGGACAAGCTGGCCCTGCACGACAAGCCGGGTGCGATGGACAAGCTTCAGGCGCATTGAGGAGAGACGATCATGCAGAAGATCACCGCCTTCATCGACGGATCATCCTATGCCGAAAGCGTCTGCGACCATGCCGTCTGGGCGGCGTCGCGCCTGAACATGCCGGTCGCGCTGGTGCATGTGCTTGGGCGACGCAGCGACGCGTCAAGCCAGCCCGCGGATCTGAGCGGCAACCTGTCCCTGGGCGCACGATCCGACCTGATGGAGAAACTGGCCCGCCTTGACGAAGAACGCGCGGCACTTGCCCGCGAACGTGGCCGCGCCCTTCTGGATGATGCCCGGGCACGGATCGGGGACGGCATCGAGGTCAGCACCCGGCTGCGCAGTGGCGATCTGAGCGACGCGGTGCACGAACTGGAACCCGAGACCCGATTCGCGATCATCGGCAAGCGCGGCGAGGCGGCAGATTTCGAGAAGATGCACCTTGGCTCGAATCTCGACCGGCTGGTGCGGATGGCAAACCGGCCCGTGCTGGTGGTATCGCGCAGCTTCCGCCCGATCGAGAGCTTCCTTCTGGCCTTCGATGCAGGCCCCAGCGCCCAACGCGCGGTCGAGCGGCTTGCGGAGGGCTCGGTACCGCGCGGCACGCGCTGCCATATCCTGACGGTGGGCGATGCCACCCCCGCAACCCGCGACCGCCTGTCCGCTGCGGCAGCCGCTTTGCGCAAGGCGGGCTATGCGGTGGAGGAACATCTTGTGCAGGGCCACCCGGAAGAGGCCATTGCCCGGGCGGTGCGGGAAACGGGGGCAGACCTTCTGGTCCTGGGCAAAAGCGGGCACTCGCGGCTGCGGCAACTGTTCATCGGCTCGACCACGCTTGACCTGATGCGGACCTGCCCTGTTCCGGTCCTGATCTTTCCCTGATCAGGTCACGATCCGAAGCGTAAGGTTGATACGGCCGCCCTGCGGCAAGAGGGCCGAGGACCGAAAGCGGATGCGGTCCACCCCGTGATGCACAAGGCGGCTTTCGCCACCCAGCACCACGACATCGCCCGAGCGCAGCCAGAGGCTTTCGGTGCGGCCGCCGCGTTCACGGTTGCCGACCCGGAACAACCCGTCGTCTCCAAGCGAGATCGAAACCACCGGGCAGGAGAAATCGGCCTCGTCCCGGTCCTGATGCAGCCCCATGCGCGCGCCTTCGCCGTAGAAGTTGACCAGAAGGCTTTCCGGCGCGCGGGCCGAGCCTGACACCGCATCCCAGATCGCAAGAACGCGCGCCGGAATTGGCGGCCACGGGCGGCCATCCGGCTGCTGCGCCGCATAGCCCTGAAAGCCACGGCCCGAGATCCAGCCGAACTGCCCGGCTGCCGTCATGCGCACCGACATCGGCCTGCCCCCCGGCGTCACCTGGGATGCAAAGGGCGCCTGCCGCGCAATGCCCCTCAGATCGGCGACAAGGTCGGCCTGTTCGGCTGGCGACAGAAACCCGGGCCAGACAGCCACGCCCCGCAGATGCAGTGCCGGGCCTCGCAGCGGGCCGGTTGCGGGGCCATCCGGGGCTTGCTCATCCGGTCTGCCGGGCCTGTTGCAATTCTGTTCATTTTTCATGGAACTCTTCCCCAAATCACAGGCGCGTGACGCTTGCAGCCCCCAAACCCCCTGCCTATATACCCCCTGAAGCCGGATCGGGGGCCACCCCGGCCAAAAATGGGATCGGAGGGCAGAAGCCGCAACTCGGGTCTGCTTTCCACGTAATCGCCGAAAGAAGAGGTAGCATATCATGGCCAAAGTCATCGGGATCGACCTTGGGACCACGAACTCCTGCGTTGCCATCATGGACGGGGCGCAGCCGCGGGTCATCGAGAACTCGGAAGGTGCACGCACGACCCCGTCGATCGTCGGGTTCACCGACACCGAACGTCTGGTCGGCCAGCCGGCCAAACGGCAGGCAGTGACCAACCCCACCAACACCATTTTCGCTGTCAAGCGTCTCATCGGCCGCCGGTTCGATGATGCGGATCTTGCGAAGGACAAGAAGAACACGCCCTATGCCATTGTGAATGGCGGCAACGGCGATGCCTGGGTCGAAGTGCGCGGCGAAAAATACTCGCCCAGCCAGATCTCGGCCTTCATCCTGCAGAAGATGAAGGAAACCGCCGAAAGCTATCTGGGTGAAACCGTGACGCAGGCGGTCATCACGGTTCCCGCATATTTCAACGACGCACAGCGGCAGGCCACCAAGGACGCGGGCAAGATCGCAGGGCTTGAAGTGCTGCGCATCATCAACGAACCCACGGCCGCGGCGCTGGCCTATGGGCTCGACAAGAAGGACAGCCGGACCATCGCGGTCTATGACCTTGGCGGCGGCACCTTCGACATCACCATCCTGGAAATCGACGACGGCCTGTTCGAGGTCAAATCGACCAATGGCGACACCTTCCTGGGCGGCGAGGACTTCGACATGCGCATCGTCAGCTACCTGGCCGACGAGTTCAAGAAAGAGCACGGCGTCGACCTCACGCTTGACAAGATGGCGCTGCAGCGGCTGAAGGAAGCCGCCGAGAAAGCCAAGATCGAGCTGTCGTCCAGCCAGCAGACCGAGATCAACCAGCCGTTCATCTCGATGGACAAGAACACCGGCCAGCCGCTGCACATGGTCATGAAACTGACCCGCGCCAAGCTGGAATCGCTGGTGGCAGATCTCATCAAGCGCTCGCTCAAGCCCTGCGAGGCCGCGCTGAAGGATGCTGGCCTGTCGAAAGGCGATATTGACGAGGTGGTTCTGGTCGGCGGTATGACCCGGATGCCCAAGGTGATCGAAGAGGTCACCAAGTTCTTCGGCAAGGAGCCCCACAAGGGCGTCAACCCGGACGAAGTCGTGGCACTGGGCGCGGCCATCCAGGCCGGCGTGCTGCAGGGCGATGTGAAGGACGTGGTGCTGCTGGACGTGACGCCGCTGAGCCTGGGCATCGAAACGCTGGGCGGCGTTTTCACCCGGCTGATCGACCGCAACACGACGATCCCCACCAAGAAGAGCCAGGTCTTCTCGACCGCCGAGGACAACCAGAACGCGGTGACGATCCGCGTCTTCCAGGGCGAACGGGAAATGGCGGCGGACAACAAGCTGCTTGGCCAGTTCAACCTCGAGGATATCCCGCCGGCCCCCCGTGGCATGCCGCAGATCGAGGTGACCTTCGACATCGACGCCAACGGCATTGTCTCGGTTTCGGCCAAGGACAAGGGCACCGGCAAGTCGCAGAACATCACCATCCAGGCCTCCGGCGGCCTGTCGGACGAGGATATCGAGAAGATGGTCCGCGACGCCGAGGCCAATGCCGAGGCTGACAAGCAGCGCCGCGAACTGGTGGAAACCCGCAACCAGGCCGAAAGCCTGATCCACTCGACCCGCAAGTCGATGGAAGAGCATGGCGACAAGGTTGATCCTTCGACGATCGAGGCGATCGAGCTTGCCATCGGCGCGCTGGAAGAAACGCTCGAGAAGGACGACGCCGGCAAGATCAAGGGCGCGATCCACAACCTGACCGAAGCTGCGATGCGGCTGGGCGAAGCGATCTACAAGGCGCAGGCCGACGCTGGCGAGGCCACCGACGAGGAAGCGCCCCGGGGCGTGGACGAAGACATTGTCGATGCCGATTTCGAGGATCTCGGCGAAGACAAGAAACGTTCGTGACAGCGGATTGAACCAGGGGGGCCGGCCTGCTGACAGGCCGGCCCCTGCGTTCCCGGGAAGGGCCAGCCATGGCAAAACGTGATTTCTACGAAGTGCTCGGGGTTGCGCGCGGTGCCTCTCCGGACGAGATCAAGAAAGCCTATCGCCAGAAGGCGAAGGAATTTCACCCAGACCGCAACGCCGACAATCCCAACGCCGAGGCCCAGTTCAAGGAAGTGAACGAAGCCTATGACGTGCTGAAGGACGCCGAGCGCAAGGCCGCCTATGACCGTTTCGGACATGCCGCCTTCGACGGAGGCATGGGCGGCGGCGGCCAGCGCGGCCGCGGCGCCTATGCTCAGGGCCAGGGCGATTTTGCTTCGGCCTTTTCGGACGTGTTCGAGGATCTTTTCGGCGATTTCATGGGCGGCCAGCGGGCAGGCGGCGGGCGACAGCGCGCGGCGCGGGGTTCGGACCTGCGGTACAATCTCCGCGTGACGCTGGAGGAAGCCTATGGTGGCGTTCAGAAAACGATCACCGTTCCCGCCTCGACCAGCTGCGATGCCTGCAACGGCACCGGCGCAGAAGGCGGCGCCGAACCGGTCACCTGCCCCACCTGTTCGGGCATGGGCAAAGTGCGGGCGCAGCAGGGCTTCTTTACTGTTGAACGGACCTGCCCCACATGTGGGGGCCTTGGTCAGATCATCAAGAACCCCTGCAAGGCCTGCGGCGGTGCCGGCCGTATCGAGAAAGAGCGCGCCCTGTCGGTCAACATCCCGGCCGGCGTCGAAACCGGCACCCGGATCCGGCTCTCGGGCGAAGGCGAGGCCGGGTTGCGCGGCGGGCCATCGGGCGATCTTTACATCTTTATCGACGTGCGGGAACACCCTCTATTCCAGCGCGACGGCGTGAACCTCTATTGCCGGGTACCGGTCAGCATGACGACCGCCGCCCTTGGGGGCGATATCGAGGTGCCGACGATCGACGGTGGTCGCAGCCGTGTGAAGGTGCCGGTGGGTAGCCAGACCGGCAAGCAGATGCGCCTGCGCGGCAAGGGCATGCCGGCCCTGCGGGGCGCCGGCCAGGGCGACATGCTGATCGAGCTTGCGGTGGAAACGCCCGTGAACCTGACGGCCCGCCAGAAAGAACTGCTGCGCGAGTTCGAGAAGCTCAGCGAGGACAACAACCCCGAAGGATCGTCGTTCTTTTCCAAGGTGCGCAGCTTCTGGGACGGGATGAAGGGCTGAACGCCTTAACACTTCGTTTACTCTGATTTGCGAGTCTGGGCGCATGACCCAGATTCGCGCATTCCATGAATCCCCCATGCCGCTGTTCGAAGCGGATGAGGCGGTTGTCATCAGCCCCGAGGGCAAGCTGCCCTCGTATATCCGCGATCACCGGAAGCGGCTCCGCACCCGCTTTCTGGAAGGTGGCGCACAGGCGATGCCGGATTACGAGCTTCTGGAGCTGGTCCTGTTCCGCGCCATTCCGCGTCACGACGTCAAGCCACTGGCGCGCAGGCTGCTTGACGTTTTCGGCGATTTCAACCGCGTGGTTTCGGCCCCCCCACACAGGTTGCTGGATGTGAACGGCGTCGGTGAAGCGGTCGTGCTGGAACTCAAGATCGTCGAGGCCGCAGCCCACCGGCTTGCGCGCGCGAAGGTCATGCATCGTCCGATCCTGTCGAGCTGGGACGCGCTTCTGGATTACTGTCGCACCGCCATGGCGCACCGTGAAACCGAGCAGTTCCGCGTGCTTTACCTCGACCGCAAGAACACCCTGATCGCGGATGAGGAACAGGCACGGGGCACGGTGGACCATGTGCCGGTCTATCCGCGCGAGGTGGTGAAGCGCGCGCTGGAACTGAACGCCTCGGCACTGATCCTGGTGCATAACCACCCTTCCGGCGATCCGACTCCATCCGAGGCCGATATTACCATGACGATGCAGATCCAGGACGCGGCGCAGGCGCTTGGGCTTGCCCTGCACGACCATCTGATCATCGGCAAGGCGCGCGAACTCAGCTTCCGGTCGATGGGCTATCTCTAGTTCAGCCGCGGCCTGTCCAGAAGCCCCGGCACCACCACGCCTTGGCCGATCGCGTCGCACCCCGGCATCGCGATGGTCAGATCGCGGCGCAGAAGAACGCCGTCGCGCACCTGCACCGTCTCGGCCAGAACCTCGGTGCCGCAGGTCGTCCGGGTGACCGGGGCAACCGCCCGCAGATCGGGATCGCCCGACGGAATCGGCACTACCGCGGCAAGCATCGGCCAGGGAGCGTCTGCATCGCCCAGCAGCAGTGGCGCCACGCCCTCGGCCTCAAGGCGCAGATCGTCCCCACCTTGCCATTGCAGGACGAACCATTCGGCGTTGAAAGACTCAACGGGCGTGTCCACCTCCGTCAACAGCCGCGCACCATCCGGCATCAGGACGCCAACAGCCCCTGTTCCGAGGGCTGGCACGTCAAGTGACAAGACCCCCTCCTCATCCAGCAGACCAGCGAAGGTAAGCCCCTCATGGGTCACCACGGCCCGTTCGCCCGCGCGGCAGGGCCAGTGCAGATCCAGCGCGATCATGCCATCGGGCGCAGGCTCCAGCACCAGGCTGGCCGGGCAGTCTGCCCAGAGAACCGTCGAGGATCCAAGAAGCCCCGCCGCAAAGATCACCGCACGCATTCCTGTCTCCTGCCCGGGGCACTGCACCCCGATTGTGACAGAGAACGCAGCTCAGGCAAAGCGTCCGTGGCAGTGCTTGAACTTCTGCCCCGAGCCGCAGGGGCAGGGATCGTTGCGCCCGGGTTCGCCCCATGTCGCAGGGTCGTCTTCATCGAAACCCGCGACAAGCGGCTGATGCCCCGGGGCCTCGGGCGCTTCGGCGGCGCGCGCAAGGGCGGCCTGTTGCGCCGCGATCTGACGCAGCATCGTCTCCTGCTCTTCCTTGCTGAGCGGACGGATCTGCGCAAGTTTCTGCGTCACCTCAAGGCGCAGGCTGTTGAGCATGTTCTCGAACAGCGTGAAGGCTTCGGTCTTGTATTCGTTCAGCGGGTCGCGCTGCGCGTAACCGCGGAAGCCGACCACCGACCGCAGATGCTCCAGCGTCAGCAGATGTTCGCGCCACTTGCCATCGATCGTCTGCAGCAGAAGCTGCTTTTCGATGTTGCGCATGGTTTCCGGGCCGAACTTGGCGGCCTTGTCGGCCATCATCTCGTCCGAGGCCTTGTAAAGCCGCTCGCGCACCTCGTCCTGATCCACGCCTTCTTCCTCGGCCCAGCCGATGATCGGCAGATCAAGGCCCAGCTTGTCCAGCGCCGCCGCATAAAGCCCCTCGACATTCCACTGGTCGGCATAGGACTTGGGCGGCAGGAATTCATCCACCAGATCATCGATCACCTGATGGCGCATGTCCTGCGCGATCTCGGACAGATCCTCGGCCTGCATGATCTCCAGCCGCTGACCAAAGACGACCTTGCGCTGGTCGTTCATCACGTCGTCGAACTTAAGCAGCTGCTTGCGGATGTCGAAGTTGCGCGCCTCGACCTTGGCCTGAGCCTTCTCCAGCGACTTGTTGACCCAGGGATGAACGATCGCTTCGCCTTCCTTCATCCCCAGCGTCGACAGAACCTTGTCCAGCCGGTCCGAGCCGAAGATGCGCATCAGGTCATCTTCCAGCGACAGGAAGAACGACGACCGCCCCGGATCGCCCTGCCGGCCCGAACGGCCGCGCAACTGGTTGTCGATCCTTCGGCTTTCGTGCCGCTCGGTGGCAAGAACGTAAAGCCCGCCCGCCTCCAGCACCCGCTGCTTTTCTTCGGCCACCTCGGCCTCGATCCGGGCGCGAAGCTCGTCGGGATGGACATCCGGCGTCTCGGCCAACGCCTGCATCACCTTCATTTCCACGTTGCCGCCAAGCTGGATGTCGGTGCCGCGGCCTGCCATGTTGGTGGCGATGGTGACGGCACCCAGGCGACCGGCGTCGGCCACGATCTGGGCCTCCTGCTCGTGCTGGCGGGCGTTGAGGACGTTGTGCGGGATGCCCTCCTTCTTCAGAAGCTCCGACAGGAATTCCGACTTCTCGATCGAAGTGGTGCCGACAAGGATCGGCTGGCCCTTGGCGTTCGCCTCCTTGATGGCGGCAACGATGCCGTCGAACTTTTCGCGGGCGGTGCGATAGACCTGATCGTGTTCGTCGATCCGCTGGATCGGGCGGTTGGTGGGCACTTCCACGACGCCCAGCTTGTAGATCTCCATGAACTCGTCTGCTTCGGTCGTGGCGGTGCCGGTCATGCCGCCCAGCTTTTCATAAAGGCGGAAGTAGTTCTGGAAGGTCACCGAGGCCAGCGTCACGTTCTCGGGCTGGATCTGCACGCCCTCTTTCGCCTCGATCGCCTGATGCAGACCGTCCGAGAGGCGGCGGCCCCGCATCATCCGGCCGGTGAATTCGTCGATCAGCACGACCTCGCCATCGCGGACGATATACTCCTTGTCCTTCAGGAACAGCTTGTGCGCCCGCAGACCCTGCGTCACGTGATGCACCAGGGTGGTGCTTTCGGGATCGTAAAGCGACTGACCCTCGGGCAGAAGGCCGGCAGCGCGCAGGCGCTGCTCGATGAAATCGTTGCCCTCGTCGGTATAGGTGACGTTGCGGGTCTTTTCATCGAGGGTGAAATGCTCCTCGGTCACTTCGGGGATGATCGCGTTGATCTTGACGTAAAGCTCGGAACGGTCCTGCGAGGGGCCCGAAATGATCAGCGGCGTCCGCGCCTCGTCGATCAGGATACTGTCCACCTCGTCGACGATGGCAAAGAAATGGCCGCGCTGCGCCATATCCTCGAGCGAGGATTTCATGTTGTCGCGCAGATAATCGAAGCCGAGTTCGTTGTTCGTGGCATAGGTGATATCGGCGCGGTAGGCGGCGCGCTTCTCGGGCTCGGGCTGATAGGGATAGACCACACCCGTGGTCATGCCGAGCTGGGCATAGACCTTGCCCATCCATTCGGCGTCGCGCTTGGCAAGGTAGTCGTTCACCGTGACGACATGCACGCCCTTGCCGGCCAGCGCGTTCAGATAGGCCGGGAAGGTGGCCACCAGCGTCTTGCCCTCGCCCGTCTTCATTTCGGCGATATTGCCCTGATGCAGGAAGATCCCGCCCATCAGCTGCACGTCGAAGGCCCGCAGCCCCAGGGCCCGCCGTGCCCCTTCGCGGCAGTTCGCAAAGGCTTCCGGCAGGATGTCGTCCAGCGTTTCGCCCTTGGCGACACGGTCCTTCAGCTCGGCGGTTTTCTGCTTGAGCCCCTCGTCGGACAGCGCCTTGAACTCGGGCTCCAGCGCGTTGATCCGTTCGACCAGCGGCCGGGTCGATTTGACCTTGCGATCATTCGGCGTGCCAAAGACCTTTTTGGCGATTGTTCCGAGACCCAGCATGTTTTCTCCGCGTGGCGTTTGACAGGATCGTGTGGCGCTTTGCCTTGCCGCTTCGCCCGGCCCGCCATAGAACTGCAGGAAATCTGGGGCGGCCCGACGTTTCAAAGGCCCTTGGGCGATGTAAGGGGCCGCCGGCAGAGTGTCAACGTCACGGCCCGTCAAGGGCCAAAAGCAGGAGTGTTCATCATGGCGAAACTGGCAGGATTCTGGCTGGGAAGCGCGCTTGGCCTTGCGCTGGCGGTCCCGGCGCTTGCCCAGGACGCAGAGACGGTCGTTGCGACCGTGAACGGCACTGAAATCACGCTGGGTGAAATGATCGTCCTGCGCGAACAGCTTCCGGAACAGTATCAGGCACTGCCTGACGAGGTTCTTTTCGAGGGAATCCTTGATCAGCTGATCCAGCAGACCGCGCTGGCACAGACGCTTGAGGGCAACCTGAGCCGCCGCGACCAGATCGCGATCGAGAACGAGCGTCGCGCCTATATCGCCAGCACCGTCCTGTCGGAAGCCGCCGATGCCGCCGTCAGCGACGAGGCGCTGCAACAGGCCTATGACCGCCTGTTCGCAGAAGCCGAACCGACACGCGAATACAATGCCGCACATATCCTTGTCGAAACCGAGGAAGAGGCGCGGGCGCTCAAGTCCGAGATCGACGGCGGCGCCGATTTTGCAGAGCTTGCCCGCGAGCATTCCCGTGACGGGGCCGCCCAGGGCGGCGGGGCCCTTGGCTGGTTCGGCCCCGGCATGATGGTGCAGCCCTTCGAGGATGCGGTGACGCAGCTTGAGGTCGGCGAAGTGTCGGACCCCGTTCAGACGCAGTTCGGCTGGCATCTGGTGCGGCTGAACGAAACCCGGATGGCCGAAGCCCCTGCCCTGGACGATGTGCGGGGCGAACTGGCGGCAGAACTGCAGCGCGAAGCCATCGAGGCGCGGATCGCCGAATTGACTGCGAACGCCGAGATCACCCGCAATCCCGAGGGGATTGACCCGGGCGTGCTTCGCAATCAGATGTTGCTTGACTGACATCGCAGATCGCAGAGGGCGACATGGCCAAGAAAGACGGCAAGAAGGACAGCAAGAAGGACAAGGCCGGCAAGTCCGGCCTGAAGTCCGAGGTCAAGTCGCTTCGCAAGGAGGTCAGGAAACTGGCTGCGCAGGCAACCGCCCCCGCGCCGGCCAAACCGCTTGTCTCACCTCTGGCGCCTTCTGCCTTTCCGGCGCTGCCGATCATCAAGGGAGTGTCCTTTGCCGCGGCCGAAGCAGGGGTCCGCTATCGCAACCGCAAGGATGTGATGCTGGTTCGCCTGGCCCCCGGAACCTCTGTCGCCGGGGCCTTCACCCGCTCGGCGACCCGGGCGGCCTCGGTCCTCGATTGCCAGGCCAAGCTGGCGGCGGGTGAAGGGCTTTCCGAAGGCGCGGCGATTCTGGTCAATTCCGGAAATGCGAACGCCTTCACCGGCGCGAACGGCCAAGAGGCCGTGGACCGCATCACTTCCGAAGTGGCACGCGTTACCGGCGTGCCGCAGGGCCGGGTCTTTTCCTCCTCGACCGGTGTGATCGGCGAGCCGCTGCCCCACGAGCGTATCACGGCCTGTCTTGAGGCGCTTGCGGCGGATCTGCGGGAGGACGGCGCCGAGATGGCCGCACGTGCCATCATGACGACCGATACCTTCCCCAAGGGCGCAGCGGCCGAGGTCGCGGTCGAGGGCGGGACGGTGCGGATTGCCGGCATTGCCAAAGGTTCGGGCATGATTGCCCCCGACATGGCGACGATGCTGGTCTATATCTTCACCGATGCCGCAATTGCGCCCGGCCCGCTGCAGAAGATGGTCTCCCGGCTGACGGATCAGACCTTCAACTGCATCACGGTGGACAGCGACACATCTACCTCCGATGCGCTTCTGGTGGCGGCCACAGGCCAGGCCGAGGCACCCGCAATCACCAATCTGCGCAGCAAGTCGGCCCGCGCCTTCGAGCGTGGCCTGCGCAGCGTGATGCTGGACCTCGCACAGCAGGTGGTCCGCGATGGCGAAGGCGCAACCAAGTTTGTCGAGGTGCGCGTGACCGCCGCAGCCGATGATGCGGATGCACGACGCGTGGCAATGGCGATCGCCAACTCGCCGCTGGTCAAGACGGCCATCGCTGGCGAAGATCCCAACTGGGGCCGCATCGTGATGGCAGTCGGAAAATCAGGGGCCGCCGCCGACCGCGACCGTCTGAGCATCCGCTTCGGGGATCTCACCCTGGCCGAGAATGGCTGGCGCGCGCCCGACTACAGCGAGGAACAGGCCGCAGCCTACATGAAAGGGCAAGACATCGTGATCGGCGTCGATCTGGGCCTTGGCAAGGGATCTGCGACCGTCTGGACCTGCGACCTGACCCATCGCTATATCGACATCAACGCTGACTACCGCTCATGAAGCTGGTTCTGGTTGCGGCCGTCGCGCTGATCGATGCGGACGGTCGTGTGCTTCTGGCGCAACGCCCCGAAGGCAAGGACATGGCCGGGCTGTGGGAGTTTCCGGGCGGCAAGATCGAGGCGGGCGAGACACCCGAAGCTGCCCTGGTGCGCGAATTGCACGAAGAACTGGGCATCGAGACCTGGTCAAGCTGTCTCGCGCCGCTGACCTTCGCAAGCCATTCCTATCCCGGCTTTCACCTGCTGATGCCGGTCTTCGCCTGCCGCAAGTGGCAGGGCACGCCGAGTTCCCGCGAAGGCCAAAGCCTCGCCTGGGTGCGGGCCGCGCGGCTGCGCGACTATCCGATGCCGCCGGCGGATCTTCCGCTGATCCCGATCCTGCGCGACTGGCTCTGACCGGGTGACGGCCGCGAAGCGCGCCGCTCGGTCTCTCCCTCCCGACAGGGGAAAGCAGGACGGCTGACACCGGCTTCCTGTGCGCGCTTCGTGGCCGGCGCAGTGGGTGCATCCGGCGGCATGGGCTTCGGCTGGGTGGCCGCGCGACACAGCCATCAGACATTTCGGTCGTGCCCCCAAGGATCGCGCGCGCCCCTCCGTCGCGGCGGCGTCCCGGCATCAAGAAGGCTCCGGCGGCGTCCGTTCTTCGCGATGCGGATCCGAGGGGCGAGGCGCGCTGGCCTCAGAGCGGGTGTTCCTTCGCGCGCTCAAGCATCGACGGCCGCAGTCGAACATCCCTCTGATCCCGTTGCACCTGATGCCGGCCGCACCCGCGTCATGTCCGGAATCAGGAGGCGCGGGCCCCGGAACCGCGGCGAGATGCCGCCGGCGGCGTCCACACCAAACTCAAAGTGACGTAACGTAATACATACTTTTTATCAAAAGTGTCAAAATACGTGCGTAAAAGAGATCCGATTGCCCGGAAGAATAATGTTTTTTTAAGTCTGTGCGGCTTACATTCAGATCATGGTATTCGCGGAGGCTCGAATCATGATCCGGACGATCAGCATCGGTAGCTACATCTCGGTTCAAGGAACGTTTGTGCGTCAGCTCCCCAACGGGAAGCTTGCGGTACGTGTGGGCGAGAAGACGTTCGTCGGAACGCCCGTATCCAGCGGGAAGCGCAGCGCCGCCTGATCTCCCGACGCATGGGGCCTCGCGCCCGGCGCGCGCAGCTGTCCATTCACTGCCAGATCACCGTATGGAGTCAGCCGGGGCATCGCTGCCCCGGCTCTTTCTTGATCAGCTGAGCTTGCGCTCGACCTCTTCGCGCTCGAAGATCTCGATGATGTCGCCCGGCCGGATATCGTCATAAGCCTCGAAGGCCATGCCGCATTCCTGCCCAGACTGGACTTCCTTCACCTCGTCCTTGAAGCGCTTGAGCGTCTTCAGCGTGCCCTCGTGGACCACGACGTTGTCGCGCAGCAGGCGCACGCCCGCAGACCGGCGCGCCACGCCTTCCGTCACAAGGCAGCCCGCCACCTTGCCGACGCCCGTGACCTTGAAGACCTCGCGGATCTCGGCGTAGCCGATGAACTTTTCGCGGATCTCGGCCGAAAGCAGGCCCGAAGCCGCCGCCTTCACGTCGTCCACCAGATCGTAGATGACCGAGTAGTAACGGATCTCGACCCCCTTCTGGTTGGCGCTGTTTCGCGCCGGCGCATTGGCCCGGACGTTGAAGCCGATCACCGGCGCGCCTGACGCTTCGGCAAGGCCGATGTCCGATTCGGTAATCGCGCCCACACCGTAATGCAGCACCCGTACCCGGACCTCGTCATTGCCGACCTTTTCAAGCGCCTGCACGATCGCTTCGGCCGAACCCTGAACATCGGCCTTGAGAACCACCGGCAGTTCCGCAACGCTCTGGTCCGCCTTGGCCTTGGCCATCAGCTGTTCCAGGGTGGTTGCCGCGCCCGCAGCCGCCCGGCGATCCTTGGCGGCCTGTTCGCGATAATGGGCGATCTCGCGGGCCTGGGCTTCGGTTTCGACCACGTTCAGCACGTCACCGGCTTCCGGCGTGCCGTTCAGGCCCAGAACCTCGACCGGAACCGAGGGGCCCGCCTCCTTCACGCGGTCGCCCTTGTCGTTGATCAGCGCGCGAACCTTGCCCCACTGTTCGCCCACAACGAAGATATCGCCTTGCTTGAGCGTGCCGTGCTGCACCAGGACCGTGGCCACCGGCCCGCGGCCGACGTCGAGCTTCGCCTCGATCACCGCCCCCATCGCCGCCCGCTTCGGGTTGGCCTTGAGTTCCAGAATCTCTGCCTGCAGCGCGATCGCCTCAAGCAGCTCGTCCAGGCCCTTGCCGGTCAGCGCCGAAACTTCGACGTCCTGAACATCGCCCGACATCTTCTCGACCACGATCTCGTGCTGAAGAAGGTCGGTCCGCACCTTGTCGGGTTGCGCCGACGGCTTGTCGCATTTGTTGATCGCGACAATCATCGGCACTTTTGCTGCCTTGGCGTGGTTGATCGCCTCGATTGTCTGCGGCATCACAGCATCATCGGCCGCAACCACAAGCACGACGATATCCGTCACCTGCGCCCCACGCGCCCGCATCGAGGTGAAGGCGGCGTGGCCCGGCGTGTCAAGGAAGGTCAGCACTGCCCCGCTGTCGGTTTTCACCTGATAGGCGCCGATGTGCTGGGTGATGCCGCCGGCTTCCCCGGATACGACGCTGGTCTTGCGAATCGCATCCAGAAGCGAGGTTTTGCCGTGGTCCACGTGACCCATGATCGTGATGATCGGCGGACGCGAGACCAGATCTTCGGGCGCATCCTCGACCGAATCGATCACCTGCTCCACATCGGCATCCGACACGCGGAGGGCGCGATGGCCGAATTCCTCGATCAGAAGCTCGGCCGTGTCTGCGTCGATCGTCTGGTTCATGGTCGCCATGACACCCATCTTCATGAGCGCCTTGACCACATCCGCCACACGTTCGGCCATCCGGTTCGCGAGTTCCTGAACCACGATGGTTTCGGGCAGCTGCACGTCGCGCACCTGCTTTTCGCGCGACTGGTTCGCGCCCATCGCCTTCTGGCGGGCGCGTTCCTGCTTGCGCTTCATCGCGGCGAGGCTGCGCTGGCGGCCCCCTTCGCCGGAAAGTGCCTCGTTCAGCGTCAGCTTGCCGGCACGGCGGCTGTCGTCGCCCCCCTTGCCCTTGCCGCGGCTGTCGCGATCGGCCTCGCGCTCACGCTCGACCTTGCGCGGACCAGATGCCGCCTTGGGCATTGCGCGTTCCGCAGCGGGGGCTTCCGGCGTTGCTGCCGGGGCATCCGCGATCTTCTTCTTTTCGGCCGCACGGCGGCCACGCTCGGCCTCGGCAGCCTTCTCGCGCTCTTCTTCCTCGGCCTTCAGCCGGGCACGCTCCTCGCGCTCGCGCTCTTCGCGTTCGCGCGCCTCGATCTCGTCGCGACGGCGCTGGCGTTCTTCCTCGCGCTCGCGCTCTTCCCGCTCGCGGCGGGCGGCGTCTTCGGCCTCGCGGGCCTTCGCCGCCTGAACCGCGCGCAGGCGGCGCTCCATCTCGGCGTCAGAGATTCCCGCCGGGCGCTTGGAGGGGTCGCCAAGATGCGGGGCTGATGTCGTGCCCGAACCGCCGGCCGCGCCGGGCTTCGGCACGACGACGCGCTTGCGCTTCGTTTCAACCACAACACTCTTGGTCCGGCCGTGGCTGAAGCTTTGCTTCACCTGACCGGAGTTTCCGCCACGCAGCCCAAGGGGCTTCTTACCGTCTGTATCGCTCATGCGTCTTTCGTATCCTTCCCGACGGCCCTGCCGCCGAACTGCCCACGGATGCCCGAGAGCCTTGCGGCCTCCTCTACAACACGCGCCGTGAGTCCACCAGCCGCAAGCGCGGCATGTATCACATGTTCGCGCCCAAATGCCAAACCCAATTCGGCGGCAGTCAGGCACCCAATAAACGTCGTATCCCCGGATTCGCGGGGTTCTGGCGGGCGGAGCTTCGTCTTGCCACGTTCCGACCCGTCGCTGGCCTGGATCAGCACCTCGGCCTGATCCTTCACCAGCCAGTCCTTGACCTTCTCGAACCCCGCCACGGCCGCACCGCCCTTGCGGGCAAGTGAGATAAGCTCGCCCAGCCGGCGGGCCAATGCAGCCTCGACTTCCGCGACGAGATCGGGGCCCGCCTGCACCGGCTGACGCGCGGCACGGGCGAACAGGCCCTTCTTCACCGCCTTTTCCAGCGCGGCACGGTCGGCCGTGACCCAGATCCCCCGGCCCGGAAGCCGTTCCAGAAGATCCGGCACAACCTGCGCATCAGGCCCGACGACAAACCGGATCAGCCCGGATTTCGACCCGGTGCCACCGGTGGCGATGCAGCGCCGCTCCGGCTCATCCCTCTGCTTGTCGCGTCCGCCACGCGTCATGCCGGTCCCCTCCGGGCCGCTCAGGCCTCGTCCTCTTCGCCGTCCACCTCTGCTTCGGCCTCATCGGCCTCAAGCTCGGAGGGATCGACCCAGCCCAGAAGCACGCGCGCGGTCATCACCAGCGTCTGCGCCTCTTCAAGGCTTACGTCGAACTTCTCCAGCACGCCTTCATCCTTGACACGCTGCCCGTTGACCGTGGTCCAGCCACCGGCCAGTTCCCAGTCGGCGCAGGTGGCAAAGTCTTCCAGCGTCTTGACGCCGTCCTTGGCCAGGGCCTCGACCATCTGCGGGGTCAGCCCGTCGAAGGTGATGAGGCTCTCCTCGGCGCCCAGCGCGCGGGCATTTTCAAGCGCCTTGCGGTTGGCTTCCTCAAGCTGGTCGCGGGCGCGGGCCTGAAGTTCGTTCGCCGTGTCGGCATCAAAGCCGTCGATGGACAGAAGCTCGTCCTGATCGACATATGCGACTTCTTCGAGATTTGTGAAGCCCTCGGCGACAAGAAGTTGTGCGAGCGTTTCATCCACATCCAGCGTATCCATGAACAGCTGCGTGCGTTCGGCAAATTCGGCCTGACGGCGCGCGGCTTCATCGGCTTCGGTCATGATATCGATGTCGAGCCCGGTGAGCTGGCTTGCCAGCCGCACGTTCTGACCGCGACGTCCGATCGCCAGCGACAGCTGTTCGTCCGGAACGACAACCTCGATCCGGCCGGCATCCTCGTCGATCACCACTTTCGACACTTCGGCCGGCTGCAGCGCGTTGACAAGGAAGGTCGCCTGATCCTCGTTCCACGGGATGATGTCGATCTTCTCGCCCTGAAGCTCGTTCACCACCGCCTGGACACGGCTGCCGCGCATACCCACGCAGGCACCGACCGGGTCGATCGAGCTGTCATAACTGATGACGGCAATCTTGGCGCGGCTGCCGGGATCGCGGGCAACGGCCTTGATCTCGATGATGCCGTCATAGATTTCGGGCACTTCCATCTTGAACAGCTCGGCCATGAACTCGGGCGCAGTGCGCGACAGGAAGACCTGCGGGCCGCGGGCCTCGCGCCGGACATCCTTGACATAGGCGCGGATCCGGTCGTTCGGACGATAGCTTTCGCGGCCGATCTTCTCGTTGCGGCGCAGGATCGCTTCGCCCCGGCCGATGTCGACGATGATGTTGCCGTATTCCTCGCGGCGCACCGTGCCGTTGATGATGGTGCCCTTGCGGTCCTTGAATTCCTCGTACTGGCGATCACGCTCGGCTTCGCGGACCTTCTGCAGGATCACCTGCTTGGCCGATTGCGCGGCGATGCGACCCAGTTCGACCGGCGGCACTTCGTCGATGATCTCGTCGCCCACCTTCGGATCGGCCAGATACTGCTTGGCCTGCTTGACGGTCACCTGTGCCTGGTGGTTTTCGACGGCATCATCCTCGACCACGGTGCGAACGCGGGTAAAGCGGGCGCGCCCCGTCTTGCGGTCGATGCTGACGCGGATGTCCAGCTCGGACCCATAGCGCGACTTGGCTGCCCGGGCGAGGCTTTCCTCCATCGCCTGAACGACCAGTTCCGGGTCGATCATCTTCTCGCGCGCTACCGCTTCGGCGGTCTGCAGCAGTTCAAGCTGGTTGGCAGAGGTGATTGCCATGTCTCACTCCTTTTCCGAAGCGCTGTCCGATTCGTCATCGGTTTCTGTTTCAATCTCGTCAAATTCGTCTTCGTCGATGATGCCGGCTTCCTTGCGCTGACGCAGCATCTCGGCGATCAGATCCTCGGTCAGAATCAGTTTGGCATCCGACAGCCAGTCGAACTTCAGCCCGATGGTGCCTTCCTCGATCTCGATCAGCACCTCGTCGCCCTCGGTGCCGGCCAGAATGCCCTTGAAGCGGCGGCGGCCGTCAATCATCTCGGTCGTCTCAAGCCGGGCCTCGTAGCCCTCCCAGACATCGAAATCCTTGAGCCGCGTCAACGGCCGGTCGATGCCGGGGCTTGAAACTTCAAGCGTATAGGCATCTTCAAGCGGGTCCTCGACATCCAGAACCGCCGAGACCGCGGTCGAGATGGCCGCGCAATCGTCCACGACGATGCCGCCCTCGGGCCGGTCGGCCATGATCTGAAGGATACGGGTCTTGCCGCCCATCAGCCGGACGCGCACCAGTTCAAAGCCCAGCCCTTCGATGGCGGGGGTGATGATCTCGGCAAGGCGCCGGTCGATGGCGGTTTTCGCGATAAGGTCGGTCATAGGTCCAAGCACAAAAAAACGGGCGCGCGGCCCGTGACATCTTTCCCGGTGGGTATCGGTTGTGGAGGCCGACACGCCGCTGTTGGCTTGCATATACGCGCCCCGATGCAAAACTGCAAGCGTTCTGGCGTCAGATCCCCAGCGCCCGCCCCTGATCGCGCAGAAGGTTCATCGTCCGCACCAGTTCCGCGCTTATTCCCGGCTCGGACAGGGCGTGTCCTGCCACCGGAATCATGCGCAGCGTCGCCTGTGGCAGGGCTTCCGCAAGTCGCCAGGCGGAAAGCGGCGGGCAGATCATGTCATACCGCCCCTGCACGATGGTCGCGGGGATGTGTTCGACCCGGGGCAGATTGTCCAGGATCTGGCCATCCTGCTCCAGAAAGCCGTTGTTCACGAAATAGTGGTTCTCGAGCCGGGAGAAGGCGCGGACGTAATCCGACGGGCTTTCCCCCACCGGTCCTTCATGTTCGATCGCGGCAAGGGCGTTTTCCCAGGAAGCCCAGGCACGGGCAAAGCGGATTTCCTCGGGCAGGTCGCCCGAGAACAGCCGCCGGTGATAGGCGCCGATCATGTCTCCGCGCTCCGCTTCGGGAATGATGCGGCTGAACTCGGACCAGCGGTCGGGAAAAAATTGCCCCGCGCCGCCGCCATAGAACCAGTCGAGCTCGGCCCGGGTCATCAGGAAGACACCGCGCAGCACCAGATGCGCCACCCGGTCAGGTTCGGCCTGGGCATAGATCAGCGCAAGCGTCGCCCCCCAGCTTCCGCCAAAGACGATCCAGCGATCGATGCCCAGCGTGGTGCGGATCCGCTCGATATCGGCGACAAGATGCCAGGTCGTGTTGTTCTGGACGCTGGCATGGGGACGCGAGCGCCCGCATCCGCGCTGATCGAACAGGACGATGCGATAGACCGCGGGATCAAAATAGCGGCGCATGGCCGGGCTGCAGCCGCCACCCGGGCCGCCATGCAGAACGACAACCGGTATGCCTTGGGGATGGCCGCACTGTTCCACAAAGATGCGATGGCCGTCGCCAGTGTCGATCACCCGCTGGTCGAAAGGATCGATCGGCGGATAAAGAAAGGCGCCTGCGCGCTTTTGGCCTGCGGTTCTGTCCATCAAGCTTCTATATAATGCTTCACGCAGCCCCGCCACGGGGTTTTGAGGAAAGGCAGAGCGCATGGACACCGAAACGACCCGCGGCACCACCGTCGATCAGGCCGAAATCGCCAAGTTCGAGGCGATGGCCGCCGAATGGTGGGACCCGAACGGCAAGTTCAAACCGCTGCACATGCTCAACCCCTGCCGGCTCGATTACATCACCCGCCAGATCGCGGCCGAATATGACCGCGACCTGAGCGCCGAGCAGCCCTTCGCCGGGCTGCGCATCCTTGATATCGGCTGCGGCGGCGGCCTTCTGTCAGAACCCATGGCCCGTCTGGGGGCCGAAGTTGTGGGGGCGGATGCCGCACCGCGCAACATTCCCGTGGCCAGGATCCACGCCGAAAAGATGGGCCTTCAGATCGACTACCGCGTGACCACCGCCGAGGCGCTGGCCGAGGCGGGCGAGGTTTTCGACGTGGTCCTGAACATGGAGGTCGTCGAACATGTGGCCAATCCCGCCTCCTACCTCGCGGCCTGCCAGCAACTGTTGCGCCCGGGCGGGTTGATGATCTGCTCGACGATCAACCGCAATGCGAAAAGCTGGCTGATGGCGATCGTCGGCGCCGAACATGTGATGCGCTGGCTTCCGAAAGGCACGCATGACTGGCAGAAGTTCATCACGCCCGACGAGCTTTACGACCTGCTGCGCGGTGCGGGGCTTGAGCCTGTGGACCGCAAGGGCTTTGTCTTCAATCCCCTGGGCTGGTCCTGGTCGCTTTCGGACCGGGATCTTTCGGTGAACTACGTCACCGCGAGCCTCAGGCCCTAGTCACCTTCCATTCGGATGCGCATTTCGCGCAATACCGGCAGCACGGCCCGCACGCGCGCGGCCCCCAGCGCCCGCACCACATCGCCCAGAACCGGGGTGATGGCCTGAAGTGCCGCGTCGCGGGCCGCCCGGCCGGCGGGGCTGATCGAGACGAACTTGCGCCGCGCATCGTCCCAGTCAGGGCGAATATGGACATGTCCTGCCCATTCCAGCCGCGTCAGCGTGTTCGTCATCGCGCCGCGCGTCACGTGAAAGCTGCGGGCAAGTTGCGCGGGCGTGCGTTCGTCGCTGACCCGGGCCAGCAGGTTCAGCACGCTGAAATGCGACAGCTCCATCCCCTTGGGCAGCACCTTCGACAGACGGTTGCGGGCAAGCTGGTCCGCCATGAACAATTCGCTGAACAGCGCCGCGGCCAGATCCTCGGTCTTGTCGGCTGTGCGGTCGGGTTCGGTCATCAGGGCCCCTCGAACGGTCGGTCGTGGGAAAGCGAGGGCACCCGCGCCCGCGCGCGCGCCACCTCGGACAGGTCGAGGTCGGCATAGGTGACGCCCGGTTCTGTCCCCGCATCGGCAAGCACTTCGCCCCAGGGCGCAATGGCCAGCGAATGGCCGTGGGTCCGGCGCCCGCGACCGGCGGTTTCGGGATGGAAACCGGTCTGGGCCGGGGCCAGAACGAAGCAACCGGTTTCGATCGCCCGGGCGCGCAGCAGGCTTTCCCAATGCGCGGCACCCGTGATGTGATTGAAGGCCGCAGGCACCGTCAGGATATCCGCCCCCGCCTGGGCAAGGCAGCGGTAAAGTTGCGGAAAGCGCAGGTCATAGCAGATCGTCATGCCGATCCGGGCAAAGGGCGTATCGGCCACTACAGCGCGCGTGCCGGGGCGATAGCCTTCCGATTCACGATAGGTCTCGGTTTCCGAGACGCGTACATCGAACATGTGGATCTTGTCATAGCGGGCGACGATCGCGCCATCCGGCCCGACCAGAAAGGACCGGTTGGCAAAGCGGCCATCCGCATCCTGCGTCTGCAACCCCAGCGACCCGATCAGCAGCCAGATGCCCAGCTCCGCCGCCTCGTCGCGCAGCGCGGCAAGGGTGGGGTCATCCTGTTCGTGGTGCAGCACCTGCCGCTGGTGGGCGCGGCTGGAGGACAGGCAGTTCGTCAACTCGGGCGTCAGAACAAAGCCCGCGCCCCCCGCCGCCGCAGCCCGCACCAGGGCCCGGGTGGCGACAAGGTTCTGCGCCGGGTCATCGGTGACCGTCAGTTGCACCAGCCCGGCGCGCATCGCCTAGCCCGCCAGCAGCGGATCAAGCTTGCCGCCGCGGTCCAGCGCCATGAGGTCATCGCAGCCCCCGACATGCCGATCGCCGATGAAGATCTGCGGAACGGTATGGCGGCCATTCGCGCGTTTCATCATCGTCTGGCGCAGGGCCGGATCGGTGGTCACGTCATATTCGGTAAAGCTGACGCCCTTCTGGCTGAGCAGGCGTTTTGCGGCATGGCAGAAGCCGCAGGTGGGCGACGTGTAGATTTCTACGGGTTGCATCTGGATCCCTTGTCCGAAGTTACGGTTACTATAGGGATTTAGGAACCCTTCGCAACGCGGGCCAGTGCCAGAACGCTCACCGCTGCGGCACCGGCGGCACGGCAGGCCTCGGCCCCCGCGTGAAAGGTGGCGCCCGAGGTCATCACGTCATCGACCAGAAGCACATGCCGGCCCACCAGCAGATGCCTGCGCCGCGGATGGACCGCCAGCGCCCCCTCGAGGGTGGCAAAGCGTTCGTCGCGCCCGCGTCCGTCAAGGCTTCGTGTGGCACGCGGACGCACCAGAAGATCGGGGCAATGCGCCAGCCCGGTGCGCGCAGCAACCCCGCGCGACAGCAGCGCCGCCTGGTTGTAGCGCCGTCTGAGCAGGCGCAACCAATGCAGGGGTATCGGCGCGACGATCATGTCCGATTGCAGCATCGGGGCTGCGGCGCGTGCCAGCCACTCGGCCGCGGCCCGGCCCACATCCAGCCGGTCGCCATGCTTCAGCGACAGGACGATCCTGCGGCCGTTGCCGGCATAAAGCATGGCCGCACGCCCGCGCAGCCAGGGCCGGGGCCGGTCAAGGCAGTCGTCGCAGTGGACGGGCGTGCCCTCATCCTCGCCCGGCAGGGGCATGCCGCATTGATCGCAGCACAGCCCCGCCACGAAGGGCGTATCGCGCCAGCAGGTGCCGCACAGGCCGAACTCGCTTGTGACATGGGCGCGGCAGGACAGGCATTGTGGCGGATAGATCGCCCTGAGCACGCTTTGCATTCCCCGCCCCGCCCCCTACATAGCGCCCACAACCGCAGGAGCGCCGATGAACCGCCCCCCCGACCTTGCCGATCGCACCGCCCTTGCCCGCCACCGGTCGCGCGTTGCAGCCGCACCGGCGCTTTTCCTGCACGAGGAAGCGGCGCTCGACCTGCAGGAGAGACTGAACGAGGTTAACAGAAGGTTTACGGCACCCGCGCTGGTGACGCATTTTCCCCGCCCCTGGCAAGCGGTCCTGCCGGATGCGACGATTGTTGCAGACGAGGATGTCCTTGCCCTGCGTGAGGGCGCGCATGACCTTGTGGTTCATGCGATGTGCCTTCACTGGGCGAATGATCCGGTTGGACAGCTGGTGCAGTGCAGGCGCGCGTTGCGCCCCGACGGGCTGTTCCTGGCGGTGCTCTTCGGCGGGCAGACCCTGGCCGAGCTTCGGGCCGCCCTGGCCGAGGCAGAAGCGCGGGTAAGCGGCGGCATCTCGCCCCGGGTTCTGCCGATGGCGGAAATCCGGGATCTGGGCGCGCTGCTGCAACGCGCAGGATTCGCGCTGCCGGTGGCCGACAGCAGCCTGCGGACCGTGACCTATGCCGATCCGCTCCGGTTCATGCATGATCTGCGGGCCATGGGCGAAACAAACGCGCTGGCGCAGCGGCTTCGGCGCCCGACGCGCCGCGCCGTTCTGGCCGAAGCGGCGCGCATCTATGCCGAAAACTATCCCGCAGGCGATGATCCGTCGCGCATCCGCGCCAGCTTCGAGATGGTCTTCCTCACCGGCTGGGCCCCGCATGACAGCCAGCAAAAGCCGCTGCGCCCGGGCTCGGCGGTGAAAAGCCTTGCCGAAGCGCTGCGCAGCCCGGAGCCGCCCATTCCGCCGCCCGCGACCAAGCGCGGCATTTGACCCGCGCCAAAAACCCTTTATCTGAGCGTCATCCCGCGCAGGCCCTCTGGGGGTCGCACGGAATGCCCCGGGGCCAGGACAGACAGGAAGCCACATGCTGGACGCACATACGGACGCGAATGCCCATGCCACCGTTAAACCGGGCGAAGGCCGCCTTGCCCACGCCGCACCGGATCACCCGCCCGTGCCGCGGGCGCGGATCGGGGTTCTGCTGGCCAATCTCGGCACGCCGGACAATTACGACTACTGGTCAATGCGCCGCTACCTGAACGAGTTCCTTTCGGATCGCCGGGTCATCGATTATTCGCCGCTTTTCTGGCAACCGCTGTTGCAGCTGGTGATCCTGACCAAGCGGCCCTTCACCTCGGGCGCGAACTACAAGTCGATCTGGAACCACGACAAGGGCGAAAGCCCGTTGATGACCATCACCAAGGATCAGACGGCAGCAATCGCGGCGCAGATGCAGGAAAGCTTCGGCGATCAGGTGATCGTCGATTTCTGCATGCGCTATGGCAATCCCTCCACCGAATCCAAGGTGCGGGCGCTGGTGGAACAGGGCTGTGAAAAGATCCTCTTCTTCCCGCTTTACCCCCAATATGCCGGCGCAACCACCGCCACCGCCAACGATCAGTTCTTCCGCGCATTGATGAAGGAAAAGTGGCAACCCGCGTCGCGAACCGTGCCGCCCTATTTCGAGCATCCGCTTTACATTCAGGCGCTGACTCAATCCGTCCGCCGCGTCTGGGACGCGATGGAGGAAAAGCCCGAGGTTCTGGTCACGTCCTACCACGGCGTACCCAAGCGCTATCTGCTGGAGGGCGACCCCTACCACTGCCAATGCCAGAAAACATCGCGCCTGCTGCGCGAAAGCCTGGGCTGGGAAAAGGACAAGGTGGTGACGACCTTCCAGTCGCGCTTCGGCTCCGAGGAATGGTTGAAGCCCTATACGGTGGAAGAAGTCGCGCGACTGGCCGAAAGCGGCGTGAAACGCATCGCGGTCGTGGCGCCAGCCTTTTCCGCCGATTGCATCGAGACGCTGGAAGAGATCAATGAGGAAATCCGCGAGAGCTTCGAGCATGCAGGCGGGGAGCAGTTCACCTATATCCCCTGCCTCAACGATGATGCCGCCCATATCGCGGCGCTGAGCGCGGTGATCCGCGAAAACCTGCAGGGCTGGATCGGCTGAGGCCGCGGCCGCCCGTCTGGCACTGGATGAGGCGGTCCTGCCGGGGCGGAAATGAAAAGGGGCGGCCATTGGCCGCCCTTCAGTTTTTGCCGCACCTTTGGCATTGCCTCAGATCAGCAGCACCTGCGTGCCGACATTGGTCAGGCGATAAAGCTCGGCGATATGTTCATTGAACAGCCCCACGCAGCCATTCGACGACCGGCGACCGATCTTGCGCGTGTCATGGGTGCCGTGAATCCGGTAGTACTGCCACGACAGGTACAGCGCATGTGTGCCCAACGGGTTGTCGGGGCCGGGGCCGACGAAATCGGGCCACTCGGGGTTGCGCAGCTTCATTGCCGGCGTCGGCGCCCAGGAAGGGCCTTCGACCTTGCGGATCACCTCGGTCCGGCCGCGGCGGGTCAGATCCTCGCTCAGCGGAACACTGGTCGGATAGAGGCGGTAGACGCTCTGATCCTCGGACCAGAAATGCAGCGCGCGCGAATCAAGATCGACCAGGACCGCACCGTTGCGCAGCGAATCGAAATAGGGGCGCCAGTCCAGCGTGCGGAAGCTCGAGATGTTGCGCTGAACCGAAGAAGACAGCGAACGTTCCATCTCGGTCGTGCCATCCTGTGCCCAGGCGGGCATGGCAGCCGCCGCCAATGCCGCAGCGCCCGTGCCGACGAAAACGCGGCGGTTCATCCTGTGAGAGCTCTCGCCACTCATCCTCAACGCTCCTTGATCACATATGGGGAAGGGCCACGAAATGCCGGCCCACCGCCTCAGAAATATCCTCTTTGCCAAATCACGGCAATTCACACACTTGTCAACCGACCTTGCAGCACCAGTTGGGTTTGATCATTGAGGCCCAAGCTTGTAAGGCTCGCGCAAACAACACTGGATGGCTGAATATGTTTCGTCTGACTGGTCTTTTCGTCGTCGCAGCTTTGGGTCTGGCCGCCTGCGCCGGCGCACCTCCGACGCAACTGGGCGCTGACGGGCGCCCGGTCGCCCGCGTCTATGATGTCGGCAGCATGAATACTGCCGAGGTGCAGTTCCGCATGGTGGATGCGGTGAACGCCTATCGCCAGGCGGGCAACCGCGCGCCGCTGCAGCTGAACGCACAACTGAACGCCGCAGCGGCGACCCATGCGCGGGACATGTCGGTTCAAAACCGCCCCTGGCACTTCGGGTCGGACGGCTCCTCGCCGGTGGATCGCGTGCGTCGTGCGGGCTATCCCGCCGCGCTGCGCGGCGAGGCAATTTCGGAAACCTACGAAAGCGAACTGGAAACGCTTGCCGCCTGGATGAGCGAGCCGCTGACGCGCAATGTCATCATGGACCCGCAGGCGCGCGACATGGGCTTTGCCTGGTTTCAAGAGCCCAGCGGCAAGATCTGGTGGACGCTGACCATCGGCGGCTAGGCCCACGACCAACGGCCAAGGGGCGCCGATGGCGCCCCTTTTCCAATCCGACTGTCTCAGGAAGCCGCGCCTGGGCCACCCCACCGCCGCAGCCCGGGTCAGGGAACGATGGTGATCGGCGTTCCGGTGCGCACCATCATCCAGATTTCCTCGATCTCCTTGTCGGTGACCGCGATGCAGCCTGCTGTCCAGTCACGCAGGCCGTTGTCCTTGCCCGCGCGCCCGTGAATGAAGATGTTGCCTCCTGCCGAACGGCCTACCTGCTTGGCGAAGGCATAATCGACGGGGTTGGGATAGGAGATTCCCAGCGACAGATGATAGGCGCTGTTCGGGTTGCGGCGATCGATGTAATAGGTGCCCTCCGGCGTGCGTCCGTCACCCTCGAACTGCTTGTGCCCGTCCGGCGAAAAGCCCAGGTCGATGTCATAGCTCTTGATGATCTGGTTGCCATGCAACAACATCATCCGGCGGTTCGCCTTTTCCACATAGATATGTGTCACCTCGGGTCCCTGATAGACCTGTGGTGCCTTCTGCCCGCATGCCGCGACCACGGCCAGCCCGAGCATAAGCCCGATCACCCTCAATATCCGCATTGTTCTGCCTGCCCCTTTGGGATTTTTTTGCAGAATACTGCGGAATCGGGGCATCTGCCTAGCCCCTTCCCGGCGACCCCATACGCATTTCGGGGGCCTTGTCTTTCGTCGGTCAGGCCTTCTCTTTCAGGCGTTCCTCGATGGCGGCGAGGCGGGCAAGCACCTCGTCGCGATAGGCATCGGTGCGCAGGTTTTCCTCTTCCTGGTGCGCGTCCTGCATCGAATTCACGATCAGGCCGACCAGCAGGTTCACCACGGCGAAGGTGGTCACCATGATGAACGGCACGAAGAACAGCCAGGCGTAGGGGTAATGCTCCATCACCGGGCGCACGATCCCCATCGACCAGCTTTCCAGCGTCATGATCTGGAACAGCGTATAGGCCGACAGCCCGATCGAGCCGAACCAGTCGGGGAAGCTCGCCGCGAACAGCTTGGTCGCCATGACCGCACCGATATAGAAGATCAGCGACATCAGCAGAAAGACCGAGCCCATGCCCGGCAGGGCGGTGATGAAGCCCTCGACCACCCGGCGCAGCCGCGGCGCGGCGGAGATGACCCGCAGCACCCGCAGGATCCGAAGCGCCCGCAGCACGCTCAGCGTCTGCGCGCCGGGCAGAAGCGAGGCGCCGACGATCACGAAATCGAACAGGTTCCATCCCGAGCGGAAGAACCGCCCGCCCCGCGCGAAGAGCTTCAGCGCGATTTCCCCTACAAAGACCGAGAGGCAGGCAAGATCCAGCAGGATGATGAGCCAACCGGCACGCGCCATCACCGTGCCCGATGTCTCGAGCCCCAGGATGACGGCGTTGAACAGGATCACACCAATGATCGCATTGCGCACGATGCGTCGCTCGAGCCACGCGTCGATCTGCTGTCTCAGTGTCATATCCGCCCCTTGCTGTTCAGTCGCGGCGGATATGGCCCTTCGTGAACCGGGCCGCAAGTTCGACATGCGACGACCAGCGGAATTGATCCACGACCTGCACCCATTCCAGGCTGTGGCCGGCAGAAACGAGCGTCCGCGCGTCACGCGCGAAAGTCACCGGGTTGCAGGACACCATCGCGATCACCGGCACGTCGCTTGCCGCCAGCTGCGCCACCTGAGCCTCGGCCCCTGCACGCGGCGGATCGATCACCACCGCGTCGAAGCGGCGTAATTCCTCCGCCATCAGCGGGCGACGAAAGAGGTCGCGCGCTTCGTGCGTCACGCGGCGCAGGCCCTCGGCTGCACGCCAGCCGCGGTCAAGCGCCTGAAGCATCGCGGCCTCGCCCTCGACGGCATGCAGCTCGGCCTGCCGGGCAAGCGGCAGCGCGAAGGTGCCGCAGCCCGCGAACAGATCCGCGACGCGGCGGGCGGATCCCACCGCCTCGGTCACTGCCGCGACCAGGGCCGCCTCGCCTTCGGCGGTGGCCTGCAGAAAGGCCCCCGGTGGCGGTGCAACCTCGGCACTGCCAAAGCGTTGCACCGGCAGCTGATGCAGCGCGACGGTTTCCCCGTCCCAGCTGAGGCGGGCAATCGCCCAGCGCCCGGTCAGTGCGGCAAGCTCGGCGCGCAGCGCGGGGTCAAGCGGCTTGCCCCCGCGCGCAGCGACATCGGCTCCGCTGTCGCTGCGGGTGACAACCAGGCTCATTTCGCCCTTGCGGGTTGCGCCAAGGGTCACGATGGCCTCAAGCGCGGGGATCAGCGCCATCAGATCCGGATGCAGAAGCTGGCAGCCCGGAATCGCCACCAGCGTATCCGAGGCGCGGCCATGCAGGCCGACGATGGCGCCCTTCTTCGTTCGCCGCCCCGACAGCGCCGCGCGGCGCCGGGACCGCGGCGGCGATGTCAGGACAGGCCGCATCGGGGCGTGGAGGCCCTGCGCGGCAAGGGCGGTCGTGACAACCTCCTGCTTCCAGCCGGCGACAAATCCGTCCGAGGCATGCTGCACCACGCAGCCACCGCAGCTGCGGAAATGGCCACAGGGCGGGCGCACCCGGTCGGACGAGGGCGTGACGATCTTCGGTGCCACCATGCGGCCATCGGACAACTCGCCTTCAACAACCTCGCCGGGCAGGGCAAGCGGCACCAGAATGCCCTCGGCTACACCGTCGCCCCTGTGGCCCAGCCGCGCGATGGTCAGCCTCATTCCGCGGCCTCGTCCAGAAAGCCGCCGGATTGACGCTCCCAGTAGCGTGCATAGGTGCCGCCGCGTTCCAGAAGCGCCTCATGCGTGCCTTCCTCGACGATCCGCCCCTCCTCCATCACGATGATCCGGTCCATGGCAGAGATCGTCGACAGGCGGTGCGCGATGGCGAGGACGGTCTTGCCTTCCATCACCCGCAACAGCGCATCCTGGATCGAGGCCTCGACCTCACTGTCCAGTGCCGAGGTTGCCTCGTCCAGCACCAGGATCGGTGCATCCTTGAGAAAGGCCCGGGCAAGGGCGATCCGTTGCCGCTGTCCGCCGGACAGCTTGACCCCGCGTTCCCCCAGATGGGCGTCATAACCGCGCCGGCCGGCATGATCGACCATGGATTCGATGAACTCATGCGCCTCGGCCTGTTTTGCCGCGGCGATCACCTCGTCCATTGTCGCACCGGGGCGCCCGTAAAGGATGTTGTCGCGGGCCGAGCGGTTGAACATCGCCGTTTCCTGCGTGACCATGGCGATCTGCTGGCGCAGACTTTCCTGGGTGACACTGCGCACATCATGGCCATCCAGCAGCACCCGGCCACGATCCGGATCGTAAAGCCGCAGCAACAGCGCAACCAGCGTGGATTTCCCCGCGCCCGAGGCGCCGACGATGCCGATCTTTTCACCCGGATGCACGGTCAGCGTGATATCCTGCACGCCGCCCGCCCCCGATCCATAGGCAAAGCAAAGCCCGTCGAACCGGATCTCGCCGCGCAGGCGCGGCAGGTCGCGGGCATCGGGCGCATCGGCCAGGGCATGGGGCGGGGTCAGGGTGCGGATCCCGTCCTCGACCTCGCCGATATTGCCATAGATCGCCATCAGCGTGAAACTGACCCAGCCCGTCATCTGTGCAATGCGGATCGAAATGGCACCGGCCGCCGCAATGTCGCCCGCAGTGGCCGCCCCTTCGGTCCAGAGCCACAATGTGCCGCCGATCAACAGCACCGGCAGGATTCCCGCCACCGTCATCAGCGACAGGCGGAACCAGGCTGACACCACGCCGAATTCCAGGCTGCGTTCGCGGAACACGGCCATGGCCGAGAGGGCGGCGCGATCCTCGTGTTCGGCATGGGCAAACAGCTTGACCGTCTTGATGTTGGTGATCGTGTCCACGACCTGCCCCGACACCATCGCGCGCGCCCCGGCCCGGCTTGCCGAGTATTTGCGCACCCGCGGGATGAAGAAGCGGATCAGCGCGAAATAGATCGCAAGCCACAGCGTCAGCGCCAGCGCGACCCGCGTGTCGATGGCCAGCAGAAACACCGCCGAACCCAGAAGCGACGCCAGGGCAAAGGCCACGACGTTGATGCATTCCGATGCGACATCCGTCACGGCGCGCGCGGTCTGCATCTGTTTCTGCGCGATCCGCCCGGCGAAATCGTTGTCGAAGAAGGTGACGGCCTGGCCCATCGTCCAGCGGTGGATCCGCGACAGCACCAGCGGCGTCACATTGGGCGTCACCACAACCGAATTCGCCGCCGACGAGGCCGCAAAGACCAGGGGACGCAGCAGCACGAAGAACAGGAGTGCACCGATCAGCAGCCCGATGTTCTGACTGAAGAACTCCTCGGGCCCGCTCCCAAGGGCGATGTCGATCACCCGCCCGAGGATCAGCGCCGAAACCACCTCGAGGATCCCCGCAAGCGCCGAGACAAGTCCGGCGCCAATCAGCACCGGCCATGACCCGGCAAGGCACCAGTAGAAGAACGCGCCAAGGCTGCGCGGAGGGGCGCCCGTCGCGGGCTGGAAGGCGTCGATCAGGCGGTCAATCTTCATGCGTGGCCTCGTCGGTGCCGATGAAGCCCCCCGATTGCCGCGTCCAGAACCGGGCGTAAAGCCCGTTCCGGGCGATCAGCGCATCATGCGTGCCCTGTTCGGCAATCCGCCCGTCCTCAAGAACCAGGATCCGATCCATGCGCGCGATCGTGGACAGGCGGTGCGCAATGGCGATCACGGTCTTGCCCTCCATCACGCCGTAAAGCGTGTCCTGAATCGCGGCCTCGACTTCGCTGTCCAGGGCCGAGGTTGCCTCGTCCAGAATCAGGATCGGCGCATCCTTCAGGATCACCCGGGCAAGCGCCACGCGCTGCCGCTGTCCGCCCGACAGCTTGATGCCACGCTCGCCCACCTGGGCGTCATAGCCGGTGCGCCCCTCAGGATCGCGAAGCCCCAGAATGAACTCATGCGCCTCGGCGCGCTGTGCGGCGGCGATCATTTCGGCCTCGGTCGCATCGGGGCGCCCGTAAAGGATGTTGTCGCGCACCGACCGGTGCAGAAGCGCGCTGTCCTGCTGCACCATGCCGATCTGCGCGCGCAGGCTGTCCTGCTGGACATGGCGGATGTCCTGCCCATCGATCAGGATGCGCCCGCCGTCGGGATCGTAGAAGCGCAACAGCAGCTTGACCAACGTGGATTTGCCTGCCCCCGACCGGCCGATCAGCCCGATCCTTTCGCCAGGGCGGATGGTCAGATCCAGCCCCTCGATGCCGCCGCTGCCGCGGCCATAGTGATGGGTCAGGCCCTGAAGCTCGATCCGGCCCTCGCGGAAGGCAAGCGGGCGCGCCGCCGGATCGTCGCGCAGCGTGATCGGCTGGGCGATGGTTTCCATCCCTTCCGCAACGACGCCAAGCGACCGGAAAAAGGTGGACAGCGCCCACATGATCCAGCCGGTCATCGCGTTCAGGCGCAGCGTCAGCGCCGCCGCCGCCGCCACCACCCCGACCGAAGCTTCGCCCGCAACCCAGAGCGTGATCGCCCAGCCCACCACCGCCACGATCAGGAACCCGTTCAGCGCCACCAGCGCCACATCCATCACCGTGAAGATGCGCATTTCCCGGGCGAAGGTGCGCCGCGTATTTTCGATCGCTTCATGCGCGTAATCAAGTTCGCGCGCGTGATGGGCGAACAGCTTGACCGAATGGATGTTGGTATAGCTGTCCACCACGCGGCCCGTCACCTGGCTGCGCGCATCCGACGAGGCCTTCGAGGCCGGCCCCACGCGGCGCATCGTCCAGCGCACCAGAAGCCCGTAAAGCACGAACCAGATCAGCAGTGGCACCGCCAGCCGAAGATCGGCCTCGGACAAGAGAACCGCCGCGCCGATCAGATAGGCCAGCGAAAAGGTGATCGCGTCGAAGATCTGGAACACCGCATCGCCGGCGGCGGGCGGCGTCTGCATGATGCGGTTGGCAATGCGGCCGGCGAAATCATTCTCGAACCAGCCGACGGACTGGCGCAGCACGTGCCGATGGGCCCGCCAGCGGATCAGCGTGCCGAAATTGGGCAGGATTGCATTGTTCAGAAGCGCCACGTCCAGCCCCTGCAACAGCGGCCGGACCAGAAGGATGAAGGCGCCGGCCAGCAGCAGTTCGGTGCCGTAGGTCTGCCATACCGTTTCGGGCGAGGCCGTGGACAGAAGGTCCACCACCCGGCCCATGTACCAGATCAGCCCGATCTCGATCGCCGCGACCACCACCGACATGATGGCGGTTGCGATGAACACCCCGCGGAACGGCCGGGCATAGGTCAGCAGGAACGGCCAGAGCTGCCGCGGAGGAGTGTCGTTCTCCTCATAGGGTGTATAAGGATCGACAAGCCGTTCGAAATGACCAAGCACGATTGAAACCCACTCTTGACCTCAGGCATATAGCCGGCTTCGGATCAAAGGAAAACCATCCCCGCCGAGATGGCGAGCATCAAGGCCATGAATGTCGTGAAGATCGACCAGGCCCGCGGGGTTTTCAGAAGCCAGGTCAGCGCCGTTCCCGCGGCGGCCCAGAACAGGCAGACGAACAGGTTGATCCCGGAAAAGGCCGCGGCAAGCCGCGTCGCTTCGCCCCAGGGCGTCAGGCCCGCCGCATAGCCCGAGGCTGCCGCCAGCGCCACCGCCCAGACCTTCGGGTTGACCCATTGGAACAGCATCGCCTCGTGAAAGCGCATCGGGCGGGCGGGTGCCGCGCCTTCAGGGGCGCGGGTCGATTGAAACAGTTGCCAGGCCATCCACAGGATCCAGCCTGCCGCCACGATCCGCAGCAGCAGGCCCAGCGTGGGAAGCCCCGCCAGCAGCGCGCCGATCCCCAGCCCGGTCAGCCCCGAGGTGATCCCCACGCCAAGCGATATGCCCGCGATCATCGGCAAGGTCCGCGCCATGCCAAAGCGCGCCCCGGCCGCCGTCAGCAGGATGACATTCGGGCCGGGCGAAAACAGGCCGGCAAAAACGAAACCGTGCAGCGGATCAAGGGGCAAGGCCTATTCCACAAACAGCCAGACGACGCCCAGTGCGATCGTGGCCCCCATCGTGATGTTGAAGATCCGCAGCCGCAGCGGGTCTCCCAGCCAGCGCCGCAGCGCAAGACCCGCAGCAGCCCAGCCGAAGGCCGAGGTAAAGCCGGCGGCGATGAACACAAGGGCCACCCACAGGGCCGAAACCATCGGCGCTTCGGCGCGCACGAATTGCGCGCTGATCGCAAGCGCCATGACCCAGGCCTTGGGATTGATCCACTGGAAGGCCGCGGCTTCGGTGAATGTGAAGGGCCGCGCGCGTCCGCCGCCTGCACCCAGACCTCCGGCTGTGGCGATCTTCCAGGACACCCACAAAAGCAGGGCCGCGCCCCCCCAGCGCAGGGCTTCGCGCAGCATCAGGCTCTGGCGGAACAGCTCACCCAGAAAGAAGCCCACCATCAGGATCATGAAGGAAAAGCCCAGCGCGATGCCCGCCACATGCGGCAGGCTGCGCCGCAACCCGAAGTTCACCCCCGATGCCGCAACCAGGGCATTGTTCGGCCCCGGCGTCCAGGCCGAGGCCATGGCGATCGTGAACAGCGACAGCAGCATATCGGGGGGCATGGCGGCGCGGCCTCTTGCAAGCGGTTCGACCTAGGTGCCGCTGCGCCGGGGCCTCGTCAAGCCAGAAGTTCCTCGCGGCTCAGCGCAAAGCCCGAGGCGATCCAGCGCGCCTCGGCTTCGCGCAACTGCGTGCCCAGCGCCGCACCCTGGAAACGATCGACGAGATCTGCCGCGCGCAGCGGAAACTGCGCGGCAGCCCCCTGTTCCAATGCTGTGCGCCAGTCGGGTGGCGGCGGATCACCCAGAAGCGCGGCCCGCGCCAGAACGGCATCCGCCCCGCGCGCAAGGCCCAGCCGATAGCCAAGCTCCCCCGCCGATGCCGCGGACCCGATCACGCCCTGCAGCGCCGCAAGGGCGCGTGCCTCGGCCCGCGACAGGCGCAGGCCTTCGGGGGCGCTTTCGCCGCCCAGAACCACAAGCCGGCGCAGCCAGTCGGGGGCTGCACCCGCCTCAAGATGCACAAGAACGGCCAAGGCCCGCGCATCGGCCCCCGGCAGAACCCGGGCCAGCACCCCTGTCGCTGCCATGGCGGCAACGGCGGGCGCGGGATCGGGCGCGGCAAGCAGCCGGCGCATTTCGGCCCCCACCCGTTCGCGCGACAACCCGTCCAGCCCCTCGGCCAGCGCGGCCACCGCGGCAAGCCCCTCGGGGTCAAACCCCCGCGCGGCATCCCCATACCAGGCGTGGAAACGGAAGAAGCGGAGGATGCGCAGATAATCCTCGCGGATACGGGCCCGGGGATCGCCCAC
This sequence comes from Halodurantibacterium daqingense, assembly GCF_042666235.1. Classification (NCBI taxonomy): domain Bacteria; kingdom Pseudomonadati; phylum Pseudomonadota; class Alphaproteobacteria; order Rhodobacterales; family Paracoccaceae; genus Halodurantibacterium; species Halodurantibacterium daqingense. Next base: position 103,615 of record NZ_JBHTFQ010000001.1, on the reverse strand, counting down.
AAAGCGCACATGCCGGGCCACCACATCCGCCAGCCCGCCAAGCGGGTCGATCACCGTGCCGTCGGCGGCGGCATAAAGCGCGTTCATGGTGAAATCGCGCCGTGCCGCATCCTCGGCCAGATCGTCCGAAAAGGCCACGGTCGCATGGCGCCCGTCGGTCTGCACGTCGCGGCGGAAGGTCGTCACCTCGTGGGGGATGGCGTTCGCGATCACCGTCACCGTGCCATGCGCGGCACCCGTGGGCACGGCGCGCAGGCCCGCAGCCTCGGCCAGGGCGATGACGCGCTCGGGGCGGGCGTCGGTCGCGATATCCACATCCGCCACGGGCATATCCAGAAGCGCGTTGCGCACGCAGCCACCAACCAGAAGCGCACGATGCCCCGCATCGGCCAGCATGGCGCAGACGGCCTGGGTCTCGGGCCGCTCAAGCCAGGGGCCGGACACCTTCACCGCAGGCTCTCCGCATCGTTATCCCTGCCCAGCCCATGCGCAAGCCCGCGCAGGATCCGCGCCGTGGCCCCCCAGATGTAATAGGGTCCATAGGGCACCGTGTAATAGCGCCGCCATTCGCCGCGCCACAGCCGCCGTTCCACACGGAACCGCGCCGGATCGGTGACATGCGACAGCGGGACCGAGAACACCTCGTCCACCTCGCCCAGCTGCGCGCGCGCGGCGAAGGGGGCGTGGATCCGGGCCAGAACCGGCTGGACCGCAAAGCCCGTGACGGTTTCATGCACCGGAAGCCGGCCGAAGGGTTCCACGATGGACGGATCGAGGCCGATTTCCTCATGCGCTTCGCGCAGCGCGGCGGCTTCGGGCCCGGCATCCTCGGCTTCGATCTTGCCGCCCGGAAAGGCCACCTGCCCCGGGTGATGCCGCAGATGCGAAGCGCGTTTGGTCAGGACCAGTTCCAGTCCGTGCCGCCCTTCGGTCACCGCAACCAGAACCGCCGCCGGCCGCAGGACCCGGTCGGCAGGCAGGTTCACATGGGGGTTGAGGTCGAAATCCGACGAGGCCGCGCCCGCCCGGCCTGCGGCGCGCGCGAGGCGCGCCCAGGGGTCATCGTGCAGCACCCGAACGGGATCAGGACTGTTCACCTTTCGCCTCGAACCCAAGCGTTTCGGGATCCAGTTCGTAATGCGCACCGCAGAACTGGCAATCAGCCGTCACGATTCCCTCGTCGGTGGTCATGGTGGCAATGTCCTTGGCCGAATAGATCGACAGGCTTTCGCGCACGCGCTCTTCCGAACAGGTGCAGCCGAACTTGACCGGCTGCGCATCATAGACGCGCGGGCCTTCCTCGTGGAACAGTCGCACCAGAAGATCGGTCGGATGCACCGTGGGTCCGATCAGCTCCATCTCCTCGACCGTATCCAGAAGCAGGTTGGCGCGGCTCCAGTTTTCCTCGTCATCGCCGCTGAGGATGTCGGTCGCGGCCAGAAGCCCGCCCTCTCCGGTACCGCCTTCGCCCTGAACATGCGGCGAGGCCTTGGGCATGTGCTGCAACATCACGCCGCCCGCCCGCCAGCCTTCGATCCCGCCCGGCAGGCGCGACCGGCCGAAGGAGACGGCAAAGCGCGTGGGCAGCTGTTCGGACTGCGCGAAATAGGTTTCGGCACAGGCGGCCAGCGACCCGCCGGCGATCGGCGTGATGCCCTGATAGGGAACCATTCCCTTGCCCTGATCGATCATGATCGCGAAATAGCCTTCTCCGATATGGTCGAAAGGCGCGCGCGCGGGATCAATCCGGTCGCGGTCAAAGCTTGCATAGGCGCGGATGCGCGCGGGCGTGCCTTCGGCGGTCGGGCCGTAGTAATCCGTCGCGATCAACCGCACCGGGCCATTGCCCCGGATCTGCAGCGACAGCTTCCAGCGCAGCTTGATCGTCTGGCCGATCATCGCGGTCAGCATGGCGGCTTCGGCCACCAGCGCCTCGACCTGGGGCGGGTAATCATGCTGGGCCAGCACCTGATCCAGCACGCCGTCAAGCCGCGCAACCCGTCCCCGGATGTCCGAGCGGTCAAGTTGAAATGGCAGGACGGTATCGTCCCAGGCGATCTGCGAACCAAGCGTCATGGGGTTTCCTTAAGTGCCGAAGAAAGGCATACCGCGTCTATATAAGGACGACAACCGAAGGGCCAAGGGCACATGCGCAGGTTCGGAGAAAGCCCACGTCCCGGGCAGATCTATCGCCGCCGCCCCGGCGTCTATGCGGTGATCCGGGAAGGGGGCGATCTGCTGCTGACCCATCAGCGCGATCCCGCGCCCGATTTCCAGCTTCCCGGCGGCGGCATCGACGCGGGCGAATCCCCGCTGCACGCGCTGCACCGCGAGGTTTACGAGGAAACCGGCTGGCGCATCCGCATCCTGCGCCGGCTGGGGACGTTCCGGCGCTTTGCCTATATGCCGGAATATGACCTCTGGGCGGAGAAGCTCTGCATGATCTATCTGGCGCAGCCGGTCCGCAGGCTTGGCCCGCCGACCGAGCCGGGCCACAGCGCCGTCTGGATGTCCGGCGCAGCCGCGATCCGCCTTCTGGGAAACGACGGCGACCGCCATTTCGCCCGACAAAGCCTCCGGACCCGATGATCGGATCAGCCCTGACCGCATGTGCGGCCTCTCCCGCCGCATTACGGGTTTCGGGTGTAGCCCTGCACACAGTCTCTAGATCAGGAATTCGGACAGGGTTTCATCGCGGGTGATGTCGCGGTAGGCAAAGCCCTTGGCATCCAGCCGCGCCAGAAGCAGCGGAAAATTCGCGGCGTCCCGGGTCTCGATCCCGATCAGCACGGTGCCGAAGTTGCGGGCCGATTTCTTCAGGTACTCGAAGCGGGCGATGTCATCTTCGGGGCCGAGCATCTCCAGAAAATCTCGCAAGGCGCCGGGGCGCTGTGGCAGACGCAGCAGGAAGTACTTCTTGACCCCGGAAAAACGCATTGCCCGCTCCTTCACCTCGGGCAGACGCTCGAAATCGAAGTTCCCGCCCGAGGTGACGCAGACAACCGTCTTGCCGCGGATCACCTCGCGCAGATCGCCCAGCGCATCGATGGCCAGCGCGCCGGCCGGTTCCAGCACGATGCCTTCGATGTTCAGCATCTCGAGCATCGTGGTGCAGATCCGGTCCTCGGGCGCGCGCAGGACATGGGCAGGATCGACCGCGGCAAGCATGGCGAAGGTTCGGTCCCCCAGCCGCGCCACCGCCGCACCATCCACGAAGCTGTTGACCTGCGGCAGGGTTACCGGCGCCCCCGCCGCCAGTGCCGCCGTCAGACTTGCGCCACCCTCAGGTTCGACAAAGCGATAATCGCACCGATCCCCCAGATAGGCCGTCACCCCAGAAGCCAGCCCGCCGCCGCCCACCGGCAGGATCACCACATCCGGCGCCCGGCCAAGCTGTTCCAGCATCTCGACGGCAACGCTCGCCTGACCCTCGATCACATCCGCATCGTCGAAGGGCGACAGGAACCACGCGCCCTGTTCGGCGCACCAGGCCTGGGCCGAGGCAAGCGACTGGTCAAAGTAGTCGCCGGTCAGCCGGATCTCGACCGCGCCGGCGCCAAACGTCCGGGTCTTGTCGATCTTCTGCTGCGGGGTGGTGACGGGCATGAAGATCGTGCCTTTCACGCCGAAATGCCGGCAGGCATAGGCCACACCCTGCGCGTGGTTTCCCGCGCTTGCACAGACGAACTGCCCCTGCCCCGGATCGCGCGCCAGAACCTTGCGCATCGCGTTGAAGGCGCCGCGGATCTTGTAGGAGCGCACCGGCGAAAGATCCTCGCGCTTGAGCCAGATCTCGGCCCCATACCGCTGCGACAGGTGGTCATTGCGCAAAAGCGGCGTCTCGGGAAAGAGGGCGCGCATCTCGGCACAGGCTTGGCGGGCATGTTCGGCAAAATCACTCATGGCGCGGGACGCTAGCCCCCTTTGCGCTGCTTGAACAGGGGCCGCTCTTGTCCCGTTTATGAAAAGGCAATAGACCCGCGTGAAGGATTTCCCGACAGGAGTGCCCATGTCTGCCCCCAAGAAAGTCGTGCTCGCCTATTCCGGCGGGCTGGATACCTCGATCATCCTCAAGTGGCTGCAAACCGAATACGGCTGCGAAGTGGTGACCTTCACCGCCGATCTGGGCCAGGGCGAGGAGCTGGACCCGGCCCGCAAGAAGGCGGAACTGCTGGGGATCAAGCCCGAGAACATCTATATCGAGGATGTGCGCGAGGAATTCGTGCGCGACTTCGTCTTCCCGATGTTCCGGGCGAATGCGGTCTATGAGGGGCTTTATCTGCTGGGCACCTCGATCGCGCGGCCGCTGATTTCGAAGCGACTGATCGAGATCGCGGCGGAAACCGGCGCCGATGCCGTGGCCCATGGCGCGACCGGCAAGGGCAATGACCAGGTGCGGTTCGAACTGTCGGCCTATGCGCTGAACCCGGACATCAAGGTGATCGCCCCCTGGCGCGAATGGGACCTGACCAGCCGCACCAAGCTGCTGGAGTTTGCCGAGGCGAACCAGATCCCGATCGCCAAGGACAAGCGCGGCGAGGCGCCCTTCAGCGTCGACGCGAACCTTCTGCACACCTCCTCCGAAGGCAAGGTTCTGGAGAACCCGGCCGAGGAAGCGCCCGATTACGTCTACCAGCGCACCGTGGACCCCGAGAACGCGCCAGACACGCCGGAATATGTGGAAATCACCTTCGAACGTGGCGATGCCGTCGCGATCAACGGCGAGGCGATGTCGCCTGCGACCATCCTGATCAGGCTGAACGAACTCGGCGGCAAGCACGGCATCGGCCGCCTTGACCTTGTCGAAGGGCGTTTTGTCGGCATGAAGTCCCGCGGCATCTATGAAACCCCCGGCGGCACCCTGCTGCTGGAGGCCCATCGCGGGATCGAGCAGATCACGCTGGACCGGGGTGCTGCGCATCTGAAGGACGAGCTGATGCCGCGCTATGCCGAGCTGATCTACAACGGCTTCTGGTTCAGCCCGGAACGCGAGATGCTGCAGGCCCTGATCGACCGCAGCCAGGAACACGTGACCGGCACCGTGCGGCTGAAGCTCTACAAGGGCCTTGCCCGCACCGTCGCGCGCTGGTCCGATCACTCGCTCTACTCCGAAGCGCATGTAACCTTCGAGGAAGACGCCGGCGCCTATGACCAGAAGGACGCGGCGGGCTTCATCAAGCTGAACGCGCTCCGCCTGAAACTGATCGCCACGCGGAAACGCAGGCTGGGCCAGTAAACGAAGAAGCCCCGGGAAACCGGGGCTTCTTGTTTCACGACACCATCACAGAGAACCGGGAAAATGACGATCACGAAGCAGGATGAACTGGACGCGCTCAGGGACATCGGCCGGATCGTCGCCAAGACCATGCACACCATGGCCAAGGCGCTGGAACCCGGCATGACGACGGGCGAACTGGATGAGATTGGGCGCGTGCTTCTGGAACGTGAGGGCGCGGAATCTGCACCGCAAACGACCTATGACTTCCCCGGGGCGACCTGCATCAGCGTGAACGAGGAAATCGCCCACGGCATTCCCGGCGACCGCAGGATCGCCGCCGGAGATCTGGTCAACATCGACGTCTCGGCCGCGAAGAATGGCTATTACGCCGATACCGGGGCGACCTTTCGCGTGGGGATCGTGCGGCCGTCGCTGGATCGGCTCTGCCGCGACGGCAGGCGTGCCATGCAGATCGGGATTGCACAGGTCGGCAGCAACAAGCCGCTGGCAGGCATCGGCCGGGCGATCGGCAGGTTTGCTTCAGACCGGGGCTACACACTGATCCGCAACCTCGCCAGCCACGGCGTGGGTCGATCCTTGCATGAATACCCCGAGGAAATCGCAACCTGGCCCACACGCGGCGAGACACGGCGCATCACCAGGGGCCTTGTGCTGACGGTCGAGCCGTTTCTTTCCAGGGGCGGTCTCTGGGCGGCCGAGGGCGCGGATGGCTGGACGCTCTACAGCGACCCGCGGGCCCCGGTTGTTCAGTATGAACACACGGTCGTCGCGACGGATCGTGGGGCGCTTGTCGTCACCTTGCCGGGCTGACGCTTCCTCACTCTGATATCAGCGCGCGATGGTTCCGCAGCCGCTCGTAGAAGGGCATCGCCTCCTCGACCAGCGCCGCGTAGGGGCCAGAGAGCGTGGGCAGCGGCCCCTCTGGTCCGTCGAAACCGGTTGATCGGTGGACGGCACCATACCAGTGGCGCGCCCAGATGCCGTCGTCCCTGTGGCCGCCCGCGGGCCAGTGCAGCATCGCCGCGTCGAACGGGATGCCGATGGCCTCGCACAGCGCCGTCAGGGCCCCCCCGGGATTGGCGCGGATATCGGCGCTGTCGATCACGATGGGCGTCTGGCCCCAGCCCTGCACCAGGTCGAAAAGCTCCGCCTGCTGGCGGAAGCCGATGTCGTCGAGCACCGGCCCTTCCCGCTTTTGCGCATAGGAGGCGACGACCCGGGCCGGATGGCGGGTCAGGAAGACGTTGACGCAGCCCCGCATCCAGTCGCGCGGGATGGTGGGCAACATGTGCTGCGTCATGTGCTTCTGATAGAAGACGGGCCGCCCCGGATCGGCCAGCAGGTCGGCGATCACCGCCTGCGGGTCCTGCGGCTGGGCGGCCAGAACCTCGTCCCGCATCGGGTGGTCGAGGCCGGTCTGCGCCAGATAGGCGGCATAGAACGGCTCATCCACCACGGCGCAATCGGCACGCGCGCCGAAGGAATACATCATGGCCGTCGACAGGTTGCGCGGCCCCGACCACATGGCGATGCGGATCATGCGCCCACCAGCTGCTTGTAGAGGCCACGAATCCGCTCGGTCATCGGCCCCATTTCGCCCGTGCCGATAACGCGCCCGTCGATCATGCCCACCGGCGTCTGCGCCCCGAAGGTGCCGGTCAGGAAGGCTTCATCGGCGGAATAGGTCTCCACCAGGCTGAAGTTCTTCTCGAACACCGGAATGTCGTTGTCGCGGCACAGCTGGATGACCTTGGCGCGGGTGATGCCGTTCATGCAGTAATCGCCGGTGCTGGTCCAGACCTCGCCCTTGCGGACGATGAAGAAGTTGCAGGCATTGGTGGTGTTCACGAAGCCATGCACATCCAGCATCAGCGCCTCATCCGCGCCGGCCTTTTCGGCGGCGATGCAGGCGAGGATGCAGTTCAGCTTGGAATGGGAATTCAGCTTCGGATCCTGGGTCATCGGCAGGCCCCGCAGGTGCGGCACGGTGGCAAGGCGGATCGGGCGCGGGATCTTCGGACGCGAATGCTCCATGATGATTGCCATGGTCGGCCCCTGGCGCGACAGGCCGGGATGCTGGAAGGGGCGGGTCTTCACCCCCCGGGTCACCATCAGGCGGGCATGGGCGTCGGTCTCCATTCCGTTGGCCCGGCGTGTTTCTTCCAATGCGGCGATGACGCCGGCGCGGTCCATGCCGATATCAAGGTCGATGGCCTTGGCCGCCTCGAACAGCCGGTCGATATGTTCATCGACAAAGCTCCAGCGGCCATTGTACAGGCGCAGCCCCTCCCACACGCCGTCGCCCAGCATGAAGCCGCTGTCATAGACGCTGACAACCGCCTGCGCCTTGGGCAGGATGCGGCCATTGACATAGATCAGGATATCCTCGTTCCGGGCATCCTCTTCGGCCTGATGGGTGGTAACATGATCGGTCATGAATGCTCCTGCAGGAAGGCATCGGTTTCAGCGGCGGTGGGCATGGCGTCGGCAGTGCCGGGGCGGGTAACCTGAATCGCGGCGGCTGCGGCGGCGCGGCGCATGGCGGCTTCGGGGGCAAGGCCGGCATCAAGAGCGGCAACCATGTTTCCCGTGAAACAATCGCCCGCCCCTGTCGTGTCTACCGGCGTCACCGGATAGGCCGGCACCCGGGCCCGCCCGCGCCACTCGGCCCCCTCGGCCCCAAGGGTCACGACCAGTTCCGGGCCGCTGACCCCGCCCAGCGCCGCGCGCAACTGTGCCTCTTCCACCGCGTTCACGCACAGGATGTCGATGAAGGCAAGCACGGCGCGGACGGCATCCACATCGAAGGGTGCCGCCGAATAGACGACCCGCAGCCCCCGTTCCCGCCCGATCCGCGCCGCTTCGGCCTGACAGCAGGTCTCGTTCTGTATCAGCAGGATATCGCCCGCCCGTGCTGCCGAAAGCGCCCGGGCCACCGCAGCGGGATCCAGCGCAAGGTTCGCGCCGCCGTGGATGACGATGTTGTTTTCGCCGGCAGGGTCGATGTTGATGATCGCATGTCCCGTTGACCCTTCGACGCGCGCGACATGGGTCGTGTCGATCCCGTCGGCGGCAAGCTGGTCCAGCACCGCCTTGTCGCGCGCCCCCACCGCACCGATGTGATGAACCCTTGCCCCGGCCCGCGCCGCGGCAACCGATTGGTTCGCACCCTTGCCGCCCAGGCCGGTGGCATAGCCAAGCGCGGCCAGCGTTTCGCCCGGCCCCGGCAGATGCGGCAGGTGGTAGAAATGGTCGATGTTGATCGAGCCGAGGTTCCAGATCGCCATCGCTCAGCCGATCTTGCAGGCGGCCATCGCGGCCATGTTGAGGATATCGTTGACGGTCGAGGTGGTGGTGCAAAGCTGGATCGGCCGCGTCACCCCGGTCAGGATCGGGCCGATCACCGTCGCCCCGGCCATTTCCTGCATCAGCTTGACCGAGATCGAGGCAGAATGCCGCGCCGGCACGACAAGGATATTTGCAGGCCCGCTGAGCCGGCAGAAGGGATAATTCGCCATCACATCGGGGTTGAGCGCGACATCCACCGTCATTTCGCCCTCGTATTCGAAATCCACCTTGCGGCCGTCCAGGACCACCGGTGCCCGATGCATCTTTTCCGCCCGCTCCGACACCGGATGCCCGAAGGTCGAGAACGAGACGAAGGCCACCCGCGGTTCGAGCCCGAGGCTGCGGGCCACGCCGGCGGCGCGCGTTGCGATCAGCGCCAGATCGTTTTCGTCGGGCCATTCGTGGACAAGCGTGTCACCGATCAGGATGATCCGCCCCTTGTGCAGAAGCGCCGTCACCCCCACGGCCCCATCCTGGGCGCTGGCATCAAACACGTGGTTGATGTGCTCCATCACATGCGCGGACTTGCGGGTGGCCCCGGTGACCAGCCCGTCGCCATGACCATGGGCCAGCATCAGCGCCGAAAACACATGCCGGTCCCGCGCAGCAAGGCGGTGAATGTCCTGCCGGTCATAGCCCTTGCGCTGCAGCCGGGCGTAAAGAAACGCCTTGTAGGTATCCAGATGGCGCGAATTGGCGGCGTTCACCACCTCCAGTTCCCGCACCGCATCGGCAAGGCCCGCCGCCTCGAGCTTTTCCTTCACATCCGCCTCGCGGCCCACGACCAGCGCCTTGCCAAGGCCCGAGCGCTGCCAGGCGACCGCCGCCCGCAGCACCCGCGGGTCATCGCCTTCGGCAAAGATCATCCGCGCCTGCGCCGATTTCGCGCGGGCATAGATGCCCTGCAGGATGCTCGCCGTCGGGTCCATCCGGGATTTGAGCGACATCTCGTAGGCGGCCATGTCGATGATCGGGCGGCGCGCCACGCCCGTGTCCATCCCGGCCTTGGCCACGGCCGGCGGGATCACATGGATCAGCCGCGGATCGAAGGGTGTGGGAATGATATAGTCACGCCCGAACGACAGCTTGCGGCCATAGGCCATCGCCACCTCATCGGGCACATCCTCGCGCGCGAGACGGGCCAGCGCCTCGGCGCAGGCGATCTTCATCTCGTCGTTGATGGCCCGCGCATGAATGTCCAGCGCGCCCCGGAACAGATAGGGAAAGCCCAGGACGTTGTTCACCTGGTTGGGGTAGTCGCTGCGCCCCGTGGCGACAATCGCATCGGGGCGCACGGCATGGGCCTCTTCCGGGGTGATTTCCGGGTCGGGGTTGGCCATGGCGAAGATCACCGGGTTGTCGGCCATGCTCGCGATCATCTCGGGCGTTACCGCGCCCTTGGCGGAAACGCCCAGGAACACATCCGCGCCCTTCATCGCCTCTTCCAGCGTCCGCGCTTCGGTGCGGGCGGCATGGGCCGATTTCCACTGGTTCATGCCCTCGGTCCGGCCCTGCCAGATCACGCCCTTGGTATCGCACATGATGCAGTTGTCATGGCGCGCGCCCATGGATTTCAGCAGTTCCAGACAGGCGATCCCCGCCGCCCCGGCACCATTGAGGACGATCTTCACCTCCTCGATCTTCTTGCCGCTGATCTCCAGCGCATTGATCAGGCCCGCGGCGCAGATCACCGCCGTGCCGTGCTGGTCGTCGTGGAAGACGGGGATGTCCATCTCCTCTTTCAGGCGCTGTTCGATGATGAAACATTCCGGCGCCTTGATATCCTCAAGGTTGATGCCGCCGAAGGTGGGGCCCATCAGCTTGACCGCGCGGATGATTTCCTCGGCATCCTCGCTGTCCAGCTCGATGTCGATCGCGTTCACATCCGCGAACCGCTTGAAGAGAACCGCCTTGCCCTCCATCACCGGCTTGGAGGCCAGCGCGCCCAGATTGCCCAGGCCCAGGATCGCCGTCCCGTTCGAGATCACCGCCACCATGTTGCCCTTGGTGGTATAGTCATAGGCGGTTTCGGGGCGTTCGGCGATTGCCAGCACCGGCACCGCAACCCCGGGCGAATAGGCAAGCGACAGGTCGCGCTGCGTGGCCATCGGCTTTGACGCCGTGATCTCGTATTTCCCCGGCTGCGGCTCGAAGTGATAGGCCAGCGCCTCTTCCCGTGTGGTTTTGGCTTTGCTCGACATGGCAGTTCCTTCCCCTTGCCCCAGCGTCATAGCAAAGCCCGCGTCGTGAAACAGCCGGAAATCTGCTTTCCGGAACACCGGCGCTTTTGTAGGGTCGCCCGGAAACAGCGGACTGCAAGGGGACGACGTGACCACCGACACACCCGTCACGCCGATGATGGCGCAATATCTGGAGATCAAGGCACAGCACGCGGATGCGCTCTTGTTCTACCGGATGGGCGACTTCTACGAGATGTTCTTTGACGATGCGGTCGCGGCCGCTGCGGCGCTGGACATCGCGCTGACGAAACGCGGCAGGCATCTGGGCGAGGATATCGCGATGTGTGGCGTGCCGGTGCATTCCGCCGAAGGCTACCTGCTGACCCTGATCCGCAAGGGGTTTCGCGTCGCCATCGCCGAACAGATGGAAGACCCGGCCGAGGCGAAGAAGCGCGGATCGAAATCGGTGGTGAAGCGCGATGTGGTCCGCCTGGTCACCCCCGGCACCCTGACCGAGGAAAGCCTGCTGGAGGCACGGCGCCACAACTTCCTTGCCGCCTTTGCGCAGGTGCGCGACGAGGGGGCGCTGGCATGGGTGGATATTTCGACCGGCGAATTCCGGGTGATGCCCTGCCCGCCCCTGCGTCTGGGCCCCGAACTGGCGCGGCTGGCCCCGCGGGAAGTGTTGTTGTCGGAAAGCGCGCCCGCAACGGCCAGCGATACGGTCACGGAAATGGGCGCTGCCGCAACGCCCTTGTCGCGCGGAAGCTTTGACAGCAGTTCCGCCGAGAAACGTCTGTGCGCCCTTTACGGGGTGGGCAGCCTTGACGCCTTCGGCAGCTTTGCGCGCTGTGAACTGTCGGCCATGGGCGCCATCGTCGATTATCTGGACCTGACCCAGCGCGGCAAGCTGCCCCTGCTGCAACCGCCCCTGCGCGAAATGGCCGACCGTCTGGTTCAGATCGATGCCGCGACGCGCCGGAACCTCGAGATCACCCAGAGCCTGACCGGCGGGCGCGAAGGGTCGCTTCTGCATGCGATCGACCGCACCGTCACGGCGGCGGGCGGGCGGCTTCTGGAGCGGCGGCTGTCGTCGCCCTCGCGCGATCTGCGCGACATCGCGAACCGGCTGGCGGCGGTGCGGTTTCTCGTGGAACAACGAGGGCTGTGCGAGGATCTGCGCGCCGATCTGCGCAAGGCGCCCGACATGGACCGGGCGCTGTCGCGGCTGGCGCTGGACCGGGGCGGCCCGCGCGATCTGGCCGCGATCCGGAACGGGCTTGCACAGGCCGCACGGGTTGCGGCGCGGCTGCAGGATGACGCGCCCGCCCTCCTGACCGGGGCCGCAACCGCCCTGCAGGGGCATGACGCGCTTTATGCGCATCTCGAAACCGCCCTTGTTGCCGAACCGCCGCTTCTGTTGCGCGATGGCGGGGCAATCGCATCCGGCTATGACGGCGAACTGGACGAAGCGCGGCATCTGCGCGACGAGGGCCGCGGCGTGATCGCGGGAATGCAGGCCGAATACGTTCAGGCAACGGGGATCAACAGCCTCAAGATCAAGCACAACAACGTTCTGGGCTATTTCATCGAAACCACCGCCACCCATGCGGAACGGATGCTGGCCCCGCCGCTGAACGAAACCTTCATTCACCGGCAGACCACCGCCAATCAGGTGCGTTTCACCACCCTGCCGCTGTCCGAGATCGAGACGCGCATCCTCAATGCCGGCGCGCAGGTGCAGGAACTTGAAAAGCGCCTGTTCGAGTCCCTGCGCGCGGCGGTTCTGGATCAGGCGGCCCGGATCGCCCAGGCGGCCCGCGCGCTGGCAGAGATCGATCTTGCCGCGGCGCTGGCCGATCTTGCCTGCGCCGAGGACTGGACCGAGCCGAAGGTGGATGACAGCCGCGCCTTCCACGTCATCGGCGGGCGCCATCCGGTGGTGGAACGCGCGCTGCGCCGCCAGGGCCAGCCCTTCGTCGCCAACGATTGCGATCTGAGCGCCGGCGACAGTGCCGCGATCTGGCTGCTGACCGGGCCGAACATGGCCGGCAAATCGACCTTCCTGCGCCAGAATGCACTGATTGCGCTGCTGGCCCAGGCCGGAAGCTTTGTCCCGGCGCAAGAGGCGCATATCGGCCTTGTGTCGCAGCTCTTCAGTCGGGTTGGCGCCGCCGATGATCTGGCGCGTGGACGGTCCACCTTCATGGTAGAGATGGTGGAAACCGCCGCGATCCTCAATCAGGCCGATGACCGCGCGCTGGTGATCCTGGACGAGATCGGGCGCGGCACCGCAACCTACGACGGGCTCTCGATCGCCTGGGCAACACTGGAGCATCTGCATGACGTCAACCGGTGCCGCGCGTTGTTTGCAACCCATTACCATGAAATGACGGCACTGGCCGGCAAGCTGGCCGGCGTGGACAATGCCACGGTCAGCGTGCGGGAATGGGAAGGCGATGTCATCTTCCTGCACGAAGTGCGCAAGGGTGCCGCCGACCGATCCTATGGGGTGCAGGTGGCACGGTTGGCCGGGCTGCCCGCTTCGGTGGTGAACCGTGCGCGCGTTGTGCTTGAGGCGCTGGAACAGGGCGAACGGGAAGGTGGCCGACGGCCGAAGGCGCTGATCGACGATCTGCCGCTTTTTGCAGCCAGCGCCGCCCATGTGGAGCAGCGCGCCCCGAAAACCAGCGCGGTGGAAGACAGGCTTGCCGCCGTGATGCCGGATGAGCTTACGCCGAAACAGGCCCTGGCGCTGGTTTACGAACTGCGGGATCTGCTGGGCTGAACCCCGGCCCGTGGGCCGGGGCCCGCCGTCACTTGGCGGCGGGGCTTGAGGAAACACCCACCTGTGCCGGGCGCAACAGCCGTTCGTGCAGAATGAAACCTTCGGCCATCACCTGAATGATGCCACCGCCCGGAACGTTCGGGACCGGCGCCTCGAACATGGCCTGATGCAGCTGCGGATCAAAGGCCTCGCCCACTTCGGGCGCAATGCGCTGGATACCATGCTTGGAGAAGATGTTGATCAGCTCGCGCATGGTCAGTTCGACACCCTCGAAGAGCGCGGCGGCACTTGCGCGCTGTTCCTCGGTGGCGGCGTCCAGCGCCCGCTTGAGGTTGTCATAGACCGGCAGCATGTCGCGGGCGAATTTCGCGCCGCCATATTGTTCGGCCTCGCGGCGGTCGCGCTCGCCGCGTTTGCGGGCGTTTTCGGCATCTGCCAGCGCCCGCATGAAGCGGTCGCGCATCTCGTCGCGCTCGGCTGTCAGCCGCTCCAGCTCGGCGGTCTGGTCAAATCCTGTCTGCGCCTCGGCGCCGTCATCAACGAAGCCCTCGGTCTGTGTGTCGCTGTGCTGGTCTTTTTGCATCTCTGCCATCTTTCACCCCTTGCCCCGATCGGAAAGCAGCTTTCCGACCAGTTGCGCCGTATAGTCCACGATCGGCACGATCCGCCCGTAATTGAGCCGTGTCGGCCCGATCACGCCCACCGCGCCAATGATCTTTCGGTCAGCGTTCATATAAGGAGAGACGACCAGAGAGGAACCCGAAAGTGAAAAAAGCTTGTTTTCCGAACCGATAAAAATGCGCACACCCTCACCATCCTCGGCCAGCTCCAGGAATTCGGCAATATCGCGCTTGCGTTCCAGATCGTCGAACAGGCTGCGGATCCTGTCCAGATCGGCGGCCTCGGCCGCGCTGTCCAGCAGATTGGCGCTGCCGCGCACGATCAGGCGTTCATAGGGCTGGCCCTCGTTTTCCCACATCGCAAGGCCACTTTCGACCAGTTCGCGGGCAAGCGAATCGATTTCCTGACGTCGCAGGCCGATTTCGGCACTGATCCGCTGGCGCAGGTCCGACAACGTGACCCCCTCGGCCATTGCATTCAGGAAATTCGCGGCCTCACGCATCGAGGACGGCGTCTGCCCCGGCGGGGGCGTGAACACCCGGTTCTCGACATGGCCATCGGCAAAGACCAGAACCACAAGCGCCCGGTCCCCGCCAAGGCTCACGAATTCGATATGCTTGATCGGGGCCTCACGCTTGGGGGTCAGCACAAGGCTCGCACCCTGGGTAATGCCCGAAAGTGCCGCGCCGACCTTGTCAAGAAGTGTGCCGACGTCGCGCTCGTTGCTACCCAGGGTCGCATCCAGGCGTTCGCGATCCTGATCGTTTACCGGCGCGACCTCCAGCAACCCGTCCACGAACATGCGCAGGCCCAACTGGGTGGGGATCCGGCCCGCAGAGACATGCGGGCTGTTCAGAAGCCCCATGTATTCCAGATCCTGCATCACGTTGCGCACCGTCGCCGCCGAGATCTTCTCGCTCATGCTGCGGGTCAGGGTGCGCGATCCCACCGGATCACCCGATTCAAGATACCCCTCGACCACCCTGCGGAAAACCTCGCGCGAGCGATCGTTCATTTCGGAAAGCAACCTGGAGCCGTCTTGCATTGTCATTCTTCCGAAACACTCTGTTGAAGCCAGAGACCACCAGAATAAATTCGCGCAGGAACGGGCGTCAATCGACCTCTGGCAGCCCGAGGTGCAGCCTGTGGTTCAGGGTTGCATCGCAGCCGTCCGCCCGGGTAACTGGCCCCAGCAACCGAAAGGACAGAACATGCGCCCCTCAGGCAGGAAACTAAGCGATCTGCGCCCGATTTCAATCGAGACCGGGATCATGAAACATGCCGAAGGCTCGTGCCTCATCAAGATGGGCGAAACGCATGTGCTGTGCTCGGCCAGCATCGAGGACCGGCCGCCGCCGTTTCTGAAGAACACCGGGCTGGGCTGGGTCACCGCCGAATACGGAATGCTGCCCCGCGCCACCAACACGCGCAACCGCCGCGAAGCGGCCAGCGGCAAGCAACAGGGCCGCACGATCGAGATCCAGCGCCTGATCGGGCGTGCCCTGCGGGCGGGGGTGGACCGCGTGGCCCTGGGCGAACGTCAGATCACCATCGACTGCGATGTGATCCAGGCAGACGGCGGCACCCGCTGCGCTGCGATCACCGGCGGCTGGGTGGCGCTGCGGCTTGCGGTAAACAAGCTGATGAAGGCCGGGATCGTCACCAGCGATCCGCTGCTTGACCATGTGGCGGCGGTGTCCTGCGGGATCTATGCCGGGCAGCCGGTGCTGGACCTTGACTATGCCGAGGACAGCGAGGCCGGCACCGACGGGAATTTCATCCTGACCGGTAGCGGGCGCCTGATCGAGGTGCAGATGTCGGCCGAGGGCGCCACCTTCACGCGCGACCAGATGACTGAGCTTCTTGACCTTGCCGAAGGCGGGATCGCGCAGCTGGTCGCGGCACAGAAGGCGGCGCTCTGATGCGGCGGTTCAGCGGCACCGAACTGCTGGTGGCGACCCACAACAGCGGCAAGCTGCACGAGATTTCCGCCTTGTTAGAGCCTTTTGGCATCAAGGTCAGCTCGGCCGCCGAGCACGGTCTGCCCGAACCGCAGGAGACCGAGACCACATTCATCGGCAATGCACGGATCAAGGCCCATGCCGCGGCGCGGGCAACCGGGCTTCCGGCGCTTGCCGATGACAGCGGCATCGAGGTCGAGGCGCTGGACGGCGCACCGGGCGTGCATACCGCCGATTGGGCCGAAACACCGCAGGGCCGCGATTTTGTCATGGCCATGACCAGAACCTGGCAGATGCTCGAGGAACGCGCGGCGCCCCACCCGCGGCGCGCCTGCTTCCGCTCAACCCTGGTTCTGGCCTGGCCCGACGGTCACGACGAGGTTTTCGAGGGGCGCATGGATGGCCAGCTGGTCTGGCCGATGCGCGGGGCGCAAGGCCATGGCTATGACCCGATCTTCCAGCCCGAGGGGTTTGATATCACCTTCGCCGAAATGGCACCCGAGCTGAAGAACCGGATCAGCCACCGCGCGGATGCCTTCCGCAAGCTTGTCCAGGGATGTTTCGGATGAAACGCATCAGCACCGGCTCCCCGTTCGAGGCCAAGATGGGCTATTCCCGCGCGGTTGTGAAAGGAGGCTGGTGCTTCGTCTCGGGCGTCACCGGTTACGATTATGCCACGATGAAGATGCCTGCAGATGCCACCGAGCAGGCGCGCAACTGCTTCGCAACCATCGAGTCGGTTCTGACCGAGGCAGGCTTTGCCATGGCAGACATCGTGCGCGTGACCTATATCGTCACCGATGCTGCATTGGTGGAAGCGGTCGCGCCGGTTCTGGCCGAAGCTCTCGGCACCGTCCGGCCGGCTGCGACGATGGTGGTCGCGGGTCTGATCCGCCCGGAAATGCAGATCGAGATCGAAGTGACAGCCTTCAAGGGATGATGATGCAGGACTGGCGGAACGGCGGCTTCGGGCTTTATCTGCACTGGCCGTTCTGCCAGGCGAAATGTCCCTATTGCGACTTCAATTCCCATGTGTCCGCCGCCATAGACCAGAGCCGCTGGCAGGCGGCCTATCTGTCCGAGATTGACCGGATCGGCCGTGAAACCGAAGGGCGGATCCTCAACACGGTTTTCTTCGGCGGTGGCACCCCAAGCCTGATGGAGCCGGAACTGGTGGCTGCCGTGCTCGACCGGATCCGCCGCACCTGGCCGCAATCCAATGACTGGGAAGTGACGCTTGAGGCCAACCCCACCTCGGTCGAGGCGGGTCGTTTCCGAGGCTATCGCGACGCCGGCGTGACGCGGCTGTCAATGGGCGTGCAATCGCTGCGCGACGAGGATCTGCGTCGCCTCGGACGCCTGCACAGCGCAGCCGAGGCGCGCCGGGCTTTCGATATCGCCCGCGATTGCTTCGATCGCGTCAGCTTCGACATGATCTATGCCCGCCAGCATCAGACACTGGCGGATTGGCGTCTGGAACTGGACGAGGCGCTGTCGATGGCCATCGACCATCTGTCGCTTTACCAGCTCACGATCGAGGACGGCACCGCCTTTGGTGCGCGCCATGCCGGCGGTGGCCTGCGCGGCCTGCCCGAGGATGATCTGTCTGCCGACATGTATGCCATGACGCAGGATCGGTGCGGCGCGGCTGGAATGGCGGGATACGAGGTGTCAAACCACGCCCGGGAAGGCTCTGAATCACGGCACAACCTGATCTACTGGCGCGCCGGAGACTATGCCGGCATCGGCCCCGGCGCGCATGGGCGTCTGACGCTTGGAACGCAGCGCCTTGCAACCGATACGCCGACGGACCCTTTGGCCTGGCTTGCCCAGGTGGAACGGAAGGGAAGCGGCGAGCTGCCCCGTCAGCCCCTGGACGGCGGCGATCAGGCGGACGAATATCTGATGATGAGCCTGCGGCTTGCCGAGGGGGTGGATCTGACCCGACACGCCGCCCTGGCCGGCCAGACCATTCCCGAACACCGCATCGCTCCGCTTCAGGATCTGGGCCTTCTGGAGCTAAAGGGCGACAGGCTTTGCGCCACTGCCGATGGGCGGATCGTGCTGAACGCCATCCTGCGAGAGCTTATGACATGATGCGCTGGTTCTGGGCCTTTTGCGGGCTGATCTGCCTCGCCCTTGGGGTGATCGGCGCAGCCTTGCCCCTGCTGCCGACGGTGCCCTTCCTTCTTCTGGCCGCGTTCTGCTTTGCTCGATCATCCGAGCGGCTGCATCATTGGCTGATTACACACCCGCGCCTCGGCCCGCCGATTGAAAGCTGGCAGCGCAACGGCGCGATTTCGCGCAGGGCCAAGCGTGCGTCGAGCCTTGCCATGACAGCGGCCCTGGGCCTGTCAGTCGTCCTCGCCCTTCCACTCTGGGTTCTGCTTGTCCAGGGCGCGACACTTGCCTGCGTCGCCTTGTTCATCTGGAGCCGCCCCGAAGGTTAACGGCTCAGCAATCCGCAAAGTCGGTCAAGATCGTCCAGCGTCTTGTATCGGATCACAAGCTGGCCCGCCTGCCCTCCCGGCTGATGGTCGATCGTTACCGACAAGCCAAGATTCGCCGACAGATCGCCCTCAAGTGCACGGGTATCGGCATCCTTCTCGGCAGTTGCGGGTGCCTGCGGGCGCCGGGTTTCGCCTCCGCGCGGCTTCTTGACCAGGGCTTCGGTTTCGCGCACCGAGAGTTCCCGCGCCATGACCTGACGCGCCAGTTCGCCGGGATTGTCGGTGGTGATCAAGGCACGGGCATGGCCAGCCGTCAGCTTGCCCTCGCGCAGATAGCCCTGCACCTCTTCCGGCAGCTGCAGAAGTCGCATCAGATTGGCGATATGGCTGCGACTCTTGCTGAGCGCCTCGGCCAGTTTTTCCTGGGTATGGCCGAACCGTTCCATCAGCAGGCGGTAGCCCATCGCCTCTTCCACCGGATTGAGATCCGCACGCTGAATGTTCTCGATGATGGCGATTTCAAGCACTTCCGAGTCCGAAAACTCGCGCACCAGCACCGGAACCTCGTGCAACTGGGCCATTTGCGCGGCGCGCCAACGACGTTCGCCGGCAACGATCTCGTAGGTGCCGCTCTCGCTGTCCTTCACGCGTACGATCAGGGGCTGGATGATGCCCTTTTCACGGATCGACGCAGCCAGTTCTTCCAGCGCCTCGCGGGTGAAGTGCCGACGGGGCTGATCGGGGTTCGGGATGACTTTCTCGACCGGAAGAACAAGATCTGCGCGCCGTGGTCGCGCTTCGGGCTCGGCCGAGGGCGCGTGGTCGAGGCTCACATCTGCCATGAGTGCCGAAAGACCCCGGCCAAGACCGCGCCGCTCCACCCGCTTTTCCATCACACCTGCCCCTCTAGCTGTTGTTGCGCGCCGTGTCGCGCGAGTATTTCTCGTGCCAAGGCGCGATAGGCCTGGCTCCCGCGCGAGGTGCTGTCATAGGCCAGGACGGGCATGGCATAGGATGGCGCCTCGCTCAACCGCACATTTCGCGGCACGACCGTTTCGAAGACCAGCGGCCCGAGGTTGTCCCGGGCATCCTGCTCGACTTGCTGCGACAGGTTGTTGCGGCCATCGTACATGGTCAGGACAACCCCTTCGATCCGCAGATCCGGGTTTGCCTTGCGCACCTGCTGCACCGTCAGAAGCAGCTGCGACAATCCTTCCAGGGCGAAGAATTCGCTCTGCAACGGGACAAGAACCGAATGAGCCGCAATCATGGCATTGACCGTCAGCAGGCTCAGAGAAGGCGGGCAGTCGATCAGAACATAATCGAACGCTCGCGCAGAGGGCTGCTGCAGCGCTGCCCGAAGCAGGGAGCTTCGCTTTTCGTTGTTGCCAAAGTCGATATCGGCCGACGACAGGTCCGTCGTTGCAGGACACAGCCAGATGTTAGCGAAGGCGGTTTCGACCACAACATCATGTAGCCCTGCCTCTCCCAGCATCAGATCATAGGTTGTGTGGCGGCGCTGCCCCGGCTCGATTCCCAGCCCCGTCGATGCATTTCCCTGCGGGTCGATATCGATCAGGAGAACCCGTTGACCCGACTCGGCCAGAGACGCCGCAAGATTGATCGCGGTTGTCGTTTTGCCAACCCCGCCCTTCTGGTTGGCGATGGCGATGATGCGGGGCGCGGATACTGAAACGTCAGACACGAGATATGGCTCCGATGGTCAGGATCACCCCCGAGGGGTCTGTCTTGCTTTTATGCGCCTCGAACTCAAACTTCCAGTGTTTCTGCGCTTCTTCGACCTCGGACGGCCAGCTTCCGCCTTTCAGAAACACCGCCCGTCCCCCAGGGGCAAGATGACGATCAGCATGACCAAGAAGCTGCGAAAGCGGCGCAAGCGCGCGTGCCGAAACAACCTGCGCAGCGAGCGGCGGAACTTTTTCGATACGTTCCGGGATCACCGCGGCGCCCAGCGACAGCTCGCGCACCACCGTCGTGAGAAAGGTGGCCTTGCGCAGGTCTGATTCGACAAGCGTCACCCGAAGATCAGGGGCCTCTGCAGCGGCAAGGATCGCAACAACGATCCCCGGAAATCCCCCGCCACTTCCCATATCCGCCCAGGTTCTTGCATCCGACGCCTTCGAAAACACCTGCGCCGAATCCAGGAAGTGGCGCGACCAGACCTCCTTCAGCGAGCCGGACGAGACAAGGTTGATCGCCGCATTCCATTTGCGAAGCAGGGCTTCATACTGATCGAGCCGCTCCAATGTTTCACGTGAAACATCCAGCGCTGCACGGAATGCATCCTGACTCATCCTGCCGACCGCTCACGTCCCGCTTGCCGGATCTTGGCCAGCAACAAGGTCAGCGCCGCCGGCGTCATGCCGTCTACGCGCCCTGCCTGACCAAGGGTTTCAGGACGCACCTGTGACAGCTTTCCCTTGAGTTCGTTCGACAACCCGCTGATCTGGGTGTAATCGAAACCGGGCGGAATCGCTTGCCCCTCGTCGCGGCGCAGCGCTGCAACATCGAGTTCCTGCCGTAGAATATAGGTCGCATAAAGTGCGTCACGCTCTGTCTGAAGGCGCGTTTCCGGATCCAGATCGGCAAGGTCTGGCTCCAGTACTTCAAGGTCTCGCAGTGACACATCCGGGAATGCCAGAAGATCATAGGCCGACCGGCGCTGTCCGTCCTGGCTCACCTTGAAGCCGGCTTCTGCCAGCTGAGGCGGAGTGAAAGTCAGCGCCTGCAGCCGCTCCTTCGCCCGGGCGAGAAGATCCTGCTTCTTCTCGTAAGCAACACGCCGTGTCTCGCCTACGCACCCCAGGCGGATACCCAGGCCAGTCAGGCGCTGATCGGCGTTGTCAGCCCGGAGCGACAGACGAAACTCCGCGCGTGAGGTGAACATCCGGTAGGGCTCGGTCACGCCGCGCGTCACCAGATCGTCGATCATCACCCCGATGTAGCTGCTGGCGCGGTCAAACACGACCGGCTCGCCGCCCCGCGCGTGCAGCGCCGCGTTAAGGCCCGCCACCAGCCCTTGGGCTGCGGCCTCCTCGTATCCCGTGGTTCCGTTGATCTGACCCGCGAGATACAGTCCCGGCACCTCGCGCAGTTCGAGCGTCGGCCGCAACGCCCTGGGATCAACATAGTCGTATTCGATCGCGTAACCGGGCTGAAGGATCTCGACCCTTTCCAAGCCACGCATCGATCGAACATAGGCCCATTGCACCTCGACCGGCAAGGAGGTGGAGATTCCGTTGGGATAGACGGTGTCATCGTCCAGCCCTTCCGGTTCGAGAAAGACCTGATGCGCCTCCTTGTCGGCGAACCGCACGATCTTGTCTTCGATCGACGGACAGTATCGGGGCCCTACCCCTTCGATGTGCCCACCATACATCGCGGAACGATGCAAATTCTCCCGAATAAGATCATGGGTTTCCTGGTTCGTATGGGTTATCCCGCAAGAAAGCTGCCGAGCAGACGGACGGCTGTTCAAGAACGAGAACATTACCGGATCGTCGTCTCCCGGCTGCATTTCAAGAACAGACCAGTCGATTGTTCGCCCGTCGAGCCGAGGCGGGGTTCCCGTCTTGAGCCGGCCGAGCGGCAGCCCGAAGCTGGAAAGGCGCTCGGCCAGGCCAACTGATGGCTTGTCCCCCATCCGTCCGCCCGGCCGCCGCTCGTCTCCGATATGGATCACGCCGCGGAGGAAGGTTCCTGAGGTAAGCACAACGCAACGCGCTGCAAGATGTTCGCCCGTCGCCAGAACGACTCCGGCTACAGAACCGCCTTCAAGGATAAAATCGGCGGCTTCTCCTTCGATAATGGTCAATCCGGCTTGAAGCGCCAGCTCTGCCTGAATTGCGTCCCGATACAGCTTTCGATCGGCCTGCGCACGAGGTCCCTGGACCGCAGGACCTTTACGCCGGTTCAGAAGGCGAAACTGGATGCCAGCCTTGTCGGCAGCACGTCCCATGAGCCCGTCGAGGGCGTCGACCTCCCGCACCAGATGCCCCTTGCCCAGGCCTCCGATTGCCGGATTGCAGGACATGACGCCGATCGAGGCCTTGGTCAGCGTGACCAGCGCCACTTGCGCGCCCATGCGGGCCGCTGCATGCGCCGCCTCGGCCCCGGCATGTCCGCCGCCGATTACCAGAACGTCAAAATGTTTCACGTGAAACACTCCTACTTGCCGATGCAGAAGCTGGAAAAGATCTCGTCCAGAAGATCTTCGACATCTACCCGCCCCACGAGCGCATTCAAGGCCCGAATCGCGCTCCGAAGCTCTTCGGCCGCCAATTCGGGATGGGGAAGGTTCTGTTCTAACTGATCCCGGGCGCGATCCAAAGCAGATATGGCCCCTTCGGCTGCGCGGCGATGGCGTGCTCGCGTAAGTGTGACCGGCCGGGCGGCTCGGTCGGACAGGATCTGCGTGATTCGGGCGGTGAGCTCTTGCAGCCCCTCGCCCGTCTTGCCGGAGACGGACAATCCCTGACCCGGAGCCAGATCCGCCTTTCCCCGCACCACAAGATCATCCGGCCGCAGCGCGAGCTGCGGCTTCGCCTCTCCCTCGACCAGTAGAATACGAAGATCCGCCGAGTCCGCACGGGCAAGGGCGCGGCTGATGCCCAGGGCCTCGACCTCATCCTCGGTATCTCGAAGTCCCGCGGTATCAAGAAAGGTTACCGGGAGGCCATCAAGGTCCATCCGAACCTCGATGATGTCCCGCGTCGTTCCGGCAATGGCCGATGTGATCGCAGCTTCACGTCTGGCCAAGGCATTGAGCAAGGTGGATTTTCCGGCATTCGGTGCGCCAAGGATTGCCACCTCGAAGCCGTCGCGAACACGCTCGGCAAAGTAGCTTCCCGCGACTTCCTGGCGGAGTTCGCCCTGAACCTCGGCAATCAGGGCCGAAACCTCGGGCGCCACGTCGACCGGAACATCTTCATCGGCAAAATCAATCGTGGCCTCCAGAAGCGCCGCGGCCCGCACAAGACGGCTGCGCCACTTCTCGGATCTCTGCCCTATCTCGCCTGCGAAAACCCGCTGCGCTTGCTGGCGCTGCGCTTCGGTTTCGGCCTCAAGAAGATCGGCAAGCCCTTCGATCTGGGCAAGGTCCATGCAGCCATTCTCAAGCGCACGGCGGCTGAACTCACCGGCTTCGGCAGGGCGCAGACCGGGCTGTTGGTCAAGCCAGGCAAGCACCGAGCGTATGATCGCCGGGCTGCCATGAAGCTGCAGTTCTGCCACCTCTTCACCGGTATAGCTCTGACCGCGCGGAAAAAGGATCACCAGCGCCTGGTCCAGAACCTCCCCTTCCCTGTTCCGCAAGGTCCGCAAGGCGGCACGACGGGCCGTCGGCAGGGTCCCCGCCAAGGTTTCAACCACCGGCCAGGCATCCGGTCCTGACAACCGCACAACCGCTACCCCGGCCTTGCCGCGTGCGGTGGCCAAAGCAAAGATCGTGTCCATGGCCCGTTCCGTCAGGTGTTCATCGAATCGAAGAAATCACTGTTCGACTTGGTCTGCTTCAGCTTGGAAATCAGGAACTCGATGGCTTCGGTCGTCCCCATCGGATTCAGGATCCGCCGCAACACGAAGGTCTTCTGAAGATCGGCCTTGTCGACCAGAAGATCCTCTTTGCGCGTTCCCGATTTGAGGATATCCATCGCCGGGAAGACGCGCTTGTCCGCCACCTTGCGGTCAAGCACGATCTCGGAGTTGCCGGTCCCCTTGAATTCCTCGAAGATCACTTCGTCCATCCGGCTGCCGGTGTCGATCAGCGCCGTTGCGATGATGGTGAGCGATCCGCCTTCTTCGATATTCCGCGCGGCGCCGAAAAAGCGCTTTGGGCGTTGCAAGGCGTTCGCATCCACACCCCCGGTCAGCACCTTGCC
Source organism: Halodurantibacterium daqingense (assembly GCF_042666235.1). NCBI lineage: Bacteria > Pseudomonadati > Pseudomonadota > Alphaproteobacteria > Rhodobacterales > Paracoccaceae > Halodurantibacterium > Halodurantibacterium daqingense. The sequence continues at coordinate 79,128 of NZ_JBHTFQ010000001.1, read as the reverse complement.
TGACGAGGGGACCACGGTGTTGAACGCGCGGCCCAGACGGGTGATCGAGTCAAGCAGGATGACGACATCACGCTTGTGCTCAACCAGACGTTTGGCCTTTTCGATGACCATCTCGGCAACAGCCACGTGACGCGTCGCAGGTTCATCGAAGGTCGAGGAGACAACTTCGCCCTTCACGCTGCGCTGCATGTCCGTCACCTCTTCAGGCCGTTCATCGATCAGCAGCACGATCAGGTAGCATTCCGGATGGTTCTGCGCGATCGAATGGGCGATATTCTGCAAAAGCACCGTTTTACCGGTCCGTGGCGGCGCCACAATCAGCGCCCGCTGCCCCTTGCCCATGGGTGCGACGATATCGATGATCCTCCCGGACCGGTCGCGGACCGTGGGGTCGTCAATCTCCATCCGCAGCCGTTCATCAGGATAAAGCGGCGTGAGGTTGTCGAAATGCACCTTGTGGCGTGCGCGTTCGGGTTCGTCGAAGTTGATGCGGGTCACCCGCGTCAGGGCAAAATAGCGCTCGTTCTCGCGCGGCGCCTGGATAACACCTTCCACCGTATCGCCGGTGCGCAGGCTGAACTGGCGGATCATCTCGGGCGACACATAGATGTCATCCGGGCCAGGCAGATAGTTGGCCTCGGTCGAACGGAGGAAGCCGAAACCATCCTGAAGAACCTCGAGAACACCGTCGCCCGATACCTCCCAGCCTTCTTCCGCGCGCTCCTTGAGGATCGAGAACATCATCTCGCCCTTGCGCATGGACGAGGCATTTTCGATCTCCAGCTCTTCGGCCATCGCCAGAAGGTCTGCCGGGCTTTTTGCCTTGAGCGATGAAAGCGTAAGACGGTCTTGGGTCATCAATATGCCTTTCGGGCCGCATCTTCAGCAGCCGGCACCAGGTCGGAACGGGAAATGCACGGACCGGACGGCCCTGCCTGAGGCCAGATACACGCCAGATCGCGCTGAGTCAAATCTCTCAGAACTTCAGCACGACCGAAAAGACGATCACGATCAGAAACAGCGTCGGCAGTTCGTTCATCATGCGGTAATGCCGGCCCGAGACCTTGTTGTCACCGCGCACGAAGTTCTTGCGCCGAAGGCCCAGCCAGTGATGAAACCAGGTCATGCCCAGCACCGCCGCCGCCTTCGTCCAGGGCCAGACCGACCCCCAATAGACGATGCCCGGGGTCAGGACCAGCAACAGACCGAAGATCCAGGCGGCGATCATCGCCGGATTCATTATGTATCTCAGAAGCTTGTGTTCCATTGTCTGGAACAGAAGATCGGTATCGCCACCCGCTGCCACCCGTTCCACGTGATAGACGAACAACCGGGGAAGGTAGAACAGCCCCGCCATCCAGGCGATTACCGACAGGATATGCAGGGATTTGATCCAGGGATAGGCGAGCGCGAGGAAGTCCCACATGACATCTGACCTGCTGAACGGGGCCTTCTTTCTAAATGAAAGAATATTAGAAAGAAAAGTAGTTGATGTAGTAAGGCCGGTGGATAACCCTAATTCCTGCGTTTTCCCGCCCTCTCTCCACAAGAACGGCAACCTGTGTATAACTCTGTGCACGAAATGACCAGTCGGGCACAACTTCTAAATATTCTTTCTGAACCAGTACCTTGTATGCAGAAAGCGCGTTAACACTCTGTGGATAAGATGGGATCGCTGGTGTGGCCGAGATCTTCTCCACAGGCAGCGCGGCTCCTTTGTCCACGGTGGATAACCAGCCGCGGTTTCTTGACATCCGGCCCCGGGATCGGGGATTCCGATGCAGGGCCTGATCCGCCCACAATCCGTTCGCCGATTCCTCTGCCGATTCCACCACAGGGTTTTCCACATGCCACGACCGATCATTCTTGCTTCCGCCTCGGCGATCCGTGGCACCTTGCTGACGAATGCCGGGCTGGCGATCGAACAGCAGGACGCGCGCGTGGATGAAGAGGCGTTGCGCGAAGGACTTGCCGCCGAAGAGGCCCCGCCGCGCGACGTCGCCGATGCGCTGGCCGAGGCAAAAGCGCGGAAGATATCCCTCCGTCACCCGGCTGCCATGGTCATCGGCTGCGATCAGGTTCTCGAATTCGGAAAGAAGATCATGACCAAGCCGGCCGACCCTGATGCAGCACGGGCACAGTTGCGCGCCCTTCGCGGCCAGACCCACCGGCTTTTGTCGGCGGCCGTGATATATGAGGATGGACAACCCGTCTGGCGCCATGTCGGGCAGGTCCGCCTGACCATGCGCAGCTTCAGCGACGCCTATCTGGAGGATTACGTGACCCGCAACTGGGACAGCATTCGCCACTCGGTCGGCGCCTACAAGCTCGAGGAAGAGGGTGTCCGCCTGTTTGCGGCGGTTCAGGGGGATTATTTCACCACCCTTGGGCTGCCGTTGATCGAGATGTTGAATTTTCTGAGTATCCGCGGAGATATCGCTGCATGACAACCGAACGGATCGGGCTGGCCGGGGTAATCGGCTCGCCCATCGCGCACAGCCGCTCGCCCGCCCTGCATGGCCACTGGCTGAGAACCTATGGCATCCCGGGCTTTTACATCCCCATGGACGTGGCTCAGGCCGATCTGAAAGAGGTTCTGCACGCGCTGCCAAAGATGGGGTTCCTGGGCGTCAACGTCACGATTCCGCACAAGGAAACCGTGCTTCAGATTGCCGATGTGGTCAGCGATCGCGCCGCACTGATCGGCGCGGCCAACACGCTGATCTTCCGCCAGGACGGCAAGATTCACGCCGATAATACCGATGGCTATGGCTTCATCGCCAATCTGCGCCAGAATGCGCCCGACTGGCAGCCGGCGCTTGGCCCCGTGGCACTTTTCGGTGCCGGGGGTGCGGCGCGTGCGGTCATTTCATCCCTGATCGAGGTGGGGGCGCCCGAGATCCGCATCGCAAACCGGACCCGTGCACGGGCCGAGGCGATGCGGGCAGAGTTCGGCGCCAAGGTCATCGTGTACGATTGGGTGCAAAGCGCCGAGATGCTGGAAGGTGCGGTGACCGTGGTCAACACCACCGCGCTCGGCATGGCCGGCAAGCCGGATCTGCGCATCCCCTACGATGCGATCTCGCCCACCGCGCTGGTGACCGACCTTGTCTATACGCCGCTGCGGACGACCTTCCTTGCCGAAGCCGCTGCACGGGGCTGCACCACGGTCGATGGCCTCGGCATGCTGCTTCATCAGGGCGCGCCCTGCTTCGAACGCTGGTTCGGACAAAGGCCCGAAGTCGATGCCGCGACGCGGGCGGCTGTCCTTTCGGCATGAGCCGCCCGTTCCGCCTTGGGCTGACCGGCTCGATCGGCATGGGCAAATCCACCACCGCGGCCATGTTCCGCGATCTGGGGGTTCCGGTCTGGGATGCCGATGCGGCCGTTCATCGCCTTTACGAAGGCGATGCCGTGGAACCGCTGCGCGCGCTCTGCCCCGAGGCGGTGGTCGATGGCCGTGTCGATCGGGAGCGCCTGCGCGACTGGATCGCGCGCGATCCGGACGCGCTGCCCCGGATCGAAGCTGTGGTGCATCCGCTTGTTGCCGCGGATCGCGCTGCGTTCCTGAACAACGCCAGGGGCGATCTGGTTGTGCTGGACATCCCGCTGCTTTTCGAAACGGGTGCCGATGCGCAGATGGATGCGGTGCTTGTGGTCACGGCGCCGCCCGAAGTGCAGCGCAGCCGCGTTCTTGCGCGCCCGGGCATGACTGCCGCGCGGATGGAAATCCTGCTGGCCAAGCAGATGCCGGATGCGGAAAAACGCCGCCGTGCGACCCATGTGATCGAAACGACGGGGCTTGAACAGACGCGGGCAGCGGTGCAATCACTGGTCTCCAGCCTGAGGGACCGAAAACATGCGTGAAATCGTCCTCGACACCGAAACCACGGGATTCGAACCCTCGGAAGGGCATCGCATCGTCGAAATCGGCGCGGTGGAACTGCTCAATCACGTTCCGACCGGGCGCACCTATCACCAGTATATCAATCCGCAGCGTCCGATGCCTGCCGAAGCCTTTGCCGTTCACGGGCTTGGCGATGAGTTCCTGCGTGACAAGCCGGTGTTCCGTGCCGTCGGGCAGGCGTTTCTGGATTTCGTGGGATCGGCGCGTCTGGTCATTCACAACGCTGCCTTCGACATGAAGTTTCTCAATGCCGAACTGGGATGGGCCGGCCTTCCGACCCTGCCGAATGATCGCGCGCTGGATACCCTGGCGCTTGCCAAGCGCCGGTTTCCCGGCGCGCCGGCCTCGCTTGATGCGCTATGTCGCCGCTTCGGCGTCGACAATTCCGCGCGGGAAAAGCACGGCGCGCTTCTGGACAGCGAAATCCTTGCCGAAGTCTATCTGGAACTGATCGGCGGGCGGCAACCTGATTTCGCGCTTGCAGGCACCTCGCAGGCCGCGCCGGCCATGGGACATACGGCCTGGCGGCCGCAGCCGCGCCCTGTTCCGCTTGCGCCACGTCTCACCGAGGAAGAGGCGCTCGCCCATGCTGCCTTCGTTGCGAAGATGGGCGAGGCGGCCCTGTGGAACCGCTATGGCGGGGGCGAACCTCCTAGTTGACGGGCGTCGCGGCAGGCTGCTGCTGTTCGGCGCTGCGGCGGGCCAGCTCCTGGCGGTAAAGCGCGAGGAAATCCACCGTGTCGAGGTTCAGCGCCGGGAAACCGCCATCGCGCGTCACGTCGCTGACGATGCGGCGGACGAACGGGAACAGCATCCGCGGACATTCGATCAGAAGGAAGGGGTGCATCTGTTCCTCGGGCACACCGTCGATCAGGAAGATGCCGGCATATTCCAGCTCCAGATGGAACAGCGGATCGTTGTTATTGGCCTTGTTGCGCGACTGGATCTTGAACTTGGTCACGACTTCGTACTGGTTCGCGACCGACCGCTTGCGCGCGTCAAGGCTGACCTGAACCTGAATGTCAGGGGTGACCTCTCCGTTCTGCAGGCCTTTCTGGGCGACGATGTTCTCGAAGGACATGTCGCGGATGAACTGCGCGAGCACCTGCATCTTGATCTGGGGCGCGGCCTGCGCCGGCTGCTGCGGGGCAGCGCCGTTGTCGTTCTCGGCCATGGGACTCTCCTGCTAAGCAATGCCGGAACTGTCTAGCAGGTCATCCCCGGCTTCTCAATGCCGCGTCCAGCCCGAGGGGCGGTGCGTGGGCCGTTTTGGCGATGGGCCGCTTTCCTCGCCCTGGGCTTCCTCGTAGTCGCCCTCGATGATGTCAGAGGGTCGCGCGGGATAGCGCCGCGTCCCCCCCATTTCGAACCGGGTCACCTGTACATGCCGCGCCGCCTGACGCATCAGCGCCACGCGGAACGGCGGCACCAGAAGCAGAAGCCCCACCGCATCGGTCAGAAAGCCAGGCGTCAGCAGCAGTGCCCCCGCCAGCAGCAGCAAGGCCCCATGAGCGAGCGGCGCGGAAGGATCGCGCAGTTCGGCCAATGCGCCGCGCAGATCCATCAGCGTCTGTCGCCCCTGCTGGCGCACCAGGGCCGTCCCGATCAGCGCGGTCAGCACCACGATCGCAAGCGTCGGCCACAAGGTGAGCCAGCCGCCGATCTGGATGAACAGCGCGATCTCGATCAATGGAACCGCGATGAAAAGAGCAAGTAGCCACATGTCACATGTCCTTATCCGGGTCGCGCGGTGGACTTGGGCGCTTCCCTGCCTTACATAAGGTCGGACCGCCGATGAAACCAACCCCCTCTGCCCACCCAAGAGGCACCGATGAGTTCTGCCGTGATCCAACTTCTTGTTCTGGCCGGGATTGCCATTTTCCTGATCCTCCGCCTCAAAAGCGTTCTGGGTACGCGCGAGGGATTCGAAAAACCCCCCGTACCGATGGGCGAGGCGCCGGCGGCGAACCGGCCCCAGTTCGACGTGATCGAGGGCGGGGTGGATGCCGATATCGCCGATCACGCCCCGGAAGGCAGCCCGGCTGCCAAGGCGCTGGCCTCGATGAAGATGGCAGAGCCGGCTTTCAACGTGGGCGAGTTCCTGCACGGGGCGCGGGGCGCCTACGAAATGATTCTGATGGCCTTCGAGAATGGCGAGCTGGACAGCATCCTGCCGTTCCTGTCGCGCGACGTCTACGATACCCTGGCCGAGGTGGTAGAACTGCGCGAGCGTGAGGGCCTGACCGTTCAGGCCAGCTTCATCGGCCTGCGGGAACTGTCGCTTGTCAATGCCTCCTTCGACGCGGCCACGCGGGATGCCGAGATCACCGTTCGTTTCGTGGGCGAACTGACCTCGGTGGTGCGCAACCGCGAAGGCGAGATCGTCGAAGGCAGCCCGTCGGAAATCAAGCGTCAGAAGGATGTCTGGACCTTTGCCCGCCAGATGGGTTCCGACAACCCGAACTGGCAGCTTGTCGCGACAGGGGAATGAGCGCGCGTTCACACGCCCGACCCCGGCGGCGCACCTCGGGCTAGGGCCATGGCCCGCCGTACGCCGCGCGGGCTTCGGCCCGATGAACAGGATCTCTGGCATCAGGTTGCGGCCTCGGCCGTGCCGCTGCGCAAGATCGTTCAGCGTCCGGTCGAAACCGCGGCGGCCCCGCCCGTTCAGGGGCCCCGCCCGCCACTGCCCGAATTCAGCATTGGCCAGAAGACGCGCGACACGCATCCAGCGCATGATCTTGCCCCGCCGGCCAGCGAAGATCTGGCGCGAAGCCCGCTGCGGATGGACCGCAAATCATTCGAGCGCATGTCGCGCGGCAAGCTGGTCCCCGAGGCCCGCATCGATCTTCACGGAATGACGGTTGCCCAGGCGCATCCGGCGCTGACTCGGTTCATCCTTGCGTCGCATGCGGCGGAAAGGCGATTGGTGCTTGTCATCACCGGCAAGGGGCGGCCCGGACAGGATGATGGCCCGATCCCGCAACACCCCGGCGTCCTGAAACGCCAGGTGCCGCAATGGCTTGCTGCGCCGCCGCTGGGGCCAGTGGTGCTGCAGTTGGCCCAGGCCCATTTGCGCCATGGTGGCGCGGGTGCCTACTATGTTTATCTGCGCCGTCCGAGATAGGCCGCTGATGGGCGAGGGGCGGGAAAGCCGCCCTCGCCGGTCGGATCAGAGCACGTAGCGGCTGAGATCAGCCGAACGTGCCAGTGATCCGAGGTTCTGCTCGACAAAGGCGGCATCCACCGTCACCTCATCGCCGCCGCGATCGGGCGCCGCGAAGGACAGTTCCTCGAAAACCCGTTCCATTACGGTGTAGAGCCGGCGAGCGCCGATGTTTTCCACCGCCTGGTTCACCTCGGCAGCAATCCGAGCCAGCGACTGTATGCCATCGTCGGTAAAGCTGACGCGGACATTTTCGGTTGCCATGAGCGCGGCATACTGCCGCGTCAGGGCATTCTCGGTCTCGCGAAGGATGCGGACGAAATCCTCTTCGGTCAGGGCGCGCAGTTCGACCCGGATCGGTAGCCGCCCCTGCAGTTCCGGCAGCAGATCCGACGGTTTCGCAATATGAAAAGCGCCCGAGGCGATGAACAGGATGTGGTCGGTCTTGACCGGGCCATATTTGGTGGAAACCGTCGTGCCCTCGATCAGCGGCAACAGATCGCGCTGCACACCTTCCCGGCTTACATCCCCCCCGCGCGCATCCGAGCGGGTGCAGACCTTGTCGATTTCATCGATGAAGACAATGCCGTTTTCCTGGACGGCTTCGAGCGCTGCGCGGTTGACGGCCTCGTCGTCCAGAAGCTTGTCCGCCTCTTCGCCGATCAGCAGTTCATAGCTTTCGGACACGGTCATCTTGCGGCGGACCTTGCGGCCTCCGAACGCCTTACCGAACAGATCTCCCAGGTTCATCATGCCGGCGCCCGGCTGGCCGGGGATCTCCATCATGGGCAGCGGGCTTGAATTGTCGGTGACCTCAAGCTCGATCACCGTGTCATCCAGTTCGCCGCGTTTGAGCTTGTTGCGGAACATGTCCTTGGTCTGTTCGCGCGCGTCGCGGCCGGCGATGGCCTCGATCACCCGATTTTCCGCGGCGTCATGCGCGCGTGCGCGCACGTCCTCGCGCATCGTCTCGCGGGTCATTGCCACGGCGGCATCGACCAGATCACGGATGATCTGTTCCACGTCGCGGCCGACATATCCGACTTCGGTGAACTTCGTCGCCTCGACCTTGATGAAGGGCGCGCGGGCAAGCCGGGCAAGCCGGCGCGAGATCTCGGTCTTGCCGACGCCGGTGGGCCCGATCATCAGAATGTTCTTGGGATAAACCTCGTCGCGCAGGTCATCGGGAAGTTGCTTGCGCCGCCAGCGGTTGCGCAACGCGACTGCCACCGCCCGCTTCGCGTCCTTCTGCCCGATGATGAAGCGGTCCAGCTCCGAGACGATCTCGCGCGGGGTGAGACTGCTCATGCGCTGATCCTTTCAACAGTGAGGTTGCCGTTCGTATAGACGCAGATTTCCTGCGCAATGCCCATGGCACGGCGCGCAACCGCCTCGGCATCAAGCGGGCCGTCCATAAGCGCGCGGGCGGCAGCAAGGGCATACATCCCGCCCGAGCCGATCGCTGCCACATCCTGTTCCGGTTCCAGAACGTCGCCCGCCCCGGTGATGACCAGAAGTTCGCGCCCATCGCTGACGATCAGCATCGCCTCGAGCTTCTGCAGATACTTGTCGGTGCGCCAGTCCTTGGCAAGTTCAACGGCGGCACGGGCCAATTGTCCCGGCGTGGCCTCAAGCTTGGCCTCCAGCCGCTCCAGAAGCGTGAAGGCATCCGCGGTCGAACCGGCAAAGCCGGCCACCACATCGCGACCACCCGGCGACAGGCGTCGCACCTTGCGTGCCGTGCCCTTGATGACCGTCTGGCCCAGGCTCACCTGGCCGTCGCCCGCAATCACCACCTCTCCGTTCTTTCGCACGCCAATGATCGTGGTGCCGTGCCAGCCTGGAAATGTGTCTTCCGCCATGAGTGCCTCCGTTTCGGGGTATATGGCGGTTGTGGCCCGGGGCTGCAACCCGGGCCCCAGGGCTCAGGGTCGGCGCGGGAGTTCGAAGGCTGCAAGCAGGGCTTCGAGGGACTCTCGGTTGGCGCGGCTGTCCTCAAGAAGGCTGCGGCTTGCGGCGAGCGTCACCTCAAGCTCGGCTGCGGCCGCTGTGTCCCCTGGCAGGGTTTCTGACGTGTCGGCATCGCTTTGCTGGGGCAGGACCGTCGGCGCGATGGCCGCCAGAGTGTCGCGGCGCACCGGATCGAGTTCTGCCGCGCCTGCGATATCGCCCGCCCTCCAAAGCGCCTCGGCCTGCAGTGCCCCGTCCTCCGCCTCGGCGAAGGCCAGGGCGGCCGCTGCATGCTGGCCAAGCGCCTCAAGGGCCAGTCCCCGCACACGCGACGCCGGCGCCCCCTCAAGCCCGGCAAGATGCCGAAGCGCCTGCTGGGGGTCGCGACGGGTCAGAGCGGCTTCGGCCAGAAGTACCCGATCCGCCGCTTCCGGCGGCAATGCAACAAGAAGCGGCAACTGCCCTAGTTCCGGAAAGCCGAGATCGATCAGCCTGCGCGCAACCGCGCGCCGAAGGGCTGCTGGGCGCGGGGTCTCGAGAAGGTCGCGATGCGCGTAGAGAAGCTCGACAAACATAGCATCGGGGGCAAGGCCCGTCAGATACTCAAGCAGCGGATCTGCGGCATCCGGATCCTGCCCGTGCCGGACGAAGGCGGCAAAGGCGTCCGGGATCGCGCCGGACGCGGCAAGCGCCAGCACCTCGGCCCGCGCAAGACGGCGGCCAAGCTCTGTACCGCGGTGTTCGAAGGCAAGGGCCGCAGCGGTGGCGACAAGATCGGGATCGACGGGTTGCCCCTGCCGCAGCCGCGTCTCGACAAGCCAGGCATGGGCCTCTGCCCCCTCCGCTCCGCCTGCCTGGGCTGCCCGTCGAAGCTCTTTCTCGGCGGCGCTGTCTTTGCCACGTGCAATGTTCATCCGCGCGTTCAGCAGCGAAAGCCCGCTTTCATCGTCCGGGATGGCGCGCTCGATCGCCTTGCGGACCAGTTCTGCGGCCTCTGTCTCACCCAGCGCAAGCAGGCGCTCGGCAAGGCGGTCGCCAAGATGACGCCGCAGATGCAGAGGAAGTGCAGAAAAACCCTGAACGACCGCCTCGGTGTTGACTGTGTCCCGCTCGGGGGGAGAGGCGGCTGCGAGCAGCGCCCAGAGGGCCGCAGCCCCGTCGCATCCCGTCATCCCGGCCAGGGAGCTCTGGGAGCGCGGTTGCTGAGAATCGAGGATGTACCCCATGGTGGCGAGGATCTCGCCGTTGGGAACGACCACGTTGAACGCGGTAAGGCTGCGCCGTGCCTCGGCCCCGAACCCGAAATGAAGATAGGTTCGCGCCATGGCTTCGATGGCTGCGACAGAAGGGGTATCGAATTCGCCCACCACGGCAGCGCGTGCCCGTGCTATCTGATCGGCCGCCGGGCGCCCGTCCCCCTGATCGGAAAGATCGAAGACGCTGTCGGGGGCGCAGATTGAAGGAGAGATATCGGCAAGCCGGGCCGCAGGGCCGGCAAGCTCGCGATCGAGCGCGCTTTGTGCGCGCAGGCTGAGGTGACCTGCGAGGGCGGGGGCAGGTTCGGGCGGCGGGGGCGCGCTGGGTGACGGCTCGGCGCCCGGGGTGCCCGGAAGATCCGCGACACTTGCCTCAAGAAGACCCTGCGAGGCGGCGCGGGCAAGCTGTTCCACGAGATGTGCCTGTGCCTGGGCAAAGCGACCGGTATCGTCCGGGTCCGGTTCGGGCGATGGCGCTTCGGCGCGGACGGGCGGCCCCTCGGAGACCAGACGACCGCGCCAATACAGGCTGAAATCGGTTGCGATGGCTTCCGGGGCATTGGGGGCGATGATTGCCGGAACCGCCGGGGGTACGTCCGACAGGGCCATCTCGAAGCGCGAGGCGGCGGGCGCGCGCCCCTCGCGGATGTCGATGACGATAAGCCCGGGCCGGTCCTCGAAGACGTTGGCATAACATGTGCAGTCCAGGGCGATGCGAAGGCCGTTCGTCGTCGGGTTCACCGCCACGTCCGCGATGCGGCGCCGCGCGATCCGGCTGAAGACGCTGGTGGTATCAAAGCTGATCCCGCCGCGTGCAAAGCGAAGCTCATAGCCGCCTTCGACGCGGCCGAATTCCCAGCCCGAGGGGCTTTCCAGCACCATGGCGAGGCGTGTGAAGCGGCCGTGTTCGCCGGACAGGACCCGCACCTCTTCCGCAACGGCCGGGGCTGCAAGGAGTGCAAGTGCGCTGGTGAAGGTAAGGATCCGTTTCATGCTGCCTCCTGCTTGACGGTTTTCAGCGCATCCTCAAGCTCGCCAAAGCTTGGCCGGACGTGATGCGGGGTATTCTGACGTCCGACCTCGATGCAGATGTTGGTGGCGTGGTTGTGAAGGTTGGCAACCAGCACCTCGCGGATCAGCTGGTAGAAATGGGCGTCTTCCTCGATCACCGCCTTCAGGCGGTTGGCAAAGGGCCCGACCATCCCGTAGGCAAGGAAAACCCCCAGAAAGGTGCCGACCAACGCACCACCGATCATCTTGCCCAGGATCTCGGGCGGCTGGTCGATGGAACCCATCGTCTTGATCACCCCCAGAACGGCCGCAACGATACCCAGCGCGGGAAGTGCATCGGCGACAGTCTGCAGCGCGTGGCTTGAATGCATTGCATGCTGCATGTTCGTTTCCATGCGCTTCTGCAGAACCTCTTCCACCTGATGCGGATCGTCATAATTCATCGAGGCCGAGCGGAGCGTGTCACAGATCAGTTCCACCGCCTCGTGATCGGCAAGGATGCGGGGATAGCGGTTGAAGATCTCGGAGGTCGCGGGTGCTTCGATATGTTCTTCAAGCGCTACCGCGTTCTGGCGGGCCAGGCGGATCAGCTCGAACAGAAGGCACAGCAGGTCACGATAATCTCCTGGCTGCCACACGGGTCCCTTGAACACCTTGCGCAGATCGCGGAGCGTCGCCTTGATCGCGGCCTTGTCATTCGCGATGAGAAACGCACCGACCGCCGCGCCGCCGATGATCATCAGCTCGAACGGCAGCGATTTGAGGATGATCCCCATGTGTCCACCCGCGGCAAGATAGCCGCCGAACACCATGACGAAGATCATTGCTATCCCGAAAATACCGATCATGTCGCTGCCTCCGGCTGGAATCGTGCCTGCCCGAAGCTTTCGGCAGGATCATTAACAAAGCGTTCCATTGCGGCTACTCCGTCGGAACAAGGGCGTTGCGCCCGGCGAGGATCACGCTGATGGCATAGGCGCTGCGCGGCTCGAGCCCGGCAAGCACACCTGCTGCCGCTTCGGGTCGCATCCGTGCAAGGAAGCCTGCGGCAAACTCGGGCTCCATCTCCTCGAACAGGATTGCGGCATCCTTCGGCTTCATGCTTTCGTAAACTGCTGTCAGCCGCGCGATATCCGTTTCTGCCGCCTGATCAGCCAGGGCGAGGGTTGCGGAAAGGGCGCGTTCGGCGTCAACCAGTGCCTGCATCTGCAGGCTGATGCGGCTTTCGGCGACGCTCAGCGCCTGCATCCGGTCGGCGAGTGCTGCCTCCATTTCGGCAACCCGGGCTTCACGCGCTTGAAGGGCCGCGAGAAGGGGCGCGGGGTCGGGGGCCGCCGCGGCAGTCGCCGGCGGTCTTTCCGTCTCGTCGCGCGCGACGGCCTCGGCGACGCCGACGCCGAGCCGGATTGCGCCGGAAGCAGCCAGAACCGCCACGACGATCCACAGAGTCCCGCGGCGCGCACGGCCTCGGGGTTTCGGTGCGGCCTTCATTCCGCCACCTCATAACGGCTGCGGGTGGAATTGCGTCGCACAGAGCGGCGGGACATGGTTCGGGGAATTTCTTCAAGGTCGGGCAGGTCATGCATTGCGGCGAGCAGAAGCTCGAGCCGGTTCGTTGCGGCCGCGGCACGCGCCATCTGTTCATCAAGCGCGCCGGCCGAGGCCTTCGTGGCCGCCTCGGCGCGCTTGAGGGCGCGTGTCAGTTCGTCCACTTGGGCCGACAGCACGGCGATTGCACCGCCCATGCCACCCTCGAGCCGCGTGAAGCGCTTGAGCCGGCGCGACAGGACCAGGCAGTAGACCGCGGCGGCAATGGCGCCCGCGGCAAGAAGAATATCGGAAATGATCTGCATCTTGAGCCTCAGTTCAGGACGAATTCGGTAACGAGAAGGTCCTTGACCCGGCCTTCTCCGGTGACGATCTGGATGCGGCGCAGCATCTGGGCGCGCAGTCGGATCAGGGCGCCCGGCTCCTCCAGTTCACGCATCTCGAGCGCGTGAAGATAGCCGTTCATCGCATCCTGGATCCGGGGCATGAGGGCCACGATCTCCTTCTGATGCGCGCCATCGACCTCGAGCTGGGCAGCGAAGCGGAGGTGGGTGCTGCGCGACTGCGGACCCAGCGAGATGATGAGCGGATCAAGGGGCACGAAGCTTGGTGCCGCTTCGCCGCCCGGCTTGCTGCTGCTGCTGACGAAGGCGGGAATCAGCCCGCTGTAGACGGTGTAGAATCCCGCACCGCCCAGAAGCAGTGCCGCGCAAATGCCAAGGACAAGAGGCAGCTTGCTTCGCTTGCCCACGGTCTTTTCCGTCAGTTCTTCCGACTCGGACATGAGGTTCCCCGTTCTAGGTTGCTCATCGTCTATAGGCCTGAGGACACTAACCAATTGTTAAGTCCGATCGGCAAAAGTGGCCCGGCGCGGGGCAGAAGGCCCCCATGAAAGGAGAATCGCCGTGCCGCAGTTACTTTCGGTCTGGTCCGCCCTCAGCCCGCAGCGCAAGGCTGTCGTCGTCCTCGCAACTGTTGCCATGTTTGCCGCCGTTCTCGCGGTTGCCCGCCTTGCGACCGCGCCGACGATGGGGCTGCTTTACGGCGGGCTTGAAAGCGGGCCGGCGGGCGAAGTCGTGCGTGCGCTCGATCAGCGGGGCATCACCTACGAAGTCAGAGGTGATTCGATCTGGGTGGAAAGCCCCCGGAGGGACGAGATCCGGATGTCGCTTGCCGCCGACGGGCTGCCCAGCAACAATGCCGCAGGATACGAACTTCTTGACGGCCTGTCGGGTTTCGGCACCACATCGCAGATGTTCGACGCCGCCTATTGGCGCGCGAAAGAAGGTGAACTGGCACGGACCATTACCGCCAGTCCGCAGATCCGCGCCGCCCGCGTCCATATTGCACCGGCCGGAACCCAGCCTTTCCGGCGCGAAATCCGGCCCTCTGCATCGGTTACGGTGACGACGCTTGGCGGACAGCTCGCCCCCGGTCAGGCGAAGGCGCTGAAGTTTCTGGTCGCATCGGCGGTGGCGGGGCTTCAGCCCGAGGATGTTTCGGTGATCGACAGCGTTGGCGGTATCGTCGTCGCCGGAGATGACCCCACTGCGGTTGCCCGCACCGGCGACGATCGCGCGCTGGAGTTGAAGCGCAACGTGGAGCGGCTCCTTGAGGCTCGGGTCGGTGCCGGCAAGGCAGTGGTCGAGGTCAGCGTCGAAACCCTTATGGAAAGCGAGCAGATCGTCGAGCGACGCTTTGACCCGGAAAGCCGCGTGGCCATCAGTGCAGAAACCGAGGAACGCAGCACCAGCTCAAACGATCAGGGCCGGGCGCAGGTGACGGTTGCCAGCAACCTCCCGGATGGCGAGGCCGCGAATGGGGGCGGAAGCTCGCAAAGCCAGACAGCCGAAACGCGGGAGCGGGTCAATTATGAAGTCTCTGAGCTTCAGCGTGAGGTCATCCGCGCGCCCGGTTCGATTCGCCGCATTTCGGTGGCGGTGCTTCTGGATGAACCGAAGGTTCCGGGCGCGGATGGAATCCCGGTGCTGGCGCCGAGATCCGAAGCCGAGCTCGAGGCTTTGAAGGAACTTGTGGCTTCGGCGATCGGCTTTGATGACGCACGTGGGGACGTGATCACGATCAAGGCGTTCGAGTTCGAGCCGGTGCAGCCCCTCGGCGCGCTGGTCGAAGCGAACATACTGGGTGGACTCGATCTCATGTCGCTCATCCAGCTGGCAGTTCTGGCGTTGGTGGCCCTAGTGTTGGGACTGTTTGTGGTGCGGCCGCTGCTCAGCGCCCAAGCCACGCCTGCCGCGCTGCCTGCACCACCGGCCGAGCCCGAGGCCGCAGCGACGGCCCTGCCCGAACTGCCGCCGCTTTCGGGAGAGATAGATCTTGGCGATCTGCCGATGTTCCCCATCATGACAGGCGACCCGGGCGAGAGCTTTGAAAGCGACGATCCCGTATCTCGTCTTCGCAGGCTGATCGAGGAACGCCAGCAGGAATCGGTCGAGATCCTGCGCGGATGGATGGAAGACCGGGAGGAGCGCGCATGATGGCCCGCAGGATTCAACTGCGTGAATTCGACGCGCCCGAAGCCGCGCCCGAGCCGCCACGTTTCTCGGAGCAAGAACTCGAGACGGCACGTTTGACTGCCTATGACGAAGGATACCAGCGCGGGCTGGACGATGCGATGCGCGCTGCCGAACAGGATCAGCTGCGCCTGCGCGAAGATATTGCGCAGGCCCTTCAGGAAATGTCGTTCACCTATCACGAGGCGCGCGGTCATGTGCTGCGCGCATTGCAACCGCTCTTCTCCGAAATGCTGGCCAAGCTTCTGCCAGAGGCTGCACGCGCGGCGCTTCCGGGGATCATCTCCGAAGTGCTGATGCCTGCGGCCGCTGCGGCGGCCGGGATCCCGGTGCAGATCGCGGTCGCGCAGGACGATCTGGCGGCCGTGACCGCTGCGATCGAGGATCCCGGCTTCCCGGTTCACTTCTTCGCTGATCCGGCGCTTCTGCCGGGCCAGGCAGCCCTTCGCCTTGGCGATACGGAAACGGCAATCGACCTTGACGATGCCGTGGAACACATCCGTGCCGCCGTCACCGGTTTCTACGCTTTGCAATCAGAGGCACGTATCCATGGATGAGAATCTCGCATCGCCCGCCAATCCGTTCACGCAGGTTCCGATCGAGATCACGATCTCGGTCGGGCGCGCCCGCCCGCTCGTCCGGGATCTGCTGCGCTTGCGCAGGGACTCGGTCCTGCCGCTTGACCGCAAGGTGGATGACCCTGTCGAGCTTTATGTCGGTGACAAGCTGATCGCGCGGGGCGAACTGCAGGAGCTTGACGGCGATCAGGCGGGGCAGCTTGCCGTGCGCCTGACCGAAGTGGCGGATCTGCAAGATGGGCTTTAGGCTCGGTTGGCTGATCCTGCTGGCGCTGGCGGTGATGCCCTCGGCGGGAACGGCCCAGGAGATTTCGATTTCCTTTGGGGATGAGGGTTCGCTTGCCGCCCGCTCGGTGCAGCTGCTTGCACTTCTGACGATCCTGAGCCTTGTGCCCGGCATCGCCATCATGGTGACCTGCTTTCCGTTCATCGTGACGGTGCTGTCCATCCTGCGCCAGGCGATCGGGCTTCAGCAGTCGCCGCCCAACATGCTGATTGTCAGCCTTGCGCTGTTCCTGACCTATTTCGTCATGGAGCCGGTTTTTTCCGAGGCGTATCGAACCGGCATCGCGCCATTGTTGGAAGGCGAGCTTGCCGTCGAGCCCGCCCTCGCCCAGGCGCTTGATCCGTTCCGGCGCTTCATGACCGCCCGGGTCACCGCCGAAACCTTCGAGCATCTCCGCTCTCTCCGACCTGATGCCGCAGATCAGGCCTTGGTGCCCGATGCGCCCCTGTCTCTGCTGATTCCCTCGTTCCTGTTGAGCGAGGTTGCGCGCGCCTTCGAGATCGGCTTTCTCGTGTTCCTGCCGTTCCTGATCATCGATCTCGTCGTCGCAGCGATCCTGATGTCGATGGGCATGATGATGGTGCCCCCAGCAATCGTGTCGCTGCCGTTCAAGCTGGCCTTCTTCGTCGTTGCTGACGGCTGGAGCCTTATTTCGGCGGCGCTGGTGCGAAGTTACTTCTGACATGTCGCCCGCGCCACCAAGGCGCGGGCCCGGCTCAGAAGTCGAGGTTTTCGACGCTCAGCGCGTTCTGCTGGATGAACTCGCGCCGCGGCTCCACCACATCACCCATGAGCTTGGTGAAGATGTCGTCAGCCTCGGCCAGATCCTCGATCCGGACCTGGAGCAGCGTGCGCGCCTCGGGGTCGAGCGTGGTTTCCCACAGTTGATCCGGGTTCATTTCGCCAAGGCCCTTGTACCGCTGCAGGCTGAGTCCCTTTTCGCCCTCGGTCAGGATCGCATCCAGCAACTCGACCGGTCCGTGGATCAGCTGATCACGGTCCTTGCGCATCAGCCGCGCCGGCTGTCGATAGACATCCTGAAGGGCCTTGGTGTGGCTGGCAAGCCGCCGGGCCTCGCCCGAACGGAGAACCTGCCCGTCAAGCGTCCGCACCTCCTCGACCCCGCGCAGGAGCCGCGAAAAGCGCAGGCCATGATCCTGGGTCGGCCGCCCCTGCCAGCCGCGTTCGTATTCCACCGCCACCAGATCAAGTCGCGCTGCGACCTCATCGGCCACGCCTTGCGGATCCTGATCGACGCGTCCCTGCAGAAGTGCGCCGGCAATGGCCGCCTGTTCCAGAATCCGCTGCGGATAGTGCGTCGGAAAGGATTGCAGGCTGCGCCGCACGGCGCGGGCCTCTTCCACCACGCGGGCCAGATCCTGGCCGATGATCTCCTCGCCGGTGCCAAGCCGCAGGCGGGCCCCTTCGACCCCCTGCTGGATCAGGTAGTTCTCCAGCGCCGCCTGATCCTTGAGGTAGACCTCGGACTTGCCGCGCGACACCTTGTACAGGGGCGGTTCGGCGATATAGAGGTGCCCCGCCTCGATCAGTTGCGGCATCTGGCGGAAGAAGAACGTCAGCAGCAGGGTCCGGATATGGGCACCGTCGACGTCTGCGTCCGTCATGATGACGATCTTGTGGTAACGCAGCTTGTCGAGGTTGAATTCGTCGCGCCCGATCCCGGTGCCAAGCGCGGTGATGAGGGTTCCGATTTCCTGGCTGCTCAGCATCCGGTCAAAGCGGGCCCGTTCCACGTTCAGAATCTTGCCCCGCAGCGGCAGAACGGCCTGGTTCGCCCGGGAACGCCCCTGCTTGGCCGAACCACCGGCCGAGTCGCCCTCGACCAGGAACAGTTCCGAACGTGCAGGATCCTTCTCCTGACAGTCCGCCAGCTTGCCCGGCAGGCTGGCCACATCCATTGCCGTCTTGCGGCGCGTCAGTTCGCGTGCCTTGCGCGCCGCCTCGCGCGCCAGCGCCGCCTCGATGATCTTGCCGACGATCTGCTTGGCATGGGCGGGATTCTCCTCGAACCACTCGCTCAGCTTTTCGTTCAGAAGGTTCTCGACCGCCGGTCGCACCTCGGAACTGACCAGCTTGTCCTTGGTCTGGCTGGAGAATTTCGGATCGGGCACCTTGACGGAAAGAACGCAGGTCAGCCCCTCGCGGGCATCATCGCCCGTGAAGCTCACCTTCTCTTTCTTGGCGATGCCGGAGGATTGCGCATAGATGTTCATCGTCCGGGTCAGCGCGCCACGAAAGCCCGCCAGGTGCGTGCCGCCGTCGCGCTGGGGAATGTTGTTGGTGAAGGGCAGCACCGTTTCGTGGTAGCTGTCGTTCCACCACATCGCCACCTCGATACCGATCCCGTCGCGTTCGCCGGTGATGAAGATCGGCTCGGGGATCAATGCGGTTTTCGAACGGTCGAGGTAGCGCACGAATTCGCGCACGCCACCATCGTAGAACAGTTCCGACCGGAGCGGTTCGGCCGGACGTTCGTCCTCAAGGATGATCCGCACGCCCGAGTTCAGGAAGGCGAGCTCGCGCAGGCGGTTCTCCAGCGTCTTGAAGCTGTAGTCGAGGTTCGAGAACGTGCTGGTCGAGGCCAGGAACCGCACCTCGGTGCCCTTCTTGCCATGGGCCTCGCCCACCACCTCCAGGTGCCTGACTGTTTCGCCGCGTTCGAAGCGGGCATAGTGTTCCTTGCCATTGCGCCAGATGCGCAGGTCAAGCCAGTCGGAAAGCGCGTTCACCACAGAAACGCCCACGCCATGCAGGCCGCCCGACACCTTGTAGCTGTTCTGATCGAACTTGCCGCCGGCATGCAGCTGGGTCATGATGACTTCGGCTGCCGAAACACCCTCTTCCTTGTGGATGTCGACGGGGATGCCGCGGCCGTTATCGGTCACCGAAATGCTGGAATCGGCGTGGATCTTGACGCTCACATGGTCGGCATGGCCTGCAAGGGCCTCGTCGATGCCGTTGTCGACCACCTCATAGACCATGTGATGCAGGCCCGAACCGTCGTCGGTATCACCGATATACATTCCCGGCCGTTTACGGACAGCGTCCAGTCCCTTGAGAACCTTGATGGATTCTGCGCCGTATTCTTCCGGAATCTGTGCTGCTTCGGCCATGCGGATCTTCCTTTGAAACTTGCGCGACTTATAGTGGTTCGGCCCGGCATTGTCACGCCTTGGACACCATATTTGGGGTCAGGTGAGGGCAATTACCACGCCGACAAGAACAAGAAGCCCGCCGGCGATCCGGTTGGTACGCCGCAAGGCCGCCGGAGAGGACAGAAGCCGCCGGGCACGATCGATGAAGAGCGCCAAAGCCAGATTTCCGGCCAGCGGGATCACCATCGACATGGCGACGATTGCCGCGATGTCGGCGCCGGTTATCCGCGTCAGATCAAAGAAACCCGGAAGCACACCCATGTAGAACAGGATCGCCTTGGGGTTGCCAAGGATCACAGCCACACCTGCCGCAAAACCCGCCCAACGACCGGGCCTGGTCAGGCGGCTGTCGGACGAGAGGCCGCGCCCGGCGTTGCGGATCAGCAATAATCCCATGATCAGGAATGTGCCCGCCGCAATCCAGCGCATCAGCGCCATGAAGCCCTCGAAGGCAGAGAGGATCCAGCTCAGTCCGAAGATCGCCGCCAAGGGCCAGAGCGCGTCGCCCAGAACCACCCCGACGGCGAGCGGCCAGGCCGAGGCAAAACCGCCTGACAGCGCGCGCGCCGTCAGCGCCACCCAGACCGGCCCAGGCGTGAAGAACAGGATGACAAGTGCGCCGCCATAGAACAGCAGATCCCAGGGCGTGATGGTCATCGGGGCCTCTGCCGCAACGCGCGCCTTCGATGCAGGTTCAACGACTGCTCCTTTCCAGAATGGCCGATCCCCCGCTTTCCTCCAGAACCTCCAGAACCTGTGCCGAACTGCCCAGCTCGGCAAAAAGCTCGGGTCCGGTCCCGGTCATGAAAGCCTGGGCACCAAGCGCAAGAACCTCGGCATAAAGCGCCGCACGCCGATCGGCGTCAAGATGCGCCGCGACCTCATCCAGAAGCAGGATCGGAGGACCGTCCAGATCGGCAATCAGCGCCCGGGCATTCGCCAGGATAAGCGAGATCAGCAGTGCCTTCTGCTCCCCTGTCGAACATTGCGCCGCCGGCATCGACTTGGCGGCAAAGATCGCCGTCAGATCGGCGCGATGTGGCCCCAGCAATGTCCGACCGGCGGCCATGTCACGGCGGCGCCCGGCCGCGAAGGCTTCGGCAAGCCCGGCCTCGGACTCGGGCAGCTCTGTGCTGTCAGAGGTGGTGAGCGCCAGATCCGCCTGAGGAAATGCGGAATCGGCATTGTCCTGCGCTGCCATCAGCCGGGCAAGCGCCAGCCGCCGGTTCGCCATGATCTGCGCCCCTGCCTGCGCCATCTGGCTTTCCAGCCCGTTGAACCAGACCTGATCGTTGATCTGATCGCGCAGCAGCCGGTTCCTGTCGCGCATCGCCTTTTCGTAGGTCAGGGATGCCTCGGCGTGATCGGGAACGAAGCTGAGCGTGATCCGGTCCAGAAAGCGCCGGCGGCCCTCGGCGGGTTCGATCCAGAGCCTGTCCATCGCCGGAACAAGCCAAAGCACCCGAAGACAGGCGGCCAGCGACACCTGCGTGGCCGCCTTCCCGTCGATGCGGACCTGTCGCGAACTGCCCGGCTCGGCCCAGGTCTCGATCTCATGCGTGCGGGAGGGGGTCCGGATTTCCGCGCGGATCTTCCACCCCAGGCGCTCGGGGCGGCGTGCGAGTTCGTCACTGCCTGCCCGCCGCAGCCCCCGGCCGGGCGACAGAAGCGAGACGGCCTCCAGCAGGTTGGTCTTTCCTGACCCGTTGGCGCCATATATGGCGATTGGCCTGCCATCGAAGGCAAGCCGGGCAAGGCGATGTGACCGGAAATGGGACAGGACAAGCGCCCTGACGCAGAGCGAGGTCATGCCTGCGGGCGCTCCGGCCCGGATCAGACGCGCATCGGCATGACCACATAGACTGCCGAGGCATCGTTGCCTTCGCGCATCAGGGTCGGATCGCCGGACGAGTTGAACAGGAAGACGGCGTTTTCACGATCAACCTGGCTGGCGATCTCCAGCAGATACTTGGCGTTAAAGCCGATCTCCAGCCGTTCGTCACCATAGGCAACCGCAAGTTCCTCTTCGGCGGCGCCGCTGTCGGGGGCGTTGACCGAGAGGATGAGCCGGTCTTCGTCAAGCGACAGCTTGACCGCGCGGGACCGTTCCGAGGACACGGTGGCCACGCGATCGACCGCTTGCGCGAATTCCGTCGCATCAACTTCAAGCCTGCGGCTGTTTCCGGTCGGGATCACGCGAGTGTAATCCGGGAAGGTGCCGTCGATCACCTTCGAGGTCAGGGTAATGGCGGGCGTCGCAAAACGCACCTTGGTCTCCGAGACGGAGACGGCAATCTCGGTTTCGTCGTTGTCCAGAAGCTTGCGCAGCTCGCCCACGGTCTTGCGCGGCACGATCACGCCCGGCATGCCTTCGGCCCCTGCGGGCAGGGGCGCATCGATCCGCGCCAGGCGATGTCCGTCGGTCGCCACGCAGCGCAGCGCCGGCCCCGTCTCGCCCTCCGCGACATGCATGTAGACGCCGTTGAGGTAATAGCGGGTCTCTTCGGTCGAGATCGCGAATTTCGACTTGTCGAACAGCCGCCGCAAGGCCGCCGCAGGCGCGGTGAAGCTGGTGGTGTATTCCGACGAGGCCATGACCGGAAAATCCTCGCGCGGCAGCGTTGCAAGCGCGAAGTTGGAACGTCCGGCCTGCACCGTCAGCCGCCCCGAGGCGCCATCATCGGTCAGCATGACCAGGGCGCCGTCAGGCAGCTTGCGCACGATCTCGTGCAGCATCACCGCCGACACGGTGGTTGCACCGGCCCGTTCAACCTGCGCGGGGGCCTTGTCGACCACCTCGATATCCAGATCGGTGGCGCGGAAGCTGACGGTGTCGCCCTCGGCCTCGATCAGGACATTGGCCAGGATGGGGATGTTGTTGCGGCGTTCGACGACCGACTGGGCCTGTCCGACAGCCTTGAGCAGCGTGCCGCGTTCGATGCTGATCTTCATCCTGTTCCCCATTCTTTCAAGGCCACCCCCGGGGCAGGCAAACTGAGCCAAAACCCGCGGCGCCTCAAGTCTTTTCTTGGCTCGAACTCTCGGCTGCTTTGAAAGGGGCGTCAAGGGCCGTGGCCCTTGATGCGATACTGCCGGTCAGGCTTCGAGCAGGCGGCGCAGCAGCTGCAGATCTTCGGCGATCTGCTGGTCGCTGCCGATCAGTTCCTCGACCTTCTTGACGCCGTGCATGATCGTGGTGTGATCCCGCCCGCCAAAGCGGCGCCCGATTTCGGGCAGGCTGCGCGAGGTCAGCTGCTTGGCCAGATACATCGCGATCTGGCGGGGCCGCGCAATCGTGCGCAGGCGCTTGGGGCCGATCAGGTCCGACAGGCGGATGTTGTAATGCTCGGCCACCCGGCGCTGGATTTCTTCAACCGTGACCTTGCGATCCGAGGCGCGCAGGATGTCGGCCAGGCAATCCTGGGCCAGATCCAGCGTGATCTCGCGTCCGACAAGCGAGGCGAAGGCAAAGAGGCGGGTCAGCGCCCCCTCCAGCACGCGCACATTGGTGGTGATGCGATGGGCGAGGAATTCAAGCACCCCGGGCGCCAGCTGAAGGCCCGGATATTGCCCGCGATAGGCTTCGGCCTTCTGCTGGAGGATGCCCAGCCGCAGTTCGTAATCGGTCGGATGCAGATCGACGACCAGCCCGCACTGCAGGCGCGACTTGATCCGCTCTTCCAGGTCCTTGATCTCGCCCGGGGCGCGATCGGCTGAAATGACGATCTGCTTGTTCTGATCCACCAGCGCGTTGAAGGTGTGGAAGAACTCTTCCTGGGTGCTGTCCTTGCCGGCGATGAACTGCACATCATCCACCATCAGCACGTCGACCGAACGGAACAGCTCCTTGAAGTTCATGATCTGCTTGTCGCGCAGGGCCTGAACGAAGCGATACATGAACTGTTCGGCGGACAGGTAGAGCACCCGCATCTCGGGGCTGCGCATGTGCAGCTCATGCGCAATGGCGTGCATGAGGTGGGTCTTGCCCAGCCCGACGCCGCCATAAAGAAACAGCGGGTTGAAGGTGGCCGGACCGCCCTCTGCCACGCGGCGCGCAGCGGCATGGGCCAGTTCGTTCGGCTTGCCGACCACGAAGCTGTCGAAGGTAAAGCGCGTGTCAAGCGGCGCGCCGGGCAGCTCGCCCTCGTCGGCACGCGGCACGACCGGGGCCGCCGGGCGCGGTGATGCGGCGACGGCAGGTGCCGGACGCGCGGCGCTTGCCACGGTGAATTCCACACGGTCCACCGGTGCCCCGGCCACTGTCAGCTGATACCGGATCTGGTCGGCAAAGTTGCGCGCCACCCAGTCGCCGATGAAATTGGTCGGCGCCTCAAAGCGGGCCACGCCTTCCGACAGCCCCGAGAAGGCCAGCGGTTCGATCCACGTCACAAAGTTGTTCTGACCCACTGATCTGAGTAGTTCCGCACGTGCCTGCCCCCAAGTCTCTTGTTGCATTGCCCAACCGCCATTTGCCTCGTTTCGCCTCCGCCACGGCACACACACATACCCGCGACAGAGGCCTGTCCCGATCCCGTTCTCCCTGGACAACAGATTTCGGTCCGGCGGAAACCGCGCCGGTTGACCCGAAGGCTCTTGCCGGACAGGACACGGCAGCCGGATGAACCTGTCACCCGAGCATCCTGCACCCCGGCAGAGGTGTCTGCTGGACATTTCGGTCTGCGGCGGGACCAGCAGCTGGCCCGGGCCACATGGGTTCCTGCCAGCAAAGCCCCACTTTGCTGCCCGGTTCCTTTCCGTCCGCCGCGGTATTCCGCGGGCGGGTCGGATGACGTCATGTCCCCCCAAGGCGATGTGAATCGCATCGACACGCTAGCTTGAGGTCGCGCCGGGCTGCAACAGAACTCTTGGCTTGACTCCGCCTTTGACGAACCGAATCCGGAACACCGTGGGGAAAAGGGCACGGCGCATAAAAAAGGCAATAAAGACGGGTAAAAAAGCAAAAAGGCGCGCCAACTGGCACGCCTTCAGCAATGGATGGTCAAGGCAGGATCAGGCCGCGGCGAGCGCCTTGACCCGCGAAGACAGCCGCGACATCTTGCGCGCGACCGTGTTCTTGTGCAGCACACCCTTGGTCACACCGCGCGCCAACTCCGGCTGAGCAAGACGCAGAGCTTCCGCAGCTGCCTCCTGGTTGCCGGTGGAGATCGCTTCTTCGACTTTGCGCAGGAAGGTGCGGATCCGCGAACGGCGCGCCTTGTTGACGGCATAGCGCCGCTCATTCTGGCGTGCGCGCTTCTTGGATTGGGGCGTATTGGCCATGTTATCGAGTTCCGGTTCCGGTTCGGGTAAATCTGAAGTCGGGTCTCTACGCCTGACTCGGGCCCGAGTCAACCGTTAGCTGAGGTTTTTTGAGCTAGCGGTCGCGGAACTGCGCTTCACGCTTTTCGAGGAAAGCGCTCATGCCCTCTTTCTGGTCCTCGGTCGCAAACAGTGCGTGAAACAGGCGCCGCTCGAACAGAAGGCCCTCGCGCAGCGGCGTCTCATAGCTTCGGTTGACGGCTTCCTTGACGGCCATCACGGTCAGCGCGGACTTCTCGGCAATCTTCTGGGCGGCGGCCATCGCCTCTTCCAGAAGTTTTTTCGCCGGCACCACCCGGCTGACCAGGCCGGAGCGCTCGGCCTCGGCCGCGTCCATGAAGCGGCCGGTCAGGTGCATGTCCATGCTTTTCGACTTGCCCACGAACCGGGTCAGGCGCTGCGTGCCGCCAATGCCGGCAACGACGCCCAGGTTGATCTCGGGCTGGCCGAACCTGGCCGTGTCTGATGCAATGATGAAATCGCACATCATCGCCAGTTCGCAACCACCCCCGAGGGCATAGCCCGAAACAGCGGCGATGATCGGCTTGCGCACGCGCAACATCGCTTCGACATCCGGCCCGAACAGGTCGCCCGTGAAGGCATCGACGAACGATTTGCCCGACATTTCCTTGATGTCGGCGCCGGCGGCAAAGGCCTTTTCCGAACCGGTCAGGACAATGCAGCGCACGCGGTCATTGCTGTCGGCGGCCTTGAGCGCAGTGGCCAGTTCCGACAGAAGCCGCGAGTTCAGCGCGTTCAATGCCTCGGGCCGGTTCAGCCGGATCAGCGCGACGTGGTCGGCGACTTCGACGATCAGCGTCTCATAGGCCATGGATCACCTTCTTTTGGCTCTGTGGGGGGATTCAATAGCACTGCCCCCTTGGGGATCAAGTCATGTTTGGCAGATCGGACAGTGAAACGAGGATCGCCCCGCCTGCACGATCCGCGCGATGGTGCCCCCGCAGCCGGGCGTGGGACAGGCCTCGCCCTCGCGGCCATAGACCCGGAAGCTGTGCTGGAAATAGCCAAGCTCGCCCCCCGTCTGGCGATAATCGCGCAAGGAGGATCCGCCGGCGCGGATCGCCTCGTTCAG
Organism: Halodurantibacterium daqingense; assembly: GCF_042666235.1. Lineage (NCBI taxonomy): Bacteria > Pseudomonadati > Pseudomonadota > Alphaproteobacteria > Rhodobacterales > Paracoccaceae > Halodurantibacterium > Halodurantibacterium daqingense. The sequence continues at coordinate 53,304 of NZ_JBHTFQ010000001.1, read as the reverse complement.
AACCTCGCGGATCAGGGGCACGAGGGTTGCAACCTGCGCGGCCGTCAGGCTGCCCGCGCTGCGCTCGGGCGCGATGCCGGCCCGGTGCAGAACCTCGCAGACATAGATGTTGCCAAGCCCCGCCACGATTCTCTGATCCAGAAGCGCCGCCTTGACCGGCACCCGCCGGTTGGCAAGGCGGGCCTGCAGGTAGGTTTCGTTGAAATCGTTGCCCAAGGGTTCCGGCCCAAGCACGGCCAGCAGCGGATGCGCTTCCGTCCGGTCTGTCGCGGCAAGGTCCATCGCCCCGAACCGGCGCGCGTCATTGAAGGTGACGCGAATGCCGCTTTCCATGTCCAGAACCACATGGTCATGTTTTTCCGGCGCCGGGTGGGCATGATGGAAATGACCGATCTGATCGCCGGAAATGAGCATCCGTCCTGACATTCCAAGGTGGATCAGCAGCGTTTCAGAGGTGTCCAGATCGGCAAGAATGTACTTGGAGCGCCGCCGCAGCGTGAGGACGCGCGCGCCCGTCAGCCGCTGTTCCATACGCTCGGGGAAGGGCCAGCGCAGATCGGGGCGGCGGATGTCGGCGCGCAGAATCAGCCGTCCTTCCATGACGGGGGCCAGGCCGCGGCGGACGGTTTCGACCTCGGGTAGTTCGGGCAAGCTTCCCCCGGATGCAAAGGCGAGACACGGCGGCGCATTGTAACACCCCGCCAGCAACCTATAAGAAGGAGGAGTTCAAAGGACGGCAAGGCCTCATGACCGATAACCAGACGCAAGACCCGCCCAAAACCACCCACTTCGGCTTCCGGACGGTGGACGAGGGCGAAAAAGCCGGAATGGTGCACGGGGTCTTTACCCGTGTGGCGTCCAGATACGACATCATGAATGACCTGATGTCGGCCGGTGTGCACCGGCTCTGGAAGGATGCGATGATGGACTGGCTGGCGCCGCGACCCGGGCAGCGGTTGCTGGATGTCGCCGGCGGCACCGGCGATATCGCCTTCCGCTTCCTGCACCGCGCGCCGCAGACGCATGCGACTGTGCTGGACATGACCGAATCCATGCTGGCCGCGGGGCGTCAGCGCGCAGCCGCCGAACAGCTCGCCGACAGGTTGGACTGGGTGGTCGGTGATGCGATGGCCCTGCCCTTCCCCGACAACAGCTTCGACGTCTACACGATTTCCTTCGGGATCCGGAACGTCACCCGCGTTCAGGATGCGCTGAACGAGGCGTACCGCGTGCTGCGCCACGGCGGACGGCTGATGGTGCTGGAGTTCAGCCAGCTGCCGAACCCGGCGCTGCAATGGGCCTATGACCGCTATTCCTTCAATGTCATTCCCGTGATGGGGCAGATCGTGGCGGGCGACCGCGACAGCTATCAATACCTTGTGGAATCGATCCGGAAATTCCCCGATCAGGAGCGCTTTGCCGAGATGATCCGCCACGCCGGATTCGAGCAGGTGAAATACCGCAACCTGAGCATGGGTATTGCGGCCCTTCATTCCGGCTGGAAACTCTGATGCGCGGTCCCCACAACATCTGGCGGCTGATCCGGACCGGCGCGACGCTTGAGCGATCAGGCGCCATGGGCGTGGTGCTCGAGGCGTTCCGCGCGCCACCACGCCTTCGCCTTGTGGCGCGTGTGTTGGGAAAGCCATTCAAGTGGCTGGGGCTGGAAGGTGATCCTGCCCTGCCACCCTTGCCGCGGGCGCTGACGGCGCTGGGTCCGGCCTACATCAAGTTCGGTCAGATCCTGTCCACCCGCCCCGACGTGGTGGGGGACGAGCTTGCGCTGCAGTTGCGGATGCTTCAGGACCGCCTGCCCCCCTTTCCGACCGAAGCCGCGCGCCGGATGATCGAAGAGGAGCTGGAGCTGCCGGTCGAGGCGCTGTTCAGCGCCTTTTCGGAACCGGTCGCCGCAGCCTCGATCGCGCAGGTTCACCGCGCGAAGCTGGCCGAAACGGGCGAGGATGTGGCGGTCAAGGTGCTGCGCCCGGGAATCCTGCGGGCCTTCCGCACGGATATCGACGCCTTCTACCTTGCGGCGTCGCTGATCGAGTTTATCTCGCCTGCATCGCGCCGCCTGCGCCCCACCGAGGTGATCGCCCATTTCGAAAGCGTGGTCATGGGCGAACTTGACCTGCGGCTCGAAGCCTCGGCCGCGGCCGAGTTTGCCGCCAATACCGCGCAGGACGAAGGGTTCCAGGTGCCCCGGCCGCTCTGGTTCCTTTCGGGGCGTCAGGTCATGACGCTGAGCTGGGCCGAAGGGGTTCCCTTGGGCGACAATGCAGCACTGGACGCGGCAGGGCATGATCGTGAACTGCTTGCCGCGCGCGTCCTGCAGCTTTTTCTGCGCCACGCGCTTCGTGATGGTTATTTCCACGCCGACATGCATCAGGGGAACCTGAAGGTTGCGGCCAATGGCGATATCATCGCGCTTGATTTCGGCATCATGGGCCGGATCGACGAATACACCCGCCGCGTCTATGCCGAGATCCTGTTCGGGTTCATCCGCAAGGATTACCGCCGCGTGGCCGAGGTCCATTTCGAGGCCGGCTATGTGCCGCCTGACCGCGATATCGACGAATTTGCCCGCGCCCTTCGCTCCGTCGGAGAGCCGATCTTCGGCATGGATGCCACCCGCATCTCCATGGCGCGGCTTCTGAACTACCTGTTCGAGGTGACGGAACGCTTCGGAATGGAGACACGGACCGAGCTGATCCTGCTGCAGCGCACCATGGTCGTGGTCGAGGGCGTGGCGCGGTCGCTTAATCCCCATATCAACATCTGGCAGGTGTCGCGGCCGGTGGTCGAAGGCTATATCCGGGAAAACGTCGGGCCGCGGGCGGTTCTGCGTGACCTGCGGCGCACCGGTCAGGTTCTGTCGCGATTCGGGCCTCGGCTGCCGCAGCTGGTGGAAAACACGCTCCGGCGTCAGCTGCGTGAACCTGTCCCGCTGGTGCTGGAGCGCAGGCGCACCCCTGTCGGCTGGATGATGGTGGGCGCAGGGCTGACGGCGCTGGGAGTCTGGATCGGCGCAAGCCTCTGACAGCGCCCTGCGGAAGCCCCGCGGGGCGCGTGCGGCTGTGCGTGAACATCGCGCCTGTGCGATGTAATGCAACGGTTTGCTCGGAGTGCATTTGGTGGCTCTGCTCGAACCCTTGGTCCGGTTCGGGCTGCCATGGCATGCGACGGCCCAGCCGGGATCGACCCCTGCCTCGCGGGGCGAACGAAGGCGATTCCCGATCCGAGCCGATCCCGGGCTCGCGGGCGTTGCCGCCGCGCGGGCTGCGTTGATCAAGGCCCGGCAGCAGTGGGAACCGCGCGGATCCGGCAGCGGTCAGCCTGACCGCCGTGGGCCCGGCACGACTGACGCCCAAAAACACGTGTCGGGATAAGGACCAGAAGCACGGATGCGCCTGCCGGGAAAATCCGGTCCAGAGACGTGCCGCGGGTGCCGGAGGATCATGTGTTCCGCCGGCAGCTGCCATCGGCAGGAAAGATGAGAGGCTCACGCCGAGATCCGCGTGTGGAACAAGCGCGTGGATCAACGGCCGGATGGGCCACCGTGCGTGTCGCCTTTCATCCCCCGGCAGGTAACCCGTTCGCCAGCGGTGCCGGCCCGCCGCACTGGGCCGGAACCCTGCCCGAAAGGGCGCCCGTGCCAGAACTCACGATGGCGCGCGAAGCCCAGTGACAGCTTCGACCGGCACGCGCCCGCCGCCGGCCATGACCAGCATCACCTTGCCCCCCTCGCTGCGCGCTTCGGTCACCCGACCATAGGTCGAAACGGCTGTTGCGCCGATGAGCCGCTCTCCTTCATAGTTCAGCACCTCGAAGCTGTAGTGACCCGACGGAAAAGGTGTGCCGCCGTCACTGAAACCTGCCCATTCCATCGTCTGTGTGGTGACCGGAATGCTGCGCTCCTCGACCACGGTTCCCATCTCATTGCGCACAACCAGAATGGACCGATCGGCAATCGCCGGGATCTGCGTTGTCAATTCAATCGGGTCGCCGTTGAAATGGGCAGGCACGGCAGCCCGGACCTCCATCCCCACCCAGCCTGCGATCTGGCTCATGCCCATCAGCCCCATCTGGGACGAAAGCCCCTGCAGTAGCTGATTCGTCTGCACCTGCTGTTCAACGCCCGAGAAGGTCGCAAGCTGAACCGCGAAATCCGACGATTGCATCGGATTGAGCGGATCCTGATTCTGCATCTGCACTGTCAGCATCTTGAGAAACGTCTCGAAGTCCGAACTGATCACGGGCGGCGCCGCGGGCGCGGCTGCAACTGGTGCGGGGGATGCTGTGACGTTGGTAACGTCCATGTCATGTCCTTTCAGAGTCTGAGATCAAGCCCCGCGCGAGCGGCGGCTGGCACGGGGGGAGCGGCTGCCGTATCAGCGATGCTGATGACCGGAACGCCAGCCGGCCCCGAGAAGGGTTTCTGCTGTCGCTGTTCCTGCTGCGGCCCGAACTGAAAGCTGACACTCCCATAGCCGATAGCCCTGAACTCCTGCGCGAGCGCTTCGATGTTGCGGCGGAACAGGTCCAGTGTTTCGGGCCGATCGGCCTGAACAAGGACAACGATATCGCCATTGCTGCCACCTAGCCGGAGCCGGACCGCGCCCAGTTCCTCGGGGGAAAGCTGAAGTTCGACCTGACCGTCACCGCGCATGCTCAGCGCCTGCGCCACCTGTTCCACGACGCCGCGCGGCAGGACATAGTGCGGCCCGGGTTTCTGCTCGGCCAGACCGGTGACCTGCGGCAGGCGTTCGTTCAGAAAAGGCGAGAGCGGTTCGGGATCGGGCACCGGTCCAACCGGATCGGCCTGTGCCTGCAGCAGGTTCGGCATTGGTGGCAAGGCGTCTTGCGGGTTACGCGTTTCCGGTGCTGTCATGGGCGATGCCGCGGGAGGGGTTGCAGCGGGGGAAACCTGCGGCACGGCATCGCGCGGTGCCCGCTGCGCCTGTGACAGGACCTGCGGCGAGACCGTTTCCGCCGGGCGCTCCACGGGGGTGCTGATGCTGGTCGGAACGTTCGGCGATTTCTCGGAACGTCTTGCCGCCTCTGCGAGAATCGGGGTCAGCAAGGGCGTGTCCGAGCCGGAGCGGCTTGCGCTGCGCGGCAAGCTGGTCGCGATCAGGCTGACCATGACGGCCACAGTGTCGTCCGGCGCTGCCTCGGGCGCGGGTGCGCCCACGGGATCAGTATGGGGGGCGTCTTCGGCTTGCGACTCTGACGCGCGGCCTTCGGGATCCGGCGGCGGCCTTGACGGCACATCGCCAGCGGCAGGCGGCGCCGGTGCAACCGGCGGATCCGATTCCGGAGTGGCGGCAAGCGCGGGTTCGGCCATTTCTTCCCGGTCTTCGGTCGGCCGATCTGGCAGTTCCTTTTCCTCGTTCGCGGGCGCCGGCGGGGGCGCAACCGGTTCCCCAAGCTGCGACAGAAGCGTCGAAAAGACGATGTCCAGCCCTCCCGTGCCGCGGATTCCGGCTTCAGCTTCGGCGGGACCGGGCGGGCTGGTGGTGACGGGACCGGATGGCAATGCCGCCGGCAGGGGCAGGAAGGAAGGGATCATCGGGGTTCTCCTCGGCTTTCCCCGAGAATCGCCGAAGATGATTACTGATCCTTTACTACATGCGCAGATCATCGGTTCCGCAACCAAAGGAACGGAGACGGAATGGAAATCGCTTCGAATACAGTCCAGTTGATCCCCGCGCCGACAAGGGACGAGGCGGCGCTCCGGGCGGCCGCGCGTGCACTGGAAGCCGGATTTCTCGCTGAAATGCTGAAAGGCGCCGGGCTGGGAAAGGTGCCGGAAGCTTTCGGCGGCGGTGCGGGCGAAGAACAATTCGCGTCATTCCTCGTGCAGGCGCAGGCCGAGCAGATGGTCCGTCGCGGCGGCATCGGCCTGGCCGAGATGCTGTTCGATTCGCTTGTGGAGCGGCGCGATGATCGGGTTTAGGCGTAATCCGGTCGAACTGCTTGCCGATCTTCTGGGGGAGGAACGCCGCATCCTGCTTGAGGGTCGGCTTGGTCAGCTGGCAGATCTCGTGCGGCGCAAGCAGGCGGCGCTTGAGCGGCTGCAGGCCGGGCGGGCGCCGGATGAAGAGGTGCTGGCGCAACTGCGCGCGCTGGCGCAGGCGAATCTCGGGCTGCTTGAAGCGGCGGCCGAGGGGGTCGCTGCGGGGCAGCGGCGCCTTGCACAATTGCGGAGCGATGTGCGCGGCTGGCGGAGCTATGACAGCCAGGGCCATCGCAGCGCTGTCGGACAGGTGGCACGGCGCCTGGAACACAAGGCATGACTGCCTTTGCCCGCCACGGCGCCTTTGAATTAGCTCAATTTCAAGGCATCCGGCGGGCGCGAGTTAGGAATACGTTAGAACTTGATCCCCATGTTTGAACCTGCATCCACGACGGATGGCGCGCTGCCGGAAGGCGACGCAGGAACCAGAAGGTCAGTCCAACCCGCCGTGAGGCGGAGCCCAACCCCGGCGCAAAGCGCCCCTTTCGGAGACATGTAATGTCGAGCATTCTGACCAACACCAGCGCCATGGTGGCCCTGCAGACGCTGAAGTCGATCAACAACAACCTCAACAAGACCCAGGCTGAGATCTCGACCGGCAAGGCCGTCAACTCGGCCAAGGACAACGCTGCAACCTGGGCCATCTCCCGGGTGATGGATTCGGACGTTGCCGGCTTCAAGGGCATCGCTGAAAACCTGTCTCTGGGTCAGTCCACGGTCGGTGTGGCCCGTCAGGCAGCAGAAACCGTCACCGAGCTGCTTCAGGACATCAAGAAGAAGATCGTCACTGCGCAAGAGGAAAACGTCGACCGCGCCAAGATCCAGACGGATATCGATGGCCTGCGCAACCAGATCACCTCGGTGGTGAATGCCGCGCAGTTCAACGGCCTCAATCTTGTCACCTCGACCGCGACGGTGGAGATCCTCTCGTCGCTCGATCGGACCACCGCCGGCGTCACGGCATCCAAGATCAGCGTCAACTCGCAGGATCTGCGCGTCAGCACCGCAGCGCCGAAGGATGCCTTCGGCGCCAACACCGAAGGTCTTGCGGCGGCAAGCGACTCGGCCGCGTTCCAGCTGGCCGCAACAGGCGGCACCGGCGTGATCGAACTGGATGCCGTCGCCTACGAGATGGGTGACCAGATTTCGGTGACCATCGGCGGCAAGACGGCCACCTATACCTTCACCGAGGCAGATGCAGCCGCCACTTCGCCGACCGAAGTTGCAGCGATCGGACTCAAGAAGGCGATCGAGGGGCTGGGCATTGACGGGCTCGAGATCGACTACAACAGCGCCAACGCGGGGCAGCTTGCCTTCACGAACGCGGGCGCCAACACGCTGACCGTGAATGCGAAGTTCACCTCGGCCGGTGCGGGCGGTCTTGGCGCCCTTGCCACGCTGGACGTGACGACGGACGCGGCCAGTGCGCTGACCAACATCGAGTCGCTGATCCAGACCGCCATTGACGCTGCCTCGGCGTTCGGTTCTGCGCAGACCCGGATCGAGATCCAGCAGAACTTCGTCAACAAGCTGTCGGATTCCATGCGGACCGGTATCGGCGCGCTTGTTGATGCCGACATGGAAGAGGTTTCCGCGCGTCTGCAGGCACTTCAGGTGCAGCAGCAGCTGGGGATCCAGTCGCTCTCGATCGCGAACCAGGCACCGCAGAGCGTTCTGTCGCTCTTCCGTTGATCCAACTTACGAGAGCGCCCGGAGGGGCGCTCTCGGCCTCAAAGGCGCTTGACGCAGGAACGTCTTGGCCACCTTCAACGGGAGAAATCCAGTGAACGCGCTACAGATGGCAACCTCTGCCTATTCCGGGCGCAAGGCGCCCGTCCGCACAAACCGGGGAACGGAATACGAAGTTTTCGCGCGCGTGACGCAAAAAATGCGCGCCGCTTTGGCCGAAGGGACGCTCGGCTTTCCGAAACTTGCAGCCGCCTTGCATGACAACCGTCAGCTTTGGACCTTGCTTGCCGCCGATGTCGCCGATCCGGAAAACGCCCTGCCGCAGCGGCTGCGCGCCCAGATCTTCTATCTCGCCGAATTCACAGGGCTTCACAGTGCCAAGGTCCTGGCGGGCAAGGCCAGTGCCGAGGCATTGGTGGAAATCAACACCGCCGTCATGCGAGGCTTGCGAAGCGAGGGAAGCGCGACATGAGCGGCCTGGTCATCAAGCTTGCCCCGAAAGAACGGATTCTGATCAACGGAGCAGTCATCGAGAACGGTGACCGCAGATCCAAGATCTCGATCATGACGCCGAATGCCAACATCTTGCGGCTGCGTGATGCGATCCACCCGCACGAAGTCACCACGCCGGTTCGGCGCGTGTGCTATATTGCACAGCTTGTGCTTACGGGCGACGCGGATGTTGACGAAGCGCGGGTGCAGCTTCTGCAGGGGATCGAACAGCTCAGCCAGGTTCTTGTCGATCCGGACAGCCGCAGCCATCTCTCGGTGGCGACCTCGGCCGTGATATCGGGAGAACACTATCAAACCCTGAAGGCGCTGCGTGCGCTGCTGGCCCGTGAGGAACGCCTGCTGGCGTCGCATCCGCAATGAGCTTCCGGCCTGTGATCCCGAGTGGCGGCTATGGCGGCTGGGCCTTCCTGAACAGGACCATCGACAAGCAGCAGCAGACATTCAACCGGTCCCCCGCGTTGATGCGGGATTCCGAGTACTTCCGCAAGAATATCGCCAAGGTGAAGACGGCCGATGATCTTGTGGCCGATCGCAGACTGTTGCGCATCGCGCTTGGGGCTTTCGGACTTCAGGATGACCTGAATAGCAAGTTCTTTATCAAGAAGGTGCTGGAAGGCGGGGTCGAGAATCCGAAATCGCTTGCCAACCGGCTGGCAGACAAGCGGTATTTCGAAATGGCCTCGGCCTTCGGCTTCGGTGGAACAGGCGCCGCAGCGGTGACGGAAAATGGCTTTGCCGACAAGATCATCGGCCTGTACCAGAGCCGGTCTTTCGAAGTGGCTGTGGGCGAAAGCGACGAGAATCTCCGCCTGGCACTCGGGCTGCGGCGCGACCTTGCGGCGCTGGCGCGCAAAGACGCTTCGGAAGACACCAAATGGTTCACGATCATGGGCGCGGCGCCACTGCGGAAGGTTTTCGAAGTGGCCTTCAGCTTGCCAAAATCCTTCGGCACGATCGACATCGACAAGCAGCTCGAGACACTCAAGCAGAAGTCGCGCCAGGCCTTTGGGGACGCCAGCGTGTCGCAGTTTGCGGACCCGGAGCGGATCGAGGCATTGACGCGCCGCTTTCTGCTGCGGGCAGATCTGGCCGCCGTTTCACAGCAATTCAGCGGCGGCAGCATCGCCCTGCAACTCCTCCAGAGCGCGCGCTTCCAGCGTTAGCTGGGGCCGCGACCGGCAAGGTAGGCCGCAAGCCGCGCAAAGCTGTCCTCTGCCGTTCCGGGTTCATCCTCGGCCAGAAATCCATCAAGCGCCTTCCAGAGACGGACGGCTCTGTCAATCATCGCATCTGAACCCGGAACGTAAAGCCCGGCCTGGATCATCATCTCGGCACGGTCATAGGTGCTCAGAAGACTTCTGGTTTCGCTTATCAGACGGTTTTCGTCGTCCGATGCGGCTTCTGGCAGGCTTCTGGAGACTGATCGAAGCACATCGATCGCGGGGAAGCGGCCGCGTTCCGCAATGGCCCGGTCCATCACGACATGGCCGTCAAGAACCCCGCGCAGGATGTCGGCAATAGGCTCCTCCATATCGGAACCAGCAACAAGAACAGTGAAGAGAGCGGTGATATCGCCCGAGTCTCCGCAGCCCGGCCCGGCGCGTTCAGCCAAGCTCATGATCATATGCGCGACCGAGGCCGGATAGCCTCGCAGGCTCGCGGGTTCGCCAGCGGCAAGCGCGACCTCGCGATGCGCTTCCGCAAAGCGGGTGACGGAATCGGCGAGCAGCAGGACCTGCTGGCCCTGATCGCGGAAGAACTCGGCCACGGCCATCGCGGCCCAGGCCGTTTGTCGTCTTACCAGGGGCGATTGATCCGATGTGGCGACGATCAGCACGGCGCGGGCCATCCCCTCTGGCCCAAGAACCTTCTCGACGAAGTCGCGCAGCTCGCGGCCCCGTTCGCCAATCAGGGCAATGACCACGACGTCTGCGGCCACGCCCCGGGCCAGCTTTCCCAACAATGTGGTCTTGCCGATGCCGGATCCGGCGAAGAGCCCGAGGCGCTGACCGCGGACGATCGGCAGCAGCGTGTTGAACACCGCAACGCCCGTTTCCAGCCGCGCGCCAAGAAGGTGCCGGCTTGCTGCCGGCGGTGCCGCGGCCCGCAGCGGGCGTGCGCTGGGCCCGCGCAGCAACGGCCGTCCGTCCAGCGGTTTTCCGAACGGATCGACGATTCGGCCCAGCCACCCTTCATGTGGGGCAAGCTCGGCCGGCCCAAGATGCTCGACCGGATCGGCAATCGTGATGCCCTCAAGCGTGCTGTCCGGCAGAACCGTGGCGCCATCAGGTCCAAGGCGGAGGATCTCGCCGCCCGAGATGGGGGCCGACCTTGGCCGGATCTGAACCCGGTCCCCCAGGGCCACATTCTGAAGGCCGCTGACGCGCAGTGTTCCGCGTCCGACTTCAACCACCCGTCCGATGCGCCGGATAGGCTGAACCGCCCCGATTTCGGCCTGTAGCCCCTCAAATACCCCATTCGCCATTCTGGCCTCCGATTCTCGTGTTCCGATTACGCTTTCTAAAGGAATCACCCTTAAGGCTTTGTGTAAGCGGTTCGAGGGAGAAGCCCCGATGTTCAATCAGATCGAGATCATGCGCATGGCGCACGGGATGGCAGCACATGCTGCGATTCGACATTCTGCCGTGGCGCAGAACATTTCAAACGCGGATACGCCCGGCTATCGCGCCGTGGACATCGCCCCTTTTGCGGATGTCTGGCAGGGTGCGGGCGTTGCGCCGCGCGCGTCGCGGCCCGGCCATCTCTTGTCGGCCCAGTCCACGCTTCAGCCCGAACCCCGTCTCGCGCGGCATGGCGGCGTGCACGAGCCCAACGGCAATACCGTCTCGCTGGAGCAGCAGATGGTGAAATCCGCCGAGATCCGCCATCAGCATGACATGGCCCTTTCCATCTATCGCAGCGCCTCCTCGGTGCTGCGCAAGAGCCTGGGACGTTAGGTGCAATCATGGCCGATCTCATCAAGACCCTCGCCGTTTCCGCCTCGGGCATGCAGGCGCAGGGGCAGCGCCTTCGGCATGTTTCCGAAAACATCGCCAATACCGATACACCCGGCTACCGGCGCAAGACAATTTCCTTCGAGCAAGAGGTCCGGTTTGGCCGCCCCACCGGGCTGGTAGAGGCCGGTCCTGTAACGTTGGACCGTCGGGATCTGTCGCGGATCTACGATCCCGGTCATCCGCTTGCTGATGGAACCGGGCATTACGACGGGTCGAACGTGGATCTGGTCGTCGAGATTGCGGATTCGCGTGAAGCGCAACGCAGCTACGAGGCCAATCTGCGAATGTTCGACCAGGCGCGGCAAATGACGTCCAGCTTGCTCGAACTCTTGCGACGCTAACACACAAGGAGATCCAGAATGGATATGAAAGCGATTCTCGCTGCGCAAAGCTATGCGCAGGCGCGTCCGGCCACACTCCCCGGGGAATCATCAGGGGGATTGAGCGAAAAATTTGCTCAGGTGGCGGCTAGTTTCACCGAAACGCTGCAACAAGGCGAGCAGACGGCCAAGGCGGCGATGGTCGGCGATGCCGATCCGCACGCGCTTGTCCAGGCCCTGGCGGCGACCGAACTGGCTGTCGAGACGGCTGTGACGATCCGCGACAAGGTGGTGGAGGCCTATCAGGAAATCCTGCGGATGCCGGTTTGATGATGCAGGAGGCGATCTTCTTCGACACGCTGCGACAGGGCCTCTGGATTGCCGTGATGATTTCGGCGCCCATTCTTGCAGTGGCTCTGGTGGCTGGCGTCACGGTCGGCCTGTTTCAGGCACTCACCTCGGTGCAGGAGATGACGTTGACCTTCGTACCCAAGGCGCTGGCGATGCTGATCGTCTTCTGGGTCTCGATGAGCTTCATGTCCGCCACGCTGGTTGCCTTCTTCACCGACAGGATCATCCCACTGATCGCGGGAAACTGACATGGACAATGCCAACTATACCTCGCTTACGCGCCAATCCGGACTGATGCGGGAAATGCAGATTGTTGCGCATAACATCGCCAACATCTCGACCACAGGCTTCCGGAAGGAGGGGATCGTCTTTTCGGAGTTCGTACGCCGGCTTGAGGGCGATGAGCCGTCGCTGTCGATGGCCCTTGCCAATGGCCGGCACATAAGCCTCCGACAGGGCGGGCTGACGCAGACGAACGGCACCTTCGACTTCGCAATCGAGGGAGACGGATTTTTCCTGGTGGAAACCCCGCAGGGCGAACGGTTGACGCGCGCGGGGCATTTCACTCCCAATGCCGAGGGCGAACTGGTTACTCCGGACGGGTATCGGCTTCTTGATGGCGGCGGTGCGCCGATCTTCATCCCGCCTGATGCGGCCAAAGTGGCACTCGGCACCGATGGCACGCTTTCGGCCGATGGGCTGGCCTTCGCCCAGGTGGGCGTCTTTGTCCCGGCCGATCCCCTGGGCTTGCAGCGGGAAGCCGGAACCCTGTTCCGCAGCCCCGCCGGCACCGAGCCGCTGGAGGGTGCACGGCTGGTCCAGGGATACCTGGAAGAGTCCAACGTCGACCCCATTGCCGAGGTTGCGCGCATGATCGAAGTGCAGCGCGCCTACGAGCTTGGGCAATCCTTCATCGAGCGTGAGGACGAGCGCATTCGCGCCGTCGTTCAGGCTTTAGGCAAATAGAAAGGTTCATCCATGCGTGCGCTTCAGATTGCCGCCAGTGGCATGAGTGCCCAGCAGATGCGCGTCGAGGTCGTTTCCAACAACCTCGCCAACATGAACACCACCGGCTACAACGCCCGCCGCGCGGAATTCGCGGATCTTCATTATCAGCAGGTCACCCGGCCGGGGACGATCTCCTCGGCCGAGGGCACCTTGCTGCCAACGGGGGTTCAGATCGGGCTTGGGGTGCGTCCCGCGGCCGTGTCGGTGCAGCTTGCACAGGGGTCACTGGCCCAGACGGGCGGCGATCTCGATCTCGCCATCGAAGGGCGCGGCTATCTGGAGGTGGCCCTGCCGAATGGCGGGGCCGGCTTCACGCGGGACGGGGCGCTGAAACGATCTGCAGATGGCCTGATCGTTACCTCGGAAGGCTATGAGGTCGTGCCCGGAATCGTCATCCCCGATGATGCGCGCAGCCTCTCGATCAACGCCGCCGGTGAGGTCTATGCCTATTTCGGGAATCGGACCGAGGCCGAGCTGCTGGGTCAGTTCACGCTGGCAGGTTTCACCAATGAAAAGGGACTCGAGGCGATCGGCGCCAACCTCTTCCTGGAAACCGAGGCTTCGGGGCCCGCGCTTGTCGCGGCGCCAGGCGAGGATGGGCTGGGCACATTGCGCCAGGGCTACCTGGAGGACAGTTCGGTCGATGCCGTTCGTGAGGTGACGGAACTGATCAAGGCGCAGCGGGGATACGAACTGAATGCCAAGGTTATTACCGCCGCCGACCAGATGCTTGCTGCAACATCACAGGTGCGCTGATGATGCGCGGCCTTCTTTTGCTGATGCTCATGGTCACTCCTGCGAATGCGGAAACGCTCGAGGCGGTGCGCACGCTGCGGCCCGGGACAGTCGTGGCGTCCGAGGACATCACACGCGCAAGCATGGCAGTTCCAGGTGCTTTGTCCGATCCGCGCGACGTGGTTGGCCAGGAGGTTCGCGTCGCAATCTATGCCGGGCGTCCCCTGCGGCCCGGCGATCTTGGTGCCCCGGCCATCATTGACCGGAACCAGCTCGTGCCGCTTGTCTATGCAAGGGGGCCGCTTTCGATCGTCACCGAAGGTCGGGCGCTGGGCCGTGGCGGGGTGGGCGACATGATCCGCGTCATGAACCTTGCCTCACGCAGCACCGTCACCGGCATCATCGGTGCCGAGGGTGCAATCCATGTGACCGGAGGCAGCAATTGACCCAGAGCAGCTTTCCCGTCCTTCCCTTGCTGCTGGCCGCATCTGCTGCGGCCGGGTGCAGCCCGCTGAGCCAGGTCGGCAAGGCACCCGGCTTTTCGCCGCTGGAAGGCAGTTACCAGCATCATGCACTCTACAGCACGCCGTTGCCCGAACGGCAGGACAAGCGTCGCTATTCGGACGAGGCCTCGCTCTGGTCGTCGGGGCACCGGTCGCTTCTGGGGGATCGACGCGCGGGGCAGCGCGGCGACATCCTGACCGTTGTCATAGAGATCGATGATCGGGCCGAGATTTCGAACACAACCGGCCGAAGTCGTGCGGCGTCGGGCAATATGGGGATCCCCTCGCTGTTCGGGATACCCGAGCGCCTGAACGAGGAACTGCCAGACGGCGCGTCGATGGCGAATGCGGTCGAAGCCAGTTCGGCCAGCAGTTTCAAGGGCGACGGATCGGTTCGACGGCGCGAAAAGCTCACGCTCCGCGTGGCTGCGACAGTGGTCGAACGGCTGGCGAATGGCGTCCTGCGCGTCGAAGGCACCCAGGAGGTGCGTGTGAACAACGAGCTGCGGGAGCTTCTGATCTCCGGCTATGTGCGCCCCGAGGATATCTCGCGCCAGAACGAGATTACCTACGACAAGATCGCCGGTGCCCGGATCTCCTATGGCGGCCGGGGACAGATCAGCGACGTCCAGCAGCCCAGGTACGGGCAGCAGATCGCCGATATCCTGCTACCATATTGAAGGGTCAACCCATGCGAAAACTGCTTCCTGTTCTTCTTGCGATCACGGGGCTCGGCATCGGGATCGCCGGGGGCCTTCTGCTGCGGACGCCCGCCGCGCCTGACGATCCGCTTGCCGTCGAGGAGGATACCGCAGCGCCGACAGTCGCAGGGGAGACGCAGTTCATGCCGCTGTCCAGCCAGTTCGTCGTTCCCCTGGTCGAGAACGGTCGGGTCCAGTCGATGGTGGTCTTGTCGTTAAGCCTGGAGATCGCCGCTGGAAGCCTTGCCGATCTGCAGGCACGGGAGCCGAAGCTGCGCGACAGTTTCCTCCAGGTCATGTTCGATCATGCCAATGCCGGCGGCTTCCGGGGCAATTTTACCACCAGCAGTTCGATGCAGACCCTGCGCGAGGCCCTGCGCGAGGCTGCCCGCAAACAGGCCGGGCCCGCAGTGCGCGATGTCCTGATTTCGGATATCCTGCGCCAGGACAGCTGACCGTGCCGCGGGCCGCCACCGCGGCCCGACAACCGGGCGGCCCCAGGCGTTCCAGGGGGCGCGCAGTCCTGATGCCCGCCCTGCAGGCGGCGATGCGCCTGTTCCGGGAGGCCCCGCCTCGGGATCCAGCCACCCGAAAGCCGTGGAGACTTGGATGAGGACTCGTTCTCGCGTCATGGCCAGAAGATGACGGTAGCGGCGAGGGCGTGGCCGAGAGGAAGACACTGGGTCACCGACCCTAGCGGGTGGCGACGCGCCGCCAGTCCTTCACTCGCCTGAACATGATCTCGATCCGGCTGCGGCGCTTTCCTGCAGAGGCTGAATCTTCAAAATTGCAGAAGAACAATGGGTTCTGGCCGTCTATGAGAGCCCCTGATGCCCCGCGGTTATGGACATGATCCGACTGACCGGGGATGAGGCGAAGCCTGAATACCCCGCGCGGCCGAGGTGCGCTTGGCTGAGTTGCAGATATCCGACGCGGCGGCGAACGTGCGGTCCGGTTCCGGCTGCGACCGTGAGCATCGGCTTGGCCAGGCTAGCTTTCCAGCTTCCTCAGCAGGCGGCGAAGGCTGTCATTGCGCCCGACAGCTCTGGTTGCCGTCTCGCGCAGCGTCAGCCACTCGGCCGTTTCCTTCGCCAGGCGCATGTTCAGATGACGGCGCTGGCGTTCTTGCCAAAGCGCATACCTGCCGCGGGCGCATTGTGCCGCGATGTCGGTCGGCTCGACCAGAACGCCGCTTTCGAGCCGCCGTAAAGCCTCGAGGGTTGCATTGCGGCGGGCCATTGCAGCCCTTACCCGGGCCAGCTCTGCATCCTCGGCCATCTGGGTCAAGGTCTTTGCTGCCCTGAGCCGGGCCATCTTGTCCTTGTTCATCTTTGCCATCCTTTCCGTGCCTTCTGGCGCATCGTTTCGGCAAACCGGATCGCGGCAGCGACGGCGCGGTAATGCTCGGGCCGGATCTGCTCGCCGATCCGGACCGTGGCGTGCAGCGCGCGGGCGGTGGGTGCGTCGTGGTGCAGGGGCACCCCGGCCTCGGCTGCAGCGGCGCGGATCCGGGCGGCGACCTCATCCACGCCCTTGGCGACGCAGACGGGGGCGCCGGGGGTGGTGCGATCCCATTTCAGCGCGACGGCGTAATGGGTCGGGTTCACGATCACCACGTCGGATTTCGGCACATCCGCCATCATCCGGTTCGTGGCGATCTCATACCCGCGCTGCCTACGCTGCTGCTTGATGTGCGGATCCCCTTCCGAGTTCTTCATCTCGTCCATCATCTCCTTCCGGGTCATGCGGTTCTTCCGGAGGTGTTCATGGCGCTGCCAGAGGTAATCCACCGCGCCCAGCAAGGTGGCGATCACCAGAATGATCGAAAGAAACGCCCCCACCAGGCGAAAGAACAGTGCCGAGATCGGTCCGGGCGCCAGATGCAGGCTTGCAACGATTTCCGGCAGGCGGCTGAGCAGGAAGATCCACAGGACCAGGGAAATGATGATCAGTTTCAGGAAGCTCTTGGCGAACTCGAACAGGCCCGAACGGCCGAACTTGTTCTTCGCATTGCCCAGGGGCGAGATCCGCGAGAGCTTTGGCATCAGCTTGTCAGGTGCAAAGACGATGGCGCGTTGGGCAACAAGCGCGAGGAACACACAAACGGCAGGCAAGAGCAGCAGGGGCGCCATTGCCAGCGCAACCGTGCCCAGAAGCCCGCCGGCGATTGCGCTTCCCTGCGTCAGGAACAGTGGCGCCAACCTGTCGGCCTGGTCGAGCAGGACCAGGCCCGCATCGCCCGCCTGCCGCAGGGTTGCTAGCCCCGCAATGACGCCTGCCAGAAGCAGGCCCAGATAGGCAGCGGCCGTTGTCAGCTCGGTCGATTTGACGACCTCGCCCTTTTCGCGCGCCTGTTCAAGCTTGCGCTGGGAAGGTTCGTGTTCTTTCTCGCCGCTTTCTTCCTGGCTCATCTTGCGGCTCCGAACGGATCGCCGAGGAAGTTCTGGAAGGCCTCATGCCAGATGGAGAGAAGAACGGGTGTGACCACCAGCAGCAAGAGCAGGCCCCCCAGCGTCAGGGCCGGCGCACCGACAAAGGCCACCATGAGCTGCGGCATGGCCTTGTTGATCGCCCCCAGCGCCAGGTTGTAGACCAGTGCGGCAATGACAAAGGGTGCCGAGAGGATGAAGGCGAGCGAGAAGGCGCGCGCCACCTGCATCACCCCCCATTCGCTGACCACCCCGGGCAGCGGGAAACGGCCCGGCGGCAACATCTGGTATGAAAGAAGGAACGCCTCGGCGAGGCGGACGTGAAGGCCGGACATGACGGCCAGGGCAACCCCGCCGATCAGGAAGACCTGGGCGATGGCCGGTTGCGGATCCACGCCAGCCCCCCCGAAGAACTGTGCAAGCGAGGTTGATTGCGCGGCGATGGTTCCGGCGATCTGCAGCACCATCACGAACAGCCGGAGCGCGAGACCCAGAAGAAGGCCGGCAATCACCTCGGTGGCGACCGCCGGGGTCACGATGCGGCCTGCGGCCACCAGGGGGGCAAGATCGGCTTCAGCAAGCGGTAGCAGTACCAGGGTGAAGGCAAGGGCTGCACCCAGGCGGACCCGCTGCGGCACGGCCTGATCGCCAAAGACGGGCAGAACGGCGACCGCCGCGCCAACCCTGAGAAAGATGAAAAATCCGGCCAGAAGCCATTCCTGGCTTTGGCCGGTGATCGCCAGCAGCGCCGAGGCAAGTTCCGGCGTCATGCCGCGACCATGCCCACCAGTGCCGGCCGGGCCTCCAGACCGATTTCCTCGAACGACAGGACGGGTGCATTCAGGCCACGCGCCGACAGCACGGTGCGCAGGAAGCGCCGGCGCCGCATCGAGGTAACGATTGCAGCATTCACCCCCGCCTCCCCCGATTTCGCCAGCTTGTCCGAGAGGGCATTGGCCAGCCGGTTGAACTCGGCCGGCGGGAGGGCGACATCGGTCTGGCCTCGCTCTCCGTCGATCTGATGTGCGGCGAAGGTATTCTCCCATTCCGGCGCAAGCTGGATCAGAGGGATGGTGCCGTCCTCGCGCCGCATTTCGGCGACGAGCTGGAACCCGAGGCGCTGGCGCACATGTTCGCAGATAGCCTCTGGCGTGCTATGGTTGGTGCGGACCTCGGCGATCGCTTCGAGGATAAGCGGCAGGTTGCGGATCGACACACGTTCATCCAGCAGAAGTTTCAGAACCGCCAGCAGCATGTCGACAGGCACCTTTTCAGGCACCAGTTCTTCAAGGATACGCCGGTTCGCCTCGGCGCGCGCCGGATCCGAAAGGTTGGTGAATTCGTCCAGAAGGCGCCGCAGCCCCTTGAGGGTCAGAAGGCGGGCAAAGTTGCGCTTGATGACCTCAAGCAGGTGGGTGGCAAGAACCTCGGCCGGGTTGACGACGGTTGCCCCCGACAGTGCGGCCTCTTCCTGCAGGCCGGTGTCAAGCCAGCGCGCCGGTGCCCCGTAAACCGGTTCGCGCACATCGTCGCCGGAAGGCATCAGTTCGTCGGGGCCGGAGATCAGCGCAAGAACCTTGTCGGGGAACAGCTGATCGCGGGCCTGTTCGACCCCCTGGATGCGGATGCGATAGGTGCCGGGCGGCAGGCTCGGGTCATCCGTCAGACGCATTTCCGGCAGGATCAGCCCGTAAACCGTCGCGACATGGCTGCGCATGTTGGCAATTCGGGCATCAAGCCCGGTCGCGGGATCAAGGACCATCGACACGAGGTTCGGCGCGAATTCGACGTGGATGTCGTCGAGGTCCAGCATGTCGCCCATGGATGGTTCGCGCGGTTCGGGCTTGGGCTGCTCGGACACCAGCGCGGCGGCGCGGGCCTTGTCGCGCTGGTGAACATGCCAGGCCGCGGCCGCAAGCCCCAGGGCCCCGGTCACGAAGGGCAGGAAGGGCAGGCCCGGCACCAGCGCGAAAAGGCCCATCAGCAGCGCCACGGTCCCAAGCGCGGCAGGATAGCGCCCCAGCTGTGCAAAAAGCGCGCGATCGGTCGCCCCGGTGGCCCCGCCCCGCGCCAGCAGCAGCGCCGAGGCGATCGAGATGATGACGGCGGGTATCTGGCTGACCAGTCCGTCGCCCACCGTCAGGATCGCGTAGGTTTCGAAGGCGCGGCCGATCGGCATGCCGTGCATTACCGTGCCGATGATCAGCCCCATGACGATGTTCAGAAGCGTGATGAGAAGCCCCGCCACCGCGTCGCCCTTGACGAACTTCGAGGCGCCGTCGAGCGAGCCGAAGAAGGTGGTTTCCGCCTGTTCGCGCTCGCGCCGGGCCTTTGCCTCCTGATGGTCGATCGCGCCTGCCGACATGTCGCTGTCGATCGCAAGCTGCTTGCCCGGCATCCCGTCCAGTGCAAACCGGGCGCCGACCTCGGCCATCCGGCCGGCGCCCTTGGTGATGACCACGAAATTGACGATCAGCAGCACGCAGAAAACGACGACGCCCAGAAAGACGCTTCCGCCCATGATGAACATGGCAAAGCCCTGAATGACCTCTCCGGCCGCGTGGGTGCCGGTGTGGCCCTGGCCAATGATGAGCTTGGTCGACGACACGTTGAGCGACAGGCGCAGCATCAAGGACGCGAGCAGGATCGTGGGGAAGGCCGAGAAATCCAGCGGCCGCTCGATGAACAGCGTCACCGTGAAGATCAGGATCGCCAGCGCGAAGGAGGTGGCAAGCCCCACATCCAGAACCCATGCTGGGACCGGCAGGATCATCATCACGATCACCGCCATAAGCGCCAGCGCAAGCAGAACCGTCGGCTGGAACAGCGAGGCTGCGGTCAGTTTCATGGCATTTCCTCGGTATCGATAAGGGGGCGGGCACCGGCAGCCGCAAGAAACAGCCCGCCCATCGGCGCGCCGGCCTGTTCCGCGACGGCCACAAGCGACCCCATCCTGCCGCCCTGCCCCGCGATCAGCAGCGGATAGGTATTGATCCGTGTCCGTTGACGGCGTGGTGCGGCATGGTCGGGCGGCAGGTCGGGCAGGATGTGCCGCAACCCGTCCTCGGCCAGAAATCGGGCGCGGAACACGGCAAAGCGGGCGCGGTAGCGGCTGGCGTATTCGGGGGTGCGGGAATGGTAGGCCCCTGCCGCCTGATCCCAGCCGCCAAGTTCCTGGAACAGATCGCGCAGGAAGCGGGCTGCATAAAGCGCGTTCGCTTCGGGGTCGAACATCTGCTCGATCGTGGCAAAATGCATCCCGTGCCAGCGATAGTTGACCTGGAAGCAGCCGATATCGAAGCTTTCGGCGCCGCGACGGTGATGGGCGTGAACGAAATCGAGCGCCTCTTGCCGCGTGTCGAACCAGGCGCCCTGCCCCTCCATGTTCACGGTCCAGGGCCACGGTCGCATCTCGCCGTTGCGGGGACGCCCGGTTTCGGTCAGCGCGATGGCCTTGAGCACCGAAAGCGGCACGCCGGTTGCCTCGGACGCGCGGATGGCCGCGCGGTCGCACAGCACCGACAGATCGGCGCGCAAAGGTCCGGCAAGCAGGATGCCGGCCAAAGCGGAGATGACGATGATTCTCACCATGAGCGCTGCATTTCTTGCTGCCTGTCCGGTGAGGCTAGAAGCCAAGTCTTTACATTTGGTAACCATGTGCCCCATTGCCCGCCCCGGCGAAGCGACCTAGGCTGCCGGCATGGCGCCGCGGCAGTTGAACATCATCCTGGAAGGACAGCACCGGCGCGACGCCGAGGCTGGAAAGATCAATATCTTCAACCGGATCACGAAGGCCTTCAGCAGTTCGGGCTATCAGGTCGCCTACCGGGATCTTGACGATCTGGGGCTTTCCCCGCCGCCGCCTGACTGCTTTGCACTTTACTTCATGCAAGAACCCGCCTCGCCCCGCGCGCTGACCCTGCGCCGGGCCTATCACTACCCGTTCTGGCGCATCGAGGCGACGAATGAGCGCTGGCATACCGATGTGGCCCGCGCGACCTTCGATCCCGAAAAGGTCGATCCCGCGCTGGCCACGCCCTTTGCACGGCGTTGGCGCCGGACCCTGTTTGCAGACCGGGTGGCACGGCGCGAAGGCTTTGTCTTTGTGCCCTTGCAAGGGCGGCTTCTTGAACGGCGTTCCTTTCAGGCGGAAAGCCCCGTTGCCATGATCCACACCCTGCGTGAGGCCGATACCAAGCGCCGGATCGTGTTGAAGCTGCACCCCAAGGAACGCTACGAGCCCGCCGAGATGGAGGCGATCGAACAGTTGTGCCGCGATCCCCGCATCGTGCTTTCGGATGCCGATCCGCTGGATCTTCTGGCGGGCTGCGATTACGTCGTGACCCAGAATTCGGGGCTGGCGCTGACCGGGTTCTTCATGGGCAAACGGGCCATCGTCTTTGCCAGGATCGATTATCACCACATTGCGGGATCTGTGCCCGAGGTCGGCGTCAAGCGTGCCTTTGCGACGCTTGAGGGGCCTGCGCCTGCCTTTGACCGTTACCTCCACTGGTTCCTGCAGGAAAATGCGGTCAATGGCGGGCGCGACGATGCGGAACACAGGATACTGGCCCGGGCGGCCCGGTTTGGCTGGCCGAGCGAGGGTCCGTTCGCGGAAGCCCCGTGCAAATAGAAGGGGCGCCGAAGCGCCCCTGAAACCGCCCGTTCAGGCGTCGCCCTGATGATACCGGAACTGACGCAGATGGCGTCGTCCCGGCTTTGGCTGGCGTCAGATCGATTGCGCGATCCAGCTGGCCAGCGCCGCCTTCGGCGCCGCACCCACCTTGTTCGACACGACCTGACCATCCTTGAACAGGAACAGCGCGGGGATTCCACGCACCCCCATCTGGGCCGGGGAATTGGGATTGTCGTCCACGTTGACCTTCACGATCTTGACCTTGCCGGCATATTCTTCGGAAAGTTCTTCAAGCGCGGGGCCGATCTGCTTGCAGGGGCCGCACCACTCGGCCCAGAAATCCACGACGACGGGAATGTCGGATTGCTTGACTTCGGCGTCAAACGTGGCGTCGGTGACGGCGACGGTGGCCATGCTGATCTCCTTCGGGCTGGCAGCGTTGGGCCAGAACCTATGAACCGCCCCGCCCGGCGTCAAGACAAGGAGGCGCGGGCAAGTGCCGCAGCGACCGTTTCGGCGGCAAGCGGCATGAGCGTCCCGGCGCGTGTCCAGAGGATCGCCGTCACCACTTCGCGCCCCGGATAGATCTGGCCAAGCGCCGCGGCATAGGCGCCCATCTGCCGCAGGATGCCCTCGGGCACCTCGTCCGGAGTGGCGGGCACGGTGGCGTTGGACTTGTAATCCACCACGAGCACGCGTTCGGGCGTGATGATCAGCCGGTCCACGGTGCCGAGAATGCGACGGCCATGGATCTCGGCCGTCAGATCCACCTCGGCAAGGGCGCCGGGGGCGAAGAGGAACGAAAGCTCCGGATTGTTCAGGACAGCACCTGCCTCGTGCAGAAGCGCGGGCAGATCGGCCTCGTCCAATCCGTCTTCCGAGGCGGAAAGAAGATCGCGGGCAAGATCGGGCCAAAGCGCATGGGGATGGGCGGGCAGATGTTCCAGAAGCAGGTGCAGCTGCCCTCCGCGCCGCCGCGCCGCCGCTTCGTCCAGCCCCTCGGCCCCGGGCAGGGCCTTTGCCCCGCCCAGATCGGACGGCGAGAGCAAGGGTGTGGCCTCGGGCGCCGGGGGGGCTGCTTCGTTCAGCCATGTCGGCAAGGCAACTTCGGCCGGAACGGGCCGGGTGATGGCCGGCGCGGGATCGGGCCAGAGGCCATGTGCAAGCCGCCGGAACTGGCCATCGGCCGGGTCGCGCATCGGAAGGGTTTCGGCACCGGCCGCCGCCATGCCTTCGGCCACCATCTGGTACCAGCAGTCGCCGTCTTCCTTGACCTCGCCTGCGGCGCAGACGATCAGCCAGCTTTGCGCCCGGGTGAGCGCAACATAAAGAAGGCGCAGGTTTTCTTCCTGGTCATCTGCGCGCTGGCGGGCCCGCGCGGCGGCCATTTCCGGCGGGCACTCATCAGCCGCAAGCCGCCAGACCATCGGGCCATCCTCAAGCGCCAGAAGCTCGGACCCCGGCCGGGGCCGCCGGTCGGCCGTATCGGGCAGGATGACGACCGGCGCTTCGAGCCCCTTGGCGCCATGCACCGTCATCACCCGGATGCGGTTGCCGGCGCTGTCCATCTGGCGCTTGATCTCCACCTCTTCGGTGGCAAGCCAGGTGAGAAAACCCGTCAGGCTGGGAATGGCCATGCGTTCATAGGCAAGCGCCTGCGCCAGGAGCGCGTCGATGCCATCCTCGGCCTCGGCGCCCAGCCGGGCCAGCAGACGGCGCCGGCCGTCATGGCGGGTCAGAACCCGCTCGAGCAGGTCATAGGGCCGCAGGAAGTCGGCCTGATCGCGCAGATCCGTCAGGATGGTCATGGTGTCGGCATGGGCGTCGGCCGCCTGGCGCAGGGCTTCCCAAAGCCAGCCCTTGCGGCCTTGGGCAAGGCTGTAAAGCGCGCCCTCGCTCCAGCCGAACAGGGGGGACCGCAGCGCCGCAGCCAGCGACAGCTCATCCTCGGAGGTGGCGAGAAAGGACAGAAGCGCCGTCAGGTCGCGCACCGCCAGTTCGCCCCCCAGTTTCAAACGGTCGGCCCCCGCGATGGCCAGACCTTCGGCCTTGCAGGCACGGATGATCTCGTGGAACAGGTCCGAACGCCGCTGCACAAGGATCAGCACATCGCCTTCGGTAACGGGGCGCGGGCCGGTGTCGGTCGGGATCTGCGTGCCGCTGTCGATCATCTGCCGAAGCTCGCGCGCGATCTGGCGGGCAAGGCGGGCCGAATGATGTTCGGCCGGCAGGATATCCACCGGGTCGAACCAGTCCCTGTCTTCGGGCTTGTCGGCGCGCGCGACCACCGGCCACAGATCGACGCGGCCGGGCATGTCGGCCTTGAAGGCAAGGTGACGCACCTCGCCTCCCAGCCCGCCCTCGGCCCGGATGCCCAGCGTCAGATCTACCAGCCGCAGCACCGCCTGCGAAGAGCGGAACGAATATTCGAGCGTCAGGTTGGCCAGCGGCACATCCACCGCGCGCAGCCGTTCCGAGAAATGGTCCCGCATCCGGTCGAAGGCGCGCAGATCCGCGCCCTGGAAGGAATAGATCGACTGCTTCTTGTCGCCCACGACGAAGATGGTGCGGTTCTGGCTGCGCGCGCCCTGCCCCGAGGTGAATTCCTGCGCCAGAAGCTCGATCACCCGCCATTGCGCCGGACTTGTATCCTGCGCCTCGTCCACCAGGATGTGGTCGACCCCGCCGTCCAGCCGGAACAGCACCCATTGCGCCACGGAAGCATCGGTCAGAAGCGCTACCGCCCTGAGGATCAGATCGTCGAAATCCAGCCAGCCCCGGCGTGCCTTGCGCGTGGCATATTCCGGCAGAAAGGCCGCGGCAAATCGATGCAACGCCAGCGCCTTTTCCGCCGCAAGCAACGCCAGCCGGCGCGGACGTGCCTGTTCGACCCGCGCCATGAGGTCATTCAGCGCCGCGATCCGGGGGCCGAACCTTTCGCGGGTAGCCTTGGTGGGAAACGTGCCGATCTTGGCGCAGAACGGATCCTTCGCCTTGGCGCCGTTCAGGAACACGCCCTCGAGTTCCGGCAGTTGCGCGGCCGGTGCTGCATCCAGCACCGGCGCAAGCCGCTCGGCTGCCTTCTGGTCGTTGGCGCTGCCGGCCTCAAGTGCTGCCACCAGTGCGCGAAGCAGCGGCGCTTCGCTGCCCAGGAACACCTCGGCCTCAAGCCGCCCCTGGTCATAATCGGGAGGCAGGCCGAACAGGCGCCGCGCGGCGGCGGCATCAAGCGTCTCGGCAAAGTCGGTGCGTCGCCCGGCCACCTCGGCGGTCAGTGCCGACAGATCCTCGCCGGTGAAAAAACGCGCCGCGCCGTCAAGGGCCGCGGGGGCGGTCTGGGCCAGATGCTCGACAATCTCGTCGCGCAGCAGGGCGGCCGCGCGGTCGTCCATCTCCTGAAACTGCGGCGTCACGCCCGCCTCGAGCGGAAAGCGTCGCAGAAGCGAGGCGCAGAACGAATGGATGGTCTGGATCTTCAGCCCGCCGGGCGTTTCGATCGCGCGCGCAAAAAGCCGTCGTGCCTTGCGCAGCACCTCGTCATCCGCGGGGCCGCCTGCGCCAAGTTCGGCCAGCGCTGCCCGCAGCGGCCCGTCGTCAAGCATCGCCCATTCGCCCAGACGCCGGAACAGGCGGTTCTGCATCTCGCTTGCGGCGGCCTTGGTGTAGGTCAGGCAGAGAATGCGCTGCGGCTCGACCCCGCTCAGCAGCAGGCGCGCGACGCGGTCGGTCAGAACCCGGGTCTTGCCCGATCCTGCATTGGCGGAAAGCCATGTCGAGCCGGCCGGATCGGCAGCCTGGACCTGGCGCTCGCTGGCGGCGTTGCGGGGGCTCATCCGACGTCCTCGGGCCTGGGCAGATCGGTCATTTCCCATTCGCCATAGCGGGCGAGGTGGTCATAATCGCCGGGGAAGCGCTCCTCGAACACCGCCCGTCGCGCGGGGAAACCCTGTTCGGGCTGCATATAGGCCCCGATCAGGGCGTGAAGCTCGTTCCAGGTGGCGTCGATGATCTCTTCGGTGATGATCGTCGTTTCTTCCTTCGGCGTGGTGCCGATGCCGATATAGCTGATGGCGGACACCGGCCTTGGCCCGAGGCGCGCGAAGGCGCCGCGTTCGGCCATGACCGCTTCCAGAAGCAATTGCTTGTCGAAATGCTTCTGCTGCTTCTGCGAGGGCGGCGTTCCCGTCTTGTAATCAAGGATGAACAGGCTTCCGTCGGCCAGTTCATCGATCCGGTCGGGTTTGGCGGTCAGGCGGAAGTCGAACCGGTCCAGCGCGATCCCGCCCTTGTCCTCGATCAGCACGCTTGTTCCGGTGCGCCGGGCCTCCTGTGCCAGAAACCAGTCCGCAACCCGGTCAAGGCGGGCCAGCCAGAGACGGCGGGCGGCGGGCCAGGGCACGTCCTGGTCCAGCACCTCTTGCGCAAGGGCAAGCAGGCGGTGGCGGTCGCCCTTGCCGGTCTCGACGAACTGCTCGAACACCCGGTGCAGCACCGATCCGCGCAGCAGCGCATCGGGCGAGGGCCGCAGCGGTGGCAGCGGCCGCAGCCGCAGCACATAGCGCGCATAGACGGCATAGGGATCGCGGATCAGCCGCCCGATCGCCGTAACCGGCAGTTCCCGTGGCCGGGCCTCCACCGGCGGGCGCGGGGCGGGGCGCGGGGCCGGGGGCAGGGGCTCGAAATCACTCTCCCAGGCCGAGGCAAGCGCCAGAAGCCGCCGACCCCTGTCGCGCATCCCCGCAAGCGCCTGCGGCCCGCCGCGATCGGCAAGCCCGCCCAGAAGGTTCAGCATCCGGTTCAACCAGCGCGAGGGCACTGTCTCGGCCTCGGAATCGCGGATCGCGCGGGTCAGCACAACCTCGGGCGCGGCGATCGCCTGCTGGAAATCATGGGCAGACAGACCGATCCGGCGTTCCGGCAGCAGAAGGCCGGCATCGTGGCGCATCTGCCGGTTCATCCAGGGGTCCGGGCTGGGGGCTTGCGGCCAGATCCCGTCGTTCAGCCCGCCAAGGATCACCAGATCGGCGCCCTGTACCCGCGCCTCGAGCGTGCCCCAGATCATGATGCCGGCATGCACCTGCGGGGCTTCACGCACTTCGGCGCCCTGCAGGATGGCGGTAAACAGGTCGTTGTAGTCGCTGGGGCTGAAGTCGCCTCCGAACGGCGCCTCGCGCCGCAGATCGTCGCAGACGCGCCGCGCGGTCTGGCCCGCCTCTTTTTCCCACAATTCCCCGGTGCCGCCGGACGGACCGCCCGCCAGCGCTTCGGCAAGGTCAAGATGCCGGGCGACGTGATCCGCCAGAGGGCGGGTGCCGATTTCGTCCAGCCCCCCCAGAAGCGCGGCAAGCCAGCCTGCCCAGGCCTGAAGCCCCGCGTCATCCTTGCCTGCGGCCCAGGCCACAAGATCGGCGCCGGTGGGAAAGGCCGGGCCACGGCGGCGCAACCGAAGCTCCAGATCCCGCGTCCACAGCAGATGCGGGCCCCGGTCCTGCCCGGAATGGGTCAGCGGATGCTTGAGCAGGGTCAGAAGCGCCTCGGCCGTCAGCCGTTCCCCCAACAGCGCGGCGACATGGCGCAGGAAACGCCCCGGCGCCGACAGGGCCAGCGGCCGGCCGGCACTATCGTCCGGAACGATGCCCCAGCGGTCAAGCGCCGCGGTGACCTGACGCGTCAGCGTCCTGTCGGGGGTGATGAGCGCGGCGCGTTGGCCGGTTTGCGCGGCCTCGCGCAGGCGAAGGGCAATCGCCAGCGCCTCGGCGCGGGGCGAGGGGGCCTCGACCAGGGTCATCCCCAGAGTGGCCGCGTCCAGTTCGGTGAGGTTGCGGCCCTCGATCATCCATTGATCGGTAACTGGCGCGGGCCGAAGGGCGAGGGATATCAGGCGATTGCGCGGCGGGCAGGGTGCTTCGGCGGCATCCCACCGCGTCACCTGATCGGGCGAAAGGCCCAGCACCTGCATGAGCCGATGAAACCGGTATTGCGGGTGGTCCTCGGCCGTCAGCGCGTCGCCCAGCGACTGCCAGACCACGTCGGGCATGTCGAAATCATAGCCCGGCACGATGATCGCCCCCTGCGGAAGCTGTGCCACCGCCTGCATGAGCCGCAGCGTGGTGCCCCGCGATCCGGTGGAACCTGCGATGATCACCGGATGGGCAGGCGGGGCCACCTGCCACTGCGCCGCAAGACGCTCGACAACCCTGCGCTGCCGGGCCTCGGCATCGGGCGGCGCGTCCGCCCCGAAGAATGGCGCCACGAGACGGATGAAGGCAAGGCTGCGTTCCCAGTGGCGGGAATGATCGGACAGATCCAGCGCCTCGATCCGGGCCGGGCTGACGTCTTCGCCCTGCATTTCGTCCATCAGGGCGGCAAGGCTGTCGGCAAGGTCATAGATGGCGGCGCGGGGCGCCAGATCGGGCTGCGCATCCAGCAGGCCCGAAATCAGCCGCGCCAGCTCAAGGCGCCGCCGCAGGGGCGGCACCGGTGGCGGCAGGTCCGCCATCGCGAGCGTTCGCCCCAGATCGGTCACCAGCCGGATGCGCGGAAGAAGCCGTGCCCCTTCGGCGGCGAACAGCGTCCTGACCCGGCGTTGCATCCGGCGGGTGTTGACGTAAAGCTCGGCCTCGGCCATGACCTCGGGCGGAAGTGCCGCCATCCGCGACACCATCCCCCGAACCAGCCCCAGCGGAAAATCGGCGCCAGGAGGCAGCGCAAAAAGCGGACCTTCACGCCGCGTCATCGGTTGATGCCAAGCATCGCTTCGGCTTCGGCAATGCCTTCAGGATGGCCCACGTCGCACCAGCCGCCTTCATGAACGGCGCCGAAAAGCCTGCCCTTGGCCAGCAGCCTGTCCCACAGCAGGTTGAGCGAGAAGGCCCGATCGGGGATCGCCGCAAGCCCCTCGGGCCGCAGGATCTGCGCGCCGGTATAGATGTAGGGCCCACCCCGGCGCAGACGGCCATCCGGCAGAAGGTCGAAATCCCCGCCCTTGTTATGGCCGCGCGCCTGTTCCGGGCGGCTCAGCAGCAAAAGTGCGCCCATATCCGGGCGCCATTGCCGGCGTAGTTCGTCCAGCGGGTTCGCGCCGGTCCAGACCGCATCGGAATTCAGCGTGAACACCGGCCCCGGACCCAGAAGCGGCAGCGCCGCCCGCAGCCCGCCGCCGGTTTCCAGGATCTGCGGCCACTCCAGCGAGGTCAGCACGTTGCGCCCCGCCAGATGAGCGACAAGCTGTTCGTGGAGGTAATGCAGGTTGACCACCCGCCGGGGAACATCCGCCGCGATGTCCAGCGCGTGATCGATCAAGGCCCTGCCCGCCACCGGAACAAGCGGTTTGGGCCGCCGGGCGGTCAAGGCGCCCATCCGCGTGCCGAAGCCCGCGGCAAAGATCATCACCGCCTCGGGCATTGGCCGCGGATCCTTTCCAGCCGCTCGGGCGTCGGCTCGGGCAAAAGGCGCTGCACCTCGTCGCGCAGCCGCGACAGGGCGGGATGCGCAAGATCGGCCTGCAGATGCGCCCAGACCCGCGGGATCAGCGCAACATACTGCGGTTTGGCATCGCGCAGGCAGAGCCGGGCAAACACCCCGAGGATGCGCAGGTTGCGCTGGGCGGCAAGGGCGGCGCAGGCGCGCGCGAAATCCGCGTCGGGCTGGCCAAGGGCGCGGCCCAGACGCAGCTGCATCTGCTGCGCAAGGTCGCGCGGCACGTCGCGCCGCGCGTCTTCGGTCAGCGAAATCAGGTCATAGGCCGGATGGCCGCGCATGGCGTTCTGGAAATCCAGCAGCCCGACCCGGGCAAGGCCGCTGCGTCCGGGAAGCCAGATCAGGTTTTCGGCATGATAGTCGCGCAGGATGAGGCCGTCGCAGCCCGGCGCATGATCGCCAAGCGTCCGGGTCATCAGTTCGACGAAGGCCGTGCGGTTCGCAGGGGCCGCCCCCGCTGCCGGGCCATACCAGTCCAGTGCCAGCGCCGCGAGGTCGGCCATCAGGGGGGCGTCATAGCATTCCAGCCCTGCGGGCGTGGGGTGGCGTTGCAACTCGGCCAGAACATCCGTGGCTTCGGCATAAAGCACGGGGCCGGGCAAGGGGTCATCGCGCAGGACACGGGCATAAAGGTCGTCGCCCAGATCCTCGAGCAGCAGGAAGCCGTTTTCCGCATCCTCGGCCAGAATGGCCGGAGCCGAAAGGCCAAGCCCCGACAGGTGCCGCGCGATCTGAACGAAGGGCCGCACATCCTCGCCCGTCGCCGGATCGGCATCCATCAGGACCGCCGACACACCGTTCAGCGACAGCCGTTCATATTTCCGCGGCGACGCATCGCCGGCCAGCGGCGCCCGTTGCGCGGCGGCCCAGGGCGTTCGGGCAAGGAAGCGGCGCGACAGCATGGGGCGATCGGGCGGTGCGGAGGAAAGCGGAAGGTCTGGCATCCGGGGCTCATGCATCCTGGCTGGGGGCGGTCTGGGTCTGGGCGGAGTCCGGCGCATCTTCTGCAAGGGACTCGCCGCTTCCGGACAGCACGGCAAGGCGTCTCTGCCAACTCTCCGGGGCCGTGATCTGCAGGCGGCGGCTGTCATCGGCAAGCGGTTCGAAGCGCAGATGGAGCGCGTCCGGCGGTGTCAGATCGCCCAGTCTCTCGGGCCATTCGATCAGGCAGATCGCCGTTGTGAACGCCTGATCGAGACCAAGTTCGGCCCCTTCATCCGGATGGCCCAGGCGATAGAGATCGGCATGCCAGATCTCGGCCTTCCCGTCGTCATAGGTCTGCACCAATGTGAAGGTGGGCGAGGGAACCTCGGCGTCCGGGGCCTGCAGGCGTGCACGGATCAGGGCGCGGGCAAAGTGGCTTTTTCCGGCGCCGATCGGCCCCTCCAGCAAGAGCACATCCCCTGCGGCAAGCCCGGGTGCCAGTTTCCGGGCAAGCAGCGCGGTCGCTTCGGCATCAGGCAGGGTCAGGGTGAGGGAGGCGTCGGTCATAGGCGACTTTTACCCGCTGCGGAGCGCGCTGCAAGCCGGATCGAAGTGTCAGGCGGGAATGCCCACAAGCCCGAGGTCATGCCGGCCATTTCCCGCGCCCGAGGCAGAAGAAAAGCCGACGAGCAAGCCGCCACCCGTCAGCGGGGCGATGCGGCAGTGCAGGGCCCGCCCGTCGCGGAGCGTCACTGCCCCGGTCCAGTCGGCGCGGGCGCCCAGCCGGCGCGGGAAATCCGACCAGACGGGATCGGGAAGGCAGGCCTGCTGCCATTGGCGCAGCGTATCGGCCAGCCCTACCTCGGCCAGTGTGGCCGCGGGGTCCGTCCCCCAAAGCCGGGCATAGGCGCGGTTGGACATGGTGACCACCCCGGCGGCGGAAAAGACGATGACCGCCTCGTCCAGGGCATCAAGAACAGCCTGGCCGATCTCGAGCTCGGCGCGGAAGCGCCGGGTAAGGGTGATTTCCTCGGTGATATCCTCGACCAGAAAGGCAACCGCCCCATCTGCATGCGGACGTCCGGTGACGCGATAGGTCTGGCCGCTGGGCAGGGTCCAGGTTTCTTCATAATGTCCGGGTGTGCCGCTTTCCATTTCGGTGAACTGCTGGCGCCAGGTCTTGTAATCTCGCGGTTCGGGCAGCATCTGCCTGTCGCGCAACTGGTCCAGAAACGCGGCCAGCGTGGGCCGGGCCGAAAGAAACTCGGCACCCAGCGCCGTCAGGTCGGTCAGGGCGGGGTTGAACAACTGCAGGCGACGCTGACGGTCAAAGATCGCCAGCCCGATCGGCAGATGCGCAAAGGTCTTGGCGAGCGTCTGCATGAAGCTGCGCAGGGAAAGCTCGGCCTGAACCGTGGCATCGGCCGGAACGGCAAAACACAGCAGGTCTTCGCCAAGCGGCAGGGTTTCGCAGTCGAACCATCCCTCCTGTCCGCCCGACGCTGTGGAATGCTGAAGCCTCTGGCGCGCCGCTTTCCTGTGATCGGAGGCAAAAAGCGCTGGCAGGGGCCAGCCAAGATCGTCCGTGCCTTCAGCGGCGCGCAGCAGATAGGCGCGGTTGGCCCAGGTAACTGCGCCGGCCGGATCCTCGCGCCAGATCAGCATCGGCGCGTGTTCCATCACGGCGCGCAGCGTTGCCAGTTCATCGGTTGCAGCGCGGAAGCTGAGCGCGTCGACCGTCACCACCTGCCCTTCTGCCTCGGGATCGAGGAGGGTAAGGCGCGTGAGCCCCTCGCACCATTCTGCCCGCAGGTGCAGTCGGCGCGGACCGCCCCCGGTGCAGGTGAAGCTGCCGGTTTCGGCAAGCTCCTCCAACTGCGGACGAAGGCCGGGGAACTGGGCTGCGAGATAGGCGAACAGCCGCGCCTCGACCCCGGTCTGGGCACCGGTTTCGCCCTGATCCAGCAGAAGGCGAGCTGCAGGCGTGGCATCGACGATCCGATCCCCGTCAAGCAGAAAGACGATGTCATCCTCGCCCAAGGAAAAGATGCCCCTTGCCGGTCTGGCGGCCGCACGTCCCGGCAGGAGGTAAAGCCCCCCCATGGCGAGCAGGGCCGAGGTGAACGACGTCACGATCAGAAGCAGTGTCAGCGACCATCCATCCAGCGGCATCGGGTCATCCTTCGCGATACGCGATGATCCTGCGGCTCAATGGTTAATCAACCGTTAACTCAACTGAGGATTGTAAACGGTCTGTTGGCGCCGATCGCCTCTTCCCGGTCGGCGGCGATGCTGTCGCGCGGCCAGCTGACCTCGACCACGGCGCCGCGCCGGTCTGGCCGTTCCGAGGCAAGCAGGAAGGGATCTGCGGCATTGGCAAAGGCAAGTTCCGCCCCGGATCGTTCAAGCAGGGTCTTGGCGATGAACAGTCCAAGGCCCATGCCCTCGTAGCCCGGGCGCCGCGGGTTGTCCGCGCCGCCACTGCGCCGGCGTACGAATGGGTCGCCGATGCGTCCGAACAGATGGGGCGGAAAACCCTCGCCATCATCGACAATGCGCAGGGTGATGGTGCCGTCGGTCCATTCGGCATCGATCCAGACGTTCGCATCGGCAAAATCCACCGCGTTCTGGATCAGGTTCCGCAGGCCATGGACGATCTCGGGCTTGCGCCGGATCGAGGGCTGGCGATCGTCGCCGCCCGGTCCCGGCGCCATCTGGACATGAATCTGCTTGCCGCGATCCATATGGGGCTCGGCCGCTTCGCTGATGACTGCGGCCAGCGGTGCCTGCCGCAGATGCAGGTCATCCTTGCCGGCGCGCCCCATCGAACGCAGGATGTCGCGGCAGCGGTCGGCCTGCTGGCGGATCAGTTCGGCATCGGCCCGCTGTTCGGGGTTTTCAAGCTCATCGACCATTTCCGAACTGACCAGCTTGATCGTTGCGAGGGGGGTGCCAAGTTCATGCGCCGCGGCGGCCACGACGCCCGCCAGGTCGGTCAGCTTCTGTTCGCGCGCCAGCGCCATCTGGGTTGCCAGAAGCGCATCGGCCATAGAATGGATCTCCGTGGTGACGCGGCGGGAATAGAAGCCGAGGAACACCACACCGATCACGATCGCAAACCATGAGCCGAATTCGAAGATGGCCGGGCTGCGCAGCACCTCGCCGGTGGCAAGCCGCAGCGGCAGATAGAAGAACGACAGCAGCGTGACCAGCGCGATGGCTGCGGCGCCCAGGAATAGCGTGCTGCGCAGCCGCAGCGCAGTGGCCGAAATCGTCACCGGCGCAAGGATGAGCAGCGCGAAAGGGTTGTGCAGCCCGCCCGTCAGATACAGCAGGAACGCGAGCTGCGCGAGGTCGAAGAGGAAGGTCAGCACCGCCTCGCTTTCGGAAAGGCGCTTGTTTGCCGGAAAGACGAAAACGGCAATCAGATTGAAGATCACCGAGGCGCCCACGGCCACCAGGCTCATCCCGAGGTCGATCTGCAGGCCCAGATACTGGTGCGCCACCGCGATTGCGCCCAACTGGCCGGCGATCGCGAACCAGCGCAGCACGATCAGCGTGCGCAGGCGCAGCCATGCGCTGCGGGTATCATGCGTGAGGCCGAGCGAGGCGCGCATCATGACATCGGTCCTGTCGTCATCGTGATTGCCTCCTTGTCGCACCCGCACAGGTTGGGCTTGTCCGTGCCTGCGTGATGATGGATCAATGCGCGCAAAGTGCAAGCAGCCTCAGGAGAGCCCGATGACCCGTCTGTATGCAGGTATTGCAGCCGCAGCGGTGGCCGCCGTTCTGGGGGCGCTTGGTGTCGTCGTTCTGATGCGCGGCCAGGACGAGGCCTTTGCCCAGTGCCGGGCCACGAATGTCGCAGGCGGCACCGCCGCCATCGGCGGGCCCTTCGAGCTTGTGGATCAGACGGGCCGCACCGTGACCGATGCCGACGTGTTCACCAAACCGGCCCTCGTCTATTTCGGCTATACCTTCTGCCCCGATGTCTGTCCGCTGGACAGCGCGCGCAATGCCGAGGCCGTGGATCTGCTTGAGGAGATGGGATATGAGGTGACGCCGGTGTTCATTTCGGTCGATCCGCAGCGCGACACGCCCGAGGTTCTGGCCGATTATGCCGAACTGTTCCATCCGCGCATGATCGCGCTGACCGGCAGCCCTGAACAGGTTCAGGCGGCTTCGCAGGCCTATCGCACCTATTACCGCATCCATGAAAGCGACGATGAATTCTACCTCGTCGATCATTCGACCTTCACCTATCTGGTGCTGCCCGAAGTCGGATTTGTCGAATTCTTCCGGCGCGAAAGCTCAGCCGAGGAAATGGCCGAGGCAACGTCCTGCTTCCTCCGCGCAGCCTCCTGAGGTTTGACCTCGGCGGGGCGGGGCCCTAGAACATCCGAAATCGACTTTCAGCCGTAAATGCCCGAAGGGTTGAACGGCGAACGGGGGAACCGATGCCTGAAGATCAGATTGTGGACCTGGGCACTGACCGCACGCTGCTGCTGGTTGATGACGACGAGCCGTTCGTGCGGCGGCTGGCAAAGGCGATGGAGAAGCGCGGATTCCAGCCCGAAACCGCCGAATCCGTCGCGGCTGGCAAGGCGATTGTCGCGGCGCGGCCGCCGGCCTATGCGGTCGTGGATCTGCGGCTCGAGGATGGCAACGGGCTGGATGTGGTCGAGGCACTGCGCGAAAGGCGCCCCGACAGCCGCATCGTGGTGCTGACTGGCTATGGCGCCATCGCGACAGCCGTGGCCGCGGTCAAGATCGGCGCGACCGATTACCTCTCCAAGCCTGCGGATGCCGATGACGTGATGAACGCGCTTCTGGCCCGTGGATCTGAATCGCTGCCGCCCCCGCCGGAGAACCCGATGTCGGCAGACCGCGTGCGCTGGGAACATATCCAGCGGGTCTATGAAATGTGTGACCGCAACGTGAGCGAGACCGCACGACGGCTGAGCATGCACCGGCGCACCCTGCAGCGCATCCTGGCCAAGCGCAGCCCGAAATAGTCAGCAGCGCGCCAGAAGCGCGTAGTGGCGTTCAAGATAGGCTGCGCGCACCGCGACCGGCGGCCGCAGCAGCAGCTCCAGCCCCTCCACATGGCGTGGATCGGGCCGGCCGAACAGCTTGTCTGCCTCGGACCGGGTAAAGCCCGCGATCTGGACCGCCTCGAGCCAGGCCGAGATCCGGTCGGCACGCTTGATCTTCTGCTTGATCGCGACAGGCAGTGTGGCAGGCAGGCCGAACCGCAGGTGAATTGCCTGGGTCAGCCGCGCATCCAGCGTCCCGTATCCCGGGCCGATTGCCGATTTGACCGGCGAGATCATGTCGCCGATCACATATTCCGGCGCGTCATGCAGCAGCGCCGCAAGGCGCCACCGCACCGGCAATGCCGGTTCAAGCCGCGCGAAGATCTCTTCGACAAGCAGCGAGTGTTCGGCCACGGAATAGGCCCAGTCGCCCCGCGTCTGCCCGTTCCAGCGCGCCACGAAGGCAAGACCGTGGGCAATGTCCTCGATCTCGATATCCACCGGCGTGGGGTCGAGCAGATCGAGCCGCCGCCCCGACAGCATCCGTTGCCAGGCGCGGGGGGCGCGGGTCATGCGATCACATGCCTTTCGTCACGAAAACGCTGCAGATAGCGGTTGATCCTGCCGCGGCCCGCAAGATGCTGGACCATCACCAGCGCGAAATCCTTGCCGCGGCTTTGCAGCGTTTCCTGCGCGACGGGAACGACCGGCAGGTCGGGGAAGTAGCGTGCGAAGAATGCGGCATAGGCGATCGCATAGCGCAGCGGATAGACGCCGCGCGGGTCGTTCCACGGCTTCAGATGCCCCACGAAATGAACCAGCCGCGCCCCTGACCACAGCGCGAAGAGCGGGCGTTTGGCGACCCATTGCCAGTTCCAGACCGGGCTGAGCTCGGCCCAGTTGCCACGCAACACGCAGTTCAGCAGCGACTGGTCGTGATGATGCACTGCGTCAGGATGGGCGGTGCGGAACTCGAGCGCGCGCGCCAGCACCCGGTCCGCCTGAAAGCGCGTTGTGTCGATCAACATCAGCCCCGCGTTGAAGTAGGGCGCGGCGGGCCAGCCCATCGCCTTGAACTCGCTCACCTCTTTCAGGGGCGTTGACCATTGCTGCATGTCGCGCACCGCCGCGACCGCATGCGGCCCAAGATCAAGATCCAGCAGCAGGCCGGGATCGCCGGCCTCCAGGAACATGTCGGCATCAAGGTAAAGAATGCGGTCATAATCCGGGGCGAGTGCCTCGGCCACCCAAAGGCGGAGGTAGGTGCTTCTGGGCAGATCGGCGTCGTGCAGCGCGCCGTAATCGGCGCCCGGCGTGATCTGGATGATCCGGAGCCCGGGTGCCGCAAGTTGCGCCGGCAGGGTCAGCGCCTCGGCCGAACAGATGCAGATGTCATAATCACGCCAAGGGTTCTGCCCGGCGATCTGGTTTGCCAGAAAGGCGGCATGCGGCAGGAACCGCGCATCGGCGCAGAGCGCAATCGCCCGACGATGTGCTGGCTGTGACGAAT
The DNA here is from genome assembly GCF_042666235.1 of Halodurantibacterium daqingense. Classification (NCBI taxonomy): domain Bacteria; kingdom Pseudomonadati; phylum Pseudomonadota; class Alphaproteobacteria; order Rhodobacterales; family Paracoccaceae; genus Halodurantibacterium; species Halodurantibacterium daqingense. The sequence goes on along the minus strand of NZ_JBHTFQ010000001.1, from coordinate 16,434 downwards.
TGTCTTGGTTCATAACCGCTTCCTAACCACTTGCCGCCGGCGGCGTTGTCGTTTCGGGCTCGCGGTGCTATCTCACCCGCATTGCGGAACACGTCAAGGAGAACGGCGCATGGCAAAAGATTACATAATCCGGGACATCGCGCTGGCAGGATATGGCCGCAAGGAGCTGACCATCGCCGAGACCGAGATGCCGGGCCTCATGGCGCTGCGGCAGGAATTCGGTTCCAGCCAGCCGCTGAAGGGTGCGCGCATCGCCGGCAGCCTGCACATGACGATCCAGACCGGCGTGCTGATCGAGACGTTGGTGGCGCTCGGGGCGGATGTGCGCTGGGCCTCGTGCAACATCTTCTCGACTCAGGACCACGCGGCTGCGGCCATCGCCGAAGCCGGCGTTCCCGTCTTTGCCATAAAGGGCGAGACGCTGGCGGAATACTGGGCCTATACCGATCGGATCTTCCAGTTCGAGGGCGGGCCGGCGAACATGATCCTGGATGATGGCGGCGACGCCACGCTTTACATCCTGATCGGCGCGCGTGTCGAGGCTGGCGAAAACGACCTGATCGCGGCGCCGCAGTCCGAAGAGGAAGAGGCGCTTTTCGCGCAGATCCGCAAGCGGCTGGCGCAGTCGCCCGGCTGGTTTACCGCGCAGCGCGATGCCATCCGCGGCGTCAGCGAGGAAACGACGACCGGCGTGCATCGGCTTTATGACCTGCACAAGAAGGGCCAGCTGCCGTTCCCGGCGATCAACGTCAACGACAGCGTCACCAAGTCCAAGTTCGACAACAAGTATGGCTGCAAGGAATCGCTGGTCGATGGCATCCGCCGTGCGACCGACACGATGCTGGCCGGCAAGGTCGCCGTGGTCTGCGGCTATGGCGATGTGGGCAAGGGCTCGGCCGCGTCCCTGCAGGGTGCGGGCGCGCGCGTCAAGGTGACCGAGATTGATCCGATCTGCGCGCTTCAGGCGGCAATGGACGGGTTCGAGGTGGTGACACTTGAGGATGTCGCGGCAAGCGCCGACATCTTCATCACCACCACCGGCAACAAGGACGTGATCCGCATCGAGCATATGCGCGAGATGAAGGACATGGCCATCGTCGGCAACATCGGCCATTTTGACAACGAGATTCAGGTGGCGGCCCTGCGCAACCACAAATGGACCAACATCAAGGAACAGGTGGACATGATCGAGATGCCCTCGGGCAACCGGATCATTCTTCTGTCCGAGGGCCGTTTGCTGAACCTCGGCAATGCCACCGGGCACCCGAGCTTCGTGATGTCGGCCAGCTTCACCAACCAGGTTCTGGCGCAGATCGAGCTCTGGACCAAGGGCGACGACTATGCGCCGGGCGTCTACATCCTGCCCAAGCATCTGGACGAGAAGGTGGCGCGCCTGCATCTTGCCAAGATCGGCGTCAAGCTGACCGAGCTTCGCCCCGATCAGGCGGAATATATCGGCGTCTCGCCACAGGGTCCGTTCAAGTCGGATCATTACCGGTATTGAGATCATGAAGCTTTGTGGGACGATGGCGACTTATCCCGCACGTGCGGATACACTTCATTTCGTGGTGCAGACCATCGCCCCCCAACTGGACAAGCTGACGCTGGTGCTGAACCAGTACAAGGATGTGCCGCCCTGGCTGGCCGGGTTCGCAAACGTGGACCCGGTCATCCCGGATCAGGACACCAAGGACTGTGGGAAGCTTCTACCCCGACATGTGGATGCGGATCTTGTCTTCCTTCTGGATGATGACATCCTCTATCCGGCGGACTACGTTTCCCGTTCATGCGAAATGATCCGCGTGCTGAACATCCCTGGGGCTGTTTATGGCCATCATGGGCTTGTGTATATCCGGCCAAGGCTGCGTCTTTCGGCCCATGTGCTGCGGGATTACAGCCGCATCCGCAGGGGAAAGATCTTCAAGCTCAACCAGGCGTTCACCTATATGCAGCGAGTCGATCGGGCACATGTCGTGGATGAACTCGGAACCGGCGTGTTGATCGCCCCGCCGCAGTTGCTTCCGCGGTTCGACGAGGTCGCTGACGCGATGGGCTTCATCGACACGAGAGTCGCCCTTCTGAGTTACCGGCGCAAGATCCCGTTGATTGCGTTGCCGCACGATGCGGGATGGCTCAAGACGATCATGTTCTCTCAGTCACTTTACGAGGACTTCTCGCGCCATTGTCCGCCCGAGGTCGCCGACGAGATCCGACAATATGCTTTCGGGCACGAACATACGGCGCTCCGGCTTGGGCCGTTGCCCGAGGTTTCTGAACGGATCTGGCTGCCATGACGAAAGCACCGGAGCGGGTGCGCGATGGTCGGATGTCGAACGACAGTATCCCCGAGGCGATGAAGATGCCGCGCCGCGGGCCATTGCACGTGCAGGCAGTGGCAATCAACAATCGGAAACACCGCGATGCTCGATTGCCGCCTTTGCCGCGCTGGGCCGGATCCGGGCAGGGGCTGTCGTCTGTTCTGCGGCGGGTTGAAGCGCCGAAGAGGCGCCCGAACGCACCTCGGGTGCCGCCTCCGACGATCATTCAACTTTTCAGGGCATGTTGCTTGAGCAGAGGGCGCCTGCGCCCTAGTCTTGAGGGATGGCCAGGACGGCCTTGCCTTGTCTGGCGCGCGTGTGGTGAAGGCGCGTGGGGGATGATGGGGGGCCGTCGGGGGCCCCCCATCGCTATGCACGGCTAGGCTTGCGGCAGGCCGCCCATTTCGCAGATGATCTGCCATTCCTCATCCGTGACCGGCTGCACCGAAAGCCGGGACGTCCGGACCAGCGCCATCTCGGTCAGGCGCGGGTCGGCCTTGCACATTTCCAGCGTCACGGGGCGTGGCATCGCCTCCAGCGCCCGGATGTGGACGCAATCCCAACGCGGATCATCGGCCGTGCTGTCGGGGGCGCTTTCGGCGCAGACCTCGACGATGCCGACGATCTCCTTGCCCTGGTTCGAATGATAGAAGAACCCGCGGTCGCCCAGCTTCATGGCGCGCATGTTGTTGCGGGCGGCATAGTTCCGGACGCCCGACCATTCCTCGCCTGCCGCGCCGCGTGCAACCTGCTGGTCCCAGCTCCAGCTGTCGGGTTCGGATTTGAACAGCCAGAAGGCCATCAGCCGACGACCTTTTTCCACGGCCGGATCGTCACCGACTCGAAAAGTCCGGCCACGCCATAGGGATCGGCCGCAGCCCAGGCCTCGGCAGCGGCCAGATCCTCGGCTTCGAGAATGACGAGCGAGCCGCACATGTCACCGGCCGCATCCAGAAAGGGCCCGCCCAGCTGGACCACGCCGGTTTCGGCAACATAGGCAAGATGCGCGTCGCGATTGGCCTTGCGCAGGTCCAGCTGGTTCGGCTTGTCGAGGCAGATAAGGGCGAAAAGCGGCATGTCATTCCTCTTTGAGTGGTCGCGCCATCAGCGCGGTCATTGCATCGGCGACGGTCAGTTCACCGCCCACCACGGCGGCGACCATCGTGGTGATCGGCATGTCTATGCCCCGGTTGCGGGCAAGTGCGGTGATGGCCCGGGCGGTTGCGACACCTTCGACCGTGGCGCCTTCTTCCGGAGCGCTGCCTGCGCCAAGCGCGCGGCCAAAGCGGAAGTTGCGTGACAGGTCCGAGGTGCAGGTCAGAACCAGATCGCCAAGGCCCGACAGCCCGGCCAGCGTTTCCGGTCGCGCCCCCAGATGGACGGCAAGCCGCAGCATTTCGGCATAGCCACGGGTCATCAAGGCGGCCCGCGCGCTGTCGCCAAGGCCCGCGCCCATCACCATGCCGGCGGCGATCGCGATGACGTTCTTGACCGCGCCGCCCAGTTCCGCCCCCGTGAGATCCGTGCTGCGATAAAGTCGCAGCGCGGGCGTCGAAAGCTGCGCCTGAAGCGCGGGGCCAGCGACCGGATCGGCGCAGGCCAGCGTCAGCGCGGTGGGCAGGCCGCGGGCAATGTCGGCGGCAAAGCTTGGGCCGGTCAGCACTGCGACCGTGGCCCCCGGGCAGGCCTGTGCAAGAAGCGCGCTTGGCCCCTTGCCGCTGGCCAGATCCACCCCTTTCGAACAGGCGACCAGGCTTCGGCCGTCTAGATGCGTGGCGTTGCGGGCAAGAAAGGCCCCCAGTTGCTGCATCGGCAGGGCGACCAACACGATGCTGGCGGCGGACAGATCTGCGAGATCCTGCGTCAGGGACAGGCTGGTCGGCAAGGGCACCCCGGGCAACCGCGCCCGGTTTTCACGATCCCGGGCCATGTCGCGCAGATCGCGCGCCCACAGGATCACCGGTCCTTGCTGAGCCAGCGTGACTGCGAGTGCCGTCCCGAAGGCTCCGGCGCCGATGATCGCGATCGCCGTCACGCCTTGGCCCCCTTGCGACCAGAGCCGATGAGTGCCGGGCTGCGTTCGTCCAGCGGCCAGCGGGGGCGCGCTGCAAAGGGGGCGGGCGGGATCCCGGCCCGGATCTGCTCCAGCCCGGCCCAGGCGATCATCGCGGCGTTATCCGTGCAAAGTGCAAGTGGAGGGGCAATGAACCGCGCACCATGACCCTGACACAGCCCTTCAAGCGCAGCGCGTATGGCCCGGTTCGCGGCGACGCCACCGGCCAAGGCAAAGACGGGCTGCGGCGGTCGAAGCGCAAGGTAACGTGCCAGCGCGCGGCGGGATTTTTCGGCCAGGACATCCCGCACTGCCGCCTGAAACCCGGCGCAAAGATCGGCGCGGTCCTGCCGGGTGATGCCACCCTGTTCTGCGACAAGCGTATTGCGCGCCCGCAACAATGCGGTCTTGAGCCCCGAAAAGGACAGATCACAGCCAGGCCGGTCCAGAAGCGGCCGTGGAAAGGCAAAGCGCAGCGGGTCGCCCGTGGCGGCCTCGGCCTCGACCGCGGGGCCACCGGGTTGCGGCAGGCCCAGAAGCTTGGCCGTCTTGTCGAAAGCCTCGCCGGGGGCATCATCGATCGTGCCGCCAAGGCGTGTAAAGCGGTCCACTTCCTCGACCGCCAGAAACTGGCAATGCCCGCCCGAGACCAGCAGCATCAGATAGGGAAAGGCGATCCCGTCGGTCAGGCGCGGGGTCAGCGCGTGCCCCGCCAGATGATTGACCGCGATCAGCGGCAATCCGGCGCCTGCAGCAAGCCCGCGGGCGCACATCACCCCCGACAGCACGCCGCCGATCAGTCCCGGGCCCGCGGTCACCGCGATGGCATCCAGTGCCCCAAGCGGCAGGCCCGCCTGCGACAGCGCTTCCTCCACGCAAAGATCCACTTTTTCGGCATGGGCGCGGGCGGCGATTTCAGGGACGACACCGCCGAAATCGGCATGCAGCTCGGTCTGACCGGCAACCACCGAGGAGAGGATCTGCGTTCCCGCAGGTCCGCTGCGCACCACGGCGGCAGCTGTGTCATCACAACTGCTTTCGATGCCAAGAAGGGTCAGCGTGTCGCGCATGTCTCTGCCGGTTGCGGGCCTCTGCCATCGCAGGTAACACTGCGGGCCTTGGCAGACAATCCCGGTGGGCACCATGACGCTTCCTGCCCTGTTGCTGACGCGCCCGGCCCCGCAGTCGCAGCGCTTTGCGGCCGAGCTTGCGCGGCGCTGTTCCGTTCCCTTCCGGACCGTGATCGCGCCGGTGCTGCGCATCGACCAATTCGCACCCGAGCCGTTGCCGGCCGATGTTGCCGGGCTCGTGATGACCTCGCAGCATGCGGTGGATCGGGTGACGCCGGGGTTGCCGGTCTGGTGCGTTGGAGAGCGCACCGCGGAACGTGCCCGGGCGGCGGGGCATGATGTGCGGGGGGTGGCGCCCGATGCGGCGCGGCTGGTGCCGTTGCTGGTCTCGGCCCAACCGGCAACGCCGCTTTTGCACCTGCGGGGCGTGCATGTGCGGGAGCATCTGGCAGACCTGCTCGGCGCAAGGGGGCTGCCCACGCGCGAAAGGGTTGTCTATGATCAGGTTCCCGTTGCGCTGAACGATGCGGCGCGGGCGCTGCTGCAGCAATCCGTACCCTTGGTGGTGCCCTTGTTCTCGCCCCGGTCGGCCAGGCTGCTGGCCGATCAGATCGCCGCAGTTCGCGGGGGGCTAAAGGCGCAGCTTCTGCCGGTTGCCATCAGCGCGGCGGCGGCGGCAACCTGGGCGGAACTTGCGCCCGAGACGCCGGTTGTTGCCGCACGGCCGGATGGCGAGGCCATGGCTGCCGCCTGTGAAAGCGCACTTGTCGCGGGTTCGGCGGCTTGAGACAGGGCCGTCGGCAGGCTAAGTAGGGACGAATGCGGCTTCAGGAGGACGGTTGGTGGCACGGTCTGGCAAGGGCAAGGAAAACGACTCTGCGGGCGGCAAGGCCGAACTCTCGCCCCCCGGGACGACTGCGCCGGATCAGCCGGACCAGCAGCCTGAAACTGAGCCCGCGCAGGCCGATGTCCCCCGTGCAGCGACCGGATCCGTGACTGAGTCGCAACCGCAAGACCTGCACGAGACGCTCACGGTTGCGGTTTCGGAACAGGAGGGTGTCCAGCCGCAGCAGGCCGATACGCCGCCCGATCTTTCGCCCGGAGCCCTGCCCGAACCGCCCGCCGAGTCGGCGATCGAGATGCCGCCATCGCCAGATGCGGACATGCAACGTCAGTCGCGGCCCGGGCGCCGGGGCGGGGCAGTTGCCGCCTTTCTGCTGGGCGTTGCGGTCGCAGTCGCCCTTGGAGCCGGTGCATGGTACTACATGACGGAAACCGGCGCCTGGCCCGGACAAGCCCCCGTCGCAGATACCGGGGCACAAGACACATCCGAGGCCGCCTTGCTTGCGGCGCTGGAGCGGCAGACCGAGCGTCTTGCCGCGCTTGAGGCCGAGTTGCAGCGCCCGGCCGCAACGGCGGATCTGTCGTCGGTCGAGGCGGGGCAGGCCGCGCTTCTGGAACAGCTTGCGGCGCTTCAGGCGCGTCTGGCGGAGATCGAGAGTCAACCCGCCGAAGCTGCCGCCCCCGACCTGACCGCGCTTGAACAGGAGCTTGCCGCCCTGCGCGACCTGCTGTCGGAGGATCAGGCTGATATCGAGGCTTTCCGTTCCGAAGCCCGCGCCCGCGCCGAGGCCGAGGCTGCCGCCGAACAGGCCGCGCGGGCCGCCGAACAGGTCGAACAGCGCGCGGCCCTGTCGGAGATCCGCGCAGCGCTTGAGGGCGGGGCCGCGTTTTCTGCGCCTCTGGCCCGGCTTTCCCAGGCGGGACGCGATGTCCCCGCCCCGTTGCAGTCTGCCGCCGAGGGTGTTCCGACCCGCGCCGAACTGCGCGAAACCTTCCCGGCTGCGGCGCGCGCTGCCCTTGCGGCTGCCCTTCCTGCCACTTCGGGCGAGGCGCTGCAGGATCGTCTCGCCGGCTTCCTGCGAGTCCAGCTTGGCATGCGCAGCCTGACGCCGCGTGAAGGGGACGATCCCGATGCTGTCCTGTCGCGTGCCGAGGCGCATCTTGCCCGCGGCGCCCTTGCCGAGGCGCTGGCCGAGCTGGACGCGCTGCCCGAGGCGGGGCAGCAGGCCCTTGCCCCCTGGCGCGTGCAGGCGGAAAGCCGCATTGCCGCGGAAGAGGCGCTTGAAACCCTCTCCGCCGCCCTTTCTCCGAACTGAGGACGTCCGCATGCTCTGGTCACTGGTCAAGATCCTTTTGTTCGTCGCGGCGGTTGCGGTGCTGGGCTACGGTGCCGCTCTCCTGACCGATTCCGATGACGGCATGCGCATTGCTGTCGCCAATACCGAATTCACGCTCGGGCCTCTGCAGGCAGTGATCGTTGCGCTGCTTCTGATGGTTCTGTTGTGGATCCTGCTGCGTCTGGTCGGGCTTCTGGTCGCCAGCCTGCGGTTCCTGAACGGCGATGAAACCGCGCTCTCGCGCTATTTCGACCGCAGCCGCGAACGCAAGGGGCTTCAGGCCCTTGCGGATGGCATGATCGCGCTGGCGGCTGGCGAGGGGCGCACGGCGCTGCGCAAGGCAGAGAAGGCCGACCGCTACCTGGAGCGGCCCGAGATTACCCGGTTGCTGACCGCACAGGCCGCCGAGCTTGTGGGCGACACCCAGCGTGCCGAAGAGGCCTACAAGGCCCTGCTGCGCGATGATCGCACCCGTTTCGTTGCCATCCGCGGCATCATGAAGCAGCGTCTGGCCGAGGGCGATACGGCGACTGCCATGAAACTGGCCAAGAAGGCTTTCGCGCTCAAGCCGCGGCATGTGGAAACCCAGGACCTGTTGTTGAAGCTGCAGGCGGAAGGCGAAGACTGGAAGGGCGCGCGCGCCACGTTGCAGGCCAAGGTCAAGGCCGGCGCGCTGCCGCGCGATGTCTATCGCCGCCGCGATGCGGTTCTCGCCCTTCAGGAAGCCCGCGAGGTCTTTGCCGAGGGCAACAGCATCGAGGCCCGCGAAGCTGCGATCGCCGCCAACAAGCTGTCACCTGATCTCATTCCCGCAGCGACCATGACCGCCCGCAGCTATATTGCCGAGGGCAAGCCGAAATATGCCGCGCGGGTGCTGCGCAAGGCCTGGGAGGCCCGCCCCCACCCGGATCTGGCCGCGGCCTTTGCCGAGATCGCGCCCGATGAAACACCGGTCGAACGGTTGAAGCGATTCGCCGCCCTCACCTCCCTCCGGCCCGAGCATGAGGAAACGCGCCTTTTGCAGGCTGAATTGCAGATCGCCGCCGAGGATTTCCCTGCAGCCCGACGCGCGCTGGGCGACCTGGTCGAGCGGCATCCGACCGCCCGCGTCTTGACCATCATGGCCGCGATCGAACGCGGCGAGGGCGCGGATGATGCTGTGGTTCGCGGCTGGCTGGCCAAGGCGCTGACCGCATCGCGGGGCCCGCAATGGACCTGTGACAGCTGCCATAACATCCACAGTCACTGGGTGCCGATCTGCGAGAACTGCGGCGGCTTCGACACGCTGAGCTGGTCCGAACCGCCTGAAGGTACCGGCCCCAGCGCGACCCAGACCGAGATGCTGCCGCTGATCGTCGGCACGCCGGACTCCGCCGCGCCAGAGGCCGAGGGCGTGATCGATGCCGAGCCGCAAAAAGCTGCAAATTAGGGCTACACACTCGCCCGCGATGGTGCTATCAGGCGCCGCACCGGCAAGAACCGGGCCGCTGTAGCTCAGCTGGTAGAGCACGTCATTCGTAATGATGGGGTCGGGGGTTCGAGTCCCTTCAGCGGCACCACTTCCTGCCCCGAGGCAACCTGAAAAGGGTTCCTCAGTATCGCCTTCGTAGGAATTTATGCCTTTTCATCCTGATGTCCGGGCGCTCTTGACGCCCAGAGCACAAGACTGCATCTGACAAACTCGATCGGCGAATGGCTCTCTGTGTGTCCGATTTTCCGCGGCATCTGAAGCAGGCCTGCGCGAGGAACATATTTGTTCGTCCGGGTTATCAAGGCCAACTTGTTAGGCCCCAAGGGCAGATCGGCAATGCGACCCAGCCGCCCGGATGCTCAGCTTGTGCCGAAGCGGGGCAATGCCACGATACTGCGTACTGAAGCGGTTGACAATCGTTGCGGGAGTCGATGCCAAATGGTTGACAGCAGGGCCGATCGATCACTGGGAGGAAAACGGAGGTCCCAGGCGAAGGGCTGGTGACCCCGTGACTCCGGGGGTGGGGATCATTCAGATGAACGGCGGATCGTCGGGTTCCGTAGGAGGACGACGGGACCGAGGCTGGTTGGTGCTTCATGACCTCATGAATGGTGCGTATCAGCGGATCGTGGTGCGACCTGGCGAGAATGCCACGGGAGGTGCGCTTCGGGATGCCGCTGGAAGGCCTGTTTACACAAGGGCCGCCGGTGTTCTGCATCCGCTGCGCCGAAGCTTTCCGCTTCGGTCTCCATCACATCCTGCCGGCCGTGGCCGAGCATGGGCGCGCGAGGGTCCGGTCGCTCCGGTTGGTGGGGGTGGCGGCCAGAGGCCGATGAAGGGCTCCGTTTAGGGGAAGGGCGCGCGAAGAATCTCGCTCTCACGGCGTGTCCGGCGGCTGTGGCCGGTGATCTGCAAGAGGTGCACCGGCGGAGCCCGCGCGTCATGACGCGAATCGTGCAGTTGAATCCCGGGGTGGGACAGGGCGGAGGGCCCCGGACGTGGCCGTAATGGCGCCGCCCCATCTTCGCAAGGGCTTCATGGCACGGTCGAATACTGGCCTTTCCTGGGCAAAGGCGCGCCTTTCTCGGCGGTCGGAGGTTCCGCGGTCGGTGCCCGCAGGCCATGCCCGGCGGCGGCAGATCACGCCTGCCTGGTCTCAACTTGTTCAAATTCGGCCGTTAAGGCCTTGTTCATTCCTGAGGCCTAAGGCTGATCTCGGGTGAAAGTGAGGTGGTGGAATGGCCGCATTGGGAAATGCAGCGCCGATCATCATCAAGCGGAAGAAAGTGATCAGCGGCGGACACCACGGGGGGGCGTGGAAGGTTGCCTATGCTGATTTCGTGACGGCCATGATGGCCTTCTTCCTGCTGATGTGGCTGATCAGTGCGACAACGGAAGAACAACGTCATGGAATCGCGGATTTCTTCAATCCGTCCATTCCGCTCAGCCGGACGTCCGGCGGTGGTGACGGGGTGATGGGTGGCGACGACGCCCGTTCGGAACGAACGATGGCGAATGCGGGGCGGGGGGCGACCAGCCTGTCGCCCGCGCGCGATCGGCAGGCAGTCGGGCAGACCGGAACCGATGAAACAGCGACCGAGGAATTGACGCAGGAACAGCTCGAATCGCTTGAGGATGCCCTTCTTGCGAAATCGGGCGAGAGCATGATGGCAGAACAGCTCCTGCGCCATGTCGTGACGCGGATCAGCGACGAAGGTCTGATCATCGAGCTGTTCGACCTCGACAATGCGCCGCTTTTCCAGGGCGAAAGCGCTGAACCCACCGCCGTGACCGAGGCGCTTTCAGCCATGCTGGTCGAGGTGTTCGCGCTGGTGCGCAACCGTGTGGCGGTGACGGGGCACACGCGGTCCTATCCGATCGTGATGCGCAGCAATCCTGCCTGGGATCTGTCCACGGAACGGGCTCAGGCGATGCGGAGGCTTCTTGCCGGCGCGGGGCTTGACGAGGCGCGTATGCAGCGTGTGACCGGCGCTGCCGATCGTCACCCCGTCCTGCGCAACACCATGGCCAGCCGCAACAACCGCCTGGAGGTCGTTCTGCTTCGTCGTTGAGAAGTCGTCAGCCGTTAGGGTGATCTTAAACCCTCGTCTGCAATCTGCGCCTGTCCGAGACGATGCAGCAGAAAGGCGCAGCATGACGATTTCCTCCTCCCTCAATGCCGGTGTGGCCGGGCTCAACGCCAATGCGGCGCGCCTGGCAGCCATCTCTGACAACATCGCCAACTCGGCGACCTATGGCTATCGACGCGCGACAACCGATTTCCACGCCATGGTCATCAATAGCGGGACCGGCGGATATACGGCCGGGGGGGTCGCGGTCACCTCATCCCGGCTTGTGGATCGCGGCGGATCGCTGATTTCGACCACCAATGCCACCGATCTTGCGATTGCGGGCCGCGGGATGCTGCCGGTCACCAGCTATGCCGCGGTCAACAACATGTCCGGGAACTATCCGCTCATGCTGATGCCCACCGGCTCGTTCCGTCCGGATGCCGAGGGCGTCTTGCGCACGGATACCGGGCTTGTCCTGCTTGGCTGGCCGCTTGATTCGGATGGCGCCTTGCCGCAGGTTCCGCGCGACACTTCGGCGGCGCTGATGCCGGTTCGTGTTGCCATGAACGAATATGCAGGCGCACCGACAACCCGCGTTGAAGTGGGCGTGAACCTGCCCGCGACCAGCACGATCGCGGGCGCGGCCGGCCAGATCGAGGGGCTGGCTGTGGAATACTTCGGGAACCTCGGAAATTCCGAAGCGCTGTCGATCAGCTACGAGCCAACGGTGCCCGCAACCGGGTCGTCCAACACCTGGACGATGACGATCCGCGATTCAGCTTCCGGCGGTGCGATCGTCGGGGAGTTCACGCTGACCTTTGATGATACGCGCGGCGGGGGTGGCCGCCTCGACTCGGTGACAGCGCTGTCCGGCGGGACCTATGATGCAGCAACCGGCGAACTGGTGATCAATGTCGCGGGCGGGCCGATGAACCTCGCCATCGGCCGCATCGGCCAGACCGGTGGCATGTCGCAGCTCGGGGACAGTTTCGCCCCGTTGATCATCGCGAAAGACGGATACGCGGTGGGCACGCTCACAGGTGTCGAGGTCAATGACAGCGGCATCGTCTACGCACTCTACAGCAACGGATCGAGCCGCCCGATCTTCCAGGTGCCGGTAGCAGACGTGCCCAATCCGAACGGGCTGCGTGCGGTGGATGGCGGCGCCTTCACCGTCACCAATGCCAGCGGCGGTTTCTATTTGTGGGACGCAGGTGACGGCCCGACGGGAAGCATGCGCGGCTACGCCCGGCAGGAGTCAGCAACCGATGTGGCCGGCGAGTTGACGCAGCTGATCCAGACGCAGCGGGCCTATTCGTCGAACGCCAAGGTCATCCAGACGGTGGACGAGATGCTGCAGGAAACCACCAACATCAAGCGCTGAGCAGCCACCACCGCATCCTGAGCCGAAAGGGGGCAAGGAATGAGCATTACCACCTCACTGTCAAATGCGATGTCGGGTTTGAACGCGGCCTCGCGCGCGGCTGAAGTCGTGTCGTCCAACATTGCGAATGCGATGACCGAGGGCTATGCGCGCCGCGAACTCATGTTGTCCTCCCGGGATGCATCCGGCGTGCAGATCGACGGAATTCAGCGAATCCTGAACCAGGCAATTCTGACGGATCGTCGGGTCGCTGTCGCCGCGTCGGGCGAGGCGTCGGTGACGCTAGCCTTTCTGCGCAAGACCGAGGCCCAGATAGGGACCCCCGATGATGCCTCGTCGCTTTCGGCACGAATTGCGGCGCTTGAGGCAACGCTGCTCGAGGCTTCGGCGCGCCCCGAATCGGATGCGCGGCTTGCCAATGTGCTTTCGGCGGCCAAGGATGTCGCCCAACACTTTCATGCGATCTCCACCGACGTTCAGATTGCACGTGGAGACGCCGACCGTTCCATCGCGACAGACGTCAAGACATTGAATGAATCTCTGGTCATGATCGCCGACCTCAACCGGCAGATCGCGACCACCGGGCTGGGCGGCCGCGATGTCAGCGCGCTTCTGGACCAGCGCCAGCAGCTTGTCGACAAGATCAGCTCGATTGTGCCGGTAAAGGAGGTGGCGCGCGACAATGGCCAGATCGCCCTGATCACCTCTGGCGGCGCACTCCTTCTGGATGGAAGGCCGGCCCAGATCGAATTCGCGGCTGCCGGTCTGATCACGGCCGACATGACATTGGCATCGGGGGCGCTGTCTGGCGTGACGATCAACGGTTTTCCGGCCGCGCGCAGCCTTGAGGGCGGCAGCCTTTCGGCACATTTCGCGGTTCGCGACGACCTGGCAGTCGACGTTCAGGTGCAGCTTGATGCGCTTGCCCGCAACCTGCTGGAGCGCCTGTCGGATCCCTCGGTGGATCCGAGCCTTGGCGCGGGTGCCCCCGGCCTGTTCACCGATCAGGGCGGCCCGTTTGATCCAGCCGATGAGGTCGGCCTCGCTGCCCGACTGCGCCTGAACGGGGCAGTCGATCCCGCCCAGGGCGGGGCGCTGTGGCGCCTGCGTGACGGTATCGGCGCCGCAGCACCAGGCGACGTCGGGAACGGCACGATCCTAGGTGCGCTGGGGGCGGCCCTCGCGGCCACGGGCCCTGCTGCCTCGGGGGGGTTCGGCTCCACCGCCAAGAGCTTTTCGGGGCTCGCGGCCGAAATGCTCTCGCTGATCGCGGCCGAGCGGCAGACGTCGGAAACCCGGTCAAGTTTTGCCGCGGCGCGGGTGGGCACGCTTCGGCTGGCCGAACTGCAAGGGGGCGTTGATACGGACGAGGAGCTTCAACGCCTTCTGCTGATCGAACAGGCCTATGCTGCGAATGCGCGGGTGATCCAGGCTGCCGACGAAATGATGCAAGCACTGCTGAGGTTGTAACATGATCATTCTTCCGACGGGCGATCTCGCGCGCCATATCATTCTTCGTCAGCAGATGGCGGATGTGAAAGCTGGCCTTCTGCGCCACAGCAACGAACTCGCGACGGGTCGGGCAATTGATCCCGGCGCGCGCGTAAAGGGGGATTTCACCACGCTGGCGGGCATCGAACGCGGGTTGGAGCGGCTGAAAGCCTTCAAGATGGCCGCAACCGAGGCCACGTTGATTACCGAGACACTTCAGAATGCGCTGGACACGACCCAGGCCATGGCCGTTGACGTGGGCAATGTCATGCTGTCGGTGGCAAGCCTCGGCCAGGACAGCTCGCTTGATGCGGCCACGCTCTCGGCCAAGGACCGTTTTGCGACAGCCGTTTCCGCGTTGAACATGCAGGTCGCGGGTCGGACGCTGCTTGCCGGGGCGGCGACGGCTGGCCCCGCACTGCTTCCGGCCGAGGATATTCTCGCGGCGCTGACCGCCGCGACGACAGGGGCGGCTTCGCTGGCCGATTTCCGGGCAACGGTCGAAACCTGGTTCGCGGCAGGGAATGCCTATCTTGGTTCCGCCCAGCCGATGTCATCCTTCACGATAAGCGAGACGGAATCCATCCAGCTGACCATGACGGCCGCGGATCCTGCAATCGGCAAGATGCTGTCCGCCCTGGCCCTGGGAGCGTTGCTGGATCACCCTGATCTTGCCGGGCAGACGGCACAGCGGGCAGAGCTTGCCAAGGCAGCGGGGGAATCGCTGCTGTCGAACCAGGGTCCGTTCAGCGCACTGCGGGCAACGCTTGGTCTTGCGGAATCGCGCGTCGAAGCAGCTGTGGTCCGCAATGGTGTCGAGACAACCACCTTGACACAGGCGCGTGAGGCACAGATCGGTGTGGATCAGTTCGATTCCGGCACGCAGCTCGAGGCAGCCCAGACGCAGCTTGAAACCCTTTACGCGGTAACGGCGCGGATGTCGCGCCTGTCACTTGCGGATTTCCTGCGATGATCGGGCGCATTCTGCTGCTCTGGCTTTGTCTGGTGCCGGCCATGGCGCTGGCCGGGCCCATCCGGATCAAGGATCTGGTGGAATTTGATGGTGTGCGTGGCAACGATCTGGTCGGCTATGGCCTGGTCGTGGGCCTCAACGGGACGGGTGACGGCTTGCGCAACGCGCCCTTCACGGAAGACATCATGTCGAATATCCTGGAACGGCTTGGTGTCAACGTGACCGGCGAACAGCTCCGCCCCAAGAACGTCGCGG
The DNA here is from genome assembly GCF_042666235.1 of Halodurantibacterium daqingense. NCBI lineage: Bacteria > Pseudomonadati > Pseudomonadota > Alphaproteobacteria > Rhodobacterales > Paracoccaceae > Halodurantibacterium > Halodurantibacterium daqingense. Next base: position 1,167 of record NZ_JBHTFQ010000001.1, on the reverse strand, counting down.
CGGTCTTTGTCACGGCGACCCTTCCACCCTTTGCCCGTGCCGGGGGGCGGATCGATGTGACGGTATCTGCGATTGGCGATGCCAAAAGCCTGCTGGGTGGCACATTGATCATGACCCCCCTCACCGGTGCCGACGGTCAGATCTATGCTGTTGCACAGGGTTCGATCCTTGCGGGGGGTGTCTCGGCGCAGGGCGAGGCCGCCAGCGTCGTTCAGGGCGTGCCGACGGCGGGGGTGATCCCCTCTGGGGCGCGGGTCGAACGCGAACTCGATTTCGACTTTGCCAGCCTGCGGCAACTGCGTCTTGCACTGCGCGAACCGGATTTCACGACTGCGGGCCGCATTGAACAGGCGATCAACGGCGCCTTCGGCCGTCCGGTGGCGGCAATGCTCGACGCGGGGACGGTGCTTCTCGACATTCCCGCCACACGGCAGGCATCCGCGGCGCATGCCGTGGGCCGGATAGAGAATCTGAGTGTGGAGCCCGAGCAACGCGCCCGTGTGGTGGTGGACCAGCGATCGGGGACCATCGTCATGGGGGCGGATGTGCGCATTTCGCGTGTCGCGGTTTCGCAGGGAAACCTGACGCTGCGGGTCGAGGAAGCGCCCTTGGTTGTTCAGCCCAATCCCTTCTCCGGCGGGGAAACCATCGTGGTGCCCCGCAGCCGGGCCGAAATCGATCAGGGGCAGGGCGTCGGTCTGGCCGAGGTCACGGAAGGAACATCGCTTTCGGAAGTAGTCGCAGGGCTCAATGCGCTGGGCGTCGCCCCGCGCGACATGATCGACATCCTCAAGAGCATCAGTGCCGCCAAGGCGCTTCACGCCGAGTTCATCGTGAACTGAGGAAGGGCTGCGGCCAGGGCCGCAGCCCATGCGCTCAGGTCACGGCTTCCTGGCGGATCCAGGCTTCGGTGCGCTCCAATGTGCGGCCCATGCGTTCGAGGATCGCGGCCACATGTGCCTCGGTCACGATCAGCGGCGGGCACAGCGCCAGAGTGTCGCCCACCGCGCGGAAGATCAGCCCTTCGTCATGCCCGATCGCCGCAGCGGCGGCACCGGCCTTTCCCGGGGTGGAGATGGGGTGGATGCCGCTCTCTCCCCAACGGCGTCGAAGTGCGCCAAGCTTGTGATGCTGAAGTCACAAGAGAAACGAGAGGGCATCCATGAA